>JAFGVA010000062.1 GCA_016938235.1 Bacteroidales bacterium | reverse complement strand
TTTGATAAGTATTTATCGGTTATAAACTTGATTTTTTCTTTCTTCGATAAACGGGAAAAACCTTTAATCATAAGTATTCCGGATTTATTTTCAGATAAGCCTCGGCTAAAGAAAAAGGTGTTTTAAACTCACGATTCATAAGGCTTTTCGTTTTCCTTCATTATTTTTCTCGATATAACGAGCCGCAGTATTTCAGAAGTTCCTTCACCTACCTGTAGTAATTTTTGATCGCGGAAAAATCTTTCTATGTGGTTTTCTTTTAAGAAACCATATCCGCCAAAAATTTGCATCGCTTCGTTGGCTATTTCTCCGGCAATCTCCGAACTATATAGTTTTGCCATGGCTGCCTGCTTACTAAATTCTTTTCCCTGGTCTTTTAGCCAACAGGCATTGTATAATGTATTTTTGGCCAGTTCGATTTTCATTGCCATATCAGCCAGCTTAAAAGATATAACCTGGAAATGGCTAATTGGTTTACCAAACTGCTGACGCTTTTTTGCATAATCCCTTGCCATAGCATAGGCACCTTCAGCCAACCCCAAACCCATGGCAGCAACAGAAAGCCTTCCCGAGTCAAGGGTTTTAAGCATTACCTTACTGCCCTGTCCGCGTTTACCTAAGAGGTTTTCTTCAGGCACCCGGCAATTATCGAAGTTTAATTCAGCATTATTCACCGCACGCCAAAGTAGTTTTCCATGCATAGTTTTGCCGGTGAAGCCCGGTGTTTCCTTGTCAACAAGCAAAGTTGACAGTTCTTTTTTTCCGTTGTAAAGACCAGTCTGCGCTAAAACAGTAAGCCCGCGCGTCAATTCAGAATAACCGTTGGTTATGAATATTTTGCTCCCGTTGAGCACATATTGATCGCCATCGGGTTTAGCCCTGGTCTCAACACCTAATGCATCTGATCCGGCATTTTTCTCGGTTAAACCAAAAGCCCACAAGTTTTCTCCTGTACATAGTGCCGGCAACCGCTCCTTCTTTTGTTGTTCGCTACCAAATTCAAGTATTGGCCCAATACCCAATGAATTATGGGCTGTGAGACATGCTGCCACCGAGCTGTCAACTTTTGCCAGCTCTTCCACTGTCATAATATACGATAAAGTATCGGTGCCCATGCCACCATATTCCTCAGGCACATGCATGCCGAATACCTTTAATTCTCCGAGTTTTCTGATTATATCAACCGGGAATTTTTCCTCCTCATCGAATTTGACAATAACCGGTTTAACCTCCTGCTCTGCAAATTCCTTAACCTTCTCAACAATTTTTAAATGCTTTTCCTTTACTAAAAAGTTCATCTATACCGGATTCAATGTAATTAATTCAAAATTTTCTTTTACCTGTACTCCTTCCTCAACAAATATCTCGTTAACAATACCATTTTCAGGTGATACGATGTTGTTCTCTGTTTTCATCGATTCTACCGCCATCAGGATGTCGCCTTTAAGAACTCTTTGGTTCTTATTTACCTTTATTGCAACTATTTTACCAAACAAAGGAGAACGAATTTGGTTGACTGCTGATTTACTTTTAACGTTCTGTTTTAACAAAAAGACTTTTGCCATACGTAAAATTAAAGGCGTTGACACCCTAAAAACCCTGCCTTCCAGCTCGTAATTATCATAAACAAAAGCATCATTTACCGAAAATAGTAGTCTGTATTTTGTGTTATTCGTATTAAATGTTATTGTATTGGAAGTAATGCCGGGATTCTCTATGATAAATTCGGTTTCGCTCCTGCAAAACTTAAATCTGTTTTCGTTTAACTTGTACATACGATATTTATAATCCTCGCCATTTATAGTAGCGATTAAATTATTGTAAGAAGAAAAATGGCCTGTTCTTTCCCACAAATTCGTCTCTGTATTTCCCGGCTTGAAAAAATTCTGAATTGTAAATGCGATTAACAAGGCATTTATGGCTACCTGCTTATCGTATTTCTGTAGTGATTCTTTAAAATATTCAAGCTTGTTCTCTAAGTAAGTGGTAGAAATTTTATTGTCTGCAAAGTCGGGATCTCTAATAACCTGAGAAAGCAGTTGCGTATTTGTTTTAATTCCATGTATGTGAGTATCATGCAAAGCTTGGTACATCTTCTTGATAGCCATACTTCTGTTTTCACCTAAAACAATAAGCTTTCCAAGCATTGCATCGAAATGGGGTGTAATACCACAGTTTTCACTAATAAAAGTATCGAAACGCAGCTGTTCCGGTATTCTCAGCAGACTTATTTTCCCGGTTGAAGGCATAAAACTTTTAATAGGATCTTCGGCATAAATCCGAGCCTCAATGGCATGACCCGATACCGAAGCATTTAATACTTCTTCTGATAAAGGCTTACCTTCGGCAATGTATATTTGTTGTGCAACAATATCGATGCCTGTAATAATTTCGGTAACCGGATGTTCTACCTGTATGCGGGTATTCATTTCAAGGAAAAAGTATTTTTCTCCCTGCACTAAAAATTCAACTGTACCGGCATTGGTATAATTTAATACTTTAGCAAAGTTAATAGCTGACGTTTGAAGCTGATTTCTGAGTTTCTCAGAGACAGACACTGCAGGTGCTTCTTCGATTACTTTCTGACGATTTCGCTGTATACTACATTCTCTTTCAAATAAATGAGTCACCTGACCGTATTTATCACCCAAAATCTGTACCTCGATATGTCTTGAATTTTCGAGATAAGGCTCAACTAAAACCTCATCGTCACCGAAATATGCTTTGGCTTCTCTTCTGGCGCTTTGCAGAGCCGAATCGTATTCACCCCTGTTCCTGGCTATCTTAAGTCCTTTTCCACCTCCACCGGATACAGCTTTTATTAACAGCGGAAAAACCGCATCATCAGAAAAATAATCCTTCGAAGAAGTAAAAGATTTTAAAACAGGTATCCCGGTAAGTTCGGCAATTTTTTTCGATTCCGATTTTGAGCCCATTTTTCGAATCACTTCGCTTTTGGGTCCGATAAAAACAAGTTCATTATCCTCACAGGCTTTAGCAAAAAGATAATTTTCCGACAAAAAACCATAGCCGGGATGAACACCATCGGAACCACTTTCTTTAGCAATTTTAATTATTTTCGGAATGTTAAGATAGGTTTCATTCAATGAACCTGTTCCAAGGCAATAAGCAGAGTCAGCATTCTGCATATGTTGTGCATCCTCTTCGTCAGCATGATAGACAGCTACTGCCTCTTTTCCAAGCTTATGAATAGTTTTAATAATTCTTACCGCTATCTCCCCCCTGTTTGCAATCAAAATTCGTTTCATGCTCTTTAAAATCTTAGCTTAGAAAAAAGTTTATTTACCTTTTCAAAAATTTATTCAATAATTCCTGCGTTTCCTTTGTCTTTATAAGTTCTGCAATCAGCCTGCTGTTTTTCTTTTGGATGCCAGGTAAAAAAGAATCATCAAAATGATTTCTGAATAATTGTTTCGTAGCCTTTAATGCAGATTGAGGTTTTTTTAGCAGGTTCTTTATTAAGGTTTCAAAATTAAGCTTACCAGCAACAACCTGATCAATCAAGCCAATTTCCAATGCTTTTTCTTCCTGAAATCGCTCCCCGGAATAAAAAAGTTCTTTGGCATTATTAGTACCAATTTTCCTTATAACATAAGGACTGATAGTTGCTGGAATTAGTCCCAGGTTAATCTCGCTAAATGAATATTTGGTATCGGGTGCACTGAGCACAAAATCGCTGCAAGCCAAAAGACCCAACCCGCCTCCATATACCGAACCATGTGCCATTGCAACAATAGTTTGCGGAAGGGAATACATCTGCTGGAGCATATCCGCAATTTTCAAAAAAGCCTGTTCAATAATCTCAACACTTTGATCTTTAAGGCGATTAAGCCATTCAATATCGGCTCCGGCACAAAATGCATTTCCTTTACCTGAAAGCTGAAGAAGAACAACCTCATCTCTGTTTGTCAGGTAAACAAACAATTCTGTAAGTTCATCTATTAATTGTTCATTAAGCGCGTTTAGTTTCAAGGGTCTGTTTAGTTTAAGAACCGCCAGCTTACCGCTTTCACCATATTCTAATGTCTTATAATCTTGCATTAATAAGGTATCTGTTTACATTCGAAAAACTCCGAAATTATTTTCGTGTTTGGAAGGAATTTCAGCTATAGAAAGCAATAATCCCAGGATATTTCTTGTATCAACCGGATCAATTATCCCATCATCCCAAAGTCTTGATGTGCTATAAAAAACCGAGCTTTCTTTCTCGAACTGCTCTATTAAACCGCTGTTTTCGGCACCTATCGATTCCAGCACCTGCCTGGCCTGCTCACCGCCCATAACAGCTACTTTTGAGTTAGGCCACATGAACAGAAAGTTTGGATCGTAAGCACGCCCTGCCATGGCATAATTTCCGGCTCCATAAGAACCTCCAAAAACAAGCGTAAATTTGGGTACCCTGGCATTGGCCACTGCGTGGATCAGTTTCGCGCCATCGCGGGCAATCCCTTGGTGTTCATATGTTTTACCAACAATAAATCCTGTAATATTCTGAAGAAACAACAATGGAATCTTCCGGAATTCGCAAAGCTCAATGAAATGAGCTCCCTTCAGAGCACTTTCGGAATTTAAAAAACCATTGTTCGCAATAATCCCGACTTGTTGTCCAAGAATACCTGCCCAAGCAGTGACCAGAGTTTTACCATATTCTCTTTTAAACTCGTGGAACTCGCTCCCATCAACCAATCTGTCGATTATTTTGTATGGATCTATTGGCTTTTTCGGACTTTCGGGTATAAGCCCGTATAATTCTTCGGCACTGTATTTTGGTTCTTTAAAGGTAGTTTCAACAGCTGGAAGCTTTTTTGTATTCAGTGTAGAAAAAATATCTCTGCATAACTTCAAAGCATGTACATCGTCGTCTGCAAGGTAATCGGCCACACCCGATATTTTTGTATGTACTTCACCTCCACCAAGCTCTTCAGCTGTAACTTCTTCACCAGTTGCTGCCTTCACTAATGGAGGGCCACCAATAAATATTGTACCCTGGTTTTTAACAATAACAGTCTCGTCGCCCATGGCCGGAATGTAGGCTCCTCCGGCAGTACAAGACCCCATTACAACAGAAATCTGTGGAATGCCTTCGGCAGACATCCTGGCCTGGTTAAAGAATATTCTGCCAAAGTCGAACCTGTCGGGAAAAACATCGGCTTGCCGGGGAAGAAAAATTCCTCCCGAATCGACCAGATAAACACAGGGGAGTTTGTTTTGCATGGCAATTTGCTGAGCCCTGATGTGTTTTTTAATTGTTTCCTTCACATAGGTTCCTCCCTTAACCGTTGCATCGTTAGCAACAATAACAGCCGGTTTTTTCTGAATAATTCCAATGCCTGTAATGATTCCGGCTGAGGGAAAATCATTATCATA
>JAFGVA010000061.1 GCA_016938235.1 Bacteroidales bacterium | reverse complement strand
TTCCGGAACCTCAATACGTTCATTGAATAAATTTTTGATGCCAATGGTATGACTGAATTTGTATTTATAATAGTTTTTTTGGTATGTAAAGTTTACATCGAGTATATTCTGGGCATCAATTACGGCCAAAGGTCCATTTGTTGCCGACCATCCATTTAACAATACTGAAGTTGAAAACCCTTTCTTAACTTTTTTATTGATTCCTAATGTGTACTGATGATTTGGTATATAGATGTAGTTAAATTGTTCATCGGCAGTGGCATGGCTTGAAGTCATACCCCTGCAATAATTGTAATTCAGGAATATATGGGCAATCTTGGGATTATTATATTTTAGTTCCCACTCCAGTCCGGTTGTGTAAAAGTCACTAAGGTTAGTATATTTTAATTGGTTAGGAAATATTTTGTTTTGAAAAACAACATCGGTTGTCATGCGTTCAATTTTATTTTCCTGTAAGGTTCCATAGGCAAGAACTTGCAAAAAGAAGTGATTAAATTGTTTCAGGAATGCAATTTCCAGTGAGTGGTTCTTTTCAGGATCTAGTTGTTCATTCCCAAAAACAGTGCTGTCGGGATTTAAAAAAAACAATTCAAACAGGGTAGGAGCCTTGAAAGATTCGCCATACATTGCTTTTATGGAAGTGGATTTATTTACACGATATACGGTTGAAAGCCTGGGTGTGAAATTGCCACCGAAGTTTGAATTAATTGTGTATCTGATTCCTGCTGTTGAACTGAATTTATCTTTTTCAAAATTTATTTGAGCTACATGTGAATTCTCTGTCACATTCTTATTCTTAAGGTTGTTGTTTGAAATCAGCATGCCGGTTTGAGCAACAAAGTTATTATAATTGACCGACTTTCTGAAATCAATCAGACTGCCGGCTTCGAGCGTTAGGTGTTTGTTTAGCTTGTAATTTACCACCAGGTTTCCATACAGCCGGTATCCGGTAATTAATGATTGAATACTGTCGCTCCTATCCCTTGCAATTTGTCGCTGATTCCAGTCGTTTGAAAGCATTAATCCCAAATTTAATTTTTCGGAGAATTCTTTATTGAATTGATAATTTGTTAAATAGCCGAAGAGCTTTTGCGGAATACCTGCCCCTGAAGCATATGTTGAACCAACACCTAAAAATCCTTCCTGCATGTTATATCCGTTAAGAAAAATCTGGTGTGAACCATATTTTGACCATAGTGTAAAATCGTTATTAATATCTAAGTCATCTACTTCACCTGATTCCCCGTTTTCGTCGAGATAAGTTGTGTGTTTTCTGTGATACTGATAACTGTTCCCTGATACAAAAAGGTTCAGTCTTTTATGTTTCACATTAAGATTTGCACCAGAATTATAGAGGTTAAAATAACCTAATCCGCTATGAGCTTCAACAAGGTTCTCCGATTTATTTCTTAAAATCAGGTTAATGGCTCCGGCATAAGCGTTTGTGCCATAAAGTACCGATGCCGGTCCTTTCAGAATCTCTATTCTTTCAAGGCTGTGAATACTTATCCTGTCTAAGATGCCTTCACCTGTTATTGAATTGAAGGTAGGAACTCCGTTAACCAGGATTAGTATTTTATTAGCATAATGATCCTGTAATACTCCTCTGGCTGTCGGAATATTTTTTTTCAGGTAGGTGCGTGTTACCATCATCCCGGCTACAGTTTTCACGGCTTCAGAAACTGTTTGAAAGTTATAATTAAGCAAAGTCTCCTTGTTTATCACGGTTACTGTTGATGGGCTGCTGAATAAGTTTTTTTGGGTATTCGAAGAAACCTGTAAATTAATATTCAAATCTAAAAGCTCTTCAATAGGCATATTAAGAAGTTCGTTAAAGTTAACTTCTTCCTCAGGTTCCTGAGCCAAAACATTAATTGTCAGAAAAAATAAAAAAAAGCAGCAAATGTAGTTTTTGAGGTTCATTGTTTAAAAGATGCAAAATCGTGTTTAAGTTACTAAAAATAAAAAACGGATAGACAGCTTCAGTCTACCCGATATAAACATTCTTTATAAAACCCGCCTATTTGTTTTGTAGTTTTATTAAATTGAGTGCTGATCCGGCTTTAAGCCATTCAATCTGATTGTTGTTGTAAGTATGATTTACCGCAAACTTTTCGGTTGAACCATCTACATGGTTCAAAACAACGGTCAGTGCTTTTCCGGGGGTAATATCCGACAATCCCAGGATGTCTAAAGTGTCCTTCTCCTGTATTTTGTCATAATCGTTCCTATCTGCAAAAGTCAGAGCCAGCATGCCCTGTTTTTTAAGGTTTGTTTCGTGAATACGTGCAAACGATTTTACAAGTACAACTTTTACGCCAAGATTACGGGGTTCCATGGCGGCATGTTCTCTTGAAGATCCTTCGCCATAGTTTTCATCGCCAATAATTATTGAACCTAATCCTTGTTCTTTATAAGCTCTGGCAGCATCCGGTACTTTCGAATACCTTCCGCTCAGCTGATTAAGAACATTGTTTGTATCATTATTAAAGTAGTTTACCGCACCAATTAAAAGGTTATTGGAGATATTGTCGAGATGGCCTCTGTATTTCAACCACGGACCTGCCATAGATATATGGTCTGTTGTGCATTTCCCTTTTGCTTTTATCAATAGCTTCAGGCCTATGTAGTCTTTGCCGTTCCAAGGTTCAAAAGGAGTTAAAATTTGCAGTCTGTCCGATTCCGGGTTAACTACAACTTCTACAGAGCTTCCATCAGCTGCTGGAGCCTGAAATCCGGGATCTTCCACATCAAATCCTTTGTCGGGCAGTTCATTGCCACTGGGGGCATTGAGTTTTACTTGTTCACCCTTTTCATTAACCAGGGTATCGGTTATTGGATTAAAAGTGAGGTCGCCGGCTATTGCCAGGGCGGTTACCAGCTCAGGTGATGCAACAAAAGCATAGGTATTGGGATTTCCATCGGCTCTTTTTGCAAAGTTTCTGTTAAAAGAATGCACAATCGTGTTTTTTTCCTGCTTTTCGGCACCGGCTCTTGCCCACTGGCCAATACATGGGCCACAGGCATTAGCGAATACTTTGCCGCCCATTTTTTCAAATGTACTAATAAAGCCATCCCTGTCGATTGTATATCTTACCTGCTCAGAACCGGGAGTTATAGTAAATTCTGACTGAGCTTTTAATTTTTTTGTAACTGCATCTTCAGCAATTGATGCAGCCCGTGAAATATCTTCGTATGATGAGTTGGTACAGGAACCAATTAATCCAACTTCAACTTTTGTTGGCCATCCGTTTTTTGCTGCAACATCTTTCATTTTACTTATCGGGGTGGCAATGTCGGGAGAAAAGGGACCATTCAGGTGGGGTTCCAGTTCTGAAAGGTTAATTTCAATCACCTGATCGAAGTATTTTTCGGGATTACTGTATACTTCGGGATCTCCTGTAAGGTATTCTTTAACTCCGCTGGCGAGTTTTGCAACCTCTTCGCGTCCGGTGGCTTTCAGGTATTTTTCCATCGACTCGTCGTAACCGAAAGTAGATGTTGTTGCCCCGATTTCGGCGCCCATATTACAAATGGTTCCTTTACCGGTAGCAGAAATGTTTTTAGCACCTTCTCCAAAATATTCAACAATACAGCCTGTGCCTCCTTTTACTGTAAGTAAACCGGCAACTTTTAATATCACATCTTTTGCAGAGGTCCATCCGTTCATTTTCCCGGTAAGCTTTATGCCTATCAGTTTTGGGAATTTAAGTTCCCAGGGCATACCCACCATAACGTCTACAGCATCTGCGCCTCCAACACCAATGGCAATCATGCCTAAGCCTCCGGCATTAACGGTGTGAGAGTCAGTTCCTATCATCATTCCTCCGGGAAAGGCGTAATTTTCAAGTACAACCTGGTGTATTATACCGGCTCCCGGTTTCCAGAATCCTATTCCGTATTTATTTGAAACTGAACTCAGAAAATCAAAAACTTCTTTATTCAGGTTTTTTGAAGAGGGCAAATCTTTAAATGCTCCTTCTTTTGCTAATATCAGGTGATCGCAATGAACAGTCGAGGGAACTGCTGCCTTCTGCTTTCCGGCTTGCATAAACTGCAATAAAGCCATTTGCGCTGTAGCATCCTGCATGGCCACCCTGTCCGGGTTAAAATTTACATAATCTGTACCACGTTCGAAGGCAGTATCGGCAGATTCACTTAAGTGAGCATATAGTATTTTTTCAGCAAGGGTCAATGGTTTTCCTGTAACTTTTTTCGCTTTGTCAACTTTTTCCGGAATTTCGGAATATACTTTTTTTATCATTTCTAAGTCGAAAATCATAACTAACTGTCTTTATGTTAAAAAAATAGCTTGCAATTCTAAAAAATAAACCTTTAATTGGCTTTGCAAAGATGCAAAAACTCTTTAAAATTAGGGAAGAGTAATTGCTTTTTTATGAGAACAGAAAAGAAACTAAATTGTTCTGGTTGCGTATAATTATTTATGTTGTAAATATTTTTAATTCAACAGTTTAACCTACAGATTTGGGCCATGAAAGTTTTAGAATTTCCAAAAACATCAAACACTCCATGGGTTTATTTAAATCCTGAAACAGGTGTCTTTAAAATGGAAGGAAGGGCAATTCCGGAAAATCCCGGCGATTTCTTTGATCCTATTCTTAGTTGGCTAAATGAATATTTTAGGGCTCCTGCCCAAAATACTTCCTTCGATATAAACCTTGATTATGTCAATAGTGGTTCTTCAAAATATTTGTTGGGCTTATTTCGAGTATTTAAGAAAAATTATTTAGCTGGTGTAAAACTCGAAGTAAACTGGTTTTTCGAAGAAGATGATGAGGCCATTGAAAGTTTAGGCGAGCATTATCATTCACTTTTGAGTATTCCATTCAATATGAAAGAGTATATTTAGAAAAGAAAAACAGATAAAAAAAGGCTGATTTCGACGAAATCAGCCTTTTTATTTCTTATAAAACTCAATTATTTAACTGAGTCCATATACATAATAAGGTCAACAACTTTTGCTGAGTAACCCATTTCATTATCATACCATGAAACAACTTTCACAAATTTGTCTGACAATTGAATTCCTGCACCTGCATCAAAGATTGAAGTTCTGGTGTCACCTAAAAAGTCGTTAGAAACAACCTGATCTTCAGTATATCCAAGAATTCCTTTTAATGGACCTTCCGCAGCAGCTTTCATTGCAGCACAGATTTCTTCGTAAGAAGCACCTTTTTCAAGACGACAAGTTAAGTCAACAACGGAAACATCAGGAGTGGGTACTCGGAAAGCCATACCTGTTAATTTGCCATTAAGTGAAGGAATAACTTTACCTACAGCTTTAGCAGCACCGGTTGATGAAGGAATAATGTTCTGGCCGGCACCACGTCCACCGCGCCAGTCTTTCATTGAAGGACCGTCAACAGTTTTTTGAGTAGCAGTAGTTGCGTGAACAGTAGTCATAAGACCTTCAACAATACCATAGTTGTCGTTAAGAACTTTTGCTATTGGAGCTAAGCAGTTGGTAGTACAAGATGCGTTAGAAACAAAATTCATATCGTTTGTGTACGAAGTGTTGTTAACACCCATAACAAACATTGGAGTATCATCTTTCGATGGAGCTGACATGATAACTTTTTTTGCACCAGCATCGAGGTGACCTTGTGCTTTTTCTTTGGTTAAGAATAAGCCGGTTGATTCAACAACATATTCAGCACCAACTTCACTCCATTTTAAGTCTGCCGGATTTTTTTCTGCAGTTACACGAATTTCAGTTCCGTTAACGATAAGTTTACCATTTTTAACTTCAACAGTACCTTTAAACTGGCCGTGAGTAGAATCGTATTTAAGCATGTAAGCCATGTAATCAACACCAATAAGGTCATTGATACCTACAACTTCAACTTTCTCATTAGCCGCAGCAATACGGAATACGAATCTTCCGATTCTACCGAAACCGTTAATACCGATTTTAATTTTTCCCATGTTTATAAAAGTTAATTAATTAAAATATTTCTTTTTGTTTGAAAATCGAGGTGCGAATTTAAGAAATAAATTAGTAATGGACAACTTAACGGGTCATAACCAATTAAAAATTGTGAAAATTATAACAATAGCTTAATATATTGATACAAATTGCATTAATCTACTATCAGATTATCAATTCTGTTTCGTTGTGGAGTAAATTGTGAACTAAGCACTTTACCGAATCTGTAGCTTATAAAAAGACTAAGCACAAAATAATCATCGGGAAGTATAAAAAGTATCTTTTCGGGCTGGGTGTCCATTATCCGGAGTTTACGGGCATAAGCATCGAAGCCAGCACCGGCTTCAATGGCATGAAAAAGCTCGTCAACTTTACTGTATTCAAACGTAAAGCCGAATTTTCCGTAAAGACCGGGTGATACGCTGATCTCAGATATGCCCATGGTAAAAGGACCCCTGCCAACGTAGTTCCCATGTTCAAGGAACTTGTCGTAATAATAATCTCCTATATTGAAATCGTAGTACTCGAAATAAACAGGCTTCATGATAGCCAGGGATGGGCCAATATTTGCGAAATACCTTATTGAGATACCACCCATGTCACGCTTCTGGTACAATTCTTTTTGTATTCCTATTGAGCCTTTAAGGGTGTATGTAGAATTTAGCTTTCCGTAAATTATAGATCGGTTGGTAACTTGGAGTGTAACCCTGTTTTCTTTGGGGTGTTTCAGGTAATTTATTTCGGCTTCGTACAGGGTTTTTCTGTAAGCATCAATACGTTTGGCATACCTGTAATTGAAGCCTAAGCCATTAGAGTTTAACAAAATGCCATAAGTCTTTTCATTTCTGTAGAATATTTTCGATGATTCATCCAGTTCACCCTGCGAAAATATACTGCAAGAAAAGAATATGGTAACTGCTATAATATATAAGCCTTTCATGTACTTTGCTAAATTAATGCAAAACACATAATTATTGCTAAGGAGAATATTTTTTTTGGAGAATAATTAGCCTTTCGCTTCTGTTTCTTCCTCGGTGTTCTGACTATATGCAGGACAGGTATATTGATTACACGACACTGCAATAAATCCTAACAATATAAATAGGACAAAAACAAATCTTCTAAGTTTCATATCAATGGAATTTCCTGATTATTTATTAATAACGGAAATCAGGAAGGAATATTTTAGCTATTTAACTCGTCTGCCTGTTCTTGTTGATTTGCATCATCGGCATATGCCGGACAAGTATAATTGTTGCATGATGCAGTAATAAAACAAAGTACAACAAGTGCCACAAATGGAATAAGTATCCGTTTCATCGTTTTTATATTTATGTTAGTAACAGCTTCTTTTACGCTATATCAATCTCTAAGGTTGACAAATTATTCCTTATGTTTGATAAAAGTATAAAAAAAATTGACGTATTGCAATATACAGATTATGTATCTTTGATTTCTCATAAATATACTAATAAATATGCACATTGTAGAGACTATTTTAAATCATAAAAGTATTAGAAGTTTCAAGCCAGATATTATTCCCGCCGAAGTTATGAACGAAATCCTTGCTGCTGGCAGTCGGGCGTCTACAACAGGAAATATGCAGGTGTATAGTGTTGTTGTAACAAAAAATCAGAAGATTAAAAATCAACTTTGGGAATCGCATTTTAAACAGGAAATGGTTAAACAGGCACCTGTTGTATTAACTTTTTGTGCTGATTTTAACAGGTTTAATAAATGGTGCAAAGTTCGGCAGGCTGTTCCGGGGTACGATAATTTCCTGTCGTTTTTTACAGCAGCTATCGATGCCTTGTTGGCTGCCCAGAATGTAGCAATAGCTGCCGAAGCTCACAAACTTGGAATATGCTACCTGGGAACTACTACCTATATGGCAGAGAAAATAATCGACATTTTAAATTTACCAAAATTTGTTGTTCCGGTAACTACACTTGTTGTTGGATATCCTGCTAACGATCCCGGATTAACCGACAGATTGCCTCTGCATGGGGTTATTCACAACGAAACTTATACAGATTATTCAACTGAGCAAATTGATGAGATATATTCTGAGAAAGAAAGCATGGAATTAACCAGGCAATTACTGAAGGAAAATAATAAAGAAACCCTGGCCCAGGTTTTTACAGATAACCGATATACAAAAAAAGACAATGTTGCTTTTTCGCAGGCTCTTTTAAGTGTGTTAAAGAAACAGGGTTTTATGAATAACGAAATAGTCTAAAACAGCTTCTAATTACTTCTATAACTGTTTGTAACTGCTTCAAGTTTGAAACTTGAAGCAGAATCAGAGTGTACAGGACTCTCAACCTTCAATACCTGAATTGCAACTTCTAACCAACTATACAAACTATAGCTGTCATTTTCAGGTTTCCAGCCTGCCGGCTAGACAGTGGCCCGGGGATCATCTTCGCTCGAATAAGAGATATTGCAAAGCAAGGGTAGGAGATTTCAGCTATTTTCTCCGCTGCACTCCGTAAATTCTGAGATGACGATGTGGGTTAGGTAGGGTGGTAATGCTGGTGCAGGGGTATTCCAAAACTCAATCAGCGTCATAAAGGCTTTCTGCCTGACGGCAGACATGGATCCGGAGATTTCCATACCTTTTATTTTTCATTGCGGTTATGCGAAGGCTGGGAATTAGCCTCCATTGAATTCAAGCGGTGTGCAAAGATACCGATTCCTGCTTACGTAGGAATGACGGGGAAAATGGAGAATATTAAACAAAAAAAACGGGGCTAAATGCCCCGTTTCCTTTTATTTAGAGTTTATATCTATTTTTTAATAGTAAGAATGCTTCTGTTTACTTCTTCATCAGAGCTTAGCTCGATGTAGTAAATACCGTCAGTTAATCCTGTTAAGTCAAGCTCAACAGTTTCGTCAACAAATACTTTTTCTGAGTAAACAATTGCACCTTTCATGCTAACAACATGTATTTCAACTTCGCCGGATACATTTGGTATATCAACACTTACGTGACCTTTAGAAGGATTAGGATATACACTGAATGCATCAGTTGTAGTTTCATCAACATCAGTTAAGCAAGCATCAGCAATCATGGTTATTGGTAATGAGAATGCACTACGTACAGTTCCATCCATGTAATACTTGTATCCATTGATGTATTTGTAAGCTATGATTCCACCATACCAATTCAGGAAGTCACCCCACATTTCACGTTGACCATCGTCTTCGTATTCAATGTTAGGAATTGCCTGATCGTCTAATACTCCCTGAACAGTGATGTCAAATTCACCATAGAAGTCTTCGTTGATAGTTACATCAACAACAGTTCCATTACCAATTACTGCTGCAGCTTCGGCAGGCTCAATTACCCAATTGTAAAGTTCAGCCTGTGGCAAGCCTAGAGTAGAGAACTGGTATGTTTCACCTGTACAAACAATGTTTGTATTGGTATGATGTATTTCTGGACGATGGATTGGTAAATCAATTACTTTAATATCATCCATATACATATAGAAGCCATCTTCACTTCTGCCAGTCATAAATGTTACTTTAATGATTATTTCCTGACCAGCAAATTGAGATAGATCTGCATATACAGTACCATGGTCGGCATCGTTATTGATATCATCAATATCAACATCAAGAGCAACATTGTTAATTACATCAGGAGTAACGGTAGTCCATGTTTCACCACAATCTGTTGTTACTTCAATTAACATTTGTTCTTCGAAGATGAAATGAGTAACATCGTCGATTTCCAATTCATAATCGAAAACAAGGAAGGTCTCTTCACCAACACCTTCGATTACTGGAGATATTGCCCATGCAGAATCAATAGGATCTCCCATATCGTAACCATCAACCCAATATGTGTATAGTTCAGTACCGGAACGATTCATATCTTCCAATTTCCAGTCATCCATTACCCAATCTTCAGTAAATGCACGATAAGGAACAGCTACTGGTTGATTAACCATTCTGAACGCCATGGTATCGTTGTCATTATCAACATCAGATGCCAGGCTGGTGTAAATCATAAAGTCAATTATGTCTTCATTAACTATTGTGATAATTCCAACATACAACGAATCATAATCACCTGGTAAAATTTCACCGGAATATGGATATGAAGTGGCAGAACCATTCTGATCTACAGCAACATTGAAGTCAGTTACTGTTTCCAGACCATAGTTGTATATGTATGCATAAAGACTATCACTTCTTAAACCGCAAAGGTCTTCTTCATAGTCTCCATAATCGCTCAACAACATTAAATCTATAACTCCTATGTCAGGATTAGAAATAGCTACATAATCTACATCAATATCCATTCTACCAATTTCACCTTTGATTACTACAATTTTCACCTGGATGTTACCACCGGCAAAAGCATCTAAGTCAAGAGTGAGTACCTGGAAATCGGCACTGTCTGTATGATTAGCGCTTGTAATTGTATGCAGCAAGGTTTCTGTAGCAAAACAGTCGTTACTTGCATAGATTTCAATCTTATCTCCCGGACGCAGGTAGTTACCTGTAGGCAGACCATAATCATCTGATAATTCCCAAGCTTCAACCAGATATTTCAATCCGAAAATGGTATTTGCATCAACAGTACCAACAGTTGGGGTTTTGAATTCAACGGTATCACCCTGGCGCATATTGTCCAGATAAACATAACCATCGCCAGTCTCAGAATAATTAAAATCTCCCTGGAAGTTGTCGTATGTATCAATATACCAAGTGTTAATAGTAGATGAAATGTCAGTGAAATGATCGATAAATGAAATTTCTAATGGAACCGAAATTGTTCCGTATTCATCATCGTAGTTGTTTGCATCATTACTATCACTTGGCATCATTGCAACAGCTTCGAACATGTATGTTCCGGCAGAGTCGGTATTGAAACCGGCAGCCCAAACTGTATCATATTCACTGTTGAATATTGAACCAGTATAAGTAACATCAACAGAGTCAACTTTTACGTATTCTCCAAGTTCGTCATCATACATGCTCATGATAACTTTAACTGGAACAGAAGTAAGTTCGTTGATACCATCGTTTCCAACTTCAACAAGCACTGAGTCGTTTGCTGAACCACAAACTCTGAAGTCTTCGTTGGTTAGCCATTCTACATTGTAAATTGCTGCGTCATCAGCATAGTCAATATAGAAGCAGTTAAAATAAACGTCGGCCATACCAACATCGCCTTTTACAAAGCGTACTTTAGACCATACAGTCATTCCATCGTAAGCAGCCAGACTTTCACCAAGAGTTACAGGATAATTCATGTTGTGGTGATTGTTCATGTCAATTGTATAAACAACATCGTATGTTTCGCCACAGTCAGTTGATACTAATAACTCAATGTAATCACCTGTTCTCATATAGTTACCAATAACATTTCCGGAATTGTCTCTTGAAATATAATAGTAACTAAATCCAATCATATGATTTGCAGCTATTGGACCAACTTTTGCAGGAATTTCCCATTTCAGTGTGTCAAATTGTGATATATAGGTATTCCAGAAACCTCCGAAATAATCGGGAGCATCACAAGAAGCGTATGGAACTTCAGTTTGATAAGTTGTACTAGCATCATCTTCAGCATCGTTGTTATCCATATCATTATCCATTGCATAAGTAGTATATGCATCAACATGGTAATGACCCTCCATTGTAGTATTGATAGTATCTGCAATGAATGTAAATGATTCACCATTCATTAGAGTTATGGTGTCAATCATGAAGTCAAGCAGATAGTCATCCATATCAGTAAAGGTAAATTCAACGCGTACTGGAATGTTGCTTATCGGAAGGTTACCATAGTTGTAAACAGTTACTTCTACAGGAACTTCTACAGCACCACATTCTGGAGTATGATAAGGATTACCGGTAAATATTTCAACATCAGAAACACCGGCATCGAAAATACCCCATGATACGTTGTCAATATCGTAAGAATAATGGTCGTTATCAACAACCATACTTGGGAATTTGAATCCAACGATACGAGCGTTGATGTCCATTCCTTCGTATGCCGATAAATCAACATAGAATACTTGCCAGTTTCCGTCGTATTTGTAGTTCGAACTGTCAATTACCATTTCGGTAACATAAGTTGCGCCACAATCACTGGATATCTGAACAAGGATGCTGTCTTCTTCGCTTAATTCCCAATTAGCTCCATCAGATTCAGCAAATAAACTGAACGACAGGTATTGGCCAGCTTCGACTGCACCAAACTTAGGTATCACAAGTATTGAAGTATCACCAGATACAAGATTAGGTGAGTAAATGTACGAACCCGACCAGATCATATCCTCTAATACATAACCTGTAGTTGTTGGATTTGTTGTATTAAAGTTATGCGTAAACGGATCGTTAATGAAATCCTGTACAAGCAGTACATCATCGGTATGATCGTTCATAAAGCTTCCGAATACGGTATCGCCAGGTTGAGTTGTGAATGCATGGAACTCGTAAGTGCCTTCTGCAGATGTGTTCACAACACCCATGTCAACTATAGCAGATTCGTTTGGTCCAAGAGGTCCTGCTATAGTAGCTGTTAATTTAGTCATTAACATATCTTCGTCAGACTTGTAAACCTCAAGGGTTACAGGAATATTCGACTGAGGAAGTGAAGCGAAGTTGGTAACTTCAACACTTACAGGCTCAGCAGCAAGGCCACAATTTGCCAATGTGCTTGGACGAATGATTTCAGTTGCTCCAACATCAATTCCGTTAGAAACTTTAAATTGGTCAACTTCCATTCTGTAATAAGCAGCTGCATCAAGATTGTACTGGTTGTTGGTTACAGAAACTGCTATTATAATTTCAGTACCCTCATAAGCGCTTAAATCAACACCGTAAATCTGGTATTCTTCGGCAGCATTATGGTCTGCAGCAGAAATAGCGTCTACAACTGTCCAAGTCTCACCGCAATCAGACGATACATATATTTTAATAGTATCACCCGGTTCAAGAGAATTGGTAACTCTTGCACTTGCATTGTCGAAACCTATAATCTGATAGGTCATTTCGAACTGAGCAATGTCAGCTACAGGAACAATTTTAGGACTATAAGTGAATAATTCGTCACCAGGATAAACTTCTGCATAAACAGCGTCGGTGTTTTCATTGAAATCACCTGCATCCCATGTTGCATCTGTTGTTTCAAAGTCATCAAGATAAGGTGAGAAGTAGGTAGCTACAATAGTTCTTGTTTCTGTTGCATAACCCGGAGAATCATCACCCTCAAGCATTGTTTCGGCTGTCAGGTTAAATGTTCCAACAGAATCAACAGTATTCAGAACGAATATTGCACTGTCAGCTTCATATGGTGCTATACCTGGTATGGTATCATAAAGCATATACATTCCACCATTTGGTGTTTCCACGGTAAGCATTACCGGAACATCAATTGCTTCATAAATGCTATTGTTTGCAACTTCTACCCAAATAGTGTCGTTTGCAGAAGCACAATATGCGTCATCAAGATCAATGAAGTTGATATTAACATCGTTTCCATTGTTGATGCTTACATAGCCAAGATAATAGGTGAAGTAGTCTGTTGAACTTGCAGGAACATCAGATTTACTAACCTGTATTCTTACTATGATATTTTCTCCGGCAAAAGCACCGATTGACATAGTATCATACATATTATCGCCTGATGTACCATCACTCCATTCACCGTCAAAATCTTTCAGGTTTGATGCGTGTAAGGTACTAACTGTAGTCCATGTCAGACCACAATCGGTAGAAATCTGTGTTTTAATAGTATCACCAACACCAAGAACCGATTGGGTACCAAAATCACCTGTAGCATCAATATAGTATTCAACGGAAAGTTTGGAGTCTGGACCAATTTCACCAACTGAAACAGAAGTTGCTGTTACTTCATCTCCCGGGTATAATGTTGTATATGCCCATTCAAAACTCCAACTTCCGAAGGTACTCATTGCCCAATCACCGTTAAACCAATCATCTGTTTTCAAGTATGGAACAGGCTCTGTATCAAGCATAGAGGCATTGTCTTTTGCCATATCGTTACCGGGCACAATGTCGTTTTCAACATTTACAATTGCTGTGAAATCGTAATTGCCTGGGTTTGTAGTATTCAATCCGTCAAATACAAGTTCTACAGTTTCGCCTGCAGCTAATGCAGCAATTGTCTGATCGAACTCATAATCCCAGTTGTCGAAATGCATGATCAATTTAACCGGAACGTTGGTTAGATTTTCTAAACCGGAGTTCTGAACTGTGACAGTTACAGAATCGTTGTTAGATCCACAGCTTAAAGTAGATAAATCAAGGTCTAACAGATGTGCATCGATGTAAGGACTAATACCTAACATATCGAATACAAATGATACATTGGCGTATGTTGTAGCACCTGTTTTTTCAGCTTCGAGTCTTACCCAAATCTGGTCACCTGCATAAGCTGTAAGTGGTATAAATACACGGCGGAATTCACCTGACGAACCAACAGGTAAATGGTTAGATTCATCAATTGTTTCAACAAGTGTATAACCATTGTCGCAATCGTCAGAAATGTAAACATTCAG
>JAFGVA010000060.1 GCA_016938235.1 Bacteroidales bacterium | reverse complement strand
ATGTATTTTAAAGGTTTTGGTGTTGAGCAGAGTTATGAAAAAGCAGTTGACCTCTTTAAAAAAGGAGTAGCCCAAAATTTTCCTGCCGCAATGTTTATGCTTGGTGTATGTTATGAGAATGGGTTTGGAATACCGGAAAATTTAAGCCTTGCAAAAGAATGGTACAGCAATGCAGCCCTGTATGATTATGCTCAGGCCAAGGCATATTTGAACAAACTTAACAATGCAAGTGGCTTGAAATCGGTTGAAATAAACCAGGATAATAATTTGTTCAACGAATTTAAACAAATTGGAATTATCCCCGATAAGTATCAGAGAACACATATCGACATAGATAATGATATACAGCTTGCGGGCAACTGGGATGGAGAAATAATCGTTTACGACTGGTCGGGTAACGAAATTCTGGAACAGCAAAAAGTTAATCTAACTATTACACAAACCGGATATTCAATTTCTGCAAACTGGGATTCTGACATGACTCACACAACAAGTAAAGGTTTTGTACAGGGAAATGAAGTGAATTTTGAAGAACTCAAACTAATTACTGAAGATGCTCTGGGAGGACTGTCTGTTGAAGCAATTAAAAATATTACTTTTTCAATAGTTAAAACTGACAGCGCTGTTTACCTGAAAGGTTCTGTTGATTCGTATTTGCCTGACCAAAAAGAACCTTCCTATCCAAAACTCATTGTATTGAAAGCAGGAAATTCAGGTTCAGAATACCTTGTTGAAAACGAGGCCGTTGAACAGATTAATGCGGAAATTTCAGATAGCCCGATCTTTAATATCTATCCAAATCCATTCAGCCATAAACTTACAATTGATTACCACATTATTAAGGACGGCAATGTGTCAATTAAACTATACAATATTTCCGGTAGTAAGGTTATGGAAATAAAGCCAGAATCGTTTTGTGCGGCAGGATTCTATTCTCATGATGTTGAGCTTGATTTAAACCCGGGAACCTACCTGATAGAGATTGTGCAGGATGAAACCCGCCAAGTAAGAAAAGTAATTAAAAACTAACCTTAAAACACTAAAAAATGATACGTTTACAAAATATATTTAAATACATTTTTTTAATGTGTATACTGGGTTTAATTACTCAAAATAGTTTTGCGGTGGTTCCTGTTCAATTCGATATGGGCGGTGGTGTTTATGTGGTGTGTCCTGAAGGAGACAGGGATGGTGATGGCGCTTACAGCAATTATGACGGTTGTTATACAGCAATTGCGTCGGGTAACGATGGAGTTGGAACTAACACCGATCCAACTGGCATAGATTTAACATTTGGAACAAGTGGAACAACTTCTACAAACTCCACTCCTTATCCAACTGGAGGTGGAACAACAAGTACATCAAGTGGGACACCTTCATCGACAGAACAATCATTTGAAGATATACAAAATTTTGATCCTTGTGATATTGATTTTAGTTCCCCAGAGACTTCTCTCCAAGGTGTTGGATTTCTACAAGCAGAGTTAAGAGCAATGTATCCTATCTTGCCTGAGGGACTTGGACTAACTTCATCAGCGAGCCTTGGTTTAATGCTAGATAGAAAAGGAGGAATTGGAATGTATTATACAGGTAGTTTAGGTGTATCTAATGGTGTTGGGGTTGTTGGAGGTGTTTCTGGTGGAGTAATGTTTAATGTCGAATCAATTCAAGAAATGCAAGGATTAGGATTAAATACAGGGTATCTTTTTGCTTGGAACGGAATTGCATCAAGTGGCGAAATAAATCTAATTAATACTGCACCGGAACTTAGTAGTGCAGCATGGGATAAATTAAGACTTGGAGTTACATCATCTTACTTATTACCAGCAGATTATATTGGTGCAGGAGCAGGTGCATATATAGATATTTCTTATACTTCATTTATCTATAGCAATAGTTCTTCCTCAATTGAAACTCTAACTCAACAATTTAATTCAATTCTTCCTATAAATATTACACAAAATGATCTTTTAATGATTTTGAACTTAGTTTATAATAATTTGTGGGACTATAATGAATCAGTAGCGAAAGGTTGCAATTAATGATTGATCTTAAACCATATTTTATAGGTATTGTAATCCTTTTTACAATTTTCACTCGTATAACAAGACAATATTTAGGATTACGTTTGAATATAACTTCTTGGGAAAAAGGCAAGTTAAGAGAACGGATTAATAAAACCTCAAATAGAAAGGAAAGACTTTACCTTAAGTTGATAATTGTACTAATATTTATGGATTACCTTAATTTTGTCTTGATTACTATATTCCTTGTAATTCCCATATTGTTAAGAGTTTTAAATGAATTTATTAATAGCTCAATTTGAGGAACTCATTATACGAAAGATGGATCTAAAAAAATATTATTTAAGTGTTATTGTATTTTTAATACTATTATCATGCTCTAGTTCACTAGAAGTAAAAAAGAAAAGTGACTTAGCACCATTTGAAAGATTTTTCAGAATATACGAAACTTCAGATTTTCAGATTAAATTATTAAATGAATCAAAGAAGAACAATATAGTTAGTGAACAACAACCTTTGTCTGAAATTAAGGTTGATAAGGACAGTTTTATAAATTGTTTTAAAGAAACATTCAGCACTAAGCGTTCAGATAATTTATCCAAAAAGAATTTAAGTATTGTATATGTAAAATTACTGATTTCAAATAAGGGGAAAATAATAGGAATGAAAATACGAATTGCTAGAGATTCTGAAATTACCGATAAGGAGATTATAAAATTGTCACATAATTTGAGCAAACTGAAAATACACAATCCGAATAGTTATCCTGTATCAATAAATGAGCAATTTTCCTTTATAGATGATTATCTTCATTGAAAGAATTGATTTCACAAGGTAATAATATTCCCTATTTTGATTTATTAATTCTCTATCTTGGTGCAGTTTTGCATTTATATCTTATAAAAACCTGCTCACTTATTTGTGACAATTATCTGTGATACAGCAAATAATAATTGAAAGGATATCATCTTTTGTGAAGATGATATCCTTAAGATTTGAAGCCCAATGTTTGCTTTGTAGAACTCATCTCTATGTTCAATGAATGAAATGTATCGATTTGTGAGAATAACACTGATCACAAATCTATGTCAGTAGAATAGCCTAAACTTACCGAACAATTACAGACTAATGCAATTTTTCAGGCAGCTATCCCAAACCACTCTCTGAATTTCTCTATTTTTGATCAAAGCATAAAAAACAATGGGAATAAAAACGATCAGTATAAAATTACCGACCGATTTCTCCAATGAAATATTGGAACAGAAAATATCGAAAATGCTGAACATCAAAAACTTTAGCTTTAATATCGAAAGCAAAAGTCTGGATGCCCGGAATAAAAAGAATATATTCTGGCTGGTAAAAGTACTGGTCGATTCGCCCGAAATAAAAGGGAACGACGCGCCCGAACTGGAAGAACTCCACATTCCGTTCAGAAAAAGAAATAAAAAGATTGTTGTGGTGGGAAGCGGGCCGGCTGGTTTTTTTAACGCTTTTGTTTTACAGAAAGCCGGGTTCGAAGTCACGCTTATCGAACGCGGTTCGGAGGTAAAACAACGTGGCGCCGATATTCTGCAT
>JAFGVA010000059.1 GCA_016938235.1 Bacteroidales bacterium | reverse complement strand
GACCGCCTTCCTATAGGGTTAACATTGCCCCAGTAGTCTTCGGTTTGAGGATGTATTTTGGGGTCTCCATAAACCTCGCTTGTTGATGCTTGCAGTATTTTTGCTTTAATTCTTTTAGCTAATCCAAGCATATTAACAGCTCCCATAACAGATGTTTTTATTGTTTTTATGGGATTATACTGATAATGGATAGGGGAGGCTGGGCAGGCCAGGTTATATATTTCATCAACCTCTATATAATAAGGTGAAGTAATATCATGCCTGATAAGCTCAAAAAAAGGATGGTCTATTAAATGGACAATATTAGTTTTTGAACCTGTAAAATAATTATCAAGACAAATAACTTCATTTCCATCGTTTAACAACTTTTCACAAAGGTGGGAACCGATGAACCCGGCACCCCCTGTGACCAGTATTTTTTTCATTAAGTATAGTTTTTGAAAATTCAGGACAAATTAAGCCATTTTTCTTCCTATACCATAATATATAAAGTTATTTTCTTTCATCTCAATAGGATCATAAATGTTCCTGCCATCGAAAACAACCTTGTTAACCAGGAGTTTAGAAAGCACCTTGTAGTTAGGTATTCTAAACTCCGACCATTCGGTAACCAGAGCTAATGCATCAGCATCAACGGCTGCTTCGTACATTTCAGAAACATATTCAATTTTATCTCCAATCCTGCGTTTTGTTTCTTCCATCGAGACCGGATCGTAAGCTTTTACAGTTGCCCCCGCATCAATTAGTTTTTCAATCAATACCAGCGAAGGAGCTTCACGCATATCGTCGGTGTTTGGTTTAAACGATAATCCCCACAAGGCAATCTTTCTGCCTTTTAGGTCTCCGTTAAAATGTTTGTTTATTTTATGAAATAATACTTCCTTCTGATAATCATTTACATCCTCAACAGACTGAAGAATTCTAAGTTTATATCCATAATCCTTTCCGGTCCTGATTAAGGCCTTAACATCTTTTGGGAAACAAGATCCTCCATAGCCTGCACCCGCATATATAAATTTATTTCCTATTCTTGGATCACTGCCAATTCCTTTCCTCACCATGGTTATATCAGCACCAACAATCTCACAAAGGTTAGCTATGTCGTTCATAAAACTAATTTTTGTAGCCAACATAGAATTTGCTGCATATTTTGTCATTTCAGCAGATGGTATGTCCATAAAAATAAGCGGGTGGTTATTCAGTACAAATGGTTTGTACAATCTTTTCATAGTTTTTTCTGCCCTTTCATTCTCAATACCAACTACTATTCGATCCGGACGTAAAAAATCATCAACAGCAGAACCTTCTTTCAGGAATTCAGGATTTGATGCAACATCAAACTCCAAATCCGACTTTCTTTTATCAAGCTCTTCCTGAATAGCATTTTTAACTTTAACCGAAGTTGAAATTGGCACGGTACTTTTTGTTATTGCCACAAGATAACCTGTCATGCTTTGGCCAATTTCACGGGCAACAGCAAGAACATATTTTAGATCTGCACTACCATCTTCATCAGGAGGAGTACCAACAGCTATAAATACGGCATCACAATCCTGAATTTCTTCTTTCAGGTTGGTCGAGAATTTTAGTCTTCCCTTTTCGTAATTTCTGTTAACCATAGGTTCCAGACCAGGCTCCCATATTGGAATAATGCCATTTTTTAAGTTTTCTATTTTTTGTTTGTCTATGTCAATGCAAACAACATCAACACCGGTTTCAGCAAAACAGGTTCCGGTAACAAGACCTACATATCCGGTTCCAACAACAGCAATTTTCATGATTTGATTCTTTTTTTATGTTATGGTCAACAAATATAGGTTCAATCCCGAAGAATAAAAACCGTATTTTAATTAATGAATTAATACTTGCTATGAACGACTATTAGCACCTGATGAGTGTAAAGAAAGTGCTGATTATGTGGATTTTTTCACAGATTTTTAGTAAATTATCAATTAATATTATAGCTTTGCACCTCAATTTTCAAAACAAAATAATGTCTAACTTATTAATTATTTGATTGTTAAATGACTGAAGAAAACAAAAACCTGGAGAATGAGCCACAAGCTCAGGAGGCTGAGAAAGCAGAAACACAGGAAGTAAAAGAGAATGTTGAGGCAAAAGCAGAAGTAGTTGAGGCTACAGAAGCAAAAGCCGAAGAAGAACCAAAGGCCGAAGTAAAGGCCGAAGAAGAACCAAAAGCCGAAGTAAAGGCTGAAGAAAAACCAAAAACTAAAGTAAAAGCTGAAGTTGAAACATCAGACGAATCTGATGCTGATTTTGACTGGGATTCTTACAATGATTCATTAGAAGTCTATTCCGTTGGACAGAAAGATGAAATTGAGAAACTTTACAACGACACACTTTCTACTATTGCAGAAAATGAAGTTATAGAAGGTACAGTAATCTCATTAAACAAAAGAGAAGTTGTAATTAATATTGGTTACAAATCTGAAGGTGTTGTTAGCTTAAACGAATTTCGTTACAACCCGGAATTAAAAAGCGGAGATAAAGTTGAAGTTCTGGTTGAAAGCCAGGAGGACAAAAAAGGACAACTTGTACTTTCACACAAGAAAGCACGTTCACTTAAATCTTGGGATAGAGTTAATGAATCTCTTGAAAAAGATGAAATTATTACCGGTTACATTAAATGTCGTACCAAAGGCGGTATGATTGTGGATGTATTCGGAATTGAAGCATTCTTACCAGGTTCTCAAATAGATGTCAAGCCAATTCGCGATTACGATATTTATGTTGGAAAAACAATGGAATTCAAAGTTGTTAAAATCAACCAGGAGTTCAAAAACGTTGTTGTTTCGCATAAAGCACTTATCGAAGCTGAGCTTGAATTACAGAAGAAAGAGATTATCGCAAAACTTGAAAAAGGTCAGATACTTGAAGGTACTGTTAAAAACATTACTTCTTACGGAGTATTTATTGATCTTGGAGGTGTTGACGGTCTTATACATATTACAGACCTTTCTTGGGGTAGAGTTAATCATCCGGAAGAAATTGTACAACTTGATCAGAAATTACAGGTTGTTATTCTTGATTTCGACGATGACAAGAAACGTATTGCCCTTGGTCTGAAACAACTTACTCCCCATCCATGGGATTCATTAGATGAAAACCTTAAAGTTGGCGACAATGTAAAAGGTAAAGTTGTTGTTATGGCTGACTACGGTGCTTTTGTTGAAATAGCAGCAGGCGTAGAAGGACTAATTCACGTTTCAGAAATGTCTTGGTCGCAACATTTACGCAGTGCTCAGGAATTTATGAATGTTGGTGATGAGGTTGAAGCTGTAATTCTTACTCTTGATAGAGATGAGCGTAAAATGTCTCTTGGTATAAAACAACTTAAAGCAGATCCCTGGCAAGCTATCGAAAATAAATATGCGGTTGGTTCAAAACATAGCGCTAAAGTTCGCAATTTCACCAATTTTGGTGTATTTGTTGAAATCGAAGAAGGTGTTGATGGATTAATTCATATTTCAGATTTATCATGGACTAAAAAAATTAAACATCCTGCAGAATTTACCAATATTGGTGAAGAAATTGAGGTTGTTGTTTTAGAAATAGATAAAGAAAACCGAAGGCTAAGTTTAGGACACAAACAGCTCGAAGAGAATCCCTGGGATGTATTTGAGACAATTTTTAGTGTAGATTCTGTACATGAGGGTACCATTACTGAAATATCCGATAAGGGTGCGCAAGTGGCTCTACAATACGGAGTTGAAGGTTTTGTTCACCCCAAACAACTTGTGAAAGAAGATGGTACTTCAGCAAAAGTTGAAGAAAAACTTCAATTTAAAGTGACAGAATTTTCGAAATCTGCAAAGAAAATTGTACTTTCACATACGAGAGTTTTCGAAGATGATAAAAAAGCAGCTGATGATGCAGAAAGAAAAAGCCAGTCTGCTGCCACAAAAAGAGCAACAAAAAAGATCAAATCGAATCTTGAGAAAACTACACTTGGAGATATTTCAGAATTAGCAGCTCTGAAAGAAGAGATGGAAAAGAAGAGCGAAGATAAAGCTGCAGATGAGACAGAGGAAAAGTAACATAACATAAAACTTTTCAATATGGAATTTAAAATTGAAAAGCAAGAGAACCACACTCTTATTCAGGTTTTAGAAGAAAAACTTGATACGCATATCGCACCTACTTTGAAGTCGGAACTTGTATTAGTTTCCGGTAATGGTGAGAAGAATATAATACTTGATTTAAGTAAGTGCAGATACTGTGACTCTTCAGGATTAAGTGCAATTTTAGTAGCTAACAGACTATGTAAAAATGCTAATGGCACTTTTGTATTAACAGGTTTAAATGATGCTGTTGAAAGATTGATAACTATATCTCAGCTTGATACAGTGCTTAATATAACCAAAACTGTTGATGAAGGCGTAGGTTTAATTGCCGAAGCAAGTAATTAAGTTCTATCTCTGTTATGACATTTGAATTGACGATACTCGGTAGCGGCTCTGCTCTTCCGACGTCAAGAAGATATCCTACCGCTCAAGCCGTTAACGTGCTTGAGCGGTTTTTTTTAATCGATTGTGGAGAGGGTACCCAGCTTCAACTTCGAAAATCAAAAATCAGGTTAGCTAAGCTTAATAATATCTTTATTTCGCATGTCCATGGCGACCATGTATTTGGTTTATTTGGTTTGCTTTCTACCTTTAATCTGCTTGGCCGAAAAACAGAGCTGAAAATTTTTGGACCACAGGCTTTGAAAGAAATTCTTTACTTCTACATTCAAAATTTTACCGAAGAATTGCAGTATAAAATAGTTTTCAATCCGGTCGATGGCAGAACAAAAAACTTAATTTTTGAAGATAAGGTTTCAGAAGTGTATTCTTTCCCATTAAAACATCGCGTGCCTACTTTCGGATATCTCATAAGGGAAAAGGAGAAATTACCAAATATTCGCAAAGAAGCTATTGAAAAGTATAACCTGGGGGTAAAAGATATCTTATCAATTAAAGAAGGGAATCCTTTTCATTTTAACAATAAAAAAATTGATCCCGAAAGCCTGATTATACCCTCGTCAAAACCACGCTCTTATGCTTATTGTTCCGATACAGCCTACTATGAACGAATCATTCCCTGGATAAAAGGAGTGGATCTTTTATATCACGAGGCTACGTTTCAGATTTCGGAAAAAAAAATTGCCAGACAAACACTCCATTCAACAGCATCTCAGGCAGCCACTATTGCAAAAAAAGCAGGCGTTAAAAAATTACTGCTTGGTCATTTCTCTAACAGGTATGCTGAATTGGATTCTTTATTAAAAGAAGCACAATCAATCTTTCCTGAAAGTTATATTGTTGAAGATCTGGATGTTTATTCAGTGCCGGAGAATAAATGAATTTTCTGGCTTTGAAATAGCTAAACAGGCTGATACATCATTAAGTGTTTTGCGAATATTATAATGATGCTTTATTAATCGTATCATTAAGTACCTTGCCTCTTATTTATCTGGATTTTGCTATGGAAAGTAGTATATTTGTGCGCTAAAATATTATTACGTGCAGGAAAAAATCTTAATTCTCGATTTTGGGTCCCAGTACACCCAACTCATAGCGCGCAGGGTGCGTGAACTTAATGTATATTGCGAAATTCATCCCTTCGATAAAACTGAAGTTCTTGATGAATCTGTAAAAGGAGTAATTTTATCCGGTAGTCCCTGTTCAGTAAGAGATGAGGGACATCCCGTGCCAGACCTGGCTAAAATTAAAGGTAAATTACCCTTGCTGGGTATTTGTTATGGTGCACAATATCTTGCCCAGGCTTTTGGTGGTGAGGTATTGCCATCAAACCACCGCGAATATGGACGGGCGAACTTAGGATACATAAACAAGGAGTCTGAGTTACTCAGAGGGATTTCCGATAATACCCAGGTTTGGATGTCTCATGGCGATACTATATCAGAACTTCCAGAAAACTACCATATTATAGGTAGCACACGAGATGTTAAGGTAGGAGCTTTTCATATCGAAAATGAAT
>JAFGVA010000058.1 GCA_016938235.1 Bacteroidales bacterium | reverse complement strand
TCGTCTAATTTATGCACTAGCCGTGACGATTTTTCTACCAAAAACAGAATTATTGAAAAAATCGACTTTTTAAGGGACGACTAATTAGGTAATATCAGTTCGATCCTAAGTTTGCAATCCTTTTGATAATATGGAATAACAATCTCTGCTGCTTTTAATCAATACTTTGAAATTCTTTGATAATCATTGGAATTGTACCAGTCTTCAAAATCATAAAACACCCTTTGCCCGGAGTTCCTTAAATAACCTTGCTTCAAATTCATCAGCTGGCGAGGGTGCCGGCGACATTACCAGTTTACCTTCCTGGTCGATTAAAAAATAGGTTGGAAGTGCCCTGATATCATACTGTTGCAGAATTTCGGGCTGATTATCAAAATGCAGAAATACCCAACTGTAACCGCTTTTCTGAATGAAATCTTTCATTACCTCCACATCCTCATCAATAATAATTGTAACAATCTGCAGGTATTGGCTGTGCTTCTCATACAGTGTTTTTAGCATAGCAAATTCATTCAGACAGGAATAGCTAAAGCAAGCGCAAAAATTCAGATAAACATGCTTGCCACTAAAACTTTTCAGACTATACAGGTTGCTGTCGGAATCGTACAATGAAAAATCAGGTGGTTCGTATCCTCTCAAAAGTTTGGTTACTTTTTTTCGAACCTTTTCTGCAATCAACACCTGGGTTTGATCCTCAACCGTATTTATAAAAGAATCGAGAATGCTTAACAAGTCACTTCGTGAATAATTGTCGTCATAAAATTCTTCGTATAAGCCTTTTAGAATAACCATATTCAACAATTCTTCGGGTTGAATTACGCCATCTTGGGCAAGAACATTCCTTAGAGATTCATATGTCTTCATCTCCGAAATAGCTTTAGACAGCTTTTTATTTTCATCGGCCCTGGAGAAATAGCTGAAATAATTCTCGAAGACCATGTTGAATAAATCTAAATAAGCCGGATTGTTGTATAAAAATGGTTTCCCTTTTAAAAATTCATCAGATGTAACTTTCGATTTATTCTGCATGGCAAGAAACCGGAGCATTGCATATTTATATTCCCTGTACTGGTTAAAAAACTTATCGTTTGACTTCTGAAAAGGCTTGTCGATTTGCAATATATCTTTATCAAGTTGTTTAAATTCTTTGTCGGAGAATACCATGTTCAAGTGTTTATTGTAATATGGCACATAGGCATCCTCGAACATTCTTATTCTAACATTCAGTTCATCCTCTGAATGTTCTGAAGTAGCAAGATGAATCTCTACCGGCAGAAAGAAGGGATTTAACCTGTCGGCATTGGTTTTCTTTTCAAAAGGAGGCAGAATGACGCTATAATTATTGCCGGGAACAACAAATAAATACAACTTATTTATTCCTGCATCGATATAAACTTCACGAATTTCTGCCAGGTTTATTTCAGCCTTGAATGAACCATTTTTGTCTGCTACCACCTCACACAGAACCGAATCGTTATTGGTAAACGGATTAAACTGCATTTTAAACGCAAGTTTTTGTCCGGCATAAGAACTATCTGTTCCGGAAATAGTGCTGATTTGTGATAAAGCCGCAACAGAAAAGAAAACAAAAAAAAGTAATATTGTGTTTCTCATTATTGATTCATGATATCGATCTTGATTTTTTGTGGTAAAAACAAAGAAGCATCGCCTCCATGCCTTATCACGTCTCTGACAATTGTAGAAGTAATAAATGTATGCTCGGGTTGAGTAAGCAGGAATACTGTCTCAATATTCGTATTCATCTTCCGGTTCATCTGACCTATTGCTCTTTCATATTCAAAGTCGGACGAAGTCCTTACCCCCCGTAAAATATATCCAGCCCCTATTTTCTTGCAGAAATCAACCGTAAGCCCCATAAAGCTCTTCACTTCTACTTTATCAACCCCATTAAAAACAGTATTTATCCACTCCATTCTTTTTTCTAACGGAAAAAAATCTGATTTATTGGTATTTTTGCCTATTGAAATAATTATTTTATCGAAAAGCGGAATGGCTCTGCGTACTATTGATTCATGCCCAATTGTGAAAGGATCAAATGAGCCCGGGAATATTGCTATTCTTGATTCCATATTATTTTATTTCTTTTTCCTTTTGCGAACTTACAAATAAAATATTTCCTACATCGTTATAACCGGTAAATACTTCCAGGGTATAAAAACTGACATGCTGATTAACGAGGGTGATTGACATACACTAAGCTGTGATTTCTGAAGCTTTAAGTTACCTAATGTATAAACTTTCGGTGAAACCTCCTAACTCAAATCCTGATTGTATCAATTAGTGGGGAACTGACAGATATATTAATCGACAATTAGCCCTTTCAATATTTCAATAATTCTGAAAGGTTTGCAATGGTCTTATTTCCGTTTACACTCAAGCGTTCATGGTTGTGATGACCATTTGTCACCAATACTGAATCGCAACCTATTTCGTGGGCAACCTCTGCATCGTGTAGGGTATCGCCTATAAACAAAACATCTTCGGGATTAATATTATCTGACTGCATGTATTCCAGTGCCATACTGAGCTTACCGTGAGCATATATGTCTTTTAATCCGCAAACTTCATCGAAATAATGCCTGATATTTTTCTCTGCCAGCTGCTTTTCAAGCATAGATTGTTCCATTGCCGAAACTATAACCTGTTTTCTTCCAGATTTCCTAAAGACTTCTAAAACTTCCAGTACATCGGTATGAAGATTTGCCTGCTGTGATCGTGAATTATATTCGCTAATAAAATCAACAGAAAGTTTTTCAAAGCTTTCTTTTTCGAAATTAAAGCCAAGAATTTTGTAGTATTCAATAACCGGAAAATCAAATGCCGAACGGTAAAAATCGACATCAATCTGTTTCATACCTCTCTTTGAAAGCAACAAATTCATTGATTCGACACATATATCAACATCGTTGAGAAGCGTGCCATTCCAGTCCCAGAAAATAATTGGTCTTAACATGCGCAAACTTACTGTCGTATCTCGGTATTACCAAAGACCGTATGCACCTCAATGGTTATAAAATCTGTAGTGCTGGTGTCGTGATCAGTAATGTAATTGGCACTACCGAAAACAGCGGTGTTATTATTTGGTAATTTTGCTGCCCCGAAAACAGCTTCTGCTTTAATCTTTACCGGTAAATCGGGAGGTAAGTATATCTCAGTTTCTCCAAAAACCGTATTGAACTCAATATGAATATTTTTATTCAGCGGCACAGGTGAATTCCTGAAATCATAAATCGATTTGCCAAATACTGTACTAAATTCTTTATCGGTGGTAGGGAAATCATCAAAGCGTTTATCCCGAAAAACAACATCTGAATCGCTGTTGCCCTTAAAATGGAAATTTGGTTTACCGATTAAAATCTTAATACCTATTAATACAAAGAAAACCGCAACGACAACGCGAAAAATGTTTACTCCGAAAACTACTTTAAAAATAATACTGAAGCCTACTACAATTAGAAGTAATCCCCAAAAAAGTCCTGGTCCCATCTTCATTGAATTAGTTTTTTACTCAATATTCTGGTACTAAAGTATAAATGATTATTATTCAAACAAATAATAAATCGGTAAACAGCCTCGAATTATCGATAAACTTAACTAATACTCAATGGATGGCTAACCTTTTGATTTAACAATGCTATTTTGAGAACATCTTCGATATTTTCGACAAAATGAAATTTAAGGCCATCGATATATAGTTTGTTTATCTCGTCAATATCTTTTTCGTTCTCAGCAGAGAGTATTATTTCTTTTATTCCGGCTCTCTTAGCAGCCAGAATTTTTTCTTTAATGCCACCAACAGGCAACACTTTACCCCGCAGGGTAATCTCTCCGGTCATGGCAAGATGTTTCTTTATCTTTCTTTGTGTAAATATTGAAGCCAGAGATGTTGCCATGGTTATACCAGCTGAAGGGCCGTCTTTGGGTATTGCTCCTTCAGGAACGTGAATATGAATATTCCAGTTTTCGAATGCCTCTTCGGAAATTTTGAGTGACTGGCTATGCGCTTTCAGGTATTCCAGGGCAATAACAGCCGATTCTTTCATAACCTCACCCAGGTTGCCTGTGAGTGTTAATTTTCCTTTACCCCTGCTCAGACTGCTTTCTATAAATAAAATCTCACCTCCACTGGCAGTCCATGCCAGGCCGGTAACAACACCAGCATATTCATTTCCCTGGTATTTATCCCTTTGGTAACGTGGCTTACCAAGTATTTTTATTACATCAGCCGTTGAGATGTTTACGTTATATTCTTCTTCAAGAGCCACTTTGCCGGCTATTACCCTGTTAATTTTGGCAAGTTGTTTATCTAACTGACGAACACCTGATTCCCTTGTATAATTTTCGATAATATAATCAAGAACCTGCTTTGAAAGTTTTAAATCGGTCTTTTTCAAGCCATGTTTTTCAATATTGTTTAACAAAAGATGCCTGCGGGCAATTTCAATCTTTTCTTCCTGAATATATCCCGAAATATCAATAATTTCCATACGATCGAGCAGTGCTAGATGTATTGTTGATAAAGTATTTGCAGTAGCAATGAACATGATCTTTGACAGATCATAATCTACATCAACAAAGTTGTCGTGGAAGGTGCTGTTTTGTTCGGGGTCGAGCACCTCAAGCAAAGCAGATGAAGGATCTCCGTGTGCATCCCGGCTTACCTTATCAATTTCGTCAAGCATAAAAACCGGATTAGACGATTTTGCTTTCCTGAGATTCTGAAGAATTCGCCCCGGCATAGCGCCAATATAGGTCTTTCTGTGTCCGCGAATTTCGGCTTCATCTCTGAGTCCCCCCAAGGACATACGAATGTATTCGCGATCCAAAGCTTTAGCAACCGATTTACCCAAGGAGGTTTTACCAACACCCGGAGGGCCAACAAGACATAGAATAGGTGATTTTAAATCTCCTTTAAGTTTAAGTACGGCCAGGTGCTCAATTATTCTTTCCTTCACTTTTTCCAAACCAAAGTGATCGTTGTCGAGAATTTTCTGCGCCCTTTTCAGATTCAGATTATCTTTTGTAAACTGATTCCATGGTAAATCGAGCAATACCTGTAAATAGTTTAACTGTACCGAATACTCTCCACTGGCTGTATTAAGTCGTATAAGTTTATCTGTTTCTTTAATGAAATGTTCATTTACCTCTTTTGACCACTTTTTCTTTTTTGCTAAGGCTTTTAGTTCTTCTACTTCTTTCTCAACAGGGTTTCCTCCTAATTCATTCTGTATAGTCTTCATCTGTTGATGAAGCATATACTCACGCTGTTGCTGATCAATATCGACCTTAACTTTCGACTGAATATCTTTTTTAAGCTCAAGCATCTGCACTTCTTTAGCAAGTAACTCAAGCAGCAGAATTGCTCTCTTCTTTAAATTGCTAATCTCAAGCAGGCGTTGCTTATCTTCCAGCTTAATATCGCTGTTTGAACTAATAAAGTTGATAAGGAAAGCAGAGCTTTCGATATTCTTAACTGCAAATGATGCTTCGGGCGGAATATTGCTTGACAGGTTTATTATACGTAAGGATAAATCTTTTAAGGAACCTACAATTGCTTCGTATTCATTATCCTTTCTCTTAGGTTTTATTTCATCAAGACTGCTGATTTGAGCAAGGTAAAATGGATTATCAGAAATTATCTTGTTGATCTCAAACCTTTTTTTGCCCTGGATAATAACAGATGTAGAACCATCTGGCATCTCTAAAATTTTGAGAATCTGGGCAACGGTTCCTATTGGATTTAAATCCTGTGCCTTTGGTTCATCCTCGTTGGGATCTCTTTGAGCCACTGTTCCCAATATTTTTGAACCGGCATATACTTCACGAATTAGCTTTAAGGATTTGTCGCGCCCAACAGAAATGGGAAGAACTACCCCCGGAAATAAAACTGTATTTCTCAAAGGCAGCAATGGCAATATTTCCGGTATTTCTTCATTTAATAAAATATCTTCATCTTCGTCGGTTATTAATGGAATGAAATCGGCCTCGTTTTCATCCAATGCTGTGGCTATATAGAACCCCCTTTTTCTCTTATCTGATAACTTACTCATATTTACTGTCTCAAAAAAAATATATACCCGCTTACGACATATTGTCAGTTAAGCATATTCAAATTATAAGTTCAGTTATTTGTCAATTGCCGTGCCAAAATTATTTCCGGTATTTTGCTGTTCGGTCAAATACTTCTTGCAGAATGTTTATTTCGGAAGCGGATAACTCAAGTTTTCTTCTTGAATAAACAATTTTGGCAGTTTCAATGGCCTTGTCAAGATTGTAGGTTTTAAAGCCTAAAGCGCCACCCCACGAGAATGATGGAATAAAATTTCTTGGAAATCCCGAACCATAAATATTCGCACTAACCCCAACAACCGTTCCCGTATTAAACATGGTATTAATGCCGCATTTAGAGTGATCCCCCATTATTAATCCGCAAAACTGCAGACCAGTGCTGACAAATCGTCCTTCTTTGTATGCCCAGAGTTTTACTAAATCGTAATTGTTTTTTAAGTTGGAATTATTTGAATCAGCTCCAATATTACACCATTCGCCCAAAACGGCATTCCCAAGAAAGCCGTCGTGGCCTTTATTGGAATACCCGGTGAGTACAGAATTATGAATTTCGCCGGCTACTTTGCACCAGGGACCTATGGTTGTTGCACCATAAATTTTTGCTCCCATTTTTATGCATGCATGTTCGCAAAGTGCAAGTGGACCACGAATAAGCGCCCCTTCCATCACTTCTGCATTTTTGCCAATATATACCGGTCCCTCGCTGGCATTTATTGTTGCAAATTCAAGCTTTGCTCCTTCTTCAATGAAAATATTGTCTTCTCCTAAAACTCTGTTTGTGGTACTTATTGATGCTGATTTCTTATGCTGAATGATTTGAGGAAAATCTGATCGAATAGCAAAATCGTTAAGTTCAAAAATATCCCAGGTGTTTTTTACGGCTTTAATTTCGAGATTGTATTCTATTGAAGATTGAAAAGCGGTGATGTCGGTAGTGAACTCATTTTTCCTGAAAGCAATAATAAAGCCATTTTTAGCGATAAGCTGACCAAACTGCAGATTACTAATTGCTTCCACCAAATCATCGTTAGGTATAACTGCTACATTGATGTATAAACTATCTTCTGACTGACTGTAAGAATATTTTCCTGCCAGGTATTCTTCTGTCAGAATTCCTGTTGACGGGAAAAATGTTTCCCATTTTTCTCTTAAAGTTGTAATACCTATACGCAAATCTGCAGCAGACCGGGTAAAAGTTAAGGGTAAAAGATCTTCCCAGACGGTTTTATCAAATAAAATGATGTTTAAGTTTTGCATAGAATGAAATTTCAGGTTTTATGCTATCAATAACTAGCAAAAATACAAATCTTAGGAAGACTACAACTATATTGGCAAATCAACTAATGATATTTCTATTACCCTGCGAGGGTTTCAAACCCTCGCAGGGTAATAGTATTAGAAAAAAAAAGCTCCGCATCGAGTGAAGCAGAGCTTTTAATATTTTTCTTGTAAGAAATTATTTTTTCTTATCGAAATGATTTTTGTACTTGCTGTAGAATTTATCAACACGTCCTGCTGTATCAACAAATTTCATCTTACCTGTGTAAAAAGGATGTGATGTGTTAGAAATCTCAAGTTTAACAAGAGGGTACTCAACTCCATCATCCATTTTAATGGTTTCTTTAGTATTTGCAGTAGAACGGGTAATGAAAACATGTTCGTTCGACATATCTTTAAAAGCTACAAGCCTGTAACTTTGGGGGTGAATTCCTTTTTTCATCGCTAATATCTTTTTCCTAAAAATATACTCTTCTTAAAATAGGTTTGCAAAGGTAATTAAAAATAATTGACAACAAAAAATATATAGTAGTTTTTTGATTTCAAATTAATACAACTTGCCATCAAACTCATTTGTAAAACGTTTAAACTCCATATCCGGCTCAAAAAGAAACATGTATGTTATATGCGTTTTCATTTTTTTGCCGCCAATTTTGTCATAAATGCCCTGCATTTTAGGATTGTAATCTCCAACCCATGATAGCTCAATTTCCTGTTGGTTTGGCTTAGTGCCGAGAACTTTTACTACCTGATAAAACAAAGCCGCAATAACACCTGTATTCTGGTACTCAGGATAAATGCCGGCTACAAAAGCCCGACAGCGGGTTATGGCTCTTTTTCTGTAATACAGAAATTTAATCTTATTAATTAAGTTTAACTTACCATTCTTAAGTTTCTGTAACACCTGGTTTACATCGGGAAGCACACCGGCTAAACCTATAGGCCTTCCTTTGTCAAATGCAAACCAAATTAGTTCTTCATCAACAACGGGCTTTGAATTAACCAATAACTCCCGTAAATCTTTCTTATCTAAAGGAGCGTAATTATCATGATAGCCCGACCAAATTGTATTGTAAACTTCCACAAAATAACCAATAAATTCTTCCATCCTCTTGTATGAGAAATGTTCAAATGTATAACCGGGTCTTTTCTCTGTATACTCGGCAAACTTTAACATCCTCTCAGGAAAACCATCGGCTAAAGGTTTATGGTATGAATACTGTTCATAGTAATTTCTGAAACCATAATTTTCAAACAGAGCCTTGTAATACGGAAAGTTGTAAGGCATGGCATATCCCTGTGGCATAAATCCATCAACCAGCAATCCCCAATGATTAAAATTTTCACCAAAGTTTACCGGACCAAGCATTGCTTTTATGCCACGTGCCATCAGCCAGTCTTTTGCTGCGTCGAATAACATATTGGCCGCTTCCTGGTTATTAATGCATTCAAAAAAACCACAACCTCCAGTGGAATACTGGAAATGATCTTTCTTTTTATTATCAACGAAAGCTGCTATCCGACCAATAGTTTTGTTGTTATCATCCATTAAAAGAAAACGAACAGCCTCGCCATGTTTAAAGTTACTGTTTGTTTCCGCATTAAAGATGGCTTCGATTTCGACATCGAGCTGACAGATCCAGTTTTTGTCGTTTTTATAAAGTCTTTTGGGGAATTCAAGAAACTCTCTCCTATCCTTCTTCTGCGTAACTTCTTGTAGCTTCATTGTGTGAAATTTTGTGGGACAAATATAGGACTTATGACAAAACAAAAAACTAAATTAATCATGATTAACAACAGGTTTATCTTGTTTCTGTAAAACATGCTATTCATGTAATTATTTGTGCGATACTGTTTTGAACAGGTTCATCTAAAACACAATATCATTCAGCAGACTTTTAAGTACGGGAAAATAAATAATTTCTGACCAGGGGTTTTCAAAATTAAAAAAGATATTTATCTTTGCGAACCTTAAAATGGTGGATGTAGCTCAGTTGGTTAGAGCGCTGGATTGTGGTTCCAGAGGTCGGCGGTTCGAACCCGCTCTTCCACCCAAAAAGAGGCTGTCTGAATTATGTTGGACAGCCTTTTTTTATAATTTTTGCCCGAAAGTTTCCTTTCTACTCCACTAAATCAAACCAAAACATACTCCCTTCGCCTATTTTTGACTCAATATGAAGTTTGCTGTTATGTTTCTCCAGAAATTCCTGGCAAATTATTAAACCGAGTCCTGTTCCTTTTTCGTTATTTGTGCCGAGAGTGGTATAATCCTCGTCAAAATTGAGCAGTTTTTTTATTTTATCTTCGGGGATACCAACCCCGGTATCTTTCACCATAATTCTCAGTGTATGGGTTTCTAAACGTTCTAAATTTATAAGTACTTCGCCATTGGCATGCGTGAATTTTATTGCATTTGTAACTAAGTTCCTGATTACTGTTGAAAGCATCTCGGAGTCGGCCCGCGCAACAGGAGATGAACAATTAATCACAGAATAAAGTCTGATGTTTTTTTCAAGTGCCTGTTGCCTTAGCAAGGCAATGAGTGTGTCTATTAAATCATCTAATTGAACCTGTGCCGGGCTAAAGTTTATTTGCCCTCTTTGTGATCGTGACCATGCCAGTAAATTAACTGCAAGCTGATTGGTTCTTTCTAAAGTGTCGAATAAAGTTCCAATAAATCTTTTACGTTTTTCTTCGGTTAAATCGTTGTATTGGGTATATAGAATCTTTGTGAGGCTGTACAATGAGTGTATCGGATTTATAAGATCATGGGCAATAATCGACATGTATTTTTCTTTCGTTGCAATTGTACTTCTCAAAATCTCCTCCGTTTTTTTTGCGCTGGTAATATCGGTTATGGTTGTAACAACCATCTTCACTTTACCTTCTTCAATAACAGGTGTATTTTTTACTTTGAAATAAAATTTTGAGTTTGACAACTCGTACATATATTTTTTTGTGAATGTTTTGCCTGTTTTGAACACAAAGTTATAATCATCAGTTATCTCCCTGGCTTTTGATGAAAAGATATCTGAAACCTTTTTACCAATAACATGCCCGAGCTTTCCTTGCACAACCACCCTTTGCAAAAAAGCTGAATTTACCAGGCTTATTTTTCGTTCCGAATCAACAACAACAACAAGTTGCTCTAATGAATTTAAACAGGTATTGAAAAGTTCTTTAGATTCTTCCAGCTGAATCTCGGCATTTCTTTGTTCGGTTATATTTAATGCATAAATAGCTACCTTATCTGTTTTGTTATTCTTTTTTTTAATCGGATAGCAGTGTATTAAATTCCAGATTCCTTCGCGGCAATCTATAGTCTGCTGATGAACACCAGTTTCAAAAGCACGGTTTACGAAAGTTTCTCTTCTCTCTGCAAACTCAGGTGGAAAATAACTTAATGCATTTGTATTTAACATTTGCTCTTTGCTCTTTCCGAATCTTCTGGCATATTCATCATTAAGCTCTAATAATACTCCATCGGTATTGAGCAATGCCATTGCAATGCTTGTGTTATTCAATAAATCCTGAAGATTTGATTGATCGCTTATTTCGGTATAATCGTCCGTCAAATTATTATCTGTTTAATTTAGTCTTTCTTTCAGGTATGTAATAATTCCTGGTATAATGGCTCACTTATTTAAAGTTAAAAAAAGAAATGCAATATCCCAATTCAAATTCATTGGTAAGCTGCGTAAGGTCATAAGCAGAAATAGCATAAAAATGTATAGTTTTGTTACACTAAATGGTTTCAGCATGTTCGAACGACTTTTAAGCTTTGATGAATATGTCTTTCTAAAAATAAATTCCTGGCATAATCCTTTTTTTGATAAGGTAATGTGGTTTATATCGGGTAAAACCGAGTGGATTCCGGTTTACCTGATTATTTTTTCTGTCATTATTTTTAAATTCAGAAAAAAAACACTTTATATTTTGCTGGGATTAGCACTTGTAATAAGCCTGGCGGATTTAATTTCGGCACAGCTCATAAAAGATAGCGTCAAAAGATTGCGGCCCAGTCATGTATGCGAATTAAACGATCTTATTCACCTTGTGAAAAATTATCACGGTGGCAGATATGGATTTGTCTCTAACCATGCAGCTAACTTTTTTGGCATGGCTACCTTTCTTTCCTTAATTTTCAAAAACAAATGGGCAACGATATCTTTATTTTTTTGGGCTTGTTTGGTTTCTTACAGCAGAATATACCTTGGCGTACATTATCCCGGAGATATCATTGGAGGAGCAATCTTAGGAAGTATGCTTGCCTTGATCATATACAAATTGTTGTTGGTAGTTTTAAAACGGTTAAACAAAGACTTATACACCTCAGAGAATTAGAAACCCCTTATGGACTTAATAATAAAACGGAAATACCTGGTTACCTCGGCAGAGGTTGATTTTGAAGGAAAAATAAGAATGAGTGCCCTGATAAATTTTCTCATTCAAACCGCATGGCAACATGCCGAACATCTTGGATGGGGAGTTTCTGAAATTCAGAAATACAATCTTTCGTGGGTGTTGTCGGGCATACAAATTGAACTCAATGAATATACGAACTGGAAGGAAGAGATTGCCATTGAAACCTGGCCCAAAGGTTTGAACAGGCTTTTTTATTTACGGGATTACATCATTTATAACCAAAAAGGTGAAAAAATCGGGAAAGCAACTTCGAACTGGTTACTCATTGATGTTGATAAGAGGAGGCCAAAGCTGCATAAAGTAAAGAACATCGATAAGGTAATAACTGACAAACATGCGATTGAAGATCTGATACCAAGCCTGAATTTTGCAGGTAAACCCGAGAAAAAAACCAACTACCAGGTGAGGTATAGCAATGTTGATGTTAATCAGCATCTTACGACCACAGGTTATATCGATTTTGTTTTTGACACATTTGACCCTGATTTTATTTCGAAAAACCGGCCCCGTGTCATAACCATGAATTTTTTAAAGGAAGTGGTTTATGGAACAAATGCAAGTATGTTGCGCATAACTGACGACGAAAATAAAAAGCAATTTATACTTGAGCCTGCCGAAGGCGGAAAAGCATTTTTTAAGTGTGAGCTCAGCTTCTAGTTTAAATTAGTTCTGCAAGAACTGTTTGTTTATTGACAGATTTGTCACCAACAGAACAAAGGATTTTTGCATCAAGTGGCAGGAAAACATCAACCCTCGAACCAAATTTAATAAAACCAAACTCCGAACCTTTACGGGCATTATCGCCGACTTTGGCATAAGAGCATATACGACGGGCAACTGCACCGGCAATCTGCCTGAAAAGCACTTCTGTGCCAGTATCTGTTTCAACAACAACTGTAGCTCTTTCGTTTTCTGTAGACGATTTTGGATGCCAGGCAACAAGGTATTTCCCTTCGTGGTATTTTGTATAGCGAACTTCGCCTGAAACAGGATAAACGTTCTGGTGAATATTTAAGGGTGACATAAATATCGATATCTGAATTCGTTCGTCTTTAAAATATTCCGGCTCGAATGTCTTTTCAATAACAACAATTTTACCATCGGCAGGAGCTATTACATGGCTGTTTTCAACAGGCAATTCACGCGTTGGAATTCTGAAGAACCATAATATCAGGAGGAATAATACTGCAAATGGGGCAATTAACACCGCTTGAAGCCACAAAATGTCAATTAAAAAATAATCGGCAACCAGCAATACAAACAGCACTAAAAAAGCCGTTCTGATTATGGTTTTTCCCTCGCGATGAAGTTTCATTGAGTTCAGATTAAAAAACTAAAGTAAAATAAATGAAAACCACCGGAAAAACAAAGAGTAAAGAATCAATTCTGTCTAAAATACCACCGTGACCCGGCATAATATTACCCGAATCTTTAACGCCGGCCGAACGTTTAAACATAGATTCTACAAAGTCGCCAAATACCGATGCCAATGCAATAAGAAGAGCCAGAATTTCCCACTCCGGAACAGAATTAAGCTCAGTGAAACTAAAAAGTAACCGGGCTATGATTAATGTTGCAAGCAGTCCGCCAACAAAGCCTTCCCATGTTTTCTTTGGTGTAATTCGCTCGAAAAGTTTGTGTTTGCCAAAAGCTAAACCTGATAAGTAAGCAAAAGAATCGTTAGCCCAAACCAATACAAAAACAGCTAAAACAAGTCTGGAAAAATTTCCCTGGCTGGAATAATTAATCCAGTTAAGTAGTATTAAGGGCAATGTAATGTATAGAACAGATACGATGGAAAAACTTAAGGTCTCAAAAATTTTTCCTTTTTTATTGAATAATTCAATTCCCAGCTGAAATAAGGGAACCAGTATAAGAATTGACAGCCATTTTTGTTCCAGGTCACCGCTAATAATAAAATGCGAAAGGACAAATACAACTATAGAAAGGAATACATTCCAAAGAACTTTTAATTTGTTCTGTATGCCGAACTTTTGAAACTCATAAAATGCAATTGCATTAAAAACAAGAATCACCAGTGCAAATAATGTCTTATCAATTAGTAAAGAACCTATTATTAACGAAACATATACGGCCCCTGAAAGTGTTCTGACAAGAAGATTTTTCATTTTTCCCGACTGTTCAGATAAAACTTTAAAGTTGATGCATACTGATTATATGTTTAGCTCTGATAACATCGGATTGATGAACACATACTTTAACTTCACCGAAATGATAGCTTGAATCCTGTTGATTTAAAATAAAAGCAGCTATGCTGTTGTCATGCAACACCTGTTTTACCAGTTCAGCCCGAAATTCATCGACTGCCTCATATACAGGAATCCAATTCTCTTGCATGAACTATTTGCTTTCAGCAGAATCAGATTTCACTTCTTCTCCTTCTTCCTTCATTTCTTTTTCTGCTGTCGATTTATCAGATCCGTTTTCTTCTATTGCTTTTTCTTTTATTTCTTCGCCGGCAGTAGGGTGAGAAAACTTTCGGGGACCAAATATTTCTTCGAGATCTTCGTTGAAGATAACTTCTTTCTCCAGCAACCGCTCGCCAAGTTTAATAAGGCTTTCCTTATTATCATTCAGTATTTTGACTGCTCTCTTATATTGCTCCTGAATTATTTTATCTGCCTCTTCGTCAATCACTTCAGCAGTTTTCTCACTAAACGGTTTTGAAAAGGAATATTCGCTTTGTCCGCTTGAGTCATAGTAACTCTTATGGCCAAGTTTGTCACTTAAACCATAATACTGAACCATGGCATAAGCTTGTTTTGTAACGCGCTCTAAATCATTAAGTGCTCCGGTAGAATACTTTCCGAAATTTATATCTTCAGATGCCCTTCCTCCCAAGGTTGAACACAACTCATCAAGCAATTGGTCTTTAGTTGTTATCTGTCTTTCTTCGGGCAGGTACCATGCAGCGCCAAGAGCTTTGCCCCTGGGTATTATAGTAACTTTTACCAGTGGATTAGCATATTCAAGCATCCAGCTAACCGTTGCATGTCCGGCTTCATGGAAAGCAATCGTTCTTTTCTCGTGTGGAGTTATAATTTTGGTTTTCCTTTCTAAACCTCCAACTATTCTGTCAACAGCATCCAGAAAATCCTGTCTTTCAATTTTCTTTTTCTCTTTCCTTGCGGCGATAAGTGCAGACTCGTTACAAACATTAGCAATATCGGCACCGGAAAAACCCGGAGTTTGTTTTGAAAGAAATTCAACATCGACTTCTTTAGCATATTTCAAAGGCTTCATATGAACCTTAAAAATTTCCCTGCGTTCGTTTAAGTCAGGAAGTTCAACATGAATCTGTCTGTCGAAACGACCGGCACGTAACAATGCACGGTCTAATATATCGGCCCGGTTTGTGGCGGCAAGAATAATAACTCCTGTATTCGTTGCAAAACCATCCATTTCGGTTAACAGCTGGTTCAGGGTATTTTCGCGCTCATCGTTAGCTCCCATATTTGGATTTTTTCCACGGGCACGCCCGATAGCGTCTATCTCATCAATGAACACAATACAAGGAGCTTTTTCCTTGGCTTGTTTAAACAAGTCGCGAACTCTCGAAGCTCCAACACCAACAAACATCTCTACAAAGTCGGAACCCGACATAGAAAAAAACGGAACATTTGCTTCGCCTGCTACTGCTTTAGCCAGCAAAGTTTTTCCTGTGCCCGGAGGGCCTACAAGCAATGCGCCTTTTGGAATTTTTCCTCCCAGCTCGGTATATTTTTTTGGTTTCTTGAGAAACTCAACAATCTCCTGTATCTCAACTTTGGCCTCTTCAAGACCTGCAACATCTTTAAAATCGACTTTTACGCTTGTATCTTTATCGAATATTTTTGCTTTCGACTTACCCACATTGAAAATACCTCCGGGTCCGCCACCACCCCCGGTAACGTTACTCATTCTTCGGAAAATGAAAAGCCAGATTATAAACAGAATTGCAATGGGAATAATAAAGCCAAGCACTTCACCAAAAATATCCTTGCGAATCTCTGCTCCTGGTTCTATCCTTTCAGAATTAGGTAATTCTAATTGAGCTTCATCAAGCTGATCAAAAAAACGATCTTTATCGTTTATCACAAATTTATAATGTGGTCCGGTTATATATGATCCATTTAATCCACCGCGATTTTTAATTTTAGAGTGTTTTTCATCATCAAGGTACTGCTCTTTAATAGTAACCTCAACAAACAAGCCCTGATTGCTTGTAACAATGGTCATATTTTTCACTTCATGTTTAAGCAGATATTCAGCTCTTACTATTGACCAATCGGTCTCAATAGGTTCGCTTTTCCCGCTCATAAAAATCCAAAGCAAAAATGTTATGGCTATTAAACCCGGAATAAGATATGAATTGAATTTATTGTTGTTATTCTTCTTCGGATCTTTGTTGTTTTTATTCATCCCGGGAATATTTCCAAAATTACCCCCCGGCTTTTTTTGAGTGTTTTTGTTTTCGCTCATTGTTATTTAGAAATTATAACTTTCTTCAATTTTTATTGTTTTGGCATCGCCCCAAAGCTGTTCAAGCTTATAATATTCACGATATTCCTTTTGAAATATATGTACTAAAACATCGGCAAAGTCAAGCAAAACCCAAATTGAATTTTCTAATCCTTCACGATGATGAACTTTAATCGTTAAATCTTCCCTGGTTTTCTTTTCAATTGAATCAGCTATTGCACTAACTTGTGTGGTTGAATCTGCATGACAAATAATAAAACTGTCACAAAACGCATAACCAAGCTTTTCAAGGTCTAAAATTAATATATCCCTGCCTTTTTTTTCAAGTATACCTTCTACTATTGTATCTATCAGTAATTTGTTGTTTGCCAATGAAATATGTTTGTTTTTGTTTTCGAAGCACAAATGTAATCATTTTTAGTTTGCAAGAAACCTCAATCTTATCCGACAAACAATTATCTTATTAAACATTGTTAAGATGATTATTGTTTATCGAAATTAATTTTTTTGCTTCGAATTACCTTCTGTATAATTATTGACTAATTTCACTACAATTTCAATACCAATTTGCTTGAGCGACATGAATAAATGGAAAATAATACAAATTAATGAGTGTTTATCAACAAACAGCCTTGTTAAAGGGATGAAAAAGGATGGACAGCTTGAAAATAAAACGGCAATTTTGGCAGGCTATCAGACAAAAGGTCGCGGAAGAGGTGAAAATTCATGGTTCAGCGATGAAAACAAAAACCTGCTTTGCTCCATTTATACACAAACTAATATTAAAGTGAAAGAACATTTTATATTAAGCATTATTACCTCGCTTTCTATCATAGATTTACTGCAGGAAATTAAAATTAAGGCAAAGATTAAATGGCCAAACGATATTTATATTCACGACAAAAAGGTGGCCGGTATCTTAATTGAAAACAGCCTTCTGAATGATAATATTAAGGATACTGTAATTGGGATTGGCCTGAATATCAACCAGCAAGAATTTCCTGAACATTTGCCAAATCCTACATCAATTTTGCTGGCAACTCAAAAAGAAATTGAGCCGGTAGCTATTCTAAAGCGCCTGCTGGAAATATTAGAAAGCTATTTAAATTTAAATCACGAAGAGCTGCATCACGATATCTATCATACTTATAATGCTGCCCTTTACCGTATAAATGAGTGGCATTTATTTAAAACCAATGAACATTTTTTCAATGGCAGAATACATGGTGTTAAACCTGATGGTCGTTTGCTGGTTGAGACGGATGGAGGCCAAATGCATCAGTTTGATTTTGGCGAAATACAATTTGAAATTTAATCTCCGTAATTTATTTTTCCAATCTGATCAACCAGTGTATCCAGGAAAGTCTGCAGGGGCTTTTTAGCCATCATCTGCATCATCGGGTTCAATTCAACTTCCATAGTTAGTTTAGAAGCTGTCGTATCGCTATCAATCTGTTTTAATTGAATCCAGAGTTTAAAATCGTATTGAGTGTCTTCAAGGTTCGAAAGTTTCACGAGTTTATACTCCTCTTTCTCTGTAATTCTGAAGCCTGTTTTCCCAACAGGAGAAACAGTAAATGTGCAGGTATCTCCGTCCGACTGCCAGTCGCTCACTTTATCGGCAGGTATAAGCGTTTTAAAATTATCGAAGTTGGTGAGAAACTTAAATATTTTTTCGTCTTTGGCGTATATCTTACCAATCTTACTTTCCAGTCTCATAAATTTTATTTGTCTTGCATCCAGGTATCGGGTCCAGTTCTCCACTCACGAAGAATTTCCAATTTATCGCTTTCGATATATCCTGTTTCTAAAGCATGTTCAAGCAGAACATTATAATTGCTCAATGTAGTGAGTTCAACTTTGTCTGCTACAAAGTTATCAACAGCTTTCTGAAATCCATAGGTAAAAATTGCTACCATGCCCAATACTCCACAATTTGCATCCCTCAGTGCTTCTACAGCCTTTAAGCTACTCCCTCCTGTTGAAATTAAATCTTCAATAACAACATAGTTTTTATCTGCCGAATACTCGCCTTCAATTTGATTACCCATACCGTGCCCCTTTGCACTTGATCGTATATAAATAAAGGGGAGTCCCAGTTTCTCGGCCACCATTATACCTATAGCAATGGCACCAGTTGCAACGCCGGCTATACCCTCAGCATTTGGGTATTTTTCATTAATAATGTTACACATTTCATCCCTAATTGCCTGTCTCACTTCAGGATATGAAAGTGTTTTCCTGTTGTCGCAATAGATAGGTGATTTCCAACCTGATGCCCATGTAAATGGGTTTGCAGGGCTTAATTTTATTGCATTAATTTGCAGTAATAATTGAGCAATTTTTTTCTCTCTTTCTTTCATGAGCGCAAATGTATAAAGTTTTTTTTAATGACCGGGCAGTGTTTTTGACTGATGATTTTTCTAAAAATTTTCAGACAAAATATGGATTGTTTTTCAAATACAAAGAAAAAGAAGATTTAGAAGAGATCATTGAAATTTACAGCAAGATTACCAGAATAAATTCATTAATTATTTTCCATTATAACATTGAAGAACTTCAGGAATCATTTCTGTCTTGTTTTATTCGGATTGATGCAGCTGGCGGACTGGTGAAAAATAAAAAGGGTGAATATCTTTTCATTTACAGAAGAGGTAAATGGGACCTCCCTAAAGGAAAGGTTGATAAGAATGAATCGTACCAGGCTGCTGCAGTAAGAGAGGTTCAGGAAGAGACAGGGCTACGGAATATTGAACTTCGGAAACCACTCATGTCAACCTACCATACTTATCCCTTTAAGAAAGGTATTGCGCTAAAGAAAACATTCTGGTTCGAAATGGAATTTAACGGTAATGAAACCCCAATACCCCAAACCACCGAAGATATAGAGGAAGTACGTTGGTTCAAACCCGATGAACTTGAGGTTCCTATGTCGAATACTTACGGATTGATTAAGGATATTTTTATTTATCTGGGACTTTTTGTTGAAAAATAAATTATGTTAGTGCTTTACCTCAATATAACGGTTGTTATAAAATATTGTTGAATCAACCTGCATAACTATCTCACTGTCTTTTTTTCTAACAAGGAGATTATCTATTTTGGCTCTTTCTCCAGTGGTATATTTATTCCGTAAAAAAACAATAACCCTTTCATCAGGATATTTGGGCGTGTAATTAATCTCAAATAAACCCCACCCATTATTGTCGATGTACTTAGTTTCTCTAAAAACTTCAATAGAACCAGACCAGACAGTATTATTATCCTTTATAAATTTATAATAAACCCGCGTTCTTGGTATGAGATCTTTATTCATATTACTCATCCAGAAAGATATGGTAACAGGCTCAATATCTGAAAATAATACAGTATCTAGTATTGTTGTTTTCTTCCTTACTTTCCAGTCAAAAACATCGTCATTATTTACATCAGGAATTTCAGGCAACTGACTTCCATATAATTCTAAATAATAAGGTTGTTTTTCAGAATAATTTGAATCCAGAAGAATATTCGCCGCTTTTGTTCTTAGCTCCATGCAATGCTCGTCATAAATCATTTCGAGACTGTCTATAGGTAGAGAATATAGATAGATCTTATTATCCTCGTATAGAAGTTTTGATTTATTTATTATCCTCCACTCTCCCTCACGAATTGAGCTGTTTTTAACCCTTAAAACCAATAAGTCTTTTCTGTTGGGAAGTTTTTTAATGATAGAGTTTGGTTTCAATGGCTCATAGATCCATTGCAGGCTTTCTATAGTCTGACTTATGGAGGTTCGGCTCAACATCACTGAAGTTAAAGGCAATCCTGTTTTCCAGGAAACTATAAATGAAGCCCTTTCTACGTTATTGTTTCCACTTATCCAATAAACTTCGGAGCCCACATGATAATAAGGTATTGGCAAAATTGCCTGATATTCAGAGGGGTATATTTCGTGAGCCCATCTGTTTTCTGGCATTTCATTATTCTCGTCTTTCAGCTCTGCAATCGTGTGATTAAACTGCTTTCCCCGATCCTTCACATTAAAAAAAGCTTCTGTTGCACCAAACAGTAAAATGAGAGATAAAAACAGGGTTTTCCTCTTATGTGTACCAGACTTGTACCACTGCCAAATAATGTAATAACTGATAAAATTGATGGTATAATAAAATATCCAGCTAAATCTGCCGGTTCCTCTGAATTGTCGCAAAGGTCCAAGATAATTTAATAATGGCTCAAGGCTCCATTCAACAGGCCAGCCTCCTTTTAGCTTAAAAGGCCAAACCAGACTGTATATAAGGGCTATTAGAGAAGCATACAGAAAGGCATTAAGTATGTTATTATTAATAATTTTTAATTTATTTTCAAGCTTCCTCCTGTGTAAAAAATACCTGATAAGAACTGTGAAGAAAACAACAGTGCTAATAAAACCAATATAGTAACTAACATTTCTTCCAATTTTAATTATTCCCTGGTAATTCATCTTTCCCGGCAGAAAAACAGACTCAAGATATGAAGATGATTGTATCCCTCCCCAAGGGTATACTGTCCGATCGGAAATTACATCTCTTGTTATCAGGCTGAAAATTACAAAAGGTAAAATTAGCATAATCAACAGATGAAAGCTTGTTCTTACAACAGGGAACCGATTCTTCTCTGTTAAGTAAAGAATAACCAGCATTCCAAGACTTAGAATACCAAAAAATGCAAAAAAGTAGCCATGAACATTCAACCCAAGAAAAGCAGAAAACCCGCACCATAAAGATGTCTTTATGGATGGCTTTTTATAGTATCTGATCAACAAATAAAATATCAGAGGAAGAAGGAACAAGTATGCCAAGGTATAATGCCCGCTAAACCTTTCAATTTGGGGAGATAAAAATGCAATATTAAGTGATGCAATAATGCTATATCCCGGGGGCAGTTTTAGTTCAATTAAAACCAGGTATATAAAAATCACTCCAAGAAGCAAAGTGAATATCATCCATATGTTTAATATTCCGGTTATGTTTCCGGTGAAATCAATTCCGGCTTTAGAGATCAACTTTAATGTATTGGCAACGAGCAACTGACTATCTGCAAAGAATGCAGATTCCCCAAAAGGGTAATTCATACAATTAGTTCGGCCAAAACTCGTGTCAAATTTATAATGATAATAGGAGCCAAAGGTGCTTTTAAGTCCGTCGCCACTTGGCGCAAAAAAAACGTAATTGGGCGATTTAATAATAGCTCCATAAACAAACCAAAGTATAATGGTAGTCAGAACAAAAACAATTAAAACCCCGAACCTTTTGTTAATAGTAAAATTCATGCTTAAATATTTGGACTACTGCCAGTTTTTATTTTTCCAAAAATTTTTCTGATAAGTTTTCTTAATAGAATAATGATAGCGAATTAACAATACTTCGAAAAACATGGCAAAAATGTCTTTCAACCTTATTGTCGTGCTTACACCCTCAAATTGCTGATATGTTAAGTGTAAGGGTACTTCTACCGTTCTGAAGCCATGCTTTTGGGCCAGAAAACATAATTCTAGATCAAAAGAAAACCTTTTTACTAAAAGCAATGGCATTATGATTTCAAGGACTTCCCGCTTCACAAGTTTTAAACCAGATTGTGTATCTTTTAAATGAACACCCAGGATCAGGTATGAATACACAAAGAATCCAAAACTCAGCACTTTACGTAAAAAAGGATACTGCAATTTTGAAAATGGATGCCTTTTACTCCCAACCGCAAAATCTGCAGAAGTCAGGTATGGAACAAAATTTATAATTTGAGATGGATTTAAATCTAAGTCACAATCGATAAATGTGATAAACCTGCCATTAGAATGAAGAAACCCATGATAAAGTGCATGCCCCTTGCCCTTATTCTCTTTATATGAAAGAACTTCGATGCCCTTAACTTTTAAGGCCTCTTCCTTGCTGTTATCAACTTCTCCATCTATCACAGCAATAATCTCATAAACAGGAAACATTTCCTGTATTCTTTTTTTTATCTCTATAAGGTTTTGCTCAATAAACTGTTCAGCTTTATAAACCGGAACAATAACTGAAATTTTAGTTTCTTCGGAAAATCCAATACTTGCCATAAATAATTCTATCTCTTCTTTTTTTTAGAGCATCCGCAAAATAAACATTTTTATTGAAGAATTAATTGTATACCATATCTATCTCACAAAAGAAAAGTTAAATGAGACACTAAAATACAAGACTAAAATAAATTTAGCATCTGATATATTTTTTATATAATTGCCCAACTTTTTTTCTTCAATATACATGAGTCTATCTGACACAGAAAAAATGCATAAACTGACGATAATTATACCGGCCTTTAACGAGGAAGAAGGCATTGGTGAAACATTGGACCGTTTAATTCCGGTAGCAAAAGCCAATAACTTTGATATTGTTGTAATAAATGATGGTTCAACCGACAATACAAAAAATATTGTTGAAGGTAAAGATGTAAGGCTTATAAACCACCCCTTAAATAAAGGTTATGGCGCATCGCTAAAAACAGGGATAAAAGCAGTTACTACAGAATATATTGCCCTATACGACGCCGACGGTCAGCACAATCCCGAGGATTTAATAAATCTGTGGCAAAATATTAGAGAAAGAGATATGCTTGTTGGCATGCGGGGCAAAGATTCACACCAGGACTGGATGCGTAAGCCCGGAAAATGGATACTAAAAAAAACCGCAGATTTCTTAACAGGTATTAAAATTCCTGATTTAAACTCCGGACTTCGCATTATTAAAAGAGAATGTGTGATTAACCGGCTCCACTTATTCTCTGATTCATTCTCTTTTTCAACAACAAGCACTGTTGCTCTGATGAATCTGGGGTATTTTGTTGATTATTACCCGATTAAAGTTAACAAACGAATTGGGAAGAGTACGGTAAAGCAGCTGAAACATGGAACCAGCACTTTAATGCTTATTTTAAGGTTAGTTGTATTATTTAACCCCTTAAAGGTTTTTATACCTGTAAGCCTGACACTTTTACTGGGAGGCCTTGCTTTCGGCACCTATGGCTATATTGTTTTTGAAAGATTCTCGAATAGTGCCATTTTACTAACGCTCACGGGCCTTTTATTTTTCTTTATGGGACTTATATCTGACCAGATTTCGACCTTAAATAAAAGATAATGCCATCAGCCGATAAAAAATTTAAAGATAAAGCCTGGAGCGATAAAGATGTTGAAACTCACTGGGATTCGGTAAGTGATATTTATATTCGTGAAAACAATAAAGTAAAATCGGCTCACGATCAACGTTTTCTTGAAACCATAAAACATCTTGAACTACAAAAAGAACATAAAGTACTAAATATCACTAGCCGCGATTGCGAAGCAAATGATTATATTAAGAAAACAGAGCCCGAGGCAGATGTATTAAATGCTGAAATATCACAGGGATTAATAGATGAAGCAAAAAAGGTTAGACCCTATGTTAATCAGGTAAAAATTGAAACATATTCACAACTGCCCTTTAAGGATAAGGAATTTGATCGTATTGTTTGCCTCGAAACACTGGAACATGTAAAATCTCCTGTTTCTTTTTTAAAGGAACTATACAGGGTTTCAACACCAAATGCCAGGATGGTTCTGAGTTGCCCACCCCTTACCTCAGAATTTCCTTACCATGTATTTACATTACTTTTTGGCGGACATGGAGAAGGCCCACACCGATTTATTCCTTCACGGGAAGTGAAAAAACTACTTTTACATACCGGCTGGAAATTAAACTATCACTATGGAAGCGTGCTAATTCCATTTGGACCATTATTTTTGCAGAAATTTGGCGAATGGCTAATTAGGAAATTTCAAAAAACATATCTATCAGAATTTGGAATCAGGCAATTCTATATCTGCGAAAAGTAAGGAGTTACAACAAATAATGAATTCGCACCTTTGCAACAGGTGTGGTTCTTGCGTAGGCCTTTCAGAAGGAGCAATTGAATTTATTGATAGGGAAGGAAAATACTATCCGAAAATAGTTAAAGCACTTCATGATGAACAGGTTGAAAAAATCTACCATGCCTGCTCCGGTAAATATTTTGATTTTCCCAGGTACCGGGAACTGTTTTATCCTGACACCACTAATTTTCATACCTATACAGGTCCGTATGAAAAAATCGGAATCGGACATGCTGTTGATCCTGACTTAAGAATAAATGCCGCAAGTGGCGGAATAATTACAACAAGCCTGATTTACCTGCTCAAAACAGGAAAGATAGACGGAGCCGTGACCACAAGGATGAATCCGAAAGTTCCCTGGCAGGCAGAAGCCTTTATTGCTACAACAAGGGAAGAAATAATAGAATCGGCACAAAGTAAGTATTGTATAACTTCGGTAAATGAAATACTTCCGCAGATGGAAGCTTTCAAAGGTAAACTGGCCTATGTTGGCATTCCTCCCCAGGTGCAGTCAATCAGAAAACTTCAGGAAGTAAACGACCCTTCTGTGAAAAATATCGAATACATTTTCGGTCCTTTTTACGGCAATACGCTTCATTTTACATCGGTAAAAGCATTGCTTCGCAGTTATAAGGTGAAGGATTTTACACAAATTACGAAACTATACTTCAGGCATGGTGAGTGGCCCGGCAATATGCGGGTAGAACTTAAAAGCGACAAAGTAATTGAACTGAAAAAATTTCATGCAAACTACCTTATACCCTTTTACATATTAAAAAACAGTTTGTTTTGCACCGACCTTGCAAACGAATTTACTGATTTATCGGTAGGTGATGCATGGGCTCCGGTATACGAAGAAAGAGGGAAAGGTTTTTCACTTATTCTGACAAGGAACAATAAGGGCCAGAATTTATTAAATGAAATGATAAATGCTGGTTGGCTCAATTTCGAAGAGATCACCGAGAATGAAGCCATATCAATGCACTCTCATGGATACGACCTAAAAAAAAGGGGCGCTTTTATTCGAATCCGTTTACGAAAACTCTTTGGGAAACCGGTGCCCGATTACGGTTATGAACTAAAAGATTTCCCGTTAAGCAGGTACCTGATGGAATACATTATCAGTTTTATGTTTCTTGTTTTAGGAACCTGGCCCGCACGCAGGTTTATTGGTTTATTTTCTCCAGAATTTGTAGGAAAATTCTTTGAGAAAGCACGTACACTTTGGAAAAAATCGAGCTATAAAATTAAAAGAGCTGACCTGCACTAAGAATGAAAAACAAACAAGTAAAGCGGACATCAAAATGGTTCCTGTTAATACGTTTAACGGGTATTGTGTTGTTTGTTGTCCTTATTTTCAGGATGGATTTTAAGGAAATATGGAGCCACCTGAAAGAAGTAAAAGTCAGTTTTTTTTTATTAGCCCTGTTTTTTCAGTTTGTATTGTTGTTAATTAAAAGTTATCGCTGGCATTTGTTAAAGAATAATTATCAAAAGCCAAATACCTTGCTTTTCGATTTTAGCATCTTCCTTGAAAGTTATGCCATAGGTGTAGTAACTCCCGGAAGACTAGGAGAGCTTGTTAAGTCGGGATATGAAGAAACCAAGAAAAGTAAATGGTACAGCGCTCTTAAAATACTTGCTGAAAGAGGCTTTGATTTGGGGATATTCCTTTTAATTGCCGGCTATGCTGTTTTAGCGTTTTCTATATTACCGCTTGAAAGATGGGTAGCATGGCTAATTATTCTATCAGCGATTATACTCATTCTGATTTCAACAGTTTTAATTACCCGGAATAAGTTAAAATCAAAAATTCGGGAAATAATTATAAAAAGAACCAAACTGGTCAGAGATGATACAGATATTGATTTTAACCTGAATCGCTACAGTTTGCTTGGTGTGATTATTCTTTCAATTTCAGGAAATATTGCAACATTTATATCCTGCTATTTATTAGCACTGGGAATTGATATGCAAAGTAGCTTCTGGTTTATTTCGGGAGGTGTATCTGTAGCAGGGTTACTTAATCTTTTACCCATTACAATTATGGGAATTGGTACCCGGGAATTTTCTTTTTTATATATCTTTAGCTCGTTTAATCAGTCTATAGTTCTTGGTTTTTCATTCTTAATGTTCCTGGTTCTGCAGATAGGAGGAGGATTATTAGCTTTGCTTATGGGACAGTTTTTTAATCTATGGAGAAGAAAAAACAGTGTTTAGAAATGAGTATACCCTCAAAAATAAGTCTATCAATCTTTGTATTTATTTTATTCTGTTATTTACCATTACTCAATTGCAAAAAATCGACTTCACTATGGTATCTGTTTTAAAAAGCCTAAATAAACTATTCACTGCAAGAAGTAGATTTTCCGGATTGTATTTTTGGCTATGTGTTCTGTTGTTATTTTTTATTTTCGACTTAGGCCATATTTTACCCTTAAAACCACAAAGTTTACATTTATGGAGACAAGCCGATTGTTTATCAATCACCTATAATTATTATGCCGATAACAATCCTTTCTTTAAACCATCGATGCAAAATCTAGGTAATAGTGGTACCGGCCAAACCATTAGTGATTTCCCTATATTATATTACTTCATTGCGGTGCTATGGAAAATATTTGGTCAGCATGAGCTTATTTACAGGTCTTTTGTTTATTTGCTGTCAATAACATCTTTATGGGCAATTTTCAAAATAGCTGAGAAACATTTAAACGATACTTTGTTTGCAATGATTACCTGTTTCTCTCTTTATATGTCACCTATGTATGTTTATTACTCAACTAATTTTCTGACCAATTTACCTGCCTTAAGTATAGTATTTATTGCCTGGTTTTTCTTTTGGAAATATAATAAATCGAACAGGCGGATGTTTTTATTATTTAGTATTACTTTGTTCACTCTTGCAGCATTGCTTAAAGTGACATCGGCATTTAGTTTTGTTGCATTATTCTTAATATTTGTATTCAATGATATTATTCTAAAGAAAGTAACTAAAAAAGATACGATTATAACTCATCCTTTATTATTCATTCTTGCTTCTTTCATTTCTTTTACAATAGTTTTTTCCTGGATTTTATATGCCAAAAAATATAACGAACAAAATAACGGTGGCTTTTTTTTAATAGGAATATTACCTATTTGGAACTTCTCGAAAAATGAAATTCTTAATGGCTTTAACAATATAAAATATCATATTTCAAAAGATTATTTTTTCCCCACTCTTCAATATATACTAATCTCAACACTATTCGTGTTAATTTATTTCTTCAGGAAAGCAAACCAGTTTCTTCTGCAATTAATTATTATTAGTTCTGTGGGGTTTTTATTATACATTATGTTGTTTTATCAGGCAGTAATAATTCATGATTATTATGTCACAAATTTTCTTTTTTTAATCCCCATAATCCTATTCTCATTATTTGATTTTCTTCGCAAAAACCATTCTTTCATTTATAATTCTTTAATATTTCGTTTAATAGTTTTGACTTTTCTTATTCTTGGTATAAAATTTTCTTTTAATGAATTTAAACTACGATATACGGGTTGGGCAAATGTTGATTGGGAACATCACGGAAAATCGTTAAGTCATATAACTCCATTTCTGGATTCATTAGGAATTAATAAAGAGGATAAAATATTATGTATTTCAGATCGTACTATTAATGCCAGTTTGTACTATATGAATAAAAAAGGCTGGACTGGTTATGGTAAGCCTTATGTAGATAGTGTGCTTATAAAATCACGACTGGACCAAGGAGCAAAATATATCATAAACTATGATCCTAACTTAGCAGAAAAAAAAGATATTGCTCCGTATTTAAATCAAAAAATTGGAGGTTTTAATAATATTGATATTTATAAAGTATCGATTCCTAAAGAACAATAAAAATTAATCTCACTAAAATTCCGAATATACCATATGGATAAAATTAAAAAAAATAATTTTTCACTTGCTGTTATTGTTTTATTCTTTTTAGCAATCCCCTTTGTGAACTTTAACCATCATAAATACGAAAAACATGAAGGGGTAATTGAATGGGATATAAAATCGTACTATGCTTACCTTCCGGCTGCTTTTATTGAGAAAGATCTTTCCTTAAGCTTCATGGATGAAGATATAGTATTCTGGGGAAAATGGATTTGGCCTATCACCACTCCAACAGGCAACAAGGCAATACTGACTTCAATGGGAATGTCTGTAATGTATTCCCCCTTCTTTTTTATTGCTCATGGATATTGCAAAATATCGGATAAATACGAAGCAAATGGTTATACCAAACCGTATCATATAGCATTAACTTTTAGTGCCTGGATATATTTCATAATTGGTCTGCTTTTCCTCAGAAAGTTATTGCTGAAATATTTCTCGGAATTCTCTGCTTCCTTAACCCTGCTATTTGTGGGTGCTGGTACAAACCTTTTCTATTATACAACCTACGAGGCACCCATGTCGCATTGCTTTAATTTTGTCCTGATTACAATCCTCGTATTTTTAATTGACAAATGGTGGGAAAAAGAAAACAATTGGAAATACACTATTGGAATTGGCCTTCTTGCAGGTCTTATAACGCTTATCAGACCAACAAATATTATTGTTTTACTATTAATACCATTGTATGGTGTTGCTGCTTACAAAGATCTGGGTAAAAGAATTACTAATTTGGTTTCTATTTGGCCACATTTACTTGTAATGGCTGTGTTTTTTATTCTAGTCTGGGTACCACAATTTGCTTATTGGCACAAAGTTGCCGGTAAGATATTTTACTTTTCTTATGGCGAGGTAGGAAGTGCTTTCTATTTCAATAATCCACAAATAAAAAACATTCTCTTCAGCTGGCAGAAAGGTTGGTTTATCTATACTCCGGTTATGTTTTTCGCCACTCTTGGTTTTTATTTTCTTATTAAAAATAAAATCAAGGTTCATGTAGCATTTACGGTATTTTTCATTGTTAATTTATACATTCTGTCTTCTTGGTGGAGCTGGTGGTTTGGTGGAGGATTCAGCATTCGGGCCTTTGTTGACAGTTATGGAATTATGGCCTTTCCACTTGCAGCCCTAATTGAGCAGAGTCGCACAAGAAAAATCCTTAATTATTCCCTGGTGTCGGTATTATTAATTCTATCAACTTATAACACATTTCAATGCCAGCAATACAGGTATGTAGCCATCCACTATTGGTGGAATAACAAGGAAGTGTATTTCGAAAACTTCCTGAAAACCAAACCTACATGCAAAGCATGGTATATCTATAATCAACCGGATGTAATTAAAGCACGGCAGGGAATCTACGAAGCCATTCCCTTTGTAGATAATAATGTGACGCGCGAAGATTTATATAACAGACTTGATAAAAACATCAGCGGTAATCAGCAATTAACAGACAGTCTTTTGCAGGTATCCGAAAACGGAGAAACAAATTTTGATTCTTTTAAGAAGGAATACATTGATTCACTAATTGATAACCGTCTGGCTAAAAACGTTTACAAGCAATTGAGAATTGAGCATTATATAAAACGTATGCATGATTGCACCTCCTGGAAAAAGGAAATTGAAAGAATGGCCAGACGAAAAAATATCAGTTTTGATGAAGCCGCATTAAGCGAGGCTCAAAGAATCTTTGAAACATATTCACAAGATTTTATTAAATAATAAAACATTTAAAATATTCATGGTAAATTTTAAGAAAGCTAAAACAATCAGGTCTTGGAAATATAACACAAAGTTTTCTTGAGAATATTTTACCTTTCTTTTATTTCTAATCACATTTATTGTATACGAATTTCTGCTTCTAAATCGTCCCTAATACTGGGACGAAGCCTGGAGTTATGCCAATGCTGTGTACAAAATGTGTGAAAGTGGTCCTTCTCTATTGCCAGGCGACATTGATTCTGAACTTTATCGGGGACATCCGACCTTCTTCTATTTTATATCAAGCATTTGGCTCAATGTTTTCGGAAAATCTGTTTTTTCTGGGCACTTGTTTTTTATGGTTTCATCTGTTTTGTTCCTTTTATCAGTCTATCTAATGAGCCTAAAACTGTCTGATAAACTTGCCGGTTTATTTGCTGCAGCCTGCCTGGCCATAAATCCATATTTTCTGACGCAGGCCACATTTATGTTACCTGAAATAATGGTTGGATTTCTCTCATTGTTAACCTTGTATTTCTACATTCAGAAGAAAATATTCTGGGAGGTGTTTTTTGGTACCCTGCTGGTTTTAACAAAAGAATCCGGGTTGGTTCTTGTTGGGTCTATTCTCCTTGTTGATTTTATACGCATTATTGCACAATTCAGGTCAAAAAGCTGGATCGGACATCTTGCTGATTTTAGTTTTCATTTAATTCCGCTGGTCTTTGTTACAAGTTTCTTCATAATTCAGAAAATAAAACTGGGTTGGTTTTTCTTTCCGGAGCATATGAATATGATAGAATTAGACTGGCATAAGTTCTGGAACAAATTTTCCAGCATTTACCACAGAACCTTTGAAAACGACGGCAGAGCAATTTTTACCTATATCTCTGTTGCTGTAACAATCTGGCTCATAATAAAGAAAAAGCTAAGCTCAAAAGAAACGCTTTTTGTGGGCTTGTCCTATACCTTCTTTATCTTTTACCTGGCATTTTCTGCTCTCAATTTTTTCACAACACGATATGTTCTGGCCTTTTTCCCCATATATTATTTACTTTTCGGCTTCCTGCTTTATAAGACATTCTTGAATATCCCCTGGATTTCTTTACCTGTAATTCTAATTTATGGATGGATAGCTATTGAAGCCTCTTCTAAAACAACAAGTATTGGCGATACTTCGTTAAAATTTATCAATGTTGTTAATGTTCACAAAGAAGCGATCAGATATTGTGAGGAGGCTGACTACTATGACAGAATAATCAGTACACATTTTTTAATGTTTTTTAATTTCAATAATCCATACATGGGATATCGTGAAACTGATATCAGATTTAAAAATATATGGCACTATAACAGCGAGGTTAAGGATTTAGTTATTATTTCTTCGGTAGAACGTGGAAAACGGGCTGAAGAACTTGAAGCAGATGAAACTCTTGCGCTTATTAAAAGCTTCGAAAACGACTATGCCTGGTGTAAAATATACCAGAAGAAAAAGAAGAATGAAAGCCCCAAAGAATAAGGGGCTTCCATAACTTGCCGTGTAATTAGAAGGGGATATGGTTTTTTTTAAAATTCTATTCTGTAATTAATATTTGGTAAGAAGCCCAGCTGATACCATTCTTCAATTTTTTGCTCATTGTTATTCCACCAGTCGCCAGTTATGTTTTGGCTGTTTGTAACATTCTGAATATCCAACTCCCAAACACGGGTGGTTTGTTCCTTATTTCTGCGGAACGAAACCTTTAAATCGGCCCGTAAATAATCCGGACGTTTTTCTGAAAATGCTTTTTCAAGTGGCCTCACTGTATACCCCTTTTCTGCAGATAAAACAGGATCAATTGGAGAGAAATACTGCCCCCCGGCATAAGTAGCCCGCAGGTTCACACCCAATGCACTGTTGTTGTTTTTACCCATTGGAAACTCTTTACCACCCACAAGATTGAAAACAGAATTACCATTATACCTCGAATTTCTTTCGACACCATCCATTGCTGTAAATTTCGATTCGTACAACGAAGTTGTGAGTAAGAAATAATAATTTTTACTAAAGAATTTTTCTAATGACAACTCTACTCCATAATTTCTTCCGCTGCCCTTATTTGTTAAGGCTGTGAAAACATAACCGTCGGACTCGTTTAGCATTGAAAATGCACTCGAAGAATCATTTTCAATTGGCACATCACTTAAATTCTGATAATAAGTCTCCGTTTTTAAGTTTAGATTTCGCGCTATTCTGAAATCGTATCCTAAAACATAGTGGTCTGCTTTAATGAAGCCAAGATTTTTGTTTGGCTGTGTATATGAATTATCGTCAGCATATACTTTAACAAGATACAATGAAACGTTTTCCATTTTACTGTGCTGACCGTAGCCGGCAGATAAAGCGTGTCGTGGATTAATCTGCCATTTCAGTCCAAATCTTGGTTCTACTGACTGATTCCCATTTAAATTTAAATAGGTATAATGAATCCCGCTATTTATTGTAAGATTCTGGATTGGCCTATACTTCCACGCCAAAAATGATTGATATAATTCAGTATTCCCTTTATCGTCCAAATTGTTTTCAAGCGCTTTTTTATCGTCGTCATACCAATCGAGCATTAAATCATAGTTTTTATTATAAACCGAACCTCCAAGTTTTATGGAATTTTTTGCAGAAAACTTGTGTGTTAGTTCAACTGCACCTCGGTGGTTAATATAGTGCAAAAGTTCTCTACCATGTAAATCCATGTTGTTAGTCTCATCATCAAGTTCTCTATAATTCCAGTCGCCTAAAGATGAGGAGGAGGAAACAGAGGTTTTAAGATAGGTTGATTCTGAAAGAGGTAAAATATGGTTTAAGCCGTATACGCCCATAGTTATTGCAAAAACTTCTGTATAATTATCTTCCTTAGACTGGATACTGCTAATGCCTCCAATTCCGAATAACTTAATTGTTCCGAGGCTTTTAGTTGGTATGTTTACATTAAGTGTTAAATCCTGAAACTTTGGTACAGCATCACCAACTACTTTTATACCTAACTCGTTTAGAATTTCTAAAGATGAATAACGGTAATTCACTAAATACGATGCGGTGTTATCTTTTGAAAAAGGACCTTCGGCTGATAATTCGGTGCCTATTACACCAGCCTGTACTGTGTATTCTCTTTTCTGGTCGTTTCCATTTCTGAGCTTAATGTCAAAAACTCCGGAATAGGCATCGCCATATCCTGCAGGAAAAGCACCGGTTAAAAAATCGGAATTACTTAGCGTTGTGCTGTTAAGTATGCTGATGGGGCCTCCTGTAGCACCCTCATTAGCAAAATGATTCGGATTCGGAACATCAATTCCTTCAACACGCCATAAAAGTCCCCGGGGCGAATTTCCCCTGATTATAATACTATTATTGCCATCGGGATCGCCAACCACTCCTGCATACGACGATACCATTCTTGATGGATCTGCAAAACTTCCGGCATAACGCTGGGTTTCCTCAACAGTGAATGAACGTGCGCTCACTGCTGCCATGTCGTTTAGTGGTTCTCCTTTGTTTTTTCGGGCTGTCACAACAACCTCTTCGAGTTGTGTGACTGATTCTTCCAGTTCAATATTAATTACAGCCTCTTTGCCTGCTCCAAGCAAAAGATTTGGTATGACTTTTTTCTCGTACCCTACATAATCGATAATAATATTATACCGACCAACTGTAAGTTTTGGAAACTCAAATCTTCCATCTAAATCGGTTACTGTCCCAATAATTGGATCACTCCCATCGATGTAAAGAGTTACACCCACAAGTGGCATTTTTGAGTCAAGGTCTGATACCCTCCCCCGAATCGTTTGTTTAAGAGTTTGTGCGTTTAAATTTGTCGCGAATAAGGCCAGGAATATCCCTCCAGCCATTAAAAACAGCTTCATCTTCATGATTTCTAAAATTTTGGTTTCTGAGTTTGTTGATAATGACAGAGGTTTTAGTAGTGAGTTGCATACAAACTGAAATTCAAATTCAATTTTGTGCAAAAGAAAACCATTATATAACAGTTTAATGACCCCATTAATCGAGTAAAACCAGATGCTCCGGACAACTATTAGATATTTGTTTTATGTAGAAAAATTATTGTTTTTATCATGATTTAGTAAGCGAAATGTCACTAACATTGCAAATTCAACCAGAAAACGAATGAAGCACTCGCTGAAAGTTATATCACTTGCACTAATGGCCTGTGTTTTATGGTCAACAGCCTTTGTAAGTATTAAAATAGGACTTCGGTACATGGGGCCTTTTCAACTGGCAGGCTTAAGATTTATGCTTGCCGGAATCCTTGTTTTGCCATTTTGCCGCAACTGGAAAATCAATATCAAAAATGCCTGGACCTACAGAAGTAAAATTCTGAAAATTTGCTTTTTTCAGACCTTTGGGCTATACGGTCTGTTTCACCTGGGTATGACTATGGTTTCGGCATCGGTAACTGCGCTTATCGTTGGAGCAGGCCCCTTATTTATTGCTATACTGGCATCTTTAATCAATAACGAACCACTTACTAAAAGAAAAACGGTAGCACTTACTATTGGTTTTTCGGGAATAATAATAATAGCCTTTGGTCGTTTTGGTGGCTTTATGCAAGCTGAAGCAAGCTGGCTGGGTATTTTAATACTTTTACTATCAAATATATCTGGTAGCACAGGAAATATTTTAATATCCAAAACTAAAATACCTGTTAGTCCGCTTTTTCAAAATGCTGTTCAGCTTTTTGTTGGCGGGTTGGCGTTATATATCATTTCTTTTGTTTTTGAAACCGGGCACTTCGAACCAAAACCTGCCGAATTTTATTACGCCTGGGGCTGGCTTAGTTTTATAGCAGCCGCCGGATTCTCCCTGTGGTTTATTGTTTTAAACATGCCTGGCGTAAAAGTATCTGAAATAAGCATATGGAAATTTGTACTTCCGGTTATAGGAGCATCTTTGGCATGGATAATTCTGCCTGATGAAAAACCCGAATGGGTGGTATTCATGGGAATGCTGCTGGTTGCTTCTTCTTTGTTGGTTATGTATTATAAAAGAAAGAAAACAGTGAAAAGTGAATAGTGAATAGTGAACAGTGAATAGTGAATAGTTTTGAGATAATTAATAAAACGAAATTCAAAATTCAAAATTCAAAATTTTACATTATACATTTTACATTATTAAATAATTCCCATCTGCTCCATCAGCAATAAAGCATTCATCTTTTGAGTAACTCCGCCGTAGAGTTTATAATCAAAATGAATTTTTGCATTGTCAATTTCAATCTCAAAACACTTGTTTGTAATTTGTTCCGGGTAATCCTTTTCAATGTTGGTTAGTTCCAAATCATGAGTAGCAATAATTCCGGTGCCATTCATTTTAAGTATTTTTTTCATTGCAGCGAACGAACCTTTTTGTTTATCAACTGAGTTCGTACCTTTTAAAATTTCATCGAGAATAATAAATAATTCTTCTCCGTTTTCGAGCTTTGTAAACATTTCCTGTAATCTGCGCAGCTCGGCATAAAAATACGATTCATGGTCAGCAAGGCTATCGCTGGTGCGCATGCTTGTAAATAAGTTCAATGGTTTAAAAGTGAATTTTGATGCACAAACTGGCAAACCCATTCTTGCAAGTACCAGATTCACACCAACTGCTCTTAAGAAAGTACTTTTACCAGCCATATTAGCCCCGGTAATTATTACAAACTGCCCTTGTTTCGAAATATGAAAGTCGTTTGATATTCTTATTTTAGGCTCTAACATCGGATGTCCAAGGTTTTCTGCACTAATAATATTATCGTTGGTGAATTCAGGATAAACATATTCATTATTGTTATAAACAAATGTAGCTTTGCTTATCAGGGCATCGTACCGTGCAATTTCATCCAGCCAGCTTAATAAGCCTTCGCCATATGTCTTTTTCCAATTCTGTATTGAAAACAAGCAATGGTAGTCCCACAATAGAACTCCTTCAAGAAAAAGTGCTGCAAGTATATTCAAACGGTTGTCAAAAGCCGAAACCTGTTTTGTAAGTTTCTCCATAATCTTCCACGATGCTTCTTCTTTATACTTTAAGCTTTCTGTAATCTCTTTTAAATAAACAGCCTGATATTCTTTATCTTCAATAACGCTAAGTAACTCCGTATACTTTTTTAAAAGCTTCAGGAACCTGGTAACCATATCGTGTTCCTTATTAATCTTTTTAATATTGAATCCTACTATAAAAAAGTTCAGAAGAAAAAAGCCAATAAAAAAGGAACTGCCAACTACTTTAAAGACTGCCAGAAGTGCCATCAGTATAGTTATTGAAGGCATTATATAGGTTAAAAACCTCAAAAACTTCTTTCCTTCAACAAATGACCCAGTGCTCAGCCACTTCTCAACCTTTCCTTTGTCTTCTTCAACAACTTCAGAGGTTCTGCCTTTTGCCCTGAAATGAATCAGATGCTCCGGATCCTTACTAAGCTCCTTTAGGGCATCTTGCATTAAGCTGATTTCTTCAGTTCTTGTTTTTTGTTCTTCAAATTCGCGGGCAAGGAGGCTTTCGCCTGACTCGGTTACCGTTCTGTTAATCACTTGAAATAAGGATCCGCGTCCAAAAATATCGAGATCATAACTGTAGCAATGGCGATGGTTGATGTATTTCTCTCCCTTATTAAAGCCCTTGAAGTTATAATCTAAAGCTTGAATTTCTGATTGTATAATTTTCTCAAGCTCACTAAAATAATTCCTGTTTTTCTGAAGCGATATATGCTTCCTGACAAGAAAAAGGAATGTTATCAGGCAAAAAACTGAAGCAACTACCGCTATCGTACCAAGCAGTTTAATTAAGCCAAATAAAAAGATAAAGACCAAAGCAAATGACAACAACCTGAAAACAGAGTTGGTTGCAATCGTCTTTCTTAAAGCTTTCAGTTTATTTTGAGTTTGCTCCAGCTTATTTTTATAAAATTCTTCTTTTCTCATGTTCTTTAAATCTCAAGTGCCCTTACTTTAAAAAATGTTTTACGGTTTGGATAATAGGTCATCTGGGTATCGAACTGCCAAATCCATTCTTTTGCATTCTTCGACTCCGGAAAATCGCTAAACAGCAGTTGATGAGTTTCTATTAAGTTATCAATCCTATCGTATATTAACTCTTCATAGTCGCTAATTAAGCAGGCATTGTAATTTGCTATCGTTTGCATATGACTTTCCTGTATTTTCTTTCTGAAAGCCGGAATAATATCACTTTTTGCAAAAACAGGGAAATTCCGCAGGTATTCCAGAATTAATATATCCAGCTGACAGAGAAGATTCAATGAAACAACAGAATCGATTGACTCTTTGGGCGTAAATCCCTGCATTGGAATTTCCAACAATGCCTCTGGTCGGGCATTTGAATTCTTGAGTAATGTAAAAGTGTTTTCAATTCCTCCACCTGTTATATCAGCCTGCACAAAATGTATTTTTTTATTGTTTCGGTATCGATGCATTATCTGCCTCGGATGTCGAATGTCATATAAAAAAATCTCATTAACTTTTGCCTGCAACTCCTCTAAAGGAACATCCAACAACCAGCCACTACCAAGTATTCCAATTTTTTCAGGAGATTTTCGTGCAACGAAATCTAAAATATATTGTTTTGAATTCTTCAGATGAGAGTCCCAGCCTCCTTCTTCATTAATATACCTGGTCATTATTCCTTCCTGGTCGACAGAATAACCCATTTTCTTTATAAGCTTATCAAGTTTGCCCGAGTACATTTGTTTTCTGTTAGTTCCCGCGGCAGCAAATGTAATATTTTAAGGAAAAACGAAACTAAAAAATTAAATTCAAATAGATGACTTCATTATTCCGAAAAAAAATGATAAAAAGAAAACCCTATGCAAAAGTTTCCGTAAAGAAAGGCAGGATTAATTCAATGTTTTTATTTATTTTGGCACCAATATTGAATGATTCAATTTAAAAAAAATCGTATGAGGCATTTGACATTCATTTTAATAATTTTAGCAGCATGTGTTTTTGTTCCAGACACATATGCCGAGGGGACTAACGAACTAGATACCATAATAAAAGTAGAAGGTAAAATAATGCCTGTTGACGTTGTTAAGGTAACCACAACTTATGTGCGCTTTACCGTACCGGGAAGCAACGAGTTATTTACAATGTCGAGAAAAGATATTCATAAAATTATATACAAGAATGGTCGTATCGAAGAATACAATCCACTGGTTCTTACCATGATTGACGAACTTTCCTGGCAGGCTGTTTGGCTGACAGAAGAAGCCGAAGAAGTTACCTCACTGTATAAACGTGGTGAAATTAGTGCAGAATCACCTCCCAGTTCGCGTAACCCAAAAGCTGCTAAGAAAAGCGCCATTATCCGGCTTCAGAAAAAGGCGGCCGCTATGCAGGGCATGGTTGTTCTTGTTACAAAAAAACAAACCACCGGTGGCTATGGCGAATTCCCCGGATATTATATCGAAGGTATTGTTTATGGTACAGAACCACCCGAAGAAGATATCTCAGAAGGGTACTAAAATATAATCTGTAAAATATTGAAGACGGACTTAATATCCGTCTTTTTTGTTTTAAACCTGGTTTCCTCTTGCCATAAAATAAAAACCTATGGCGGCAAGGGGTATTATTTCTATAAGGTTGGGGACACTAAAACCGGTCTGAACAAACAAACTTACCATACACAGCACAAGCAGTAATAAGCCCGAGACAACTGTTGTGCTGGCTTTACTGATAAAGCCTCCAATAATCAAAAGAATTGTCACAATTACATAAGCAGCCGACAGGAAAAACGACAAACCTTTAAACGATAATTCAATAAAATTATGGAAATGCCCGTCACTATATACAATTGCAACAGATGCAATTCGCAAAATCCATTTGGCCAGCGATACTAATGACTTTACAGGTTTCATAAGATTTAATTTTGATAGCGATTACAAGTTAAATATTTTTCATTAAGAGCCCACAAAATAAAACTAAAATGTTTAGTACTATTCCCTCTCAACAATAGCTTTGATTTTATATCTTTGCACAAATTTTTTAAAAGCTATATAGATGAGCATACATCTGAGTGAACAAGAGTTAGTTAGAAGAAACTCATTACAGGAATTAAGAAACTTAGGAATAAACCCTTATCCGGCAGAAAAATTTCCCGTAAATAACAATGCAGCTATAATAAAGGCTGAATTCAAAGATGAAGACAACAATAACAGCGATGTAATTATTGCCGGCCGATTAATGAGCCAGCGTATAATGGGCAAAGCTTCATTTGCTGAATTACAGGACGCATCAGGAAAAATACAGCTTTATATTGCCCGCGACGAAATTTGTCCCGGTGAGAACAAAGATATGTACAATACTGTATTTAAGAAACTGCTTGATATAGGCGACTTTATTGGCGTAAAAGGCTTTGTTTTCCGCACACAGATGGGTGAAATATCTGTTCATGTTAAAGAACTTACTGTGCTGTCCAAATCAATCAGACCCTTACCTATTGTTAAGGAAAAAGACGGTAAAACATACGATGCCGTAACAGATCCCGAATTCAGGTACAGGCAACGTTATGTTGATCTGGTTATAAACCCGGCAGTACGCGATGTTTTCAGGAAAAGAACCCAAATAATAAGCTCTATGCGCGAACTTTTCAACTCCAAAGGTTACCTTGAAGTTGAAACACCTATCTTACAACCAATACCGGGCGGTGCTACAGCTCGTCCTTTTATAACTCATCACAACACACTTGATATACCACTCTACTTAAGAATTGCCAATGAGCTTTACCTAAAAAAACTCATTGTTGGTGGCTTTGAGGGAGTATATGAATTTGCCAAAGATTTTCGAAACGAAGGAATGGACAGAACCCATAATCCGGAGTTTACTGTTATGGAGATATATGTAGCTTATAAAGACTACAACTGGATGATGGATTTTACATCTGAATTGCTTGAGAAAGTGGCTATGGATCTTCATGGAAAAACTGAGGTTCAGGTTGGCGATAAAACCATCGACTTTGGTAAATATGAAAAGTACACCATGATTGAGTCTATAGAGAAATTTACCGGCGAAAACATAAACGGTCTGAACGAAGAAGAGCTGCGTAAAGTTTGTAAAAAGCTGAGTGTAGAGGTGGATGAAACAATGGGTAAAGGCAAAATTATTGATGAAATTTTTGGCGAGAAAGTTGAACATCATCTTATTCAACCTACATTTATTTATAACTACCCTGTTGAAATGTCGCCACTTTGCAAGAAACACAGGGAAAATCCTGAACTTACCGAGCGTTTTGAATTAATCGTAAACGGCAAGGAACTTTGTAACGCCTATTCAGAGTTAAACGATCCAATAGATCAGCTTGAGCGTTTTCAGGATCAGTTGAAATTATCTGAAAAAGGCGATGACGAAGCCATGTATATCGATATGGATTTTGTTCGTGCCCTGGAATATGGCATGCCACCAACCTCTGGTATGGGTATCGGCATTGACCGGTTGACCATGCTCATGACAAACCAACCCAGTATTCAGGATGTATTGTTTTTCCCGCAAATGCGGCCGGAGAAAAAGGCTGTTGAATTAACCGATGATGAAAAAATGGTTTTGAATCTGCTGAAAGGCAATTCCCCAATCAGCCTGGATAATTTAAAAGAACAAACCGGATTAAGTAATAAAAAATGGGACAATGCCATAAAAGGACTCCGAAATCACAAACTTGTAAATGTTGAGAAAACAGAGGATGGAATGTCCGTTTCGTTGTTATAACACTTTGTAAAAAAATAAAATTTAAAGCCTCATTCAAATCGTTGGGGCATTTTTCTTCTTTTGTTCCAATTAAAATTAACAAGGTTTAACTAACAAGGCAGAAAAAGATATATCCTACCGAACTTCTTGACATAAATCATTGAATTCCACCTACATTTTAACACTTTACCGTGGTTTTCTATTAAAATTTTGCATATCTTTATCTTCAATAGCTTTTTTTAAGTTATTGATTGATTGACATCCTTTTAGCAAGAGTTTTAACGCTCTTGCTTTTTTTATAAACATATTAACAACCTTACCTGTTAATTTCGGGTTGAAAAACAAATTTAGCCCTCCCCGACTTAAATTTTATCTTTGTGACAAACTGGGAATATTATGTCAGTAGCAAACTACTCTGAAGATGCTATTCGTACGCTAGACTGGAAAGAGCATATCCGGCGCAGGCCCGGTATGTACATCGGGAAATTGGGTGATGGCTCTTCGCGTGACGATGGTGTTTATATTTTATTAAAAGAAGTAATGGATAATTCCATCGATGAATTTATGATGGGATTCGGGAAAACCATTGAAATAAAAATAGCTGAAAACATTATATCGGTAAGAGATTTCGGCCGTGGTATACCCTTGGGAAAAGTCAAGGATGTAGCCTCAAAAATGAATACTGGGGCTAAATACGATTCCAAGGTTTTTAAAAAGTCGGTAGGTCTGAACGGTGTAGGTATAAAAGCCGTTAATGCTCTTTCTGCTTATTTCGAAGTAGTTGCCCATCGCGATGGCAGGATGAAAAGAGTGACTTTCAGCGAGGGGAACATTATCGATGATGATCCTGAAGGTGTATCAACAGAAAAAAATGGTACTTATATTGCCTTTACGCCTGACAATACGCTTTTTGGTAATTACAGATATATCGAAGACTATGTTGAAGCCCTGGTAAAAAACTATACTTACCTCAATGCGGGTCTTACAATTAAATTCAACGGCAATTCTTATTACTCTAAAAACGGATTACTTGATTTGCTGGAAGAAAAGATGGATTCTGAAGGATTATATCCGATTGTTCACCTTAAAAACGGAGATATTGAAGTTGCAATAACTCATGGCTCGGGCTATGGCGAAGATATTTACTCCTTTGTAAACGGACAAAACACCTCTCAGGGAGGAACCCATTTACAGGTTTTCCGTGAAGCCTATGTGAAAACCATACGCGAATTTTTCAACAAAAATTTCGATCCTTCCGATATCAGAGCATCTATTATTGCTGCTGTTAGTATTAAGGTTGAAGAACCGGTTTTTGAGTCCCAAACCAAAACCAAACTTGGCTCCAGAGAAATGGGACCTAATGGTCCTTCTGTTTCGAAATATATTACCGATTTCTTAAAAAAAGAACTTGACGATTACCTGCATAAGCACGGAGAAACTGCGGACATCTTACTGAAGAAAATTCAGGAAAATGAAAAAGAACGCAAAGCCATCTCGGGTATTAAAAAGCTTGCCAGGGAAAGAGCAAAAAAAGTAAGCCTGCATAACCGGAAACTTCGCGATTGCCGCCTGCATCTCGATTCTAAAGACGACAGAAAACTTGAAACCACTTTGTTTATTACCGAGGGTGATTCGGCAAGTGGCTCAATAACCAAATCGCGCGATGTAAATACCCAGGCCGTATTCAGTTTAAAAGGGAAGCCACTCAACTGCTTTGGATTAACTAAAAAGATTGTTTATGAAAATGAAGAATTTAACCTGCTGCAGGCTGCATTGAATATCGAAGATGATATTGAAAACCTGCGCTATCACAATGTGGTTATAGCAACCGATGCCGACGTTGATGGCATGCATATCCGTTTGCTTTTGCTGACATTCTTTCTGCAGTTTTTCCCTGAACTGGTGCGTCGTGGTCATGTGTACATTTTACAAACACCTCTTTTCAGGGTGAGAAATAAGCAAAAAACAATCTATTGCTATAGCGAAGAGGAAAAACATGCAGCAATGAATAAACTGGGTAAAAATCCCGAAATAACTCGATTCAAGGGTCTGGGTGAGATTTCACCCGATGAGTTTAAGTATTTCATTGGTGCCGATATGCGCCTGGAGCCTGTTACAATTAGTAAAGATGATCCCATTAACCAGATGTTACCCTATTATATGGGAAAAAATACGCCGGAAAGACAGGAATTTATCATTGAAAACCTCAAGATTGAATTAGACCTTGTTGAAGATTAAAAAAGCAGATAATGAGCCTTGATGATATAGATAAAAAAGACGAGCTGGAAGATTCCGAAGAAGCAGCTATTGAACCAGAAATAGTGGAACACCAGAAGTCTACACATGTTACAAAGCTATCGGGGATGTACCGTGAATGGTTTCTCGATTATGCATCCTATGTTATCCTTGAACGAGCTGTACCTCACATTAACGACGGACTCAAACCTGTTCAGCGCAGGATATTACATTCTATGCGTCGTCTCGATGATGGCAGGTACAACAAGGTGGCCAACATCATTGGCCATACCATGCAGTTTCACCCGCATGGCGATGCATCCATCGGCGATGCCCTGGTTCAAATCGGACAAAAAGATTTGCTTGTTGATACCCAGGGTAACTGGGGAAATATTCTCACCGGCGATGGTGCTGCTGCTTCGCGATATATCGAGGCAAGATTAAGCAAGTTTGCCCTGGATGTTGTTTTTAATCCTAAAACTACAAGCTGGAAAGCATCATACGACGGAAGAAATAAGGAACCCATAGCGCTGCCGGTTAAGTTCCCGCTTTTACTGGCACAAGGAGCAGAAGGTATTGCTGTAGGTTTGGCTTCAAAAATTCTTCCCCATAATTTTATTGAACTCATTGATGCCAGCATTGCATACCTTGAAGGCAAACCCTTTGAACTGTACCCCGATTTTCCAACCGGAGGTATGGTTGATGTCAGTAAATACAACGACGGATTAAGGGGTGGAAATATACGCGTCAGGGCAAAAATTGTAAAAGTCGACAGCAAAACCCTCTCTATTATAGAAATTCCCTTCGGAAAAACAACTTCAACAGTAATAGAATCCATCATCAAAGCCAACGAAAAGGAAAAGATTAAGATTAAAAAAATTGATGATAATACTGCCCAGCATGTTGAAATACTGATTCATCTGGCACCCGGGATTTCGCCTGATGTGACCATAGATGCTCTCTATGCTTTTACTGATTGTGAAATATCCATATCGCCTAACAATTGTGTCATTCAAGACGACAAACCACGCTTCCTGGGGGTAACGGAAATGTTGAAGCATTCGGCAGATAAAGCCCTGGAAATGCTTAAGATGGAACTTGAGATCAGACTGAGTGAGCTGGAATCGGAATGGCATAAGTCGTCGTTAGAAAAGATCTTTATTACTGAACGGATGTATAAGAAACCCGGGTACGAGAATGCTGACAGTCGCGAGAGTGCCCTCAAGTTTCTTGACAAAGAGTTCGAACCTTTTAAAAAACTGTTCCGCAGGGATATCACTATGGACGACCTGGCTCAGTTGTTTGAAATAAAAATGGGACGTATTCTCAAATTTAATGCACTTAAAGCCGATGAGGAAATTAAGGGACTTGAAACCGAAATGGACGAGGTTAAAAATCATCTGGCGAACATTGTTGCATATACCATTAACTACTTCAAACAAATTAAGAAGAAATACGGAAAAGGAAAGGAAAGACTTACAGAGATTAGAAGCTTTGATACAATAGAAGCCGTTCAGGTTGCAGTAGCAAACGAAAAGCTTTATATGAACCGCGAAGAAGGTTTTATCGGAACAAGCATGAAGAAAGAAGAATATGTTTGCGATTGCTCCGATATCGATGATATAATAGTTATCAGGCGCGACGGTAAGTACCTTATTTCAAAAGTTGCCGAGAAATTGTTTGTTGGAAAGGACATTCTGTTTGCCGGTGTATTTAAGCGAAACGATAACCGCACTACCTATAATATTGTATATCGCGATGGCTTGAACGGAGCATTGATGGCAAAGAGGTGTGCAATTACCGGATTAACTCGAGATAAAGAATACGATTTAACCAAAGGAACCAAGGGTTCAAAAATTTTGCATCTTTCAGTAAATCCAAACGGCGAAGCTGAAATACTTAAAATTACCTTTAAACCCCGACCAAGATTGCGAAACCTGCATGTTGAGTACGATTTCAGTGAATTAGCTATAAAGGGGAAAAATTCTCAGGGTAATATTCTTACTAAATATGCAATACACCGCATAGAAATGAAAGAAGCCGGAGAATCGACACTGGGAGGACTTAAAATCTGGCTTGACGAAGATGTTCAACGCCTCAATACCGATGGACGGGGTAAACTACTTGGCGAATTTAAATCGAAAGATCGCATTATTGCCTTCTACAACATGGGATACCATTGCACCTACAAGCCCGATGTTACCACGCACTTTGACGAAGGTATGGTTCGTATTGAAAAATTTGATGAAAACAAGATTTACACTCTGGTGTATTTTGATACTGAACTGAAATTTCATTATATTAAACGCTTTGTTGTAGAGGCTCTTGATAAAGCAATGCCATTGCTTCCTGAAGACACAAAGGCTGAATTGGTTGCCATTTACGATACTAAATATCCGAGGGTAAAAATTGAGTTCGGCGGAAAATACAAGGACAGAGAAGACGAGATTATTGATGTTGATGAATTCATAGCTGTGAAAGGATTCAGAGCTAAAGGAAAAAGAATCTCGAATTACACTGTGAAGCATGTTACTGAGATTGAACCTGCTGTTAAGGATGAAGAACCTAAGGATATTGATCCGGATAACGGAAATAATGATACCGGTGACAAGGAACAATCATCAAACGGCTTTGAACCTAAAGGTGGATATAGCGGCGAACAAATGTCGCTGGATTTATCTTAGATTTCCCTAAAATTTATAATACCAAAATGAGGCCGGAACATATTTAATGTGTTTCGGCTTTTTTAATCGAAAAAAATATTGCTTTCTTCTAAATAATACACCTCCTCACATACTGATTTAGCCTGACTTGAACCCTGTTTTTATAAATACCGTAAATCTATTCATCCAAATCTTAAATTCATTCACCCTGTTTTTTTTGTCTTTGATCAAGAAACACGAACAATGCAACTAGTGCCCCGTTAAAGGAAATATAAAGTCAAACAATCACAATAATACAAAATGAAATACTTCTACTACATACTAATATTTGTAGGTTTTTTTGCAACATCATGCTCAACCAATAAAATTGTTCTTACAGAAGACCAACTTTCGGAAGATGTATTTTTTCTTGAGAACGAAATAAAACCTTTCACCGGAAAATGTGTGATTTACTATACCGATTCAAAAATTGTTAAAGAAGAAATGCACTTTACCGAGGGAATCCTTAATGGAACACATAGCAGCTATTATAAAAATGGGCAATTGAAAAGAAAAGGTAAATTCCTAAACGGAAACCTGGAAGGTATATGGATTGGATATGCCGAAAATGGCACAAAATTATATGAAGCCAATTATAGCAACGATACTTTAGCCGGTGCCTTTATTTCGTGGTATGAAACAGGTGTTCCAAAAGAAAAAGGAGAATACAGTAATAACAAGAGAATTGGTAACTGGACTTATTACGATGAAGCCGGCATGATCATCCGGGAATAATCAGTCCTTGCTCATTAAAATTAAACTCACTCCATTTATTATCAAGCATTGTCCAGAGTTTTTTTATTCCCGCTTCTTTTAAAACTTTTGCAGCATATTCAAATCCCGAACTAATTTCTTCAGGCTTATGTGAATCTGAATTAAGCATAACGGGAATATCCATTTTAGCTATTTGCTCCAGAATTCTGTATCCTGGATATAAATCGTCCTGACCATACCGGTAATATCCCCGGGTATTAACTTCAACAATTACCCCACCCTTTTTTATAACATCTAGCACCTTCTGTGTTATATCCCTGTAAAATTTTTCAGATTCATCAAAGAATTCGTTCCTGTTGTTAAACATCTTTACTTTATCCAGATGTCCAAGAATATCTGGCTTATCTTCTTCAATCATTTGCAGGCTAAGCTCATAAAAATCTGAATAGAGTTTTTTAGGGTTACTGTTGTATATTTCCTGAAAACCCCTGATAAATAAATCCTTTGAATGATCAATATTCCAGTATTCACCATTTTTAAAAGTGCCCACAAAGTGAATTGAGCCTATAAAGTAATCAAGCTCCAGGTTTTTTAAAAGATTACGACTTCTGCCTGCTATTCCGGGTATAAAATCTATTTCGAAACCACAATAGGTTTGAATTTGCCCCAGAAACTTCAGCTTAGCTGCTTTTAATTCTGAAATGTAAGCCTTCACCTCTGCATCCGGAATACACCAGTCTGTTTGAAAACCAACCGGAGCATGAGAAGATATTCCATAAGAAGGCATTCCTTGTTTTACAGCATTTTCAAGGTATTCTGCAATTGTACCGGTACCGTCGCAATAATGGGTATGACTATGAAAATTTGTCCAGGCCACATGAACGCTTTTAGCGAAAATATAGCATAACTGCGAAAAACGATAAGAAAAACAAATTTTTCTTTTGTCTACCGATACTTTATTTGCATTTACCGATTTTCACTGTCCCCGAATTACATATCAGGCTATTTTTACTTCAGAAACCTTAGAAATCATGAAGTATTATTATGCAAAACACTGTCCCCTACCATATCGATAAAAACATTGAGTCGTTATTCTACCACCAATTAGAATTGTTTTCAAACCTGACAGCTGAAAAAGGAAAAGTTGAATTACAGGAGATTATCTCTTTGTCTTTGAAATCCAACGGGATTCAAAACGAAAATGCCGAAAAATCGGCCTTACTGGAGCTACTCCTTCTTGGTGTATTGTGGAATTGCCATATCGTAAATGCGATGTGCAGCAATTCAAAAGCAATAAAGGAATTAAAATACCTGAGTACCGAAAATATACCCGAAAAACTCAAGGAAGTTTACTACTCATTAAAATACGATACCTTAGTTCACCATAATTTAATGATTGACAACAGTCAGTTTAAACCTTCGGTAACAATACTGAATAAACTTGCAGAATGGCTTGATGCAACGGAGGAATATAAGTATGAACTCCCGGTGATACATAAGTGGATATCAATCTTTGAAAAACTGAGTGATGAACGGGTGAGTGCCGACATGTATAAGATAATCAGGTTTGCATCCCATTTCACCGATTCTGCAAACAAAACCTTTGGGTATATAATAAATGGTGAGTTTTTTACCCGGCATAAAAAACGAATCGAAGTTACCAGAGAAGATTATTTCCAGGTTACAAAGTCAGCTCCGGAATATTTTCTCAATTTTGTTTCTGCCGTATGGATGAATGAAATGCACGACAAATCGTTTAATTCAAACAAAAAAACCATTTTGATGGCTCCGGGTTGTATGCGGGCAAACAATGGTGCTTATTGCAATGCTAAACCAGAAGGTTCGTATTTAAAATGCACCCGGTGTAATACTGCCTGTAATGTTGCCAAACTTGCAGCAATTACAGAATCTGAAGATACAAAAGTAATGATTGCCATACACCAGTCAAGCTTTACATCTAATACAGATCAACTAAAACACAAGGCTGTTGTTGGTATTGCCTGTGCCGGTTGTTTAACTTCGGGCGGATTAATGCTGCTTAATAACAATATACGTGCAAAATGTTTGATTCTGAATGCGCCGGGTTGTAACCAGCATTGGACAGATATTGGTTTTTCAACAACAATATCGGAAAAGCAGCTGAATCAAATTGTGCCGGTTCAGGAGCCTAAAGTATATAGTCTGTCTGATTCATAAACCTTACCGGGTATTTCATCGGTAAGCAACTTTATCATTGCCCTGGCAACTGTACGCCCATGAATTGCCCTGTATTTTTTGAGTTTCCCTGCTAAAAGAATCCCGAAAACACGTATAAAAACTTTGCCTGCGGCTTCTCCAAAACGCTTTTCTTTCCTATCGCCCAAAAGTATTGAAGGACGAACAATTGCTGTATGGGCAAAATCAAGATTGAGAATGCTGTTTTCCATTTCTCCTTTAATTCGCAAGTAATAATTTTTTGAAGAACTTTTGGCTCCTATTGAAGAAACAATTGCAAGTTTATTCACCATGTTTTCTTTACAGAGCTTTGCAATTTGATTTGGATAATCCCTGTCTATCACTTCCATGTTTGCTACAGAACCAGCCTTTTTTATGGTTGTCCCCAGGCAAATAAACACCTCATCACCAGAAAATTCTGATTTGAAATCTTCAAGTTTATCAAAATCAATCAGGTATTCCTGAACTTTAGGTAATCCCTGATTACTCATTTTTCTTACGAAAGATTTTATTTCAGAATAGCCCGGATTAGCAGACAATTCCTCCAATAAGCATGAACCAACTAAACCGGTACCTCCAAAAACCAAAGCTTTTTTCATCAGTATAAAATTTAATTAAATGGCCTGATGGAACCTCCATGTTGTACCATTATATTCAATCTTGTTTATGGTTTTTGACCATGGAAGGTTTCATTGAAGTTATTTTTATTAATGGGTTAAGTTACAAAAGAGTTCTAATTAAGGCTTATTAAAACAGGAACTGCCATAAAAAAACTTTGTATCTTGGTAATTACATCATAAAAATAAAACTTATGACTTCTTCAATAAAACACCCTAAAGGATTAATGGTATTGTTCTTTACAGAAATGTGGGAACGTTTTAGCTATTATGGAATGAGAGCATTGCTGGTTCTTTATCTAACAGCCGAGCTTGTAAGTGGTGGCTTTGGTATGGAACGTGGTGATGCTTTAAAGATATACGCCATTTTTACCGGATTAGTTTATATGACACCTATTATTGGCGGTTTTCTTGCCGATAAATTTCTGGGTCAAAGAAAAGCCGTTTTCATAGGCGCATTCTTAATGGCAATCGGTCAGTTTTTTATGGCTTTTTCTCAATTTGGGGAATTAGAAGTCAGAGAATTTTTTAGAAACAATGGATTGGGCTTGATAATAGTGGGTACCGGTTTTTTTAAGGCTAATATATCTACCATTGTAGGTGCCCTCTATTCTGAAAACGATATAAGAAAAGACGCTGCATTCACCATTTTTTATATGGGTATAAATGTTGGTGCCCTTATCGGCCCGCTAATTGCCGGTTCACTCGGAGAAGGAATTAATTGGTGCTGGGGTTTTTCAGCAGCAGGTGTAGGAATGGTAATAAGCACCATTTGGTTCTATGCTCAACGCGATAAACTTGGTCTGGCAGGAATGCCTCCCGGCAGAGAACCAAAAGAAGGAGAGGCTTTTTATCACCTGACAAACAAAGACAGATTAGACATTGTGATATATGTTGTTGCAAATGTTGGATTGATCTGGGGAATTCTAAAACTTTGGGGCAGCCTCCCGGAAACAGCTAAATCAGTTATACAATGGATCCTGATAATTGGAGGTATAGGCTTTGTTCTTTATTTGATTGCTGCAAATACAAAAGGGAAACAAGCCTGGAGCAGATTGAGTGTAATTTTCATTCTTGCCTTCTTTAATATCTTTTTCTGGTCGGGCTATGAGCAGGCCGGAGGAACATTTAATCTTTTTGCTGAACAACAAACTGACCGAACAATAGGAACATTTGAGTTCCCGGCTACCTGGTTTCAGTCGGTTTCTGCACTTTATATTGTAGTATTCGCCTCCTTATTTGCAGCTTTATGGCTGCGCCTGAATGTAATTGGAAAAGAACCACGAACACCCGTAAAATTCGGTATGGGTCTTTTATTAATGAGTATTGGTTTTGTAATTATGAATTATGCAGCCAAACTGGCAGGCGATAACAACCTGATATCACCCATGTGGTTACTTATTGTTTACTTTATGCATACCATGGGAGAACTTTGTTTATCACCTATTGGACTTTCTATGGTTACGAAACTTGCTCCTCAAAAGATTGTTTCGCTCATGATGGGAATTTGGTTTGCAAGTATTGCCACAGCCAATTACCTTGCCGGTGTTCTTGAAAGTATTCTTCAAACCTATTTACCCAATATGCATTTATTTGCATTCCTTACGCTTTCAACCTTTTCTGCTGGCGTATTGGCCTTGTTGTTATCACCCATTCTGAACAGAATGATGAAGGGAGTGCATTAAACGTTTAGCAATATGAAATGGTTGGGGTTTTGGGCTGCGTTCTTGTTCACCAACAAGAATGTTGAAGCGAGAACTAACCCCTCACAAATCACTGAACCCCAACTATTTTATATTGTGTATTGCCACACGTTTTTCTACTCTTTAATTTTTTTCTTCATATACTCTTCAGCTTTAAGCAATACAATATCTTTACTATTCTGAAAATCTGAAATTGTCTCCTTAATATAAATGTCTGGCTGAATACCATATCCTACGAACTCATTACCATCTGGATAATAACTTCGAAGGGTGCACACCCTCGCCCAACCGCCACCTGGCAAATTGAATGATAAAGGCTGACCAGTACTTCCAGCGGTTGGTTGTCCAATTATTTCCGCACGATTGTTAATGTCAAATAGAGCACAAAAGTCTTCAGCTGCAGAAAATGTATTAGCATTTATTAATATAACAACAGGTTTTTCATAGTATTTACTCTTATTTGGGTCAAGTAATGATTTTTCATATTGATACCAAGAGGGGATACCTGCTCTCCAAACTCTTTCTGAAGGTCTGTAATCTATAGTCCAACTCCCCCATTTAGTTGCAGGTTCATCAATAAAACAACTAAATATATAATCTCCAATACCACTATTGCCTCCCCCATTATTTCGTAAGTCGATGATTAACCCTTCAGTAGACAATATTTGATTGAAAACTTTATCAAATTCTTTTATTACAGGTTTATTCCCACTAAAGGAGTTAATTACTAAAAAACCAATATTATTTTCCAGCAATTTAAAGTCAATGGTTTTATCATTTTCAGATGATAAGTTATAAGCTAGTTTTCTGCTTATTTCATATTCTTGGTATTTTCCTTTGTTATCAACCATACCAATTTGTAATATTTCGTTTCTATTACCTGCAAATAATTCATATTCGTAGGTGCGTACCAATTTGTCCTGTTTAGTGGATGAACTTATATAAGGGATTACATATTTATCCGCATAATCCATTACTGGTAAACTGTTGATTTTAATAACTTGCATCCCTGTTTTTATGCCCATATTTGCAAGACTATCATTTAAAACTTTTGATACAAACACCTTGTTTTCTATCATCTTGCATCTTAATGGAGGTCGACCTATATTGAGTTGGTCAGGATAATAAACACCTGAATGGCTATCTTCAAGTTTAGAACAGAATTTTTTAAGGATGTCGTAATATTCCTTTGTTGATGAAGTTGCTAAGACTTTAGGAATAAAAGAAAAATAGAGACTATCCCAGTTTAAATCTGGGACCTGGTCGAAATAGGCAAAATTATATTTAGCTTCAGACCATAAGTATGCTAGTCCTGCAGTTTTTTCCTGGTCAGAAATATCTTCTTTAAACGGTGTTGAAAAAGAATTACCGTCCCATACATTTTTGAAGCAAAAATCATTTTTGATATAAGGAAAAATATCAGAATTCGATAATTCAACTCGGAATACTATATACTCCGGCTTGCATAAACCTAATGCCTTAGCCTTATTATAATATTCGATAATTTTTACCGAGTCTTTCTTATCCGGATATGCACGCATGCAATACGTGTAATTATCTAATAATTCCTTAGTAATTTCATAGGCTTGGGGTGAATCTTGATCTAAAAGGTTTTCAAGTGTTTCACTACTTTTCTCATAATAATCAATAATTGCATACCTGTCAGTATCAGTTTTACTTTCTTTTTCCTGCAACTCAATTATCTTGTTTAAATTCTGGTTTTGATAGTCTTTATATTTTTGATACGTATCAATTACCTGACAGAATCCCTTTGAATAGACTAACATTAAAAAAACCATTAATAGATTTTTCATCTTATTGGTTGTTATTTAAAAAATTGGGTTTGCACTAACAACTAACGTAAATTAATATCTATTATTATAACTTATTCACACCATATCTTGATTTATCAGTATCTATTTCAAACAGGCTGATGTAAAATGTTTGCCAACTCTTTGTTTAAAATAAATAAACAGGTTCCCGGTAAAAGTGAACCTGTTTTATAATATTTAGCGAAGGCTTCTGTTCCTATAGAGCAAACCCTATAGCCGTTGCAATTGCACCTACCACAAAAATCAACATAATCACACCTAATAAACTAATAACTAATCCGGCAACTGATAAACCCATTCCTTTACCTACGCTCTTGGCTCTTGCAATTCCAACTGCACTGAAAACTAATCCTAAAATCCATATTGTCCAACCTAAGAATGGTATCCATCCAAAAAATAGTGTTACTAAAGCTAAAATGAATCCGGCAGTACCAATGCCATTGCTTTGTGTTGATTGGTCGTTCATGACTTGATAAATGTTTAATTAGTAATGATATAATAAATCTGATATAAGATACTAATTTCTTTTTATTTGGCTAATAATAAAACATGTCTCTGCATTTAAAGCTTACAAACCATGTGGATACTTTTTCAGGATACCAACTCCTTTTTTTTAAAAACAGAAAATTATTTTGTTCCTAATAGGTTACTATTGAAATTGAATTCGTCAAAATAGAAATCTAATCATGAAGCAGATTATTTATATACTATTATTTGTTTCAATTTTTTGTTTTAATAATCAAACGATTGAAGCAAAGGAAACATTAAAGGATAACTATATTGCGAATTCTGCTTCCGATTTTCAGTATGTCGGTTGTCTTTCAGGTTTTTTCAATAATCCCGCAGAATTGGAAAACTGGCAATATTCATTTCAATTGTTAATTCCAAAAAATCATAAGTCTTCATCAATCAATAGATATTCTGAGACCAAACCCGGATTACAAAGATCGTTTAATGTAAACCATTATGTGCTATTTACCGAAAACCATATAGTAAGGTTTGTAGGTGCAGACATTATCCATCCGTTTAATTATTTCTGGTAGCCCGTTTCTATTATTCAACAGTTGTTTTTTTGGGCTGAATAGTCAGTTCAAAATTCACCAATTATCTTATTTATTAATTGTTAATAATAAATTTATGGGTATTCAAAATAAATTGTTTGTATTCTTCTGGATTTTTGATTTCGTTGCGATTGCATTTCTTATTGCTATATGGATAAAAAACAAGAAGAAAAGAAAGGTTGAGCCATTGATAAAATTTGCCAACGAAAACAATTCGGAAATATCGGATTACGATACATGGGACAAAACCCTGATTGGCATAGATAACAATGAAACAAACAGCTTATTCTTCATTCGTAAGCTTCCGGAAAAAGAAATTCGGGAGGTAATTAATTTATCCGAAATTTCAGGTTGCAGGATTTCTAAAACCGAACGAAAGGTTAAATATGAAGGTGAGTCGGTAAACGTTACAGACCGCATTGAGTTGTTTTTTTCCTTTTACAACCGTAAACCTGAACTTAGTTTAGAATTTTACAATTCTGAGTACGATCAGTTTACTTTGTCGGGCGAATTGCAGTTGGCCCAAAAGTGGTTAGATATACTTAATACCAGAATCAGTGCAAACCTGGAATTAACTGCAAACAAAAAGTCTCAGACTCTTGCTGAAAAAGCACTCAAAAAGGAAAGCATAATTGCAAATGAGAGGAAAGAAAAGAGCCCCGGTAAAAAAGAATATACATTTTAATGATTTTTTTATTGGAATAAAAAATTGAATGAGGTCATGCCAAAAATAATAATAGGGGGCTGGCCTCATTTTTTAATAATCACATCAAAGTGATATTATTTTAGCTGTTTAACAACTTTTAGGTTTTCTTTTTAAGTAAATATTTTAGGTGTGAGATTATAAATAAACCTGTACCTATTCAACTTCTCTTTGTGTGAAGTTCATTTTTTGAGTTAATCCGGCTATTTTGTTCAACAAATTTGGTTCAATATTGAAGAACTGTATATAACATCTTGATTTTTTGGCAACCATCATTAATTCACTTAAAACAAAAAATCCTTTATCGTCAATGGCTTTAACACCTTCAAGATTAATTGCAATATCTTTGTGAGGTCTTAAAAAGGACATAACCCCGTCCATTAGCATCTGGCATTCATTATGTCCTAAATCTTCAACATTTCCATTCATTGAAACCAAATAACAGCCGTCTCCCGTAGTTTTCACCGCAATCATTGTTTTGTTTTTTATAAATTAAACTCCTGTCTTTCTATGTTTATGATTTACTTTAAAAGAAGTATCTTTTATTCGTTTGTTCTCATTTTTCTTGGTTAGTAACATTATGACGGATTTTTATGCATCGGTAACAAATTGAACATTTTTTTTTGGATAATTCCGGATGAATAAACCCTTTTTTTGGTTACCCTTTTCTATTAAATCGTCTAAATAGAAATTTAATATATGACAACTGGATTTCTGCTTTTGGTTTTAGGCTTTGTGATACTTATTAAGGGTGCTGACTGGTTGGTTAATGGCTCTGTTTCTTTGGCAAAACATTATAAAATTTCGGAGCTGGCAATAGGCTTAACCATTGTAGCATTTGGCACATCGGCACCCGAATTGGTTGTAAACATAATATCCTCATTAAAAGGTTTAAACGATGTAACAATGGGCAACATTGTCGGGAGCAACCTTTTCAACCTTATGCTTATTCTTGGCTTGTCGGGTATTATCTTTCCACTGGTTGTTCAGGTTAAAACCATTTGGAATGAAATTCCATTCTCATTATTGGCTGCTTTTGTTTTATTAATTCTGGGAAATTTTACATTTAATCACACAAATCAATTATCAATCAACAGGTTGGATGGATTTATCCTATTGTTGTTTTTTACGATGTTCATGCTATACATTTTTGTTAATCTTAGAAAAAAAGAAGAAACACTTGATGTTGATTATAAGATGATTAAACCTATGTGGTCAGTATTTCTAATTCTGATTGGACTGGCATCTCTTGTGATAGGTAGCCAATTGGTTGTTGATAATGCGGTGAAAATTGCCCAGTTTTTTGGAGCCAGTGAAAAACTCATTGGTATTACAATTGTCTCAGCCGGGACTTCCCTGCCCGAACTTGTAACATCGGTTGTAGCAGCTACACGAAAGAAAAGCGACATAGCCATCGGGAATATTATCGGGTCGAATATCTTTAATATCTTTTTGATTTTAGGTGTCAGCTCTATTATTTCACCTATTCATTACAATATTTCTTTTAACCTGGACATTCTGATTTTGATAGTGTCAACAATATTGCTTTTTGTATTTATGTTCAGTGGTAAAAAATACAAACTGGACAGATGGGAATCTGCACTGCTCCTTATTGGATATATCGGATATATCTATTATTTGCTGAGATAAGATAAATGCTAAACCTTTTAAATTGAGGCTTTTGATTACTGCATTTACAATTCACGAACCACTTTTCGTTTTTACAATATTAGTTACCATAATATTGGTATCGCCCTTTCTATTTAGGATCATAAAGGTTCCCGATGTAGCTTCGTTTATCATTATGGGTGTTTTGGTGGGGCCTCATGGCTTTAAAATATTACAAAGGGATTCAAGTATAGAGTTGTTGGGAACAGTTGGATTATTATATATTATGTTTATTGCCGGACTTGAATTGGATCCGGAAAAATTAAAAAAAAGTCGCAAAAACAGCTTTTATTTTGGTTTTGCAACTTTTCTTATCCCTTTTATATTGGGATATTTTGTCTCCCATTATGTTTTACAGCTTGAAAGCCAGGCAACCCTGCTGGTTTCAATAATGTTCTCAACACATACACTGGTTGCATACCCTATTGTCCGAAAGCTAGGTATTAAGGATGACATAGCGGTTTTAACCGCTGTTGGAGGTACAATAATAACCGATACCCTTGTGTTATTAATACTTTCAATAGTTACACGAGATTTTAATAATGGCGTGTTAGGAATACAAATTGCCCAATTAGTAGTTTCGTTTGCAACTTACACGTTTATAATCTTTTACACATTTCCCCGGATTGCCAAGTGGTTTTTCAAGCATATTAAACGTGACAGACCCGTTCATTATCTTTTCTTATTATTTATGGTGAGCATTTCATCATACATAGCCAAACTTTTAGGAACAGAGCCCATAATAGGGGCATTTCTGGCAGGCCTGGCACTTAACAAAAGTATTCCGAAAAATTCTCTATTAATGCATCATGTTGATTTTGTGGGGAATGTGCTGTTTATTCCAATATTTCTGATCGAAATTGGAATGCTGATTAATACCCGGATTCTAATCTCCGGTACGTATTTATGGTTTGTAGCCGGAATTTTAATTTTAACCGCCTTTACCGGTAAATGGCTGGCAGCTTTCCTTTCGCAAAAAATACTAAATTTCAGCAACATACAGCGTAATCTGTTATTCGGATTAACCAGTTCTCATGCAGCAGCAACCATCGCGATAATACTAATTGGTTATGAAAAGCAAATTATTGACATTACATTTTTTAATGCAACGGTGTTTATAATTCTGGTAAGCAGCCTGGTAGCCTCCTTTATTACTGAGAAATCAGGCAAAATAATTGTATTGAATACCAGTTTTTCAAAAGAAACTAATCAGTCTGAAAGAATTCTGGTACCTATTTCAAATCCTTCTACAATGGCTAACCTTATTGGCATTGCCAATTGTTTTCAGAAAGTAAATCAGTCAGAACCCGTTTATGTAATTAATATTCTTAACGAAGATAAAAGCAGTCGCGAAAATATCCTTAAAATAAAGGAGAGCCTTGAAACCAATGTGGCTGAATTTAATAACCTGAACGAGAACTTAAAAGTAATTACCCGTGTCGATTTAAGTATTTCGAGTGGAATAATACGGGCAGCAAAAGAATACATGGCAACTGACATTGTTTTTGGTTGGGGTGACAAAAGTACACCCTCTCAACGATTATTCGGAAGTGTATTCGACCATTTATTAAACAGTCTGCAAACTTTGTATGCTATAAAAATCATAGGTAAACATACCGATTATGATAAAATTGTGGTACACATTCCCTCAAACCTGGAATTTGAACCTTCGTTTATGTCTATTATTCTAAAACTGAACAAGCTTCCCAAAGCAGAAGACCAACTCATTTTTCAAACAGAAAATGTTTCAGGTGAAGAGAAAATAAAAACAATAATCCCCAGGAAAAACAAGCACGAAATATTTTACAAAGCAAACAATTGCAATATTTCTGACAACAGCAAAGGAACAATCAATGTTTTCTTTATACTACGCAAGCAGTCGGTATCTTATAATTTGAAAAACAACTCACAGGTTCAAAAGATTATTTCAAACGAGAATATCAACAATCAAATAATTGTTGTTCCCGGATATGAATAATTGAGATTTGGTTTTATTAATAAAGTTTTAGTTCCGTATCGAAGTTTTTCGGGAACCAAAGTATTCCTCAAAAAGCTGTATTATAATATAAGCAATTGCTATTGCTCCGGTAATTAATAATATCCTGTGCAAAAACTTAAAAACTTTATTCTCTTTTTTTAAATCAGATAGGTTCATATTCTTTATTATTAGAGTTTTAAAACTATAAATGTTTTAGCTGGCAATGCTCTGTAAATAGCTCTTAAATCATCAACAGGTATTTTAATGCTTATAACTGGCTGGTATTCCTGTTTTTTCAGGCCAAAGTAATTTTCCAGCGATTTAATTGTTTTTTTGAATCCTAAATGCAGATAAAAGCCAAACTTCTTCCAATTGTCATAGAAACCTTCATTTTCTTCCTGTTCAAAAATTATGTTGAAGTTATGTTCAATGGTACAAGCTACAAATGCAGGATTTTGAATGAGGGTATCCGGTTGGTATGCATTTAATGCAGCTTCTTCGGGATTCTTTGGGGCATGCCTTACAACAATTGGTTCCTTTACAATGGTTGAATAATAAGACAGAACCGGCAGTGGTTGGGAAAAGAGTTTAATTTCATGAATTAACGGAAGGTCACGCAGCAAACGGTCTTTTTTGAATTCGGTAATATTTGTCTGGTGTATAACTACACCTTTAATACTCAAATTAATTATGCTGTCGGATAAATTAATGACCAATTGAATAGAATCATTCTTTGAAAGGTTTAATAATGCTTCTTTATATGCTTTTCCCTTAATCAGATTAACAATATCGGGGTGATAGAAAATACTGTCAAATTTCTCAGTAAAGACCGAATCGGCATTTACCAGATTTTGGATTTCCTTTGCTTTATGAACAGGTGCAACTGCAATGGCAATAAGCCAGATAAAAAACACCAGCCCAAAAAATATACCGACAAAACCAGTCCATTTCATCCGGTAAAATATCTTTAAATACGAATTAATTTGTTGCATTTCTGTTGTTCGTTAATAAATATAAACTTTTGACCCGACCTGAAGCGACCTGTAAACAAGTTCAAGATTTTCATCGTTTAACCGGATGCACCCATGTGTTACAGGCAACCCTAAAAATCGCTGGTAAAGGGTTCCGTGAATTAAATAGCCATGTCCCAGACTTAAGGCATAATCGCCCAAAACGCCATATTCGAATCGCGAATAATGATTTGCTGTTGGTACAGGTAATCCTTCTTCAACAAATGCCCAGTCGGGTTTTTTCCAAACCGGCGAAGTGGTTTTTCCCTGAATTCTGAATTCCCCTTTTGGTGTATTGAACATCCACTGCTGGTCGTCACCGTTTTTCAGTAAAACATAACTTCCTGTTGAGCACTTATCTTTTTTTATGATTTCATTGCCTTTATATAAGACAAATTCATTGGAAGCACTGTTAATGACAATAAAATACGATCTTGGCCTTTTCGAATTCAGCTTTTTGTCTACTAAACCGATTTCGCGTTTAATATTATCCCGGGCTTTTAAGAGCTCCGCATCGTTGGATTGAAAAGGAGCGTGATTAATTGAGAGTGCCATCCAAATTATTAACCTCACAATTACAGGCACCACTATGATGAATGCAATTCCTGTAAAAACAAATTTATATTTCTGAAAATAACTGAGCGACTGCTTATAAATTTCAAAACAGAATCCTGTGGTTTTCGATGCACATTTATTAATTTTTTGCCTATAAAGAGAATACCGCTCTTTTATACTATCTAAAAAATTTGTGTTCATTTAATGTTATATGAAAGTTCGCTTAATGTTTTAACAGAACCTACAATGGTGACTTTTGTGCCAATCGTACAACTTTTAAATATTTCGTCCATTTCTTTATCTGTTAAAGCAATACATCCGTCTGTCCAGTCAATTCCTTTTCCACCACTTCCGTGTATTTCTATCAGGTTCCCAATTTCTGCGTCTTGATTTAGAATTCCATTCCTTTTATTCATCGAGAATCGTTTCTTGTCCTCCTCATTCGGGTAATCCAGCAATAAAGCTTTGTAATATTTTGTTTGTCCGTTTTGTTTCTTCTCTACTATTTTATACAATCCTTCTGGCGTAGTTTTATCGCCCTGTTGAATTTTATCGCCAATCCAATTGGCACCTAGCTCAACAGTATACTTTTTGTCGGGTTTTCCGTTTTTGTATAAATAAAGTTCCCTGTTAAGTTTATCAACTATAACTGCATAAGACTGATTTTTCTTTGACCAGGAAATGGTTATTTTCACCATTTCATTCCATTTTGAATAATCTTCAAAATAATTTATCAGGTTTTCCTGGCAGTGATTAAAAACATCGTTTATTACAATTTCCACAGAATCGAGTTTAACTTTACAAATTGAATAATTCTTGCTGTTATAAGCATGCAGGCTTTCAGTGTAAAGCAATTTACACCTCGTATAATTATCTCTTTTTTTATCTAATGGAAATTTGCCGTAGTATTCTTCGAAACCTTTAATTTTTTGGCCTATTGTTTCAATTCTGATTTTAAGTATGTCCTCGGTGCTGGCAATAAAAATTCTTGATTTGTCAATTGCTTTTTCGCTATATTCCATTGATTTTTTGGCAAATTCCGAAACTTTCCGGTAATCTCTAAGTAAAATAAACTTTTCATTTTGCTTTTTCCATTCGGTCATAGCTGAGTTGTAATGAAAAGTAGCTTCATGAAATGCCTCCTTTGCAAATTTTGGAGATTTTTCATATTGTGCCTTGGCTAACATATTCGCTGCTTTCATCACCTCTATTTCCGGAGGCTTATTCGTTTTTATCCGAATTGATGTAACAGTTGCAATTACCAGTACTAAAAAAGAAACCAAAAGCAATATCTTGTTTTTCATAAATTATACATCAGAAGTATAAAAAACCCCGGTTCCGAATAATTGGAACCAGGGTATAATACCTTCAGCTATTTAACCAGCTTATGCTTTTTTATTCTTAACATTAGTTTTATACTTGGCTATAACACCTGATAATTCAGTATTAATAGCTGTTGCTTTTTCCTTAGCAGCTTTTGCCTTATCAAGAGTAGCCAGGTAATCGCCTGATTCAAACAAGGTGCTTGTTTCATTTATTGATGTTTCTACTGCATCAATTTCACCTTTAATTGCAACAAGAGCAGATGTACCTTCTTTACCTTTCGGTGCTTCAAGGATTAATTGTCTGTTCGTTTCAATCAGGGTTTTAACTTCTGAAATTGTATTCTGAATTTCCACTTTCAGTTCTTCCTTGCGGGTTTCAGCTTGTTGTTTCACTTCTCCGGCATATTGGGTTACACCAGCTAAATGTTCCTTTGCTGTTGAGAAGTTTTTAATAAATTTCGATTTTTGTGATTCGATACTTACCATTACATTGTTCAATGAATCTTGTAATGCAACAAAATTATCCTGAACATAAACATCGGCTCCGGCTAATTTAGCTTGCTCAATAGCTGTATTGGCAGCATCAATTTCGGCCTGGGGTACTTTAGAACAGCTTGAAAAAAATAGGGCTGTTAATCCTAAAAATGCAATAATTGTAAAAAACCTGTTTTTCATTTCTTAATTATTAATTGTTCTTGTTTAAAATCATTGAATCGCTCAAATAAAGAGATACTATGAATTCAAATCTTTTTTAATTTGGTATTATGACGTATCTAATCAATTAGGTAACGAGAAATAATTATATATTTTTTAAATAATTAAATATCAAGAGATAGCATTTTGAAAAAATCATAAAATACTCTTAAATAAGAGTAATTTTGTGAAGAAATATCTTGTTTATGAGCGAAAGTTTGTTGAGTTTAAAAGATGAAGAGATAATCAATAAAATCCGGGATGAAAATTCTTCAAAATATTTTGAGGTGCTCTATAATCGTTATTATTCCAAAGTATTAGATAAATGTTATTCTTTTGTGAAAAACAGGCAGCTGGCAGAAGAGTTGGTAGAAGATATTTTTTCGAAGGTGTTTGAAAAACTTCCATCATTCAAGCAACTATCATCATTTTCTTCCTGGCTATATTCAGTTACCTATAATCATTGTATTGATTACCTGCGAGAGAAAAAGAAAATCCATTATCCAAACTGGGATAAAGAGAATGAACTTCCTGAAATTATAGATGATACCGAAGAGATAATTGAAGAGATAAATTACGAGAACCTGCTAACGATATTGGAACTCATTCACCCTGAAGAAAAAGCCTTACTGTTAATGAAGTATAAGGATGAACTGTCAATGAAACAGATAGGCGTTGCTTTAAGGATTAGTGAAGATGCAGCAAAAATGCGTTTAAAAAGAGCTCGTGCCAGGGTTTTGTATTTATACACTCAAAAATATCTAAGGAGCTAAAATTGTTACCTAATAAAGTATTACCGTCAAAAAGTAAAACAAATATCAATCATGAAAAAATTTTTAAAAAAAATATTAGTGGGTAATGGGGTATCGCCCTCAGAAGTTTGTTTACAATCATTTAATGGTAATTTTGCTGATGCCGTCAACGTAGAGTGGTTTAGTAAAAAGGGGTATTATGAAGTTGTTTTTTACCAGAATAACCTGGAACATATTGCAGCTTTTAGTTTAAATGGAGTTTTATTGGAATACAGGCAAAACCTTTCCGTTGAATATCTTCCTGAAGTGATTAAAAATATAGCCCTTTCAAAAGGTGAGATAATGAACTCGGTATTAAAAAATAAGGGGAATATGTTAGAATATGAACTAATTATAAGAGACAAATTCCTGAAAAGGCAATTGATACTTTTGACAGATATGGGAGAAATAAAGGAAGAGAAAGCCCTTTAATTTTTATTACTTATTCCGCTCACAATATTCCATCAAATAATCCTTTAGCTTTTTCGATTTCTTTTTTTCAGCCTCAAACCTGGCAGATAATTCCTTATCATCAGCTATCAGCGAGCGAAGCGATTTTACTGATAAATCGGTTTTTTGGCCTGTTTTCATGTCAACAAGCTTTTGTTCAAGGTAAGGAGTGGTTATTGTTACATTTCCGGTAGAAGTTATCAGGTAAGCTATGTATGCATAATAGCCATACCTTCCAAAATCCTGTAGCTCAACATATTCTGTGCCGCCTCTGACATCAAGACTTTGAAAATTGATGTAAAATTTCTGACCATCGCTAAACCCATACATTTTATCGATTTGTTTCCATTCGGGTCTTGAAATTTCGAGCTGAAAATAATCTAACTCTTCATTCGAATATTTTTTCACATTCGAGATAATTTCATAATTGAATTTAACTGAAGGTTTATTTGCCTTAAATTCTTCGAAAGTCTCATAAAAGCCAGGCTTGTATTTGTCGGTTCCCAGATAATAGATGGCTGAAAGTGCACAGGCATCCTCACTCGTATTAAATCTAAACGCAAAATTCAATGACCCGGGTTTGTTAACCATTAAGGTGTATAATTTGTATTTGTCCTTTTTGCCCGAGAAGCTAATCATAGAGCTTAAGTTGGATTTTCCGGGATCAATTAATTCAAATTCAGGCAGTTTATTATTTGCATTGAGTATATATAGAGCATAACGTTGATCCGGACTTAAAACCAGTGAAAAAGTGCTGTCGTGCCTGTTGTCAATTTGTTTATGCATCAGGTATTCGCCCTCGCAATTCTCTTTCAGTATTTCTTCATAATTAATGTCGCATTGAGTTTTTGCTTTGTTAGCAATCACTATGCTTAAAATCAGTATAAGTATTCTTGTTTTCATGATTCTACATTTTAAATTAAACAACTGTAATAAACCTATTAACATCCTTTTCCGGAAAGAATTATCTTCGAGCCTTGGTGTTCAATATTAATTTTGAATTCAGATTGGATTTGCTGCAGAATCTCATCAATCGATTTTTTGTGAAATTCGCCGGTAAACATGCAATAGGCAACCTGCTTATCTGTAATTTCAATTTCTGTATTAAAATACTCAGCCAGAATATCGGCAACACTGGCTACAGACTGATAATCGAAAATTAACCTTCCGGTGCGCCATGCCTGAAAATTCTGGTTCGAATTAACCGAAGCAAAAATCAATTTCTCTGAACGGTTTACAGAACAATAGCTACCCTCAGGAACCACCAAAACCATTTCGTCTGTTTCGTTGCCTGAAACTTTTGCCCCACCTCTTGCAACTGTAACGGTTACGTGCTTTTCATTCGCAAAGGCTCTTATGTTAAATGCCGTTTCGACTGCAGTCCTGACTGAGGCATTAAATGCCTTAACCAGATATTCATATTGATTTGATTTATCAATCTCAAAATAAGCTTCACCTTCAAGAAATATTTCAATAACAGGTGTTTTAAACCTGGCAGGGTATTGTATACGGGTGTTTTTGTTTAACCACAACAAGCTCCCATCAGGTAAGGTAATTTGCATAACCTCCTGCGTAGTGTTTTCTACAACTTTTATCTTTTCAGAATCTGAATTAATTAGGGGTAACAGGATAGCAAAAAACGCAATGCAGGCTGCAGCAAGAGCAATATATAAATACTTTAATGAGAATGTTTTTCGACCTTGCAGGAAATCTTTGTTGTAATTTTCCCAACCCTGCTCCGGTGTCCAGTTAAGGCCGGCGGGCAGCTTCTCCGGTTCTTCAATTTTGTGCTTAAAGAGCTTGTCAATCTTGTCTTTCATCTGTCTAAAATTTTTTGCTGAAGTATTTTTCGTGCTCTTGCAAGGTAGACTCTCGAACTGGATTCCTTTATTTCCAGCTTTTCAGCAATTTCTTTATGGCTGAATCCGTCGATGGCATAAAGGTTAAAAACAGTTCTGAGATCCTGTGGTAATTCGTGAACCATTTTTAAATAGTCTTCAAAAACCAGTTTATCCGAAGGCAATTCATCCAGGCTTGGTTCTTCAATAATTTCCAGAGCTGTATTGGTAAACTTTGAGTTTTGCCTTAGAAAAGTTAGTGCTTCGTTTATCATAATCTTTTTCATCCAGGCCACCAGCATTTGTTCGTTTTGATACTCAAAATCGCTCAAAGCTTTGAAAATTTTGTAGAACCCCATGTTAATTATGCTCCCGGCATCCTGCTCATTCTTTACGTAGCGATAAATAGTAAGAAAAAGCTTTTGGGAATATGCCATATAAAACTCTTTCTGAGCCTTGAAATCGTTTTGAATAATTCTATGAAATCTTTTATCGCTCATGAAACGGTTTTTGTTGTCTTTTATATCTTAAATGCAATTTGTTTGAGAAACGCTACAAACAATTTAATCTTTTTTAAAAAGACTGCTGCTTTTCATCTATAAACCTAATGGTTATCTTTCAATATACCTTTCAATAAATATAAATTTTGATATTGACAAATTAATAATCTGATTATGCGCATCTTTGCAAATGAATCTGAACTTATATGAAACAAGATAACCGAAATAAAAAAGGCTTTGGCCGCCCACAAAAACACAAGCTCCAGAATGTATCTTTCCAGGTAAGCCAGGCCGATGAATTAATGAATTTTCTACTGGCAAATATGCCTCAGAAAAACCGTAATAATATTAAAACGCTGCTACGCGACAAACAAGTTATTGTTGATGGGAAAATTGTAACCCAATACAATCACCCGCTTATTGCCGGACAAAAGATTGAAATTGGCAACAAAGAAACCCTGCTCAGCAAATCCTTAAAAGGTATTAGTATTGTATACGAAGATGATCAAATAGTTGTGATTGATAAACATGCAGGCTTATTGTCTGTTGCTGCTCCCAACAAAGAAACACCTACAGCTTACAACATGCTCAGTTATCATGTTAAACAGGAAGATCCGGCAAACAAAATATTTATTGTTCACCGGCTCGACCGGGATACCTCTGGATTGTTGGTTTATGCAAAAAATCAGGATGTACAGAAAACATTGCAGGAAAACTGGAGCAGCCTGTTAATTGAGAGAACTTACCTGGCTATTGTTGAAGGTCATGTTGAAAAACAAGAAGATGAAATACGCTCTTATTTATATGAAAGCAAGGCCTTAAAAGTGCATACTACAAAAGATAAGACTCAGGGAAAACTGGCTATAACCCGTTATCAAAAAATTAAATCGAAGAACAATTATTCATTGCTCAAGGTGAACCTCGAAACCGGGCGAAAAAATCAGATTAGGGTACACATGGGAGAAATAGGCCACCCAATAGCCGGAGATAAAAAATACGGAGCAGTTTCCAACCCGATAGGCCGTTTGGCTTTGCATGCCTCGGTACTGTCTTTTATTCATCCGGTTACAAATGAAAAGCTCCAGTTTAAAACGGCTGTGCCCCGAAAGTTTGACCGACTGTTTTGAGTTCAGCTTTTCAACTCTTCTCACAACAAATCCTTCAGTTTCTGAATATTGAAGTTTGTTAACAACGAGATAAAATAAAACCCCACCTTCCTGTTACAAATAACTGGAAAGTGAGGCTGCAATATTTTTGTTTAAATTATTGAAGTTGGAATATTATCTGCACCGTGTATTGCACATTAACAGCCTTACCCCTTTGCATGCCTGGTTTCTCCCATACAGGTGAACTGTTCACAACCCTTACAGCTTCTTTATCCAAATCGGGATCAACACTTCTTACTACTTTCGCATTTTCTACTTCGCCATTGCTGTTAACCTGGAATTGGATATAAACCTTCCCTGATATCCCTTTCTTTGCTGCTTCTTCGGGATATATCATGTTTTGACCTATCCATTCACTAAAAGAATCAAGTCCTTTACCTGCTTTAAATTCCGGCATTTTGTCAACTACTACAAAGACTTGATCGTTGTTAGTTGTTCCAGTATTTGACTGTTCGGTTTTTATCTCTGAATTATCCTCTTTTTGCATAATGACACACAGCCCACAATATTCTTCAGTCGTTTTCTTTGTTATGTTAATAGTATATACCTGTGTTTTCTGACACTTAAAATCAAAATACGAAACTAATTTTTCAGATTCTTTAATGTAGTTTGTACCTATTAGTTTAGAGTCAGCATAGAGGTCAATTTTAGCTTTTCCTGCATATTCATTTGCTTCAGCAAAAAACAAACGGTATTCGTTATCTGAATTCAAAATGAAGGAGAATTTTTGAAGTGTATCGCTAAATTCCTCCATCTTAATTTCCAGAGTTTTTATTGTCTCATAACCAGGCTGTTTAAAGTTTTCAGACGGAAATTTACATTGTCCAAATCCACCAATTGAAAAAAGGACAGAAATTAATATTACTATTATTGTTTTCATTTTTCGTTAATTTAAGTTCAACATGGTTTACCGGTAATAATTATAGCGCTTTGATTTTTTCGTATTTTTATATTGAGCTCGTCGCCAATCTTTTTTAATATTTCATCGAGGTTTTCGTTATCGAATCTGTGGTTGACAAAGCAATAATTGAGTTCTCTGGGGAGGTCAATTTCCACATCATATACTTCGGATAACGTTTTGGTTACATCCTTTAAAGGTGTGTTTTCGAAATTCATTTTTCCGGTATGCCATGCCAGGTAATTTGGGTTCTTGTTTTGCTCAATCCAGATTGGAATCATTTCTTCAATTACACCTTTAAACCCGGATTCAACAATAAACTGCCGGCCATGCAACTTTGGACTGTTTATGGCGACCCATCCTTTTTCTACCTCAATTTCAACACTTCCGGTTTCAAAGTTGTTATCGATATTCAGAGAACTTTCGCTGCATACAATCTGTGTTTCATTGCATTGAATAATAACTGGAATATTTACTGAGCTGTTTAATTGGAAATAAGCTTCACCTGTCAGTTCAATAATTCTTGATGTTCCTTTAAAAACCGCAGAATACCTGAGTTTGCTTTGTGAGTTTAACCAGACTTCATTTTTACCCGGTAAAGTAAGATGAATCTTATCTCCCTTTTTTGTTTCAATATCGATATACTGGTCTTCTCTTTTTATTTGTGTGTACATTATTATTGCACCCACAGATATACCTGCGATTAGCAAGGCTGCGATCTTTAACAGTTTGGTAAAATGAAAGGGGGCTTTTTGAACATCCTGTATTTTAGGTTCAATTTTTATATCGCCCGAGTTAAACGCTTTTAGCTCAAATTCGGGCAAAGTAATATTAGAAGATTCGTTTATTATGCCTCGAAAATCATTAATCTCTTCTTCATCAATTGCACCCGTTAGCATTAGTTTTTTCAATTCCATTTCTTCCTCATCTGAAATGGATTTATCGAGGTACTTCAGTATCAATGTTGATTTATCCCATTTCATAGCTCATCGGTATTATAAAATTCCAGTTTGTATGGAGCAAGTTCCTTACGGAGCTTTTTTAAGGCACGGTAAATTTGAGTTTCAACGGTTTTTACCGAGAGTTCAAGAAATTGTGCAATCTCTTCGTATGTAAGCCCTTCAAGAAACTTCAGGCTGTATACGATTCTGCATTTGACAGGCAGCTTTAAAAGCGAATCGTTTAACCGTCGCACAAAAGCTTCCTTGTTCAGAATTGGATTGGACGATTCGTTACTATTATATGCCTGTTCTGTTTGAACAAGCCTCTGCTTTTTTTTGTATTTTGAATATGCCGCATTTCGGATTGAAATAAAAAGATAGGTTTCCAGACTACCCTCGATACGAATATTTTCTCTTTTTTGCCAAAGGTTTGAGAAGAAATCCTGAACAGTCTCTTCGGCCATCTCCTTTGAGTTAAGGAAGAAATAGGCGAACCGACAGAGCTTTATAAAATACTTAATATAGATTTCGTTGAATAAATCTTCGCTAATTCCAGCAAGGTATTCAGCTTTTTGCATCAGGATTCGAGGATTTCTAATTTGGTCCAAGATATTATTCTTTTTTTACAAGGACTCACCCCAAAATCATATCCCTTACAAAATGAAAGATTTTTTTAGCTTTTCAACTCTTCCCACAACAAATCCTTCAACTTCTGAATATTGAAGTTTGTAACCGATGAGATAAAAGTATAGGGAATGGCCGGTAAATCTTTTTCAACTTCTTTCATAAGCTCCTCGTCAAGCAAATCGCATTTTGTAATGGCAAGCACTCTTTTCTTATCAAGTAATTCGGGATTGTACTTTTCCAGTTCTTTTAAAAGTATACGGTACTCATTGGCAATATCTTCAGCATCGGCAGGTACCATGAATAAAAGGGTTGAATTTCTTTCGATATGTCGCAAAAATCGTGTTCCTAATCCTTTACCCTCGGCAGCACCTTCAATTATACCCGGTATATCGGCCATTACAAACGAGTGGTTATCGCGGTACGATACAATACCAAGGTTAGGTACAAGAGTTGTAAACGGATAATTTGCAATTTCAGGCTTTGCGGCAGAAACTACCGACAAAAGAGTTGATTTACCTGCATTGGGAAAACCTACAAGACCAACATCTGCCAGAACTTTAAGCTCAAGGGTAAACCATGCTTCTGTTTCCGGTTCTCCCGGCTGGGAATACCGTGGAGTTTGGTTTGTTGGGGTTTTAAAATGATTGTTCCCTAGACCTCCCCTGCCTCCCTTCAGCAGAATTTTCTCCTCATCGTGCCCGGTAATTTCCATGATAAACTCTTCGGTCTCCATTTCTCTCACTACGGTTCCGAGTGGAACCTCAATAATAACATCTTCTCCATCGGAACCTGTTTTAAGGGCACCACCGCCCGATGCTCCGTGGCCAGCAAAAATATGCTTCTTATACCTGAGGTGTAAAAGTGTCCAAAGGTTTCGGTTTCCTTTAAGAATGATATGGCCGCCTCGTCCGCCATCACCACCATCGGGGCCACCTTTAGGGACAAATTTCTCCCTGCGAAGATGTGTAGATCCCGGACCTCCGCGCCCTGATCGGCAGAATATTTTAATGTAGTCAACAAAGTTTGAACTTGCCATATTTATTTTTTATCACTGCAAGCGAGGTTCCTATAACTATCGGGACGCGCCAGTATTGTTTGTAAATTCAGGGTTCGACTACACTCAACCTGACAGTCTCCTTGAGCAGAATCGAAGCCAGTTTATTAAATAAATCGACACGCGTTACAAACGCGCGCCAGGAAATTAAATATTAAACAGAATCAATAGCTTCACATAAACGGAAAAAAATTTCGTCTATGCTACCTACACCATCAATTGCTTTATATTTGTTTTTATCATCGTAAAAATCGATTACAGGGGCTGTGTCTTTATTATAAACCTTAATCCGGTTCTCGATAATTGACTGGTCCTGGTCATCGGCGCGACCTGAATCCTTGCCTCTTAATAGTAATCTCTTTATAAGTTCATCGTCATCAACAAACAGAGCCAACATAATGGATATAGGTGTTCCTTTCTTGTTCAGCACCTCGTCAAGAGCCTCAGCCTGTGCCGTTGTTCTTGGAAATCCGTCGAAAATAAATCCTTTGGCATTGGGATTGGCATCAATCTTTGCTACAATCATACCAATGACAACTGAATCAGGAACCAATTCTCCCTTTTCCATGAATTTTTTAGCTTCTTTTCCAAGTTCAGTTTCAGCCTTTAGTTCAGCTCTTAAAATATCACCTGTTGAAAGGTGAACAAGATTATATTTTTCAATTAATTTTTCTGCCTGTGTTCCCTTTCCCGCACCGGGAGGACCAAAAAGTACAATATTCAACATAGCTATATCTTTTAGGTTTAATCAATTACGGTGTAAATGCTGTCGAGATTTCTGCCAAAACCATCATAATCGAGCCCATATCCAACAATAAAATCGTTTGGTATACTAAATCCAATGTAATCAATCTTATGTTTGAAGGTATAAGCATCCGGTTTATGCAATAAAGTAGCAATTTTAATTTCGGCAGGCTCAAATCCTTTGAGTTGTTTTAATATACTGTCAAGTGTTACCCCGGTGTCAATTATATCTTCAAGAATTACAACCGTTTTATCTTTTAAAGATTCATTAAGCCCAATAAGCTGTTTAACCTGTCCCGAAGATGAAGTGCCGGAATAAGAAGCCAGTTTCAGGAAAGAAATTCTGCTGTCGAGTGTTACAAGTTTGTATAAATCACTGGCAAACATAAAAGCTCCATTCAGAATAACCACAAAAACTACAGCTTTTTCATGCAATTCAGAATTCAATTGTTCAGCCAGCTCCTCAATTTTTAATTGAATCTCACTTGCAGGAATACTGATACTAAATTTTTTATCCAGAATCTGAATAGTCTTCATTTACAATATTGAAATAGTTTACAATGAATAATAACTTATAGTATGATACAAAGTAAGTGCTAAAATAAAAATAATAAGCTATAAACCGCCCAGTATATTTTTAAATATTTCGCCCAATGCATAATAAAAAAAGAATTGCATTTCGAACAAAATAGCTTTGACGGACTTATTTATAAAGTTCAACTTAAAATATCTTAGTACCTTTGCAAACAGTAAATACGTCAACATAAAATAAGTTATATGAATCCAAAAGTTAGTATTATCATGGGCAGTACGTCCGATCTTCCGGTTATGAAAAAAGCTGCCGACTTTCTGAACGAGATGCAAATTCCTTTCGAAATTAATGCACTTTCGGCACACCGAACTCCTTCCGAAGTAGAAGAATTTGCTAAAAATGCTGAATCGAGAGGTATACAGGTAATAATAGCAGCTGCGGGCATGGCTGCGCACCTTCCTGGCGTTATCGCCTCCATGGTTAAAATACCTGTAATTGGAGTGCCTATTAAAGCCAGCCTCGATGGTTTGGATGCTTTACTGGCAATTGTGCAAATGCCTCCCGGAATTCCGGTAGCTACTGTTGGAATAGATGGTGCACAAAATGCAGCTATTCTGGCAGCCCAGATTATGGCTACCGCCGATAAAGAGTTGTCAGCAAAATTAGCTGAATTCAAATCAAGCTTAAAAAAGAAAATTGTAAAAGCCAATGAAGAACTAAAGGAGGTAAAATACGACTTCAAGACAAATTAGAATCAGAATTCGAAATAAATACAATTCCCGCAATATGTAAATAAAATATTTTGCGGGATTTTTTGTATCTTCTCAGCTGTTAATCCATATCATACCAATACTATGTTATGCGCAGTATTTTGCAACAAAATTTGTTGTAAACTATTTTTTTTAGGACTCTTTTGTGTTTATACGCTTTCGGCTTCTGACTTCATTTCTCCAACAAACGCAAGGAATTCCGCATTAGCAAACTCCACCATTGCTTTGTATCATAGTGGTATTGTTCTTTTAAATCCTGCCGGCATAGCCGGGATGAGTTCGCCCTCCTTTATGCTCTCCAGCAATAACAGGTATATGCTTCCGGAGTTAAATACATCATCACTCTCGGCAATCATTCCGGTGTCGGTTAAGGGAACTGGTGGAATCTCAGCAAGCTATTTCGGGAACAGCCGCTTTAACAAACAACAATACACCATGTGTTATTCGCATGTGCTTGGCGATCGAATAAATGCCGGAATCTCCTTTGACTATTTATCTGCCAGACTTCCCGATGAATACGGCCATGCCTATGCTTTACTGGGTGAAATAGGTATGCTTGTACAGGCAACCGAAAGAGTATCTGTTGGAGTGCATGCCTATAATATCAGCAACTCATCGGTTAAACCTTTTCCCGATGAAGAACTTTCTTGTTTTATGGCAGCAGGTGCAGCCTACACCGATAAACTTTTTGTTCTGACTTCGCAGGTTAAAATAAACAAAAATGAACCCGCAGAATTTAGTGCCGGAGCCGAGATTATACCAATAAAACACCTGGCTCTCAGACTGGGTATTTCAACAAACGCCCTTATGAGCTATACCTTCGGAATAGGCTACAACCTGGCGAAAATCAACGCCGATATAGCTTTTATGAAACATCCAGTTCTGGGTTTTTCTTCAGGCATAAGTGTTCAAATTAGTCTCGGAAATAAAAAATGATAAAACAGCTATTTATATCATGTCTGTTTATGGTGACTTCGCTTTTGCATGCACAAAATCCCGCACAAACTGTTATTGAACAATTGATTGAAGATCAAATTTTCAGTGCCGAAGAAGAAATAGATGTTGAATCCCTCGTTCAGGAACTGGAATATTTTAGTCAATATCCTATAAATCTGAACGCAACCAGTGCCGAAGAACTTTCCAGACTTTATTTACTGAATGATTTTCAGATTCGTTCTTTGTTGGATTACAGAAAAAAAATGGGTCAAATAATTTCGGTTTATGAATTAAGCTACATATTCGGTTTCAACGAAGATTTGGTCATTAAAATTCAGCCCTTTGTTTATATTGGGCCAAAAAACCTTGCAGACAGTTTTTCTTTTAAGCCTGAACTAAAAAATTCTTCAGGCGAGCTTTTACTTCGAACCGGATACAGAACAAGTTCTCCAGACAATTATGATGTTCATTTGCCCGAGATGTATACGAGGTATATCTATAAGCTTAACAGGCATATAAATGCCGGGATTTTAGCTGAAAACGATTTGAACGAGCCATTAAACAATTATGGGTTCGACCATTATTCAGGTTTTGTGGAGATTTCGGAACTAAAATATACAGATAAAATTGTTTTGGGCGAATACAGAATAAGGCTGGGCCAGGGTTTATTAATCTGGAACGGTTTTTCACCGGGTAAGACTTCGGAAACAGGCAGCCTAAGAAAAAAAAGTCCGACACTGTTATCGAACACTTCAAAAAATGAATTTAACTTTTTACGTGGCGCGGCTTGTGTTTTAAAATATAAGAATATAAGTCTTACAGTTTTTTCATCCATGCAAAACCGTGACGGTAATATTGATACCGTAAACGGCGAAACAGGCTTATCAACAATTTATAATACCGGCTACCATCGGACAGCCAGTGAACTGGAAAACAAAAACTCTTTTAATGAAATAACATACGGAACAAGCCTGAAATTCAAAACCAGTAACATGCAGCTTGGACTAAACTCCCTGGGAATGCACTACAATTTACCTGTTTTGCAATCTTTTGAACCTTACAAAACTAAAAGCTTCTTTGGCACCAACTATCTTGGCTGGTCAGCCGATTATTCTCTGCTTTTGCAGCAAATACAAGTTTATGGCGAAACCGCTGTCCAGAACCAACATGCTGCCTCGGTTAATGGTATTAATTTTATGCCGGTATCTGCGCTGAATATTGGTGTGGTTTACAGGTATTACCCCGCAGCATATTACACTCCTTATCCGGGTGCATTCTCCGAAACGGGCAAAGTTCAAAACGAAGAAGGCATATTTATTGGCATGAATTGGAGCCTGCCAAAAGGCTTTCAGATTTCAGCATTTACCGATCGCTTTACATCACCCTGGCTAAGCTACACCGCCGATGGAATTGCCAGAGGATACCATTATGATTATAAACTCATTTACCAACCTACGCAGGCATTGAAAATCGAAATAAAATACAGGTTGAAAGCAAAAATGAAAAACTTCAGCCAGCCAGAACAGCCTACAAATTCTTTAATGCCAGAAGAAAGAGAAAACTTAAAACTTCAGGCCAGCTATATGCTTTCTGAAAAACTAAACATGAAAACAAGATTTGAATGGTGTAAAGGTAATGTTACGAGTATTTCAAATTCAAATGGTTACCTCCTTTTTCAGGATGTAAATTTTAAACCCGATTCAAAGCATAAAATAACTGCCCGGTATGCATTCTTTACTGTTCCTGATTATAGCGCAAGAATTTATGCTTATGAAAACGATGTATTATATGGTTTTTCAGTTCCTGCATATTATGGGAATGGTTGGAGAGCATATATCTTATACCAGCACAACCTTAATAAAACATTTTCCCTGTGGTTTAAGTATGAGCATACTGAATACTTTGACAAGGAAACAGTAAATAAGAATGGTGTTAAGTTTCAGACTATTTTAAAGTTTTAGTTGTAACCCCGGTTGCTCAGATTTTAAAGCAAACTTTTTTATATATTCTTGTTTATTAAGTGTTTACCCTCGTGTGATATGAGGTAAAAGTTGAAACAAAGAAATATACAAAGGAATCTTTAAGTTACAAAGCATTTTGTTTATATATTATTTTTCAGCCTACCTTTAATAAATACATAATGGTCATGATAAATACCCTGTCTGTCAGGCTTTTTGAGCTATATATAAAAGTTGCTATTCAGAATGAATCACCCATTATGCATATACCTACATTTACATCCATTAAATAATATTAATCAACCAAATAAAAATTACATGAAAAAATACACACTTCTGAAAGTGCTAACCGTACTGTTTTGCAGCTCAAATTCGTTTGCTCAGGCAGATTTTGTTGCAGACAGCCCTTGCTCATGCGGTGATTGTCAGGATTCTTTTGGCATTTATACCTGGGAGGAAGATGAGTTTAAAGGAAATAAATATTTAGGAGAATTTTCAAAAGGATACCTGAATGGTTTCGGTATCTATTATTTTAATACCGGAAATATCTACATAGGAGAATTCTCGTCAAATCTCATGAGTGGTTACGGTCAACACAAGTGGACAAACGGTGAAACCTATATTGGTCAATGGTACAATCATAAAAGAAATGGTTTCGGTTTAAACATTAATGCCAATGGAACAAAAAATATAGGACGCTATACAAATAATGTTTTTGATGAGTCATCAAGAATATATGAAGATGCCTGTGTTTCGGGTAATTGTGAAAACGGAGAAGGTGTTTTCCTTCTAATGACTGGAGAACAATATTCCGGAAGTTTTATTAATAACTCCAGAAATGGATACGGAACAAATATTTTTCCCAGCGGAACCATTTACAGAGGCTTTTGGATAAATAACAACCGATCGGGCGCTGGATTGCAAATATATAATTCGAACAGTGACTATCTGTATTTCAAAGGCACTTACAGAGATGATTTGCCTAACTATGGTTTACTTGTATATAAAGACGGAAGAAAGTACAATGGGGATCTTAAAAATGAGTTGCCTGATGGATCCGGAGCCATGACCTATTGCAATGGTTCGATATCAGAAGGAAACTGGGTGGCCGGGGTTTATTACGGGAACTCGAATCCCGAAACAATTAATAAATCTGAGGCTGAAAGACTGGCAGAAGAGCTTGTTAATTATTATTTGGCTGAGGAAACTAAAAAAAACCTTGTCGAATACAACTGGATATTATATAATATGTCCTATTCCATTCCCAATGATTTGGTAGTCAGTGCAAGTGACAAAAATATATTTTCAGCAGATAATGGTACTTTGTTTTATTCAATTTATCCCAGAACGCTTACAATTTACTCCGACATTGATCGGTTGAATGATATTTTAAGATGGGCAAGAAATAACCAGATTGAGTTGTTATATGGCCCTGAAAAAATTGAAGATAATCCCGATTACATTGAATATATGATTTCAGGCACTCTTGATGGTATGGTAGTAGCATGCTTATTAATGGTCGATAGACTGGATTCTGATCAGGGTTTTTATATTTGGTTAAAATTCGATAGCAATTTATATGATGTAGACTATCTAAGTTTCTTTGACCAATTAAAGAGAATTAATAAATAAAACCTACTAATGGATTTGAACAGCAAATCGGGCGTATAGTTATAAGAGGAATACCTAATTAATAAAATTGTATTCCTCTTTATATATAATTTCTATTGTGCATTCAGTTCAGCAATTTTCATAATGACATCAACTGCTTTTTTCATAGAATTGGTTGGAATGTATTCATAACGGCTGTGAAAATTATGACCCCCGGCAAAAATATTCGGACACGGAAGCCCCATATAAGATAGTCTTGAACCATCGGTGCCGCCACGAATTGGTTTAATCTTTGGTTTAACCCCAACCTGCTCCATGGCTTTCTGTGCCAGATTAACAATATGCATTACAGGTTCGATTTTTTCGCGCATGTTATAGTACTGATCGAACATTATGAGCTTAACAGTTCCTGTGCCATATTTGATATTCAGGTGGTCAACAATCTTAATCATAAGTTCTTTTTTTTGCGAAAATTTTTCTTTATCATGATCGCGAATAATGTAACTCATTTTGGTATAATCAACTGTACCTGTAAACTCCGTTAAATGATAAAATCCCTCGTAATCATCAGTAAATTCGGGTCTTTCGTTAGCAGGAAGCATTCCGTTTAACTCCATGCCTATGCGCATCGAATTTTTCATGCGGTTTTTAGCCGTACCCGGGTGAACATTTAGTCCCTGGATGGTAATTTTTGCACTTGCAGCATTGAAATTTTCAAACTCAAGTTCGCCAATCTGACCACCATCGAGTGTGTAAGCAAAGTTTGCTCCAAATTTATTTACATCGAAATGGTCGGCACCACGGCCAATTTCTTCATCAGGCGTAAAACAGATTCTTATCCTGCCATGTTTTATTTCCGGATTTTGTTTAAGCATTTCCATGGCGGTGATAATTTCTGCAATTCCGGCTTTATCATCTGCTCCGAGCAGTGTTGTTCCGTCTGTGGTAATTAGTTCTTCGTTGAGGTAATTTACAAGCGATGGGAATTCACGGGCACCAAGTGTAATATTTTTCTTTTCATTTAAAACCAGCGATTTCCCTTTATAAACCTGAATTTGAGGATTTACCTTTTTTGCACTAAAATCCGGACTTGTATCAACGTGGGCAACAAAACCTATAACCGGTACAAGCTTGTCGGTATTTGCAGGCAAAGTTGCCATTAGATATCCTTTCTCATCCAGGTCAATTTCTTCCAGACCAATTTCTTTTAATTCTTCTACAAGCATCTTCTGAAAATCCATTTGCATTGGTGTACTTGGACAGTCTTTGGAATTCTCGTCCGATGAGGTCTCTATTTTTACGTATTTTAAAAAGCGTTCAATTAACTTTTCCATATATTCGTAGCTTGTTTTTGTATTAATCATTGAAAATACAAATAATATTTTAAAACTTCCCTTCATGTTATACATTCTCAGTGATTCTTTCGACCCTTATTTCAATCTGGCTACTGAGGAGTATCTGCTTAAAAATAAAACCGAGGATATTTTCTTTTTATGGCGCTCTCCCCCGGCAGTTGTTGTAGGCAAACATCAGAATGCACTTGCTGAAATAAATTATAAATATGTAAGGGAAAACAATATTCTTGTAGCCCGCAGATTATCAGGCGGTGGAACAGTAGTGCACGACCTTCAGAATCTGAATTTTTCTTTCATTTCAAAAGGTGAAGAAGGAAAGCTTATTGACTTTAAAAAATATATTTCTCCGGTAATCGACTACCTTGCTACTATTGGTTTACAAGCAACTATCGGAGAAAAAAACGATATCAGAATAAATGATCTGAAAATTTCAGGAAACGCCGAACACGTTTTTAGGAAACGAGTCTTGCATCATGGTACCTTGCTGTTCAATTCTGACCTGGAACAATTGAGAAAGGCAATTCAGGTAACTCAAGGTCTGTATTTCGATAAGGCTGTTCAATCAAATCGTTCAGGTGTTACCAACATTACAAATCATCTTAGTACGAAATTAAAAATTGAAGAATTCGTTGAAGGACTATCAACCCACATAATGCAACAAGCTGCAAAAAGCTACAAATTAAGCACTGAAGAAACCGAACTGATCAATAATCTGAAAACTGAGAAATACAAAACCACAGAATGGATTTTTGGATATTCTCCCAGGTATAATTTCAAAAACAGCTTCATTTTTAATAATCAAATATGGGATATTGAACTTCACATTGAAAAGGGAAAAATTGTGAATTCAAAAATCATTATAGAAGGCTCACAAAATAAATTGTTGGAAGAAAAACTTTTACACAGCTGGCATTTGTATGATCCCGTTCTGAAACTATTAAAAACAACCTCCCTAAGCACTTATGAAAAAGATATAAGCCGGATGTGTAATTATTTTTTTTCAGTTTAAAGCCTGATTTACTGATACATACAGAAATACGACTCGTTTTTTTTAAAACCCAAGCAACCTTTAGGGCTTGATTTCAATCTAACATATAAAACCTTTTAAATTCTGGAAACGATGAAGTTTTTCAAACACTTATTTTGGGTGTGTGTGGCAATAGGTGGATTTACGTCGTGTAATGACGAACCAACAGTAAGTTTCTATCCGTCAATTGGTGTCTATCAGGTATCTGGCGATAGTTCATATATATATTCAGATAACCTGAACTTAATCTATATTACAAACAGCACCTTCGAAGGCAAAGAGACTTTGGATTCAGGAGCTCGTGTTTATGCCTATTTTTCATTGGTTGAGGATGAGCAAATGCCCCGGCACATTGATTATATGGCAGATTTACTTTCAATAGATATTATACCTACAAAACCAGTAATTAATATTACAGATACAGTTCCTGATTCCCTGGGCTTTGATCCTATTGTAGTTGAGGGCATTAAGGTTGGCCTGAATTTTCTGGATGTATCCATTGAATTTCTTGGTTTTAATAAAAAGCATTATGTAAATCTGGTTAGGCTCAGTGATGAATATTCCGATACTATTGACCTGGAGCTCAGACACAATAACAATAATGACCCTAAGATAGACAGGTATACGGCCTATATTTCATTTGATATCTCATCGCTTGAAAATGAGGCTACAGATTCGGTTATAGTGCGTTTTCGTTCTACAGCTTACGATGATTCAATATTCGAGAAAATTTTTACCTACAAATATTAGCGCAGTGACTTTTATAAATCCAATTCCTCCTTATTTTTTTAAGGGGGAATTTTTGTTTTATTTGCCACGAATACACGACTTTACGGCTTAAATTTTATTCATGCGCTCGTGGCCTTTCTTTGCATATCTGCCATACTTTTGAATACTGGCTTTTCATTCATCCTTGAATTTTGCAGCTCATCGCACTTATTCAACAACTCGTCTTGTTTTTTTTCTTAGGTCTATATAAAATACTGAGTTTTGGTACGGAAATCAAAAGAAACCGTAATGAAATCAATTGTAAGCCTGTTTTTATTTCTATTCTCTGTCAGCCTGATGGGGCAAACTATTTCAGGTCATATATTCGACAAGCATAATAAACCGCTGCCCAGCGCCAATATTTACATTAAAGGCACATATAATGGAGCTACCAGCGATACTTCAGGGTATTTCCTTTTGCAAACATCTATGCACGATTCCTGTATGCTGGTGGTAAGTTTCCTGGGATATGAATCGTATAACCTGCTATTAACAAAAAGTTTAGTAAAAAAAGCTTTAAAAATTACTTTAACTGAGAGCACAAATAGCCTCGATGAAGTAATAATTTCTGCCGGAACATTTGAAGCAGGAGAGAAAAAAAGGGCAGTAACCCTAAATCCAATTGAAATAGCAACAACCGGTGGTTCCGATGGAGACATTTATAATGTACTGGCAACCTTTCCCGGTGTGCAGAAACAAGGTGAAACAGGAAAAATAATTGTCCGGGGTGGCGAAGCCGATGAATCAAAAACCTACATCGATGGAATGCTTGTTTCATCACCCTACACTTCAACAACTCCAGACCTTCCGGCAAGAGGGAGGTTTGAGCCCTTTATGTTTAGTGGGGTCATGTTCAGCACAGGTGGCTATTCGGCTGAATACGGACAAGCTTTGTCGTCGGTACTCGAACTAAAAACTCCTGCGCTGTTCGAAGAAGATATGCTAAGTATTAGTCTGATAAATGTAGGCCCGGGAATTAGCTACACCCGACACAACGACACCAGGGCATTTAGCGGCGGCGTAAACTACAACAATTTATTCCCCTATTTTTTAATGTCGAAAAGCAACCTGAACTGGATAAAGATTCCTGAAAGCTATAGTGGGAAATTGCATTACCGGCAAAAAACCAAAAACTCGGGTTTAATAAAATCAGACTTCAATATCAGTCATGGCAATAGTATTCTCGACTATTCTGAAATGAGTGATGAATATCAGCGTATTGGATTGGAAAATACAAACATGTATGCAAAAACCAACTACAATAGCGAACTAACCGATAAATGGATTATGAAAACCGGTGTTGCCTTTAACAGGAATATCGATAAGAAAGAATTCAATAACGACAAACTGAATGAAAACCTCCAATCTGCACATTTCAGGCTAGGCTTTACCAACTACTACAATAAAAATATTACCCTTAAAATAGGACTGGAAGACTATCTGCTGGATTATTCATTTAATTATGTTACCTCCGATTTGAACACGAATATTCCACTAAATACAACCGACAACATAAACAGCTGCTACGTTGAAAATGATCTCAGAATCACTAAAAAACTTGCCGTACGCCTAGGCCTTCGTGGAGAATATTCATCACTTACCGAAAATGTAAGTCTCAGTCCCAGAACATCTATTGCCTATAAAATAAATAAAGCTTCCCAGCTTTCATTTGCCGGTGGAAGTTTCAGTCAGCAAAGCCATCATGCCTATTTAAAGTATAACCCAAGCCTGAATTTTGAAAAAGCGCAACATTATATTCTCAATTACCAGGCAGAGAAAGACAATCGTATGTTCAGAACCGAAGTTTATTACAAAAAATACAATTCTCTGGTAACATTTACTCCGGGAATACAAAAAGAATACGAGAATATTCAGAATACTGGAACAGGTTATGCCCGTGGTTTCGATTTGTTTATTAAGGATAGTAAAACAATAAGTTATCTCGATTTTTATGCTTCATACTCTTTTGTTGACAGCAAACGAAAATTCAAAGATTATCCAACTGCCGTTTGCCCTGAATTTGTTTCGAAACACAATTTTAACCTGGCTAGTAAATACTGGATTGATAAAATTCATTCACAGCTAAGCCTAACCTACAGTTATGCCAAAGGAAGACCCTATAATAACCCTAATTCCGACCAGTTTATGTCCTCAAAAACTATGGACTGGCATGATTTAAGCGGAAACATCAGCTATATAACAAATATCTCAGGTAACCTTACGGTTGTCCACCTGTCTGTTTCAAACATTCTGGGCAAAGAAAATATTTATGCTTACCGCTTCTCGCGACAACCCGACAATAGCGGATTTTATTCGTCCACGCCCATAAAATCAGGATTGGAAAGAAGTGTAATCATAGGTGTGTTTATTTCCATCGATTAAAAAAAACATGAATCAAAAATTAACCAAAATATATAATTATGAAACAAGTATTAAAAAACAAAAATAAACGATTGAAACGTTTATTTATTCTGACAGCAGTCATCATTCTTACGCTTAGCCTAAACGCTCAGAGTAACTTTGAGGAAATTATGAGCGAAACGCTTGAAGAATTTGGAAACAGTAGCACTCCCGAAGAAATGATTGAAGTTGCAAACAAATTTGAACGCATTGCGTCTGTTGATACTTCCGAGTGGTTACCCCTCTATTATGCTTCTTTTATTCACTGTATTCTTTCATTCCGGACACAAGATGCTAAACAGAAAGAAACCTATATTGAAAAAGCACAATCGGTAATGGATAAAGCTATGTTAATAACTGAAAATGAATCTGAGCTATATACTCTGCAGGGTATGATTTATCAGTCTTTAATGGCCATAGATCCGATAACCAATGGCCAGATTTACGGATCAAAAGCCGACAACAGTTTTAAAAAGGCAACCAGCCTGAACCCTAAAAACCCAAGGCCTTATTACATGCAGGCTGTATCAGTTTTCTATACTCCGGAACAATTTGGTGGAGGCAAAAAGTCCGCTTTGCCCTTATTTGAGAAGGCAATGGAATTATACGAGACATTTCAACCAGAGAATCCGTTGTACCCGAACTGGGGCAAAGAAGATTGTGAAAGTCAGCTGGAATCTTGTAAATCGAGCTAAATCAAGCCGTAATCTCAACTCCATTAAAAATATTTTTATCTCCGATTGGAGTTGAGATTCTTAATTAGAAAAGTGAGATTCTAATAGCTATAGTCTTATATTTGAATTAATTTCAGTATTAAAATGGAGAAAAAACCTAAACTCAGCTTCAAGAAATTAATCCGATCATTCTTATTAATGATTGTTGGTTTAGTTGCATTAACTATACTACTTAGTTTGGCGTTTTCAGGATTTAAGTGGTTTAGTTCCTGGGAAGACTTATTTAACAGGACCATCTATGGTTTTGTTGTTGGTTTCTTCTTTGGAATAGGTAACTGGGCAATTGGGGTTTTTACTGGCAGATTACTCAACTGGAGAAGGAAACTTGTCAGGAGCAATCTGATTGCCTTACTAACATTTATATTTTATGGGATTATTGTCAGCATAATAGTTCCCTATTATTTTGGAACATACATTTGGAAACTTACCGGGGATAATCTTAAGTATGCTATAATAGAGAATGCATTTATAAACATTGCAATAGATCTGGTTGTGATATCTGTATATTATTCTTTCTACCTGGTTTACTACTGGAACAAAGCGTTGGAAAGATATGAAGACTTGAAGCGTGAAAACATTAATGCTAAATACAATGCTTTAAAAAATCAGGTTAATCCCCATTTCCTGTTTAATAGCTTAAATACTTTAACAGGCGTTGTTGAACAGGATCAGCAACTGGCTGTAAAATATATTAAGAAACTATCGGATATTTATCGGTATGTGCTTGAACAACAAAACAAAGAACTCATTCAGATCTCAAAAGAACTTGAATTTCTGAACGACTTCATATACCTGTCTGAAATAAGACATGGGGAAGGCCTGAAAACGGAAATATCAATTGGCTCCGCCGATAAATACATTGTACCCCTTGGAATTCAGTTGTTGGTTGAAAATGCTATTAAACACAACATTATTAGCGATGATCAGCCTTTATCGATTCAAATATCTGAAGAGGATGGATATCTGGTGGTAAAAAACAACCTGCAAAAGAAAAACTCAATAAAAAATAAAGAGCCACAGGGAATTGAAAACCTGATAAACAGGTATGAATATATTTCGGATAAACCTGTCCAGGTTGAAGAATCAGCGAATGAATTTGTAGTGAAAATCCCAATCATTGATCAACCGGAACTATGAAATGCCTGATAATTGAAGATGAAAAAGTAGCGGCTGAACGGTTACAGAAATTAGTTGTTCAATCGAGTAATGAAGCTGAAATTGTAGAAGTTATACAGTCAGTAAAAAATGCAGTAGACTGGTTTATGCATAATGCTCAGCCCGATCTTATTTTTATGGATATTCAATTATCTGACGGGCTTAGTTTCGAAATTTTTGAACAAGCACAAATTACCGCTCCGATTATCTTCACCACTGCCTATGACGAATACGCTTTAAAAGCATTCAAGTTAAACAGCATCGATTACCTGCTCAAACCAATCGATCAGGACGAATTGCAATGCGCAATCGATAAATTTTCTGAAAAGTCAAAGACCAAAGAATATCCGCCGGCACTTTTTGAGAACCTGCTAAACCAACTTTCAAACAAATACAAAAATAAGTTTGTTATTAAGGTAGGTGAACGCCTTAAAATTTTTACTTCCGATGATATCCAGTGTTTTTACAGCATGGAAAAAGCTGTTTTCCTGCAAAATAAGCAAGGACATGATTATGCTGTGAATTATACCCTCGACCAACTGGAAGAATTACTCGATCCTTCAAGGTTTTTCAGAATTAGCAGGAAACATATTGTTGCATTCTCAGCTATTAAAGATATTCTGAGTTATTCAAATAGCCGATTAGAAATTAAGCTTGAACATCATTCACCAGAAGAATTGATTGTAAGTCGGGAAAGGGTGCAGAAGTTTAAACTTTGGCTTGAGAATTAGCTGCTGAATAATAATTTCTTGTTTTTTTTTCTCCTATTCTTTCTTGCTGAATTACAAATTGGAATACCCAATACCATCAATAAAAGCATAAATTTGTAAATTGGTATTAAACCAAGTTCTTAATTGAGTAAAAATTCAATTTCTATGAAACTAATAAAATGGTTACTCCCTCTTATGATTCTGGCATTCATATCCTGCGTGCAAAATGAAAAGAAATATGCCTTTGTTGACGGCGAAAATATTTATTCTGCAGAAGGTGAACTGCTGCACCTAACCGGTGTAAACCTGGGGAACTGGTTGTTACCCGAAGGTTATATGTTCAAACTTCGTAAGTGTAACTCACCAAACAAAATAGACCAGGCCATACGCGAATTAATTGGTAATAGCGCTACCACTGCTTTCTGGGATTCTTTCCTTGATAACTACATTACGGAGCCCGATATAAAATGGCTTTCAGAATCGGGAGTAAATATTGTTCGTCTGCCTTTCGATTATCGCCTGTTAACGCACGACGATTTCCTGGGCAGAGATATTCATGGCTACAAATATTTAGACAGCGCTATAACCTGGTGCGCCAAAAACAATATTTATGTTCTCATGGATATGCACGGAGCTCCGGGCGGACAAACCGGCGACAATATTGATAACAGCGATGGATACCCCTGGCTGATGGTCGATGAAGGTATGAAAGAAATAACATGCCAAGTCTGGCAGGAAATTGCGGAAAGATATGCCAAGGATACCACAGTTATCGGTTATAATTTATTGAATGAACCTATTCCGCATTATTTCGATAAAGATAGTCTGAAACCCAGCCTGGAGCCTTTGTACAAAAGAATTACTGCAGCAATCAGGGAAGTTGATAAAAATCACATTGTATTTATTGGCGGTGCGGTTTGGGAAACAGATTTCTCGGTTTTTACTGAACCCTTCGACAAGAATTTAGCCTATACTTTCCACAAATACTGGATGCCTCCGGTTCAAAACGAAATTCAACAATATATCGATTTCAGGGATGAACACAATGTCCCGATTCTAATGGGAGAAAGTGGTGAAAATGATGATGAATGGGTGAAAGCTTTCAGAGAACTCTTAGACTCAAATAACATACATTGGACATTCTGGCCTTACAAAAAAATGGACAACACCCGCGGCCCTATGAATTTTAATAAACCCGAAGCTTATGATAGTTTTGTGCAATATGCCGAGAGTGACAGAACAACTTTCGGCAATATAAGGGCTCTGAAAGATAGCCTGGATGGCATAAAACCAGAAGAAATAATCAAAGTGTTAAACCAATTTGTAGAAAACAGTAAGTTTGAAAATTGTTATCCGAATGAAGGCTATTGCAATGCTTTGGGAATAAAACATTAATAACTTATAATACTTAAAAATTTTTATAAGATGAAACATACAGAAATTTTAGCCTTATTGGTTTACTTTCTGGTTAGTTGCCAGCCAAAATCCGAAGTAACAAATACAGACATCAAAACATTTTGCAATCCGCTAAATATCAGCTACAGGTTTTGCCTCGATGAACCCTCGAGAAGAGAAGCTGCAGATCCAACAGTTTTTTTATTTCAGGATAAATATTTCTTGTTTGCCTCTAAATCGGGGGGCTATTGGTATTCTCACGATCTGATGGAATGGAACTTTATCCAGACTGAACAAATTCCTGTTGAAGAATATGCCCCAACCGTAATAGCTTTGGGTGACACCTTATTTTTCCTGGCCTCATCAAACGATTTGAGCACCATCTATAAAAGTGCTAACCCTTTAAGTGGCAAATGGCAAGTCGCCGTTCCGGAGCTTGAAATGCCTGTTTGGGATCCGGCATTCTTTCTCGATGATGACAATAAGCTTTATCTGTATTGGGGTTGCTCTAACCAAAATCCAATCTATGGTGTTGAGGTGGATTATAATAACAATTTCTCATTTATGACTAAGCCCGTTGAGCTAAAACACCAAAATCCTGAAGAATGTGGTTGGGAAGTACCAGGTGACTACAATACTCTTGTAAATCAAAAACCCTGGATTGAAGGTGCCTGGATGAATAAGCAAAACGGAAAATATTATCTGCAGTACGCCGGCCCGGGAACTGAATTTAAAAGCTACTCCGATGGCGTTTATGTTTCTGAAAATCCTTTGGGACCATTTAACATTCAGCAGCACAATCCCTTTGCCTATAAACCAGAAGGTTTTGCTGCGGGTGCAGGACATGGAAGTACTTTTAAAGATAAAAATGGAAACTGGTGGCACATTGGCACAATCACTATTTCGCAAAAACATATGTTCGAACGCCGCTTAGGACTATATCCCTTGTTTTTTGACGCAGAAGGAAACATGCATGCTGAAACAAAATTTGGTGATTACCCTATTATAATGCCACAGCAAAAAATAAACAACTTCAAGAATATTTTCCCGGGTTGGATGCTTCTTTCCTATCAGAAAAAAATTGAAGTTTCCTCCTCCATTGACGCTTTACCAGCTTGCAATATTACCGACGAAAATATCAGAACTTATTGGGCTGCAGCAAGCGGAGACAGTGGAGAATTTGCAATCCTTGATTTGGAAAAACCCGTAGACGTTTATGCCCTTCAGGTTAACTTTGCCGAACACAACACCAATCTCTTTGACAGGCAGGAAGAACTAAAACACAGGTATACCGTTGAATATTCAGACAACAAGGCTGACTGGAAAATGCTTGTTGATAAATCAAGTCACAATCTGGATAATACACACGATTATACCCAGCTTGATGAAATGATTACTTGCCGATATCTAAAGCTTACTAACATTGAAGTCCCGGATGGAAATTTTGCATTGAGTGGTTTCCGTGTTTTCGGAAATGGCAAAGGTGAACTTCCAGGAAAAATAAAAACCCTGGAAGCGAAGCGTAATGGGGAGGATGGCAGAAGTGTTCAACTAAACTGGAGCAAATCTGAAAATGCAACAGGATATAATATCTGCTACGGAACTGACCAAGATAAACTCTACCTGAATTATACTGTTTATGGAGATACCTCACTTACAATAAATAGTTTAAACTCCGGATTAGGATATTATTTCACGATTGAAGCTTTTAATGAAAATGGCGTTACCGAAAAAGAAGTTTTAGTTGAGATAAAATAAAACTTGTTTTTTAATGAATTATAGTTCCCGACTCCGCTGAATTTAGAGAAATATCGAGCGGATTCGGGGTATATTCCAGAACAAATCAAGACAATCCAATCTTTGTAAAAGAAAATTATCAACCCTCATAAAACGCTTCAACTCCCGGATAAAAGTGTCTTTTCTTTGCAACTGCTTCAGGAAAAACAAAATATTCAACTTCTCCCTCGGAACACAATTGCCCTTCTGAGTTGTAGATTCCGGTTTTTATAATTGCAGTTTTATCCTTAATCTCAATGAGTTTACCCGCTATCCTTATTTTTGGACCATTAATAAATACAGGCTTCAAATATTTTACATTCAAATTTTGTGTAACTCCCGAGGTTTTACATTTTGTAAAAACTATCCAGCCTGCAACCTCATCGTGCAAGGTAGCTTGTATGCCACCATGCAAAACATTAAAAAAGCCTTCTAAATGCTTCTGGGGTTGCCAGAACGATTCAATTTCGTTCTCTCCACAATCTTGAAAATGCAGTTGCAGACCTAAGGCATTGTTGGGAGAACAACCAAAGCAATTATAACGTTCTCCACGATCTAAAACAGCAAAGGGATTTATAATTTTATGGCTCATAACATTTATTCTTTTTTGATAAGGTTTTAGCTAAATTATAATTTCTGGCGACATTTTTTTCTTTGTTTTGAGCTCTAATTCAAAAAGAAATAAATAACCACAATAGAATAAACCAATTTATGTATAGCTGACATTTAAGTTTTTAACACTATATCATACTACATTTTTGTAGTTCCTTAAATTTCATAAAAATCATATATTCCTGATTTACTGATTTTTGCCTTTCCTGTTTATAGGTTGGCACACTATCTGATATTATTTTCTAAAGAGTTATTTTATCATTGTTAACTTAGACAGTGCAAATTATTTTTCCGGTATGATTAGAAACCTTGCAATAGATTACCAGGCAGTCTGGCTTTCGCTTAAGGTGGCACTTTACACCTCAGCAATTGCTTTGCCTGTTGCTATTCTGCTGGGTTATGTTCTGGCCAGGAAACAATTCAGAGGAAAAGTAATTCTTGAAGCAATAATTCATCTGCCCATGGTCATGCCTCCGGTTACAACCGGATATTTGTTGCTGTTAATACTGGGCACAAACGGTATAATTGGTAAGTGGCTGTTTAGTGTTTTTGGTATTCGCATTGCTTTTTCATTTTCTGCCGCAGTAATTGCCGCTATTGTTGTATCATTTCCACTAATAATCCGCTCGGTAAAAGTTTCTATGGAAATGGTAGATCCCAATCTTGAACAAGCCTCCAGAACCCTGGGAGCATCTTGGTTTAAAACTTTCATTTTAATAACCTTACCACTTGCCTGGCCGGGAATATTAGGCGGTTTTGTTTTGGCTTTTGCACGAAGTCTGGGAGAATTTGGCGCCACAATAACTTTTGCCGGGAATATCCAGGGTGAAACCAGAACTTTGCCATTGGCTATTTTTTCGAAAATGCAGGTGCCGGGAAAAGAAACTGAAACCTTTGCTCTTGTAGCGATCTCAGTAATAATTTCTTTTGCGGCTATTGTTGCTTCAGAATATTTCTACAGGAATAAGAAGAAATCGAAACTCAGTAAGAAAAAAATTGGATATCAAAACGCTGAATGAGTCAGATTACCATAAATATTACCCTTACCCGACCTGGTTTTACTTTCAGAATTAATGAAAAGTTTGAATCGGGGATAACCGGAATTTTTGGTCATAGCGGTGCAGGCAAGACCACGCTTTTACAATGTATCAGCGGTGTAATTATGCCCGACACGGGCGAAATAGTATCCTCAGATACCATTCTGTTTTCTTCAAAACAAAAAGTTAACCTGGCAACCAACAAAAGACATGTTGGGTATGTCTTTCAGGAGGGAAGATTATTCCCTCATTTTACAGTGAAAAAAAACCTGCTTTATGGAACAAGGTTTTTAAAGGGAAGAAAAAGCAGCATTGATTTTGAAGGTGTGGTTCAAATGTTTGAGATTGACCATCTACTGAATAAATTCCCTGATGAGCTTTCCGGCGGTCAGCGTCAGCGTGTAGCGCTGGGCAGGGCTTTACTTGCAGCTCCGGAAGTACTTCTGCTCGATGAGCCATTCAGCGCATTGGATCAGAAACTTCGCAAACAAATCATACCATTTATATCTAAAATTGCCAAAAGATTAGATATCCCGGTGCTAGTAGTTAGTCACGATATGCCTGATATTCTGAAACTTACATCTGATATTTGTCTGATTAACAAGGGATTGGTCATCAGTCATGGCGATTACAATGACCTAATAAAAAATCAGGCTCTTTTTAAAGTTTTACCGGCAACTGATGCATTAAATACCCTCAGCCTTGAAGTGAAAGAAATAAATGAAACGGATGGTATTATTGTATTAAACGGTTTAGGCAAGGAACAAAAAGTTAAAATTCTGTTTGAACCTAAGCGCAACAAATACGAGATAGGCGACAAGGTGAAAGTATTTCTTAAAACTTCAGATATTGTACTGGCAGAAAGCCAGATTTCCGGTACATCTTTCAGAAACCAGCTTAAAGGTTCTGTAATTGACATTATTGACGATAAGCCCAGAGTGTTAGTGGTAGTTGATTGCGGTTTTCCTTTGTTGGCCGAAGTTAGCATGGCAGCAGCTGATGCTTTAAATCTTAAAACCGGAGCAGAGGTCTTTTGCCTGTTTAAAACACTGGCTCTGGATTCAATTCAGGTATAAGACTTAAAAACTAATCTCAAAAAAAACAAGCCAGAACAATTCAATCTGAGCTTGTCTGAAAATCTCTGGTAATCTCAAAATTTATTTATGTGATTAATTTTTTCACAAAGGTTCACAAAGAAGACTCAGAGTTGCACTGAGTATAAAAAAAATCCTTTTCGAAAGAAATTCTCTTATAAGCCATCAAAAAAAAAATATTATTTGCAAGTATCGCTGGAACAACTGCTGCATAAACCATTACAGCTTGAATCGCTTGCAGACGCTGCCATAATTGGTTTAAGTTTGTTTTCAACCAATAAGGATATGTTTTCAGCTACACTATTACTGACAGCCTCATAAACCTCTAAGCCCAAAGCTTTGAAAAGTGACAAGGCCATACCCGACATGCTTTTGCTAATTACTGTTCCAATGCCCTTTTGTTTAAAACCAAGACTTAAATTTCCGGGTTTTTCCGAAATTTCAACAGTTTTCATCCATTCGTAATTTTCGCTTTCCGAGTCGTAAATGCAAACAAAATCAGAATTATGAAAAGCTGGAGCCAGAGCATCTTTTGCCGTTCCATTGTCAACAACAGGGATTACTACTTTCATCTCTCAGTTTTTTTTCAATTATGTAAATTCTTTTATTCAATCGCCATACCATAAACAATACAGCGTTGTTTAATAGCATTTTACATAATTCATCAGACGAAAAATTTTAAACCTTCATGTCAGAATAAAATAAGAAAACTACAAAAATGTAGGATTTCGGCTCTTTGAATAACTTTTCAGGAAGTCTTCAATACTTTTCAACAATGGTTTTAGATTTATGTGAATTTATTTTTCTTTGTGAAAAAAAAGCTCAACATGGAAATTCAGGGAAAAATTATACAACTATTGCCGGAGCAATCGGGGACCGGAAAAAATGGCCAATGGCGCAAGCAAGAATATATTCTTGAGACGCAGGATCAATATCCCAGGAAAGTTTGTTTTAATCTGTGGGGTGACAAAATCGACCAGAACCCTGTAAAAGAAGGTGATATGGTAAAGGTTCTCTTTGATATTGAAAGTCGCGAATTCAATGGCAGATGGTATACCGATGTTAAGGGCTGGAAGATTGAAACCCAGGACCAGGGGGCAGCACCGGATGGCCCACCACCAATAATGGATGAAGCAGATTTCGCTCCTTCTCAGGATAATTCTTTGCCTGAAGAAGATGATTTGCCATTTTAAAACAAAGTCCGTTACTTGTTGTATTCGTAAGGTATTTCAAGTTGCACAACCTCATGCGAAGGTTTATCAAGATTGGAAATTGTGAGCCCCAGAAGTCTGACCCCTCTGTTCGAAAAGTCAAGTTCGTCGATAAGTTGGTGCATTATATCATTGATATTGGATGGAGAAAGATAGTCTTCAAGACTTTTACTCCGGGTGATTTTTTCAAAATTATCGAACTTAACTTTTAAGGTTAGCGTTCTCCCTTTTCTCTGCTTAATTGATAAACGGTTATTAAGTTCTTTCCCAATTATTGCAAGGGCATCCAGAATTTCATTTTTACCTTGCAAATCGATGTCATAGGTATGTTCAGCTCCAATCGATTTCCTGATTCGCGAGGGATTAACCGGACGATTATCTGTTCCTCTGGCAATGTTATAAAAGAAATGTCCCGATTTACCAAAATTTCTGACAAGAGCGTCCAGGCTCCATTGCTTTAAATCTTTGCCGGTAGCAATTCCTATTTTGTGCATTTTCTCGGCAGTAACTGCTCCAACACCAAAAAATTTCCGTACAGGTAATTTTTCAATAAACGATTCTGCCATTTTGGGTTTAATAACATACAAACCATCGGGCTTGTCGTAATCTGAAGCAATTTTTGCCAGAAATTTATTGAACGAGACCCCGGCAGATGCAGTCAAGCCCGTCTCTTCTTTTATCCTGAATTTTATTTCTTTGGCTATATCTGTAGCAAGCTTTATTCCCGGTTTGTTTTCTGTAACATCCAGAAAAGCCTCGTCTAGCGAAAGTGGTTCAACCAGGTCGGTATACTCATGAAATATTTCTTGTATTTGCCCCGAAACTTTCTGATAAACATCGAACCGGGGTTTAACAAAAATAATTTTTGGACATTTACGTTTTGCAACCAACGAAGGCATGGCTGAAAACACACCAAACTTCCTGGCTTCGTAGCTTGCAGCAGCCACCACTCCCCTGTTTCGCGAGCCTCCGACAGCAACAGGCTTTCCCCTTAGCAAAGGATTGTCTCTTTGCTCAATAGATGCATAAAAGGCATCCATATCGATATGAATGATTTTGCGTACCCTCATAATGCTTACTTTTGTAAAGATCGTTGAAGTATTTCTTTATACAAACCAGAATCGTATTGAAAATTGAACTAATAAAAACAGAGGACGGCTCATCAAGTCTTGCTATTCCTGAATGGAACGAACAATACCACAGCACGCATGGAGCAGTTCAGGAATCGATGCATGTTTTTATTGAAGCAGGATTAAAACAGATGAAGCCTAAAACCGAAATAAAGATCTTTGAGATGGGCCTGGGCACCGGACTCAATTGTATCTTAACCTATCTGCAAACAAAAAAACTGAAAATTTTTTACAATTCGATTGAACGCTATCCTCTTTCGGAAGAATTGTTTTCAAAACTGAATTATGCTGAACACCTGAAACTATCTGCTAAAGACAGCGGTATTTTTTCAGAAATTCACTCTTGCAAATGGAATATAAATGCAGAACTTACTCCTGATTTCATTCTGAAAAAAGAAAAAACTGATTTGAATAGTTTTACAACGGATGCGCTATTCGACCTGGTATATTTCGATGCTTTCTCACCAAATGTACAACCGGAATTATGGACTGAAAGGATTTTCAAAAAAATGTATTCCATAATGGAAGATGAAGGTATACTTACAACTTATTGTGCTAAAGGTGCAGTTCGGAGAGCAATACTGTCTGCAGGCTTTAAGGTGGAAAGGCTACCGGGACCTCCGGGTAAACGTGAAATATTAAGAGCAATTAAAGCCTCTAAATAAAATAATTTACTTTTCTTTGCAACCTTAAAATTTATAGATATGAGATTAAGAGCGATGGAGTTGGCTGCAATAATTTATTTAATAATAGGTAGTTATAATGCATTATTTGCACAGGAAATAACTCAACTTCCTTATTTCCTGCCGGAAAATAAAGGAAGTTATGTTTTAGATAGTCTAGTGCAAATTTCTTACGATTGGGACACAAAAGAACCTGTAATTAAAAACACTACAAGCTATAATTATTCAGGTAATGCCATTATAACAAATAAAAAAGTTAGCCATTACTGGTTTTCTGATGGCTTTTCAATATCTTATAATTATAATTATTCCTGTAACAACAATGGTTTACTTGAAACAGTTGCTGATTTAGCGAATAATATATCATCACATTTCATTTTTAACAATAATGATTTAATTTCTGAATTCATTCAAATAAATCACGGCGAGCTCATCAAGCATGAAAAATACTATTACAACAGTCAATCCAAACTAATTCATAAAACCGACACTTTCAGAAACGGAACTGAAGAATGGGAGTATTTCGAATACGACTATATCTATGACGCGCATTCAAACTACGATACAATAAAAACACGAGTCTATTATTCTAATTCTGATACATGGAATTCTTGGTACAGAACCTTCACAAACACTTACAACCCTGAAGGATTATTAATAGATTGCCTGGTGACTGAATTTTCTCCTTTATTTTTAAGGAAATATACTTACGATGACCAGGGAAGAAATACAAAAATCATTGAATTGGATAAAAATGAGGAAAGCTCTGAATATACTGACACATTGAGCATTTTGGAATATTCATACGACGAAGCAGGAATGATAAAACAAGAGAAGTTTTATATTTTCTATAAGGAAGAATTATTTCTGGAAACAAATAGTACTTATTATCGTTCAAATTATTCATCAGTTTATAATCCATCTGACAATTCAATTATTGAAATATTTCCAAATCCGGCAACTAATTCAGTTTCTTTGTCAGGAATTGATCCAAGCTTAATAGAAAATATCAGTTTCTACTCCCTTTCAGGAAGACTAATAAAAAATGAGATTCCGTCAGGCAGTACTTTCAACATTGAATTCTTGCCAAAAGGATATTGTTTTGTGAAAATTCAAACAAAAAAGGCAGTTGTGGTTAAAAAACTTCTTGTTTTATAAATTTATCGATTGAACTTTTTTCGAAACTGAATGTTAAAATGCCAAGTTAAATAAATATAACATGGCACTTCTGGACGAGCAATCACAAGCACCCGATTTTACAGCAAAAAACCAAAATGGTGAAGCTATTTCTCTAAGTTCTTTTAAGGGAAAAAAAGTAATTCTATACTTTTATCCAAAAGATAATACACCGGGCTGTACAACCGAAGCTTGTAATTTACGAGACAATTATAACGATTTAATAGCAAAAGGTTTTGAAGTTATTGGGGTAAGTCCTGATAATGAAAAATCGCATACAAATTTCATAAGTAAATACACCCTCCCCTTTACTTTAATTGCTGATACCGATAAAGAAATACTTAAGGCTTACGGGGCTTGGGGATTAAAGAAAAATTATGGGAAAGAGTATGAAGGTGTTTTAAGAACAACCTATATAATTGACGAAGAAGGAAAAATTCTTAAAGTCTTTAATAAAGTCATTACGGGCGATCATACAAATCAAATTCTGGAATCGCTACAATAAAGTATTACAATCTAATGCAGAGCTTGCGGGGATATTCATCTGTTTTCTATGGATAATCTGGCTGTTATAAAATTTCCCTGCTGAGCTCTGCATTTTCATTTCATCAATCCTAAAATTGGTTTTTGTTCAAAGCTGATATTTCGCTGATTTTACTATTTTTGCGCCTGAATAAAATTGTAATCAGATTGAAAATATATTCAAAAGCATCCAGATTAAATGGCGCTATAAGTATTCCCGGGTCAAAATCCCATACTATACGGGCAATAGCCATTGCAACCATGGCCGAAGGAAAATCAGTACTCAGGGGAGCTCTTGATTCGGAAGATACCCGTTCTGCCATAAAAGCTGCAACTGTTTTTGGAGCTAAGGTCGATATAGCAGGCGATATAATTACTATTGAAGGTATTGGCAATAACCCGGTTCCTGAAGGTGCATTTATTGATGTCGGAAATTCCGGAACTACCTTAAGGATTTTTACGGCTCTTGCTGCGCTTTATAATACTGAGGTTAAATTCGACGGCGATAAATCTATCCGTCAGCGGCCAATGACCCCACTGTTTTCTGCATTAACTAACCTGGGGGCTAAAATTAATTCAACTGATGAAAAATGTCCTTTCACAATCTGTGGTCCGCTAAAAGGTGGAAAAACAACTGTAAATGGCATAAGTTCTCAATTTGTAACTGCCCTGCTGTTTACTGCACCCTTAATAAAGGGCGAAACCGAAATTCTGGTTGAAAACCTGCACGAGCAATCTTATGTATCAATTACGCTCGATTGGCTTACAAAACAACAAATAACATTTCAGCAAAAAGGTTTTAAACGGTTTAAAGTTCCCGGAAATCAAAAATATTCTGCTTTTGACAATCATATTGCAGCCGATTTTTCTTCGGCAACTTTTGCTTTATGTGCGGCTGCAGTAACAAAATCCCAAATTAAAATTCAAGGACTCGATTTTAAAGACCATCAGGGAGATAAAAAGGTTTTTGATTACCTGAAAGAAATGGGTATGGATATTATACGTTTGAATGATGGTGTTAATGTAAGAGGCAGAGAATTACACGGCATTGATATTGATATGAATGACACACCGGATGCTTTACCCGCAATGGCTGTAATCAGTTGCTTTGCCGAGGGAGAAACACGGTTGTTAAATGTTGCCCAGGCACGCCTTAAAGAGTGTGACCGGATAAACGCTATTGCAACCGAACTAAAAAAGATGGGCGCCGATATAAGTGAACTACCTGATGGTTTGGTAATAAGGAAATCAAACCTGAAAGGCACATTAGTTCATGGTTATGATGATCATCGAATGGTCATGTCGCTGGCATTGGCAGGATTAAATGCTGAAGGTGAAACAATCATTGATACTGCCGAATCAATCAAAATAACCTATCCTACCTTTGTAGAAGACATGGTAGCTATAGGAGCAAATATGCAGATTTTAGGTAAATAACATAAAACTTTTTGAATTATGCTAGGATGTACGTACGGAAATTTATTTAAAACCACAGTTGCTGGTGGTTCATACCAGGAAGGCCTGTCAGTTAATATGCAAGGAGTGCCTACCGGTTATTATTTTACCGAAGAAGAAATATATGTTGAATGTATGCTTCGTAAACCGGGTCAGGGCGAACTAACTTCTCCACGAAGGGAGGCCGATGTGCCAATTATTTACAGTGGGGTAAATGCTGCAGATACAATGCCCGGATTTAAAAACAAAGGATTTACTAACGGTACTCCTCTGGTAATCTTAATACCAAATGTCGACAGGCATTTTGAACATATTGAACAATATCAGCTGACAAACAGAACCCCAAGGCCCGGCCATGCTTCGTATGCTTCGTATCAGAAATACGGTGAGTTTGACGATTCCATTGGAGCCGGATTCTTCAGCGGCAGATATACTTCTTCAATTGTTGCTGCCGGAACAATTGCCAAAAGAATATTAAAAGACCACGGCATTGAAGTTGTTTCTTATGTAAGAGAAGCTGCCGGTATTAAAATGGGCGAAATGTCTTTGGACGAGATTAAGAAAAAAGCCGCAGCCTATCGCGAGGTACGTAAACAATACGACCCCATATATCTTGAGCTTTATGCTTCAGGTAAAATGAATCAGGATTTACGATTCTTCGAGAAAGCTGCGATTCTGGCTGATTTGGAAAAAAGAATTCCGGAGATTAAAAAGCCTGTATATAACGAAGCAGAAATAAAAGAGAAATATGGCATCAATCCTAAAATATTCTGCCCCGATGCCGATGTTGCCGATGCAATGCATGACGAGATTGTACGCATCATGAAAGAAGGTGACTCTTCCGGTGGTATAGTTGAAGTTGCTGTAACAGGTGTTCCTGCTGGTATGGGTGAGCCAATTTTCAACAAACTCGACGGAGAACTGGGACGTTTAATGGCTATCGGTACAGTAAAAGCAGTAGAGGTTGGATGCGGAATGAAAGCAGCAACAATGACTGGTTCAGAATGCAATGACCAGATGCACATGGAAAATGGAAAAGTAGTTTTCGGTTCAAATAATGCCGGTGGTATTACCGGTGGACTAACTACCGGACAAGACATTATTGCAAGAGTAGCTGTTAAACCCACTCCCACAATTGCAAAACCTCAGCATACTATTGATAAAGTAAGTCTTGAAGATAAAGATCTTGCAGCTGTAACCAGAAGAGACCCGACTATTGTTGCCAGAATGTGGCCTGTGGTAGAAGCAAACACAGCACTTATTATACTTGACGCTTATATGCAACATGTTGCTTATCAGTCGATGAAGCTGAAAAAATAAAAATATTGCACTATTATTTTTGTTGAAATGTCCCTGTGGATTAATAAATTCGCAGGGACATCTTTTTGAACAAAACTGAAGATATTCTGTATTCAATTTCATAAATAGAGACAAAGTGAGATTATTTATTATTGGATATAAAAACTGTGGTAAAACCACCATAGGGAAAAAGGTTGCCAACAGGCTTAACCTGGAGTTTATTGATCTGGATGAAGTAATTGAAAAAAAAGAAAACAAAACTATTCCCGAATTATACTCTGAAATCGGAGATGAAAAATTTAGAATTCTGGAATGGAAAGCCCTTAAAGACGTCATAAAGAAAGATAATATTGTAGTGTCAACAGGTGGAGGTGCACCATGCCATTGCGACAACATGAACCTCATGGAAGAACACGGAGATGTGATTTATATCCATCTTGACAGCGATACGCTTGTGAGCCGTTTAAAACGTGCCACTAAAGATCGTCCAATTGTTTTAAATAAAACCGACGAAGAACTTCGTGAATACGTTCTCAATCAGAGAAATAACTGTGAACATCATTATGCGAGAGCAAAATATACTGTTGAAGGAAAAGACTTAACCGTCGACAGAATACTTAATGCTTTGAGCATCTAAAAAAACAAACTGTTATATTCAAGTTCGTATTTACAAGCTGATAGTGCGTTAAAATCTATCCGGGTTTCTCTTCATGAAATTCAGCATTTGGATCAATATTAAGGTATACCGAAAGTCTGCGAACGCTGATATAGAAAGGAATTGTATCGACCAAAGCGGCTACCATTTTAAACACATAGTTTGAAGCAATCAGAATAAACAAATAATGAGTTGCGGAATAATCACCGGGAATACGTATCGCATTCGTAAAGAAATAAGTTATCAAAACAACCGATAAAGAGTCAACCAACTGACTGGTAAGCGTTGACCCATTATTTCTTAGCCACAACAACTTTCCTTTCGATAATTTCTTCAAATAGTGAAACACATGTACATCAACAAATTGTGCTGTAAGGTATGCAATCATCGATGCTGTGGTAGCACTGAAGGTGTATCTTCTAAGCTGATAAAAGATATAATCTGATGAACCGGGAACCGGCAACCCTGTCTCACTTTGAATTTCGGGTGTTGGTGGTAAAATGCCTCCAATCCATAGAATAAAAATCACCCATATGTTTAATATAAAACCGGTCCAGACTACATAAGTTGCTCTACGTTTGCCATATAATTCACTAATTATATCTGTGCATAAAAAAGTTATCGGATAAGGCAAAACTCCAACAAAAACGGTAAAGGGTATTTCTATTCCGAATACACTAAATGAAAGGTCTATGAGCCTGGTGATGCCCAGGATATTAAGCATGGCAAGTGTTCCAACAAACAAGCCTGACAAAATAATAAATACTAGTTCTCGTCTTTGATGATACTTATTGATATCTTTAGCGGGATCAAATAACATTTCCACGGTTTTAATTTATACAAATCAACAATATCTTTATCAATTAGTTTATGCTTTTGATTGATTTATTATTGCATCTTAGCCTAATATCTTCACCGTATCATTGAATAAGTATAAAGTTTTAATATTTTTATATTCTTATAGAATCAAGTATACATGCCCTCAGTAATCCTACAAAAATTCAGTAAACGACAAAATATTTTTTTATTCAGCTATTATTTACTGGTGGCTTTTACGGGCTTTTTTATTGGTTCTTTTGACATTCTTGTACATTCAAATTTCTTTTTAGGTTTTGGATATAAAGATTTAGCCGGCACCTATATAATTTCAGGTTTCTCGGGAATTGTGGTGAGCTACGCCTATTCTCGTCTTTATAAAAAAATGAATCCGAAAATATTGCTTGTTACAATTCTTACTTTGGTTGTAATTACCTGTGGAGCCTACTATATCCTTAATCTTTACACCGACTATATTTATACAGAACTATATGGGATGATTTGCTTCTTCCCGGTAAATATTCTTACAATTCTGGTACTTTGGAGATTTATCAGAAAATTACTTTTACCCGAAGCCACACGAATAGTCTATCCAAAAATGAATTTTTATTTTTCGTTTGGAATGTTGCTCAGCGGTATTAGTATTTTGTTTGTCATTTACCTGTTCTATTACCGACTTGGAGTAGTAATTTCCTTTTCCAGCTTATTTGCTATTTTACTGCTTCAGTTTGTAGTTATCTATCTTTTTTATAAAGCTGATTTTCCAATAAAGGAAAAAGAAAAGTTTATTCCTGTTCAGAAAAGCTACAAACTGTTTTTTTCGACTAAATACAGCCGCCAGGTACTTTTTTATGCTATATTGTCATCAATGGTCGGATTCGCCATTCATTATGTGTTCATTAATACAGCATGGATTGGGTTCAGAAGTTTTTATGGAATGACTAAGTTCTACAGCCTGTTCATTGTGGTTTTACTGGTGTTTATCTATGGGGTTGACAGGTATCTTATCAAACGACTTTTATATTCATACGATTCTCCTTACAGCCTGGCACTTTTACCTCCCATCTTAATAATAGCGCTTTTTCTGGCCCTTCTTGTTAAAATTCTTGCCGGAAATGTATTAGCCCGGGAACACTTCTCCCTTTTCTTTTTAATGATAGCCATGTTGCAGGTCGGTTACCTGAGCGCCTATCGTTTAATCGAGAAAAGATCTTTTCAAACGCTTTTTCACAGTCTGGATCTTCGAATCAGACAGTCGGCCTATCCTCGCATCGAAGGGACAGCAAGATTTACCGGGTTGCTGTTTGTGAGTATACTGATTTTAGGTCTTTCATTCTTTAAATATTACAGCCTCACCATGGTATTAATATTGGCTATTGTTTTAGCTGGTTTCTGGTTCTGGAACGCTGTTAGAATGATAAAGAGTTTTAAAAAAGAACAAGAAAGTATTATAGGAAAATTCAGGTACAACCGTAATTTATCTGAAAGATTCATTAGTTATGACGAGCGAAAGTCAAAACTGTTTTCTTCTGAAGAAATTGAAAAAATCATTTTAGCTTTAGATATTACCGCGAGGTTTTATCCGGTTGAATATGAGAACGATCTTATTAAACTTATATCACACCCATCTGATAAGCTCTTTAATTATATTCTGACTAAAATTGACGAAAAGCTCATAGTTGACGCACTGCATGTGCTGGAACAGAAAATAAATACCCTGAATGGTGAAGCTTTAAAAAAATGCCGGATTGTAATAGATAAACTTCACCAACTCTCAAGTAAAAATGTATTATCGGAATATCAAATAAAGTCACAGCTTTTATCAACTGATTTATTTGTTCGTGTTCAAGCTGTTTATGCACTTTTCTATAGTAATTTACCCGATAAAGAGAGCATCTTATTAAGTCTTTCAAAAGATTTACATGAAGACATTCGGAATTTAGCCATTCGCCTGCTCGCAAAAACCGGCGATGAAAAATATACCTACATATTGCTGGACTTTATTTACCCCCAATCATTTAATCCTTATGCCTTTGAGGCTATTGTTTCTTTAAAAGATGCTTCATTGTATTTTCTGGAACGTGAACTCAATGTTCCGGAACTGGATAATCAGGTGCTGGGCAGAATTTTGCATTTATTAGGAAAAATTAATACGACGAAAGCAACAAACCTTTTACTTTCAAAATTAGAATCGGCAGATTCATACATTCTGAATAATTCTATTAACACACTTATAGAGACAAAGTTCCAGGCATCAAAAGATAATATTTACAAGATATTGGATTACATCGTCAAACTTTCCGGAATAATTACATCACATCTTAACACCTACCGGTTTTTGAATAAAAAAACTGCCCTGGAAATACTCTGTAATGCTTATAAAAACGAAATTGAAGCAAATACCGACAAGCTTTTCAAGCTGCTTTCGCTTATATATAATCCGAATATTATTGGCTCCTTGCACAAAATGTTCCTTGAAGGCAGCAGGGCAGAAATTAGTTTCTCTGTTGAGTTGGCAGACCAATATATTGATGCCGATATAAAATCCTTAATATTTAGTTTTGTAGAGGATATCAGCCTGGATGAAAAAATTGAACGTTTAGACTACTATTTTCCACAACCCAAACCTTCATTGCAGGAAATATTTTATCAAACATTAACAAGTGATTTTAACTCGCTGACAATATATCCGCGAATCTGTGCATTAATCCTGATTGACAGGTTAAAAATACACGACTTCGAAGATGAAATTAGTTTCTGTGCTTCACATCCTGAGAAAGTTTTAAGCGAAACGGCTCATTTCGTAAGAAGTAGAATAAACCTGCCTCAAAATCTCAAAAAGAAAAGCAAAGCTAATTATCGGAAAGCCATTCCGGAATCTGAAATATTAGAAACATATAAGGGGCTTATTGCATCAAAACTTATAAAATTTAAACAGATACAGGGCTTAACAAATTTAAGTGAATTCGTATTGCAAACACTGGCCCAAAATGCTCATGAACTTAGCTTTAAATCAACCGAAATTATTGAAGTTGAAGAACACCTTAAAGATTATTCTCTTATTGTTTCTGGAACAGAATTGCTGCCTTTAAATGGCCAGAAGTTTAGCACAAAATCAGCAATTATTCATGTAGGCTTGTTAAAGGCTTTAAATATTAAATCTTTAACTTTGAAATCAGAGGGTGTGCTATGGTGTTTTAAGGATATAGTAGTTAACGAACTTTTGTACGACAATTTTGACTTTGCAAACTGCATATTGGATTCAATCGAAAACTTCAAATTAAATGGAGGGAATGGAACAACATAACATGAATATAAATATTGCCCTTTTCGAAACAGATAACAACAAGAAAGCTATCGAAGACATCATACAATCGTTAGATTTTGCTGCCAAAAAAGTTCTTTTCCCAACATTCAGAACAACAATAAAAAAAATAAACCTGGAACAGGCTTTGCATATTACAAATAACATCAACGATTATTATTTACTTATACTTGATTCCAGTATAAATCAAAATGAAGTTGTTAAAGAAAACCTAAATGGAATAGAAACAGCGCTACTTTCAGATAAACAAGTATTAAATAAATCCCTGAGATTTTCTAAACTGCTGCTCGAACCAAACGATATTATTGAACAACCTGAAACACTCAAAAAACTAATTGCATATGAGTTTTTTGACTTTCCCGGAAGGGGCAGAAATGCAAAACCATTCGAAAGCTCTTCAGAAGATACAAAATTATGGTCGGTAGTTCTGGATTTGGTTTACGATATCAAAGACACTACTCTGCTTAAAGAAGAAAAAGCAGTTCATAACTTTGCTTACCTGGGAAGTTACGTTCAGGAGCAAAAACAATACTGGCTTGATATTAAAAGAGAATTGCTTTACTACGGATACAAAGTTTTGCCGGTTTTTAATTACAACGATCAGTCTGAAAGCACTCAGGAAATTATTAAAAAAGAACTTGAAAGCTGTCAGCTTATCATTCAGGCTGTTGGCGGAAAATACGAAAATGTTCGGAGAGGCGAAAAATACTCCTTCGCCGAATTTGAGAATTCAATAATAAGAGAGCATATTGCCAGCAACCCAAATAAACAGCGCTACATATGGATTCCGGGCGATATGGAAATCAAAGAATCGCGACAGCAATTGTTTATTAACAGGCTCAAAAAAGATGATTCTTCAGATAATAGCTTCATCATAGAAGCAAATCTGGAAGAATTCAAAGCGCTACTGGCAACCAAATTTACTGTTGCCTCGAATAACTTTAATAAAGCAGAACCAGATAACAGGCAGAATACCTATTACATTGTTTCTAATAATGTTGAATATTCTAAAATAGTAAAAGATATTATCGGCAAAATGAGTAATGTTTCTTTTTTTGAAACCGATGAGAAAAGCGGACACTTCTACACTGAGCACCTGAATAACTTACGAAAAACCGACAATCTTATTGTAATTGCCGACAATAACCAGGTATGGCTCGATACCAAACTTGGTGATGTTATAAAAGCTATTGGAATGGGAAAGAACTCGCCTTTTAAGAATATGGTGCTATTATATGCAGGCAGCATGCTAACCGAAAAATACAAACCCTGGCTCCATGCTTTAGAAATAATTGCAATTGAAAATAACCAACCCGACGAAAAACAATTGTTACAAATACTTTCGAAATAATTAATATGCAGCAATCTGATCTCCATAAAAATCTACAAAATCCTTTTCCTGGTCTAAGACCTTTCGACCCGGAAGAGAGCCATTTGTTTTTTGGCAGGGAAGGTCAAAGCGAGACAATAGTTAACTATTTATCACGATACAAATTCTCGGTAATAACCGGAGCCTCGGGTAGCGGTAAATCATCGTTAATTTATTGCGGAGTTATTCCGTTATTATGCGGCGGGTATATGCCCGAAGCAGGAACTAACTGGAAAACAATAGCCATTCGCCCCGGTAATACTCCCATATGGAATCTTGCTAAAGGAATAGCAAAACTAAATGCTGAAAAACAGAAGGATGATTCCGATGACTCTGTAATAAATTACTTTTATGCAGTACTGAAGAGGCATTCGCTCGGGTTAAGTGAAGCTGTCGACCAAATTCTACACACCAACGATGAAAACCTTCTTATTGTTGTTGACCAGTTTGAAGAATTATTCCGGTATAAAGAAAGCCGTAAAACCCTTAAATCTCATGGCGATGATCCCGAAAAGTTTGTTAACCTGCTGGTGGAAACCACAAAAAAACTCAATTCCAGAGTTTACATCGTGATAACCATGCGCTCCGATTTTATTGGAGAATGTTCTGTTTTTCATGGACTTACCCAACTGATAAATAAAAGCAGCTACCTGGTTCCATTGATGACAAGAACAGACTATGAGCATGTTATAACCGGCCCATTAAGGATAGCAAATGTTGAAATTGAGCCAAATTTATTGCAAACCCTGCTTAATAATCTTGATAAAGACAATGATCAGTTGCCGGTATTGCAGCATACCCTAATGCGTACATGGAAATTCTGGCTTAAAAACAATACCCCCGACAATCCGCTGAGTATGCGCGATTATATGTCGGCTGGTAAACTGGAGAACGCCCTTTCGCTGCACGCCAATGAAGCCTATAATGAACTGGATGATGAAGAACGGCAATTATGCAAAGTTTTTTTTAAGTCAATCACCGACAAGGGTAAAGAGGGGAAAGGCATACGCAGACCAATTACTATAAAAGAAATATCGGAGCTTTCTCTCAAACAACCAACAGAAATAATTAAGGTAATTAATGTATTCCGAAAGCCTGGAAGATCATTCTTAACCCCATCGGCTGGCATAGAGCTAAACGAAGATTCTGTAATAGATATTTCTCATGAAAGTTTGATGCGTGTTTGGGACAAACTTAAAGACTGGGTTGATGAGGAGGCTGCATCGTCCGAAATGTATTTACGCTTAGTGCATTTGTCGGGATTATACCAGATTGGCAGAACAGGATTAATGCGCCCACCTGATTTACACCTGGCAAGTACATGGAAAAAAAATCAAAGCCCGAACCGTGCCTGGGCGAAACGCTATAATATTGCGTTTGACAAAGCCATGGTATATCTTAATACCAGCGAAAAGCGCTTCCAGCAGGAGGAGGAAATTAAAGTCAGGATTCAAAAACGAGAACTTCGCAGAACAAGAAGGCTTGCTGTAATTATGGGATTTTTTGCCATTGCCTTTTTTGCCCTCATGTTTTGGACCTATAATTTAAGCCTGGAAGCTACCGAACAAAAAGAACTTGCCGAAGGCTACGCAAAAATACTTGAATCAGAGAAGGATACTGCTGTAAGAGGATATCATGTCAAGGAATATGAAAGGTTACTGGCACTTCACCAGAGAGACTCTCTAGAGAAAGCCAGCACAATGAAAATACTGCAGCAGGAAGAAGAAACTGAGCAGGCATACCTGCTAATTGATGAGGTTACTCAGCGAACAGCAGAATTAGAAAAAAACGCCGAACAGTTTGAACAGGAAAAACAACAGGCCGAGGAACTGGCAATCAGAGCTCAACAAGGCTTATCTAAGCTTGAAGTTGAGAAAATGATGGAAAAGAAAAAAAGAATGATAACGCTTTCTCAATCTGTTGCCCTAAAAGCATTGCAGGTTCCGGATAAACAACTTTCAGGTTTATTAGCCTACCAGGCCTATTTAATTAATCGTGAAAATGGAGGACAAATTAACCATCCGGAAATATACAGAGGCCTCTATTATGCCCTGCGCGAGCTTAAAGGGATGGAGTATAACACGCTAAAAGGACAGAAAGGTTCTGTTACCTGTTTGCTTTTCGACCCGGCAAGAAATCTGTTATACAGTTCCGATAACGAAGGATATGTGGAAAGATGGAGTTTTAGAAACAATACACCAACTCCAGTCTCAATTGTTGCAAACGAAGATGCAAATACCTGCATTGCCCTGACCATTGATGGCAGGTGGATTGCTGTAGGTTTGGAGGTAAGAACAATACAACTGATAAATGCATTACAGCCTGAACAACGCCCGAGAATTTTTGATGCACACGATGGTAGTGTATTGGATATTTGTTTTATCCCCGGAAGAAATGCTATGGTTTCCAGAGGAACCGATAATAAAGTAAAGTACTGGGATCTGTTGGTTGATGAAAGCACTGTAATTCTGCAGGAACAAGCAGGCGTAAATGATATCTGCACTTCGCTAAATGGCAAAACTGTATTAATCGCTACTAATAATGGCCAGCTAATTGAATGGAATGTTAGAACCAAACAAAGTAAAATAATATTTACCCACAAAAGCCCATTAACCGCTGTTACTTATGATTTTGAAAGTGAGAAAATTGCAGTCTCGGACCAATATGGAAATTTAATGATTCTGAGTGCTGGCGGAAATCTGCAAAAATCAATAAATGCTCATTCTTCAAGAATACTTGCTGTCTCTTTCAGCCCAGATAACAGGCTTATAGCTTCTTCGGGTATGGATGGAGTCGTTCGAATCTGGAATGCAACTGATTGGAATGATCTGCCAATTGAAATCAGAGAACAGGAGTCGTGGGTTAATTCACTCAGTTTTAGTCCCGATGGAAATATGCTTATTACATCGAGTAATAATGAGAATTTAATCTACAGATGGCCTGTTAAGGCTGAAAATATGGCCGATGAGATGTGTAATTTCATTGTACGTCAGCTATCGCAACAAGAGTGGAATACCTATATTGGCAACGATATTGAATACCGTACTGTATGTAATTAAACCCCGTTGCTAATTTCAATTGAATACCGGCAACTATTAAAGAATTAAAATTGCACTAAAATAATATGAGCTCTTAAGTTTAAACCAGAGAACTCATATATACTATTTTATTTCTTAACAGTTAAAGTGCTTCAGCAAATTCTTTTCCGAATTCTATTAAACTGGTTTCTTTCTCATTGGCCGGGGCAAACTTAGCTCGAACACCATCTATAACTACATTTAATCCCAGCGATTTTAGCATGGTTTCTATATGTCCGACAGCCTCCCCGCTCCACCCATAAGAACCAAAAGCTGCTGCTTTTTTATTCCTGTCGCGCAAAGGTGTCAATACCGAAAACAAACGGTAAACAGGTAACACAGTATTCTTATTAATAGTTGGAGAACCAACCAGAATCGCGTTGCTTCTTACGATTTTAGATTCCAACTCGCCAAGCAATATATTTTCAATATCAACAAGTTCAACCGGACTGTCGGTTACCGATTTTATTCCTTTTACAATATCCTCGGCCATTTGTTTTGTATAACCATAGGCCGAAACATAAGTGACCAGAATATTATTGCCTTCACATCCCGAACAGTCAATATACTCATTGGCCAGTTCTTCTGAACGTGCAAGAGCGCGTGTCCAATTCTTTCTCAGAATTGGTCCGTGACCTGGACAAATAGCTGCTATTTCAAGAGCCTTAACTTTGTCAATAGCTTTCATCATGAAGCTACTAAAAGGCTTTAGAATAACATCGAAATAATAGTCAAAGGCTTTGGCATAATTCGTTTCATCAACCAGATCATCAAACATGGCTTCATCACAATAATGGGCGCCAAATGAATCGCAGGTAAACAATAATTTATCTTCCTTTAAATAGGTATATATTGTATCGGGCCAGTGTAAGTTCGGAGCTGAAATAAACTCCAGGGTTTTGTTTCCTAAAGAAACAGAATCTCCATCCTTTACTGCAACCGAATTAAAAGGCTTATTCACAATTTCTGCCAGGTAACTTATAGCAATTTTGCTTCCATATACGGTAGCATTGGGAGCATATTCCAGTAAAAAGGCTACACTACCTGAATGATCAGGCTCAGTATGGTTTACAACAATAATTTCAATTTCAGATGGATCTATAAGCGATTTTATCTTTTCAAGGTATTCTTCCTTGTAGTTCTCTTTTACCGTGTCGATTACAGCTTTTTTCTCTGCATTAACAAGGTAACTGTTATATGTTGTTCCATATTGCGTTTCCATAACAATATCGAAAGTCTCTAATTCTTTATCAAGTGCGCCTAACCAGAAAATATCTTTATTGATTTCTAAAATGCCTTTGCTCATTGCTCTATTGATTACCGTTTATTAATAAGTTTTATGCAAATGTATAATTTCTTTCTTTTTAAAATTCATAAAAAAAGCTGCCCTTTTGGGACAGCTTCCTGAAATTTTGTTTGATTTATTTTTTACTGCAAGAGCTTTCAGCCTTTTCACCGCAACTTTTCTTTTCAGTCTTAGTGCACTCTTTCTTTTCGGCAGTGCAATCTTTCTTCTCTTCTGTTTTAGCCTCTGCCTTTTCTTCTTTCTGCTCTCCTTTTTTAACTTCTTTTTTAGGTTTTTCGTCTAGTTTTTCTACAACTGAGTTGTTATTGCTAACTGAAGCATATGCTATGAAAGCAAAGGATGCAAAGAATACTATTGATAATACAATTACTAATTTTTTCATAATCTTTTAAGTTTTTGTTCACAACAAATATATTACAGCTGTGAATAAAAGAATGTTAACGCGCTGTTAAGGGAGGTTAACGAAATCTTAAAAGATCAGAGTTCTGTTCTGGTCCATTCCACTTCTCTGCCGGCAAACTTCATCCCCATGATATATCCTTTTACATGCAGAATCTCGCTGTCTCCATCTTCGAACCACATGAAACAATCGTAAGTTTTGCCATTGTCCGGGTCATATATAGTGCCATTGTTCCATTGTTTTTCTTCTGCATCATAATCAAAACCTTTAACAATAAGCATACCCATAATCGGATCGGTCTTTTTAGCATCGTCAGGATTATTTACATCTTTCTTTTCAGGATTTTGCATCCATTCAATTTTACCGTAAAATTTGCCATTTGTAGCTTTGAAAATCCTGATTTTGGAAGTTTTTTCGGTATTGTAATATACTCCGAGAACTGACTCCTCCTGGGCTGAAATTTTTAATGCAAATAAAAATGTGAGTAAAAAAATAAAACTTGTTTTCATATTTCGAAGATTTAGTTAAACATCTTGCCTTCTGCTAAAGGTAATATATTGATATTTTAAATCTGCTTTTTCATCGTAGAAAAATTCACTTTCTTTTTCAACTTTCCAGTGTTCTTCTTCTATTTCCGGAAAAAAGGTGTCGGCTTCAAATTTTTTATGCATGCGGGTTATATACAACTTGTTGGCAATAGTAAAGAATTGCCTGTATATCATTGCCCCTCCAATAATAAAGCTTTCTTCATTTTCCGGACAATGTGCAATAGCCTCATCTATGGAAAACACAGCCTCAGCACCCTCGAATTTTTCATTCTCAATATTAGTAATAACAATATTCTTGCGGTTTTTAAGCGGTTTGTTAGGCAAAGAAAACCAGGTGTTTCTTCCCATAATCACGGGATGACCGGTTGTAATTTCCCTGAACCGTTTTAAATCATTCGACAGATGAGTGAGTAATTGATTCTTATGTCCAATGCCATAGTCCTCGGCAACTGCTACTATAATTGAAATTGTTTTTGCCATCAAATTCAATGTTTTAAAAACTTACTAAACAGAAATAGCCCCTTTTATGTGTGGATGAGCATCGTAGTTCTCCAATGCAAAGTCGTTAAAAGTAAAGCTGAAAATGTCTTTTACTGCCGGATTAATTTTCATGGCAGGCAACAGCTTTGGTTCTCTGGTCAACTGCAGCCTGGCTTGTTCAAGGTGATTGCTGTAAAGGTGGGCATCGCCAAGTGTGTGAACAAATTCATATGCTTCAAGACCGGTAACCTGAGCCACCATCATTAATAATAATGTGTACGATGCAATATTAAAAGGAACTCCAAGAAAAATATCGGCACTGCGCTGATAAAGCTGAAGCGAAAGTTTCCCGTTAGCCACATAAAACTGGAACAAAATATGACAGGGAGGCAAGGCCATTTTGTCCAAATCGCCTACATTCCATGCACTTACAATATGCCTGCGTGAATCGGGATTTTTCTGAATGGATTCAATAACATTTTTAATCTGATCGATATGTCTGTTTCCGTCTGCTGTCCAGGATCGCCATTGAAATCCATAAATCGGACCAAGATTACCCATATCGTCGGCCCACTCATTCCAGATTTTTACACCATTTTCCTGCAGATATCTGACGTTCGTGTCACCTTTTAAGAACCATAAGAGTTCATGCACAATTGATTTAAGATGCAGTTTCTTTGTTGTCATCATCGGAAATCCATCCTTCAGATTAAAACGCATCTGGTATCCAAAAACACTTTTTGTACCCGTTCCTGTTCTGTCTGTCCTGTCAACTCCTGTTTCAATTACGTGGTTCAGTAATTCCAGATATTGTTTCATCCTTTAATCAGTTTATTTCCGTTTAGTTTTAACCTAATAACAACTACTTTTGAATGCATAAAGCATGCTTCCAAATATTTACTATTCGGTAACATCTATGCTACTAACTATAAATACACAAAAATAGTTTTCCATTCTTCACCAATACTTTTTTTATCGAAATAATAATCCAATTTTTGTTAACAGTTTATGAATAATATATCTTAGTGCCTGTAAAACAAAAGCTTCAATGAATCAAACTTTTCGGTATATACTAATTGCGCTTGGAGTACTCCTGGGAGGCTTTATTGTCTGGTACTTTTCGAATCTGGTTGCCTATATTCTTATTTCGGCCGTTTTATCGTTTATTGGCAGACCAATTGTGGAAATTCTGGGCAGCATAAAAATCAGAAAACGTAAGATCCCTATATCTATTCGGGCCTTAGTGACTCTATTACTAATTTGGATGGGTTTTATAGCCTTCTTCCGCTTTATAATACCACTGGTAGCCCATGAACTTGGTAACCTTTCACAAATCGATACAGAAAGTATTGTTACATCTTTAAATGAGCCTATTGTCTATATAGAATCGGTTATAGCTAAATATAAGGTTGACGGCAATATAGAATCTACTGTGGTTCAGTTTGTAAATGATAAACTTCTTTCTGTTTTCAATGTTTCATTTCTTACTAATTTCTTTACGAATATTGCAGGAACCCTGGGAAATATATTTCTTGCGCTGTTTTCTATAACTTTTATTACTTTTTTCTTCCTGCGCGATGAAAATCTGTTTGCAGAATCTCTGCTGACCCTTGTTCCGGATAAACACGTAGAAGCTTTTAGCCATGCCTTGTCTTCTACCCGTCGGTTACTTGTCCGCTATTTTATTGGTATCCTGATTCAGGTTACAGGAATCTTTACCATTGTAACCTGCGGATTAACAATATTTGGTGTTGGTTTTAGCCACAGCATCCTCATCGGGTTAATTGCTGCTACACTGAATATTATACCATATCTTGGTCCCGTTTTGGGTGGGGTAATAGGTATAATTCTTGGAATTGCAACACACCTCGACCTCGATTTTTATTCTCAACTGCTACCCCTTATTGGTAAAATGAGCATTGTTTTTGTTGCAGCTCAGCTAACCGACAATTTTGTTTTTCAACCCTTTATTTTTTCAAATAGCGTGAATGCACACCCTTTGGAAATATTTCTGGTTATTATGATAGCTGGCAGCACTGCCGGTATTCCCGGTATGATACTGGCTGTCCCTATTTATACTATCCTAAGGGTATTTGCGAAAGAATTCTTTAATAAATTCAAAGTTGTTAAAAAGTTGACCCGTAAAATTGAATAGAAAGCTGTACATGTTCTTATATTTACATGGACAGAACTATCAGGGATGAAGTTTAGAACGATATTTTTTTTAACAGTAAGTCTGTTGTTCTCATATTCGGTTTATACCCAGGATTTTATTCAGGTTTCCGGAATAAGAGGCTGTGTGCCTGATACTGTGAGTTTTACACTAAATTCTGATAGCATTGATTTTGACACTTTAAATATTGGCCTGATTTATATGATTGGTACCGATAATTTTCCGATTACCAACAACAGCCCCATTAATTATATTATTAAAAAGGCCGGTGATTATGATGTAAGGCTGGTTTCGGGATTAAACACCAACGATGTTATAACACAAAGAACAGTATCATTTGATCGAGGAAGCATTTCTGCTGACTTCGAGGCTGTTCTGGTTGAGGCTCCGTACATTTATGCCATGGTGCCTTCAGATGCCCTTGCTGATGATGCATCAAGCTATTTTTTCAGGTGGGCATACTATGATGAGGCTAATACCTCTTTACGAACTATTACGAAAATAGCTACCACCGCAAACCAGGACAATGCAACGGACACATTCGAATTCCCTGATTATGGAAATTACCTGGTCACTCTCAATTTAAGAAACAGCCCTGAAAACTGTTATGACTCTACAGCAGTTGAGGTAGAGGTTACCAATTTGCCGGTAATCGACACTGTTGGAGATACAACAGCCTTTCCTGTTCAGAATTTTTTCATCCCTGAGGAAGAGACTTACTACACTATCACTCCCGATGATCCGGGTGTAATTCTGTCATTTAAACTTTTTACCCGAACAGGAGTTTTAGTTTTTGCCATGGAATCGCCTGAGATTTATTGGGACGGAAGGAATTTCAACGGCCAGAATATGGAAACCGGCGTTTATTATTATGTTCTTGAAGCTGTATCAGGTGCTGCCGATGACAGGTATAATCAATGTAGCTTCATTCACCTGTACAGGTAATTTAGATTTTATATTTGGCTTCTTTTAATAACTTTATCAGTTTGAATCTTGGTATTTGTAATCTATTTTTCTATTTTAACCATCCTGATTTTGATTATTAAATAATCAAATAACTTAAAACTAAAATAAAACTAATTATAGATGGCAAAAGATGTTAAGAATGATGATATAAGAAAAGAGAAGTTAAAAGCTCTTGAACTTACTATTGGAAAGATTGAAAAAGATTTTGGTAAGGGCACCATTATGAAACTGGGCGATCACGCCATTGCTGAAGTTCCAACAATCTCAAGTGGATCGATATCATTAGATTATGCAATGGGTATTGGCGGCTATCCGCGTGGAAGAATTGTTGAAATTTACGGACCTGAATCGTCGGGTAAAACAACACTAACCATACATGCATTGGCTGAAGCTCAAAAGGCTGGCGGAATAGCTGCATTTATTGATGCCGAACACGCTTTCGACCGTTTTTATGCTCAAAAACTTGGAGTAGATGTTGAAAACCTGCTTATTTCACAACCCGATAATGGCGAACAGGCTTTAGAAATTACCGATCACCTGATTCGCTCCGGAGCGATAGACATTATTGTAATTGACTCGGTTGCCGCCTTAACCCCCAAGGCCGAAATTGAAGGTGAAATGGGCGATTCAAAAATGGGATTACAGGCCAGACTTATGTCACAGGCACTTAGAAAACTTACTGCCAACATTAACAAAACCAATACATGCTGCATCTTTATAAACCAGCTTCGTGAAAAAATTGGTGTTATGTTTGGTAACCCCGAAACTACTACCGGTGGTAATGCACTTAAATTTTATGCCAGCACAAGGCTTGACATCCGTAAAATAAGCCAGATAAAAGATGGCGACGAAGTGAATGGTAACAGGGTAAGAGTAAAAGTGGTTAAAAATAAAATGGCTCCCCCGTTCAGAAAAGCTGAATTTGACCTTATGTATGGCGAGGGAATCTCGAAAATCGGTGAAATTATTGATCTTGGTGTTGATTACGAAATTCTTAAAAAAGCCGGCTCGTGGTTTAGCTATGGTGAAACCCGCCTCGGACAGGGACGCGATGCTGTTAAAGCCTTGTTATTTGACAATCCTGAACTAGCTGAAGAAATTGAAGTGAAAATTGTTGAGAAGCTAAATGCTTAAACTCAAAATATTCTGGCAGGATTAATCCGATAGCTATCAGATTAATCTCTGCTTTTAATAATCTGTGTTGCTATACATTTGTTCCAGCATTTCGGTTATCAACTCTCCACCATAACTGGCCTTATAGTCAGCAAACCCCGACACAATTCCCAAGCCATTTTCTACATTGGTGTAAATTGAAACAGGCTCAACAAAGGGATTATCCTCGGCCTTGCCGTTTCTGCCTTTTGATTTGGCATACTCCAACAAATGTTTATCAATTTTCTTGAAATGGACTGAAAATTCCTTTAATTCGGCAACATCATAATAATAACTTGTCAACGAATAGATGTTTATTTTCAGAATAAGTCTGTTTGCTCCCGCGTTTAACAGTTCATCGCTAAAATAAAACTTCGTTCCATTGCTACCCCCATCTTGTTGTGAAACATTGCTATACCTATCTCCCCAATCTAAAACAGCTTCGATAAACGGAGCCTGGGTTTCCATCTCAGCCCATCGGGTAAACATAATAGTATCATCATTCTCCGTGTCGGTTATTCCACCTTCACCGGGAAAATACATAACACCCGCATCCGGTGCAACACTAGTCACTTCCACCGAGAAATATTCGTCTTCGTTATTGTTGTTTTCAAAATCTATCGTTATCTGCAATACATACTCCATTCCACATCCAATACAATCCGGATCCGTTATTTTCAACAATTGCGTATCAATTGAACTTACAACCGGTATATTTGGAATATAATAATCTGCCCGGGCTTCGGGATAATCGCTGTATTTTACAACAAAGGTATAATGCTGCCCCTGGTTTAACTTAATTTCCGAATTCTCAAACCAACCCTCCGATTTATAATTAAGATTTCCGATAATTTCGGTTCCGTTGTAAAGTAAAACTTCCGCATTAACCAGCGAATCCTTTTTCAAAGTTTTGGATATTTTTAAATTTCTTGAAACATGCAGCACAGGTATGCTGTCGGCTCCAAGGAAAGTGTTCAGAACCAGCTTTGGTTCTGGGTTTTTAATATCGAAGTTCTGCAAGGTTGACTCGCACGAAATAGATGCAATTGCAGTTATTATGAAACTTATATATATTATTCGTATGTGTATCATTTCGGCAGAATTTAAAATTTTAATGAATAGCGGAAATAAGGGACAAAAGGAAATATCGAAAGCTGTTTAAGCACCGACTTTGACTCTCCTGTTAAAGGGCTATAATCATAACCTTCATAAATGATAAAGGCGTTCGGCCTGAAATAGGCATTATATGCACCAAAGCTCCATGTGCGTTCTGCCCTTTGCAAGTTCTTTTTTAAATTAACACCTATATCAAGTCTGTGATAATCCGGCATGCGGTAATTATTCCTGGTTTCAAAATACCCGTCCGAAGGATATTCAGAATCATCATTATACCAGTAATCGCCTGATATATCCGAGCTAAGTCGTTCAAAATAGCTGGCTGAAATTGATTTTTCATCAGGAAGCGTAAAGGCCTGTCCGGTATAATATGTCCAGCTAAAACTAAAATTAAAATTTGGATTTATATCGTATGACCCAACAATGGCCATGTTGTGCCTTCTGTCATAGGTAAATGGAAATACCCTGCCATAAGAAATCTCTTCGAACTTACGATTGCTTTTCGATAAAGTATAACTTAACCAGCCTCGAAATGATCCTGAAGATTTCTGAACCATAAATTCTGCTCCATAGCTTTTGCCAACTCCTTGAGTTGTAATATCATCAAGGCTTTCAAACCCCAGGCTAAAAAATCCAGACCCCTCTTTAAATTCAACAAGGTTTTCCATTTCCTTGTAATAACCCTCTACGGTTATTTCATACTTGTTGTTCAGATTATAGGCAAGTCCTGTAGCGGTTTGCCATGATTTCTGAGGGAGAAGTATTTTGGTGCTTGGCACCCAAAGATCCGTAGGTAAACCAATGGTTGAATTAGTCAGAAGATTAATGTACTGGGTCATCCAGACATAACTACCTTTTAGCGATAGTTTATCTGTGATAAGAAATCTGGCCGATGCTCTTGGTTCGGGAGAATAATAGGTTTTCCCTTTAATAAAAAACATACTGAAATGACCACCTACATTGGCTTTTAGTCTTCGGGAAAATGTAATATCATCTTCGAGATACACATAAAACTCATTCCCCGGAATATTTTTAATGCCAACTGTGGTGTCGAAATCCCAGCCTTCAACATCAGAATCTTCGCGAAAGGCCCCAACCCCCGGTGAAAAAGTATGCAGGGTATAGTTCATTCCATAACGAACATAATTATTGTTGTTAACAGGTAAATCAAAGTCATACTTTAAGCCAAAATCCCTGATTCTCGAATAATATTCAACTTCAAGATCAAAAAAAGAATATTCTTCCTCGTACTTGTATTCATATTTGTCTTTTACCTCGGTTAAGAAAGTATAATCGCTAAAAGTCGCCGCCAGGTTACTAAATAAGCTCTGTGAATGAATATGATTCCACCTGAGAGCAGTGGTTATATTCCCCCATCCTAACCCAAAATCGGTGTCATAGTTATTATATTCATCTTCCCCTTCATATTTGTACTTATTCCGAAGGTAAAACTTATCCTTGCCAAGGTATGCGCTTAAATATATTCTGTCCTTTGATGAAAGTATATGATTATATTTCAGGTTTAAATCGTAGAAAAATGCGCCAAACCGAATTTTACCCATCTCCCCGGCATACGATTTATTATACAATGCCTGAAACGGATAGGTAAGAATATCGTAATAGGTTCGCCTCCCGGAAATCAGAATAGAAGATGTGTCCTTCTTAATTGGCCCTTCAACCGTGAGTTTTGAAGATAACAGGCCAATGGATCCCTCGCCTTCCCAATTTTTCATGTTGCCTTCTTTTAAACGGATATCAACAACCGAAGAAAGTCTTCCTCCATAACGCGCCGGAAATCCGCCCTTAATCAGGGTGACATTTTTAACGGCATCGGCATTAAAAACCGAAAAGAAACCAAACAGATGATTGACATTGTAAACCGGCACACCATCTAATAAAATAAGGTTTTGATCGGGTGCTCCTCCGCGGACAAAAAACCCGGAGGAACCTTCTGTTCCGCCCTGCACACCGGGCATAAGCTGCAGGGTTTTAATAATGTCAACTTCACCAAGTAAAACCGGAGCCGACTTAATATCAGCAACTTTGAGTTCTATCTGGCTCATCTGGGTGCTCTGAACAGTCTGCTGAGGACCTTTATCGGTTACTACAACTTCTTCGATCTGAAGATTTTGCGATAAACTCAGGTTTATTACAGTATCGTGGGTGGCTTTAAACTCAACTATTTTCGAATTATAGCCTATGTACGAACATACAAGCTTTACGGGGCCTTTCGATACATGCAATACATAAAATCCATAATTATTAGACACCGTTCCATTCAGCGTAAATTCATCGTAAATATTAGCTGATAGCATTGATTCGCCAGTCTCCTGATCTGATATTATGCCGGAAATTGAAATTTTTTGGGCAGATAAAAAAGAATACACAAAAAAGCCCGCTAGAAAACACAAGAATATTCTCTTCATGTAGGTTTGGTTTAATAGGTTTTGTTTTAAATGAACATGTAAAGCTGGCAAATATTTTTTTTAAAATTTTAGAAAAAGAACAAATAATTATAAAATACCTTTGGGTAGTTCTTCTGTTAACAGAGATTATTCATAAATGATATATTCCCTGTTTTCCCAGGGATTAGTATATGACACCGAAAAGCTTAAACTATCGGTTGAATAAGCCCCCATAACACCAACGCCTCCTTCAATATTATCGTAAACAATTACAGGTGTTGTGAAAAAATCATCTTTTGAACTGTAGTGCCTGAACCTTGTATTTAAATACCTGAAATAATCTTCTGACAGGGTTTTTACTTTTATTGTAACTATTGCAGAGTCTAAAGAATATAAGTTTTGAACCGGAATTTTTGTTTTTATTGAATATTTCTTGCCATCAAAAAAACTATCATCCAGCACATAACCTTGGTAATCATGAAAGAGTATGGATAAATCCCCGGAACTAAATAAGAGATTCTCATTGAGGTACCTGGTGTATTTTTCATAACTGGTAACTTCGCGAAGCTCAGTATACCAAATCTCATTAAAAAATACAGAATCGACAACATAATACGAAGTATCTCTCCATTCCATGCGCGAAACATCGGCAGACATGCTAATCATATAATAGTTTTTCACCCCCTCCGGATCATCAATTTCAATTTCGCAATGTAAATTTTCATCCGATACAAAAACCCCATAACCACCATTATAGGAACTGCCCCCCGGGTCATCATCAATCGTGGCTGTATCTATGCTTACAATTTTTACATTCTCTGGAATGACGGATGTTGCAGTAACAGGTTCATAACCGTCTTGTATGATCTCAATCGAATAACTATCTCCGATTTGGGGTTTAAAAGACGATACATACTTTTTAGTTATTTCGTTATAAGCTAAATCTTCTGAATATTCATTGTTTACAAACAACTTAATATTTGGATTATATTTTGGTGGAATCATCTGCTGAATCTCGGCATTATCTAAAATATGTCGTGTTAGAGAAAGATTAACCGAAATTGGTGAATCAGGGCTGATAACTGAATTCACAACAATAAGTTTTTCAACATCTTCAATTTCTATTTCAACAATTGAATCGCATGAAACAGTAAAAATCAATAACATGAAACCAAAAAATAATTTTGGGGTTTTTATAAAATATCTGGTAAACACTTTCATAATTTCCTGGCGTTAAAAATCAAACGAATAGCTTATTGATGGAATTATCGGGAAAAAAGACTTTGAGTATAATTGTCTGTATCCATACATATCAGTTCCAAAATGCATATAAAAAGTATTCAGGTGATTATAGCCATTATACAAACCAAAACTCAATGTACGGTGCCCCCAGCGGGTATCCTTATGTCTGTTTACCGATACATCGAGCCGATGGTAGGCTGGTTCCCTGAATCCATTCTTGCCCTTGTAGTATTCGATATCACTGTCGTAAAATGAATAATAAACATAGCCGTTGTTATAGGATGGCTCATTCTGGTATGTGCTATACCTGGCAACACCTAAAGTTGTTGCCCTACCGGTTCCATAAACCCAGGTTAAACCAAAATCTGTTTTTTCATTCAACTTATACATTAATACAACAGAAATATCATGGCGACGATCATAAGTATATGGAAAGACATTTCCGTTGTTTATATTTTCGAACTGACGGTTAGCATAAGAGAGTGTATATCCAACCCATCCCTTCAATTTACCAAGGTCTTTCCTAACTAAGAATTCTGCTCCGTATGAAGCACCTTTCCCATTTCTTTCAATTGCGTCTTCCCAGTCTCCAGTTCGTGTAGACAGATTCGAACCCTCTTCATAATCAATAAGATTCTTCATGGTTTTGTAAAAACCCTCAACTGTAAAAGACCATTTATCATTTAAATTATATGCCATTCCCAGGGCTGATTGATAAGATGTTTGAGGCGGGGTTCTGTTGGTTGCCGGAACCCACAAATCGTTAGGTAACCCGATTGAACTGTTTGTAAGCAAATGGATATATTGATCCATTCTTGAAAACGCTACCTTGAATGACAAGTTATCGCTTAGTAAAAGCCGGCCGCTTAAACGGGGTTGAATAGAATGATAGGCCTCGCCATTTACAAAGAAAGCCGAATAATGAGCTCCAATATTTGCCCTTATTCGGGAGCCTATCTGAAGATTGTCTTCGGCATAGAGGTAATACTCATGTGCATATACGTTTTTATTGTTGCTGTTTATGCTGATGATTGAATCGGTGTTTCCTTCTGCTTCTACCGATTCGGTATTCGGATTAAAAGTATGGTACAAATACTTCCCTCCAAAACGCATGGTGTGTGAAGGTAATGGCCTGTAATCAAAATCAATAACTCCTCCATAATCTTCTATACCCGAAAAATTATCATAGATATATTTTTCATCTAAAGTGTCTCCTTCTGACGAATAAGTTTTAGCATTTTTTGAATAGTGATCGTAGTTGTTGTAACTATAGTTGCTGTATATTAGGGAAGTATTGCTGAATAGTTTACTTCCATATACATGATTCCAGCGAAATGCTGCCGAACCATTTCCCCAAATAAGTCCATACTTTTTCAGTACTTTGTACTGTACATCGTCATAAACATATTGAACTTCATCGTTGCTGTATAGATTATCTTTTCCAAAATATCCGCTCAGGAATATTCTGTCCTTATCAGAGATTTTATAGTTTAATTTCGCATTTAAATCATAGAAATAATAACCCATGTCAGCCGTTGTCCCCTGGGAATTGTTTACAGCCCTGATGATGGGGCGTGCCAAATAATCAACATAAGTTCTTCTGCCGGTAATAATAAACGAAGCTTTATCTTTCACTATTGGCCCTTCAAGCATTAGTTTTGAAGCAATTAATCCAACTGAACCTGAGCCATGAAACTCTTTCATGTTTCCATCTTTCAGCCTGATGTCAATTACCGACGATAATCTACCTCCATAGTGCGCCGGAAATCCGCCTTTTGTTAATGTTATATTAGAAATTGCATCGGGATTAAAAACTGAAAAAAAACCAAAAAGGTGGCTAACGTTATAGATGGGTACACCATCGAGTAAAAAAAGATTCTGATCCGGACCTCCGCCCCTAACATACAAACCGCTTGTGCCTTCTGTTCCTGATTGTACACCCGGCATAAGCTGAATGGTTTTTATAACATCAGCCTCACCCATAAACATTGGAATGCTTTTAATTTCCTTTATGGGAATGGAAATCATGCTCATTTGTACATTTTCTACTACATCTTTCGGACTGCTGGTGGTAACAATTACCTCATCGAGCAACAGCGATGGCTCCATTTTGATGTTTACAGACAAGTCTTTGTTAAGCATCACAGTATCACAATAAGTTGTATATCCAACATAGGATACCGACAATGATATTTCACTTTCAGGAAGGGTCAGCGCAAAGTAACCGTATTCATTTGTAGAAGTTCCCAGTCCGGTAAATTTATCGTAAACTGTAGCTGCAAGCAGTTTTTCGCCTGATTTTGCATCTTCAACAAATCCACTAATGGTATATTTCTGACAATAGGATATTAAACTAATGCTTAATGACAAAAGCATTAGAAAAAGATTTTTCCACTTCATGTAGGTCTGGTTTGATAGTTTAAAAAAATTTAACGGCTAAAGCTGATAAATATTGTTGTTAAAATATCAGAAATGAATTTAAAAAAATATAAAACAATTCAACGGGCTAATCCGGAGAACCAAAATTCTCTTTAAAATCAATCCAGTATTCTTTTATAGTTCTTTTTACTTCGGGACTTAAAACGAGTATACCTATCAGGTTTGGAATAGCCATGAGTGCAATGGTAACATAGGAGATAGCCCAAATAACATTGGTGTTGGCAAATGCGGCAATAAAAAAACCAGCAACATAGGCAATTCGGTAATAAAGAACATATTTAGTACCCCATAAATAGGTTACGGCTCTGTCGCCATAATACGACCATGATATGGCCGTGGAGAATGCAAAAAGCAGCAAGCCAATCGATACAATGTATTGTCCCCATCCACCTTTAAACCCACGCATGAATGCTTTAGTTGTTAAAGGTGCACTATGCAACAAAGATAAACCTGAAAGATAAATATCTTCATGTTCTTCGTTAACATCGTTATTAATTAGGCCGTCAATAATATGAAGATTTCCGGTATACAAGCTGTCCATCCCGGTATACACCCTTACATCTTCTGCTACCGAGCGTGAGCTTATTACCGTTACATCAGAATTAATAATTCCTTGCTCAATATCCACAACACCTGTATACAATAAAGAATTATCCTTATCATTAATCAAATCATGAAGTTTTGGAATATCTGGCTTGTTTTTGTCAGAAAGTTGCCCGGAAATAAAATAAGTCGAAGTTTCATCGAAACGATTCTCAAATTTCTCGGTCCATACTCCTGACGACAAGATGGTTAGTCCGGTAATGAAGCAAATAATTATCGTATCAAAAAAAGGCTCAAGTATCGCCACCATTCCTTCCGAAACCGGTTCATGTGCCCTGGCTGCAGCATGGGCTATTGGTGCAGAACCCTGCCCTGCTTCGTTCGAGAACAAGCCTCTAGCAACACCTTTGTTAAAGGTATACCTGAACGATGCTCCAAGGAAACCTCCGGCAGCAGCGCTTCCTGTAAATACATTTGAAAATATCGATTCAAGGGATGGCCAGATATTTGTATAATTCACTACAAGAACAGCAATAGCACCTACAAAATAAAGAATTGCCATTCCCGGAACAAGCTTTGATGTTACTTTGGCTATACGTTTTATTCCCCCGATAATAACCAGACCCAATAATATGGCAAGTACCCCTCCTGTAATAAATGGATTAAGCCCAAAGGTTTCTTCGATTGAAATAGCAATATTATTTATCTGTGGGAGATTCCCGGTTCCGAAAGATGACAGGATGGTTGCAAAAGCAAAGATTCCACCCATTACATATCCGGTTTTAATGAGCTTCCCGTTTTTAAGTTTAATGTTCAGCCTGTGTTTCATGTAATACATGGGGCCGCCGGCAACCTGACCCGCAGAATCGAATTCACGGTATTTGTGCGACAATAACACCTCCACAAATTTGGTAGTCATGCCCAGAAAAGCTGTAACTAACATCCAGAATAAAGCTGCTGGTCCACCCAGATATATTGCCAGGGCAACGCCTCCAATATTGCCGGTGCCAACTGTACCCGATAAAGCTGTAGTTAATGCCTGGAAATGTGTGGTGTCTCCTTTATCTCCCTGTTTATCGAATTTTCCCCTGACAATCTGGAATGCATGCCTGAAATACCTGATTTGGGGAAACCCAAGATAAAGTGTAAATAAAATTCCGGTTCCTAATAATAGAAAAACAAACCACTGAGATCCTCCAAGATACTTATCGATGTGCTCTAGAACTTCAATTAACTTCTGCTGCATGAGGGGAATATGTTTTATGTTCCCGACAAATATAGCTATTTCGAAAAAAGTTATGGAACAAGAAGAGAAAGTGTATTAACAATCTTGCCTATTCGCTGCAATAAACATGAAAGAACCCCCGGTATTGATTATTCTTTTTTTCTTCTTTCTTATCATTATTTTCTTCTTCACCTCCACCTGAAGTACCTGTCCATACACTGTAATCATCCGCAACATAGTCCTCATCATAGTAATCAAGATGCGAGAAGTTCTTTACAATATAAAAGTATACGCCATCTGAAACATATGAATCGGTATTTTTATACCTACCATCCCAGCCATCCCAGTCTCTTATATTTCCTTTAAAGTGATGTACCCGGACACCATTCCTGCTAAAAATACTGATTTCAAAATCAGTAATGGAGACTTCTTCGAATCTCCAGGCTGGATATTTACTACTGTTAACACAAAATACATTTGGAGCATGAAGTATAGGTAGACTAATATCAACGGTTTCGTCCAAAGTCATTGTCGATGTACAGGTCTGGTTCCACCACAATACATGATGCTCTGCTGTAAGTGTCACTTCAAAAGAACCAATTTTTGTGTATTCTTTTAATACTGAATCGCTTGTTGTCCGGTAGGTTGTAGAATCACCAAAGGTCCAGAAATATTCATGTGCATTCTCCGATTTGTTTTTAAAAATGTAATATGCAGGAGCTGAAATATGATCTTTTTCTTCATAATTTTTCGAAGAATAAAAGAAATAATAATTGGTATCCTTATCAGGGTAATAGGTTTTGTCGTCCAGTGAAACATGTTCATATTCAAAGTCAGCTTTTGGGTTTATGCTCCTCACAAATACCGAGTCCTGATCTTCATTGCCACAGCTATCCGACACAACAAAGGTATACCACATGTCTTCCCAATAGGCATCTTCAACATTGAACTTGAAATTATCAAATATTTTGCCCCTTTCAACTACTTGCCCTTCTTCAACATCTTGATCCTTCTCCCAAATCTTTTTGTAATCGGGTTCGTAATCATACTTTTCATAGGTGGCAGGGTGAAAATACCACAACTGTGCCTGGTCAATCTTTACTTGAATCGGACCATATTTATTGCATTCCGATGTATAGACCCCATTAGCCAGGTTTCCCTCATCATCTTTCGTTAAAATGTGTACAGTAAACTCGTTCCTTAAAACCCAACATCTGGTAACAATAGTATCACTCGCATTATATACCGTTAACCTGAAACCTTTTGCAATGGTATCGGGTGTGACAAATATTTTAGGTTGGAAGTTCAGGTATTGATAGCCAATACCTGGCACAAACTCTTCCCAGCTTAGACTTAAATAATCGGGTGATTGGGAGGTGTCAACCATGATAAAAACCGAATCATTTTCCCGATGAAAAAGAAAGATACTGTCAGAATCTTCAATAGTATATTCTGTAAGGTCAATGTAATCGGCATAAGGAGCAGAAATCTGCCCCGTAAGTATTGTAAAACCAAAAAGAAAAAATACTGCTATGGATAATTGTCTGAACAACATATTTTTTTGATACATCACTTTATTAAACTCGAAATCTGATTAAATAGTATTTCAGAGCTGCAATGATAAGAAAAAATGCGCTCATGACCTATAGGATATTCGAATTCAGAATGGAGAATTCAGAATAAAAACTATGATTACATAAAACCTCATAATCACTCATTCATTCATTCTCTCATTCACTCATTCATTCACTCACTCATTCAACTAATCACCTCCCCAACCTAATCACCTTCCAACCAAATCACGTCTATATCCATTTTATCTTTTCTCACTTATCTTTTCACTTTTAACATCCCCCATTGTTAACTTCTTCTTCATAATTATTTATGACTTTTGTCGCAGGCAAAAATCAGTATTGTATTTTTGCACAGATTATAAGATTGGAGATTTTTATGAGTTCGCTTTTTGAAGGATTAAATAAAGCCCAGACCGAAGCTGTAAAAAATACCGATGGCCCATCGCTTGTCATTGCCGGAGCTGGTTCGGGGAAAACACGAGTATTAACCTACCGGATAGCTCACCTGCTTGAAAAGGGTGTTCAGCCTTCTAAAATTCTGGCTTTAACATTTACAAATAAGGCAGCCAAAGAAATGAAAGAACGTATTAACCGGGTTCTGGCAAATGATGTTGGCAAATACCTCTGGATGGGGACTTTCCATTCGATGTTCTCACGAATATTGCGATATGAATCTGACAAACTTGGTTATCCCTCAGATTTTACCATTTACGATACGGTTGATTCAAAAAGCCTTATAAAATCAGTTATAAAAGAGCTTAAACTCGATGATAAAACCTATAAACCCGGTGAGGTTTTAAGTAGAATTTCTTCAGCAAAAAACAACCTTATTACACCTCAGGCATACTACAACAACGAAAAAATCAGGCAGCGCGACCAGATTCACCGAAAACCCATGATTGCAGAAATTTTTAAGCTTTATGCTTCACGCTGCCGCAGGTCTGGTGCAATGGATTTCGATGACCTGCTGTTAAATACAAATATTTTATTTCGCGACTGCCCCGATGTTTTAAGAAAGTACCAGGACAAGTTTGATTATATACTTGTAGATGAGTACCAGGATACTAATTATTCACAATATTTAATTGTAAAAAAGCTTGGCGAAAAGCACCAGAATGTTTGTGTGGTTGGCGATGACGCTCAAAGTATTTATTCTTTCCGTGGAGCCATGATAGAGAATATTTTAAACTTCAAAAACGATTATCCCGGATACAACCTTTACAAACTTGAGCAGAACTACCGCTCAACAAAAACCATTGTTGAGGCGGCAAACAGTATTATTGAAAAAAACAGCGAACAGATAAGAAAAAATGTTTTTTCGAAAAACGACGAAGGTGTGCCGATTACTGTTTCTAAAGCGCTGACTGATGTTGAAGAAGGATTCATTGTTTCAAATTCAATATTCGATACAATGCTATCGGAACAAGCTCAATACAACGATTTTGCAATCCTTTACCGAACCAATGCTCAGTCACGTATTTTTGAAGAAGCCCTGCGCAAAAGAAACATTCCGTACAAGGTTTATGGAAGCATCTCTTTTTACCAAAGAAAAGAAATAAAAGATATAATTTCTTACCTGCGTATGGTAATTAATCCCAACGATGATGAAGCACTCAAACGGATTATTAATTATCCGGCTCGGGGAATTGGTAAAACAACCATGGATAAAATTGAATCCCTTGCCGGCCAGAAAGAAGTAAGCCTTTGGGATATACTGATCCGTATTCAGGAATTAAATAACATACTTAAACTAAATAACGGTACTCTTACTAAGCTAAAAGCCTTTGTTGATTTTATTTCGGAATTTCAGGCTAAATCAGCAAACTCTGATGCATACCAGATCGCTCAGAGTATGGCCTCGGAAAGCGGAATTTTAAAAGACCTTCACAATGGCACCACTCCGGAGGAAAGAAGTAAATACGAAAATCTTGAAGAACTTCTGAATGGTATTCGCGATTTTGTTGATGCTTCAATTGAAGAAGATGAAGATCCAACCATCAATCGCTACCTCGAAAATGTTTCACTTCTTACCGATACAGATAACGAAAATAGTGAAGACAGGAACAATGTAAGCATAATGACTATTCACTCTGCTAAAGGTTTAGAGTTTAAATATGTCTATATCGCAGGTTTGGAAGAAGAGTTATTTCCATCTTTCATGTCTGTTGAATCGCCTAAAGACCTCGAAGAGGAAAGAAGATTGTTTTATGTTGCAGTGACCCGGGCAATGACAAAAGTTAATCTTACCTATGCTCTGACACGCTATAAATGGGGCACTCCAACAGACTCTTCCCCTAGTCGATTCATTTCCGAAATCGATGAAAAATACATCGAATGGTTTGATGACCCCAGGAAAAAACAAGCTGTTTTTCGAAATCAGCCAATAGACTTTATAAAGAAACAAAATTTTGATGTCCGCCCTAAATTTCAGAGCCGACAAATCGGACAAAATACCACCGCAGGTTTTCAACCCAAAGTAAAACCAGTTGTTAATACAGCAAACTTCAATCCCGATGCCCCGGAAAGTATTCAGCAGGGTATGACTGTTGAACATACCAGGTTTGGTAAAGGGAAAGTTATTCATATTGAAGGTGATTTACCAAACCGTAAGGCAACCGTTTTCTTTCATCAAATTCAACAGGAAAAACAATTATTATTAAAATTTGCTAAACTTAGAATTGTCAAAGAGGTATAATAGTTTAAAAAAGCTTGCAGATTAAAGCTATTATTCACAAATTTAAATGTTTTGGTGTAGCCGATAAAAACAACTAGTTTTGCATAAAATAATTTTTATATATGTCATTCGATTATAATACCAGTCGGAAAAAGCTTGTATTGCCGGAATACGGCAGGAATATACACATGATGGTCGACTATGTGAAGACCGTTGAGGACCGAGAAGAAAGAACACGTTTAGCTCACGCTATAGTAGCTGTAATGGGTAATCTTAATCCCCATCTACGCGATATAAACGATTTTAAACATAAACTTTGGGATCATCTTGCTTTAATTGCAGACTTTGACCTTGATATAGATTATCCTTATGATCCACCCAGGCCAGAATCTTTTATTGAAAAGCCAAGAAAAGTTGAATACGGAACACATAAATTAAGGTTCCGCCATTATGGGAAAGCCATTGAAATGATGATTGAATCAGTACTGGAAATGGAAGAAGGTGAACAAAAAGATGTGCTTTTGAATATTGTGGCAAACCATATGAAGAAATCATATCTCACCTGGAATCGCGAGTCGGTTGATGACGAAGTTGTATTAAAAGACTTCAAGTCAATAACAGGCGGTAAGGTTGATATATCAAAAATTAAGCTTAGCGAGGCAAAAGAATTGATTAGCAGCAACAAGCCCAAACGGCCACAAAAAAGAACATTCAAAAAAAATAACTAAGCAACACCCAATTCCTATATCCTATGGCCTCATTCCGAATTGAAGGAGGAAAAAAACTATCTGGAGCTATTACACCACAAGGCGCTAAAAATGAAGCACTTCAGGTTTTGTGCGCAACACTCCTAACTCCCGAAGAAGTCATAATTGAAAATATACCGGATATTCTGGATGTAAATAACCTGATTAGTTTATTGGGCGATTTAGGTGTAATAGTTAAAAAGCTTTCTAAGGGCAGATATAGCTTTAAAGCAGAACATGTTGATATTGAATATCTGCTCTCCGATAATTACAGGAATAAAAGTTCGAGCCTTAGGGGCAGTGTAATGATGATAGGCCCCCTGCTTGCGCGTTTCGGAAAAGGATATATCCCAAAACCCGGCGGCGATAAGATTGGTCGCAGAAGACTGGATACACACTTCAATGGTTTTATTGAATTAGGAGCAAAGTTTAAATACAATCACAAGGAAAACTTTTTTTCCGTTGAAGCCAAAGAACTTCGGGGCAAATATATGTTGCTCGAAGAAGCTTCTGTAACAGGTACAGCCAACTTAATTATGGCAGCTGTTCTCGCTAAAGGTACCACCACAATTTACCATGCGGCATGCGAACCGTATATACAACAATTGTGCGCAATGCTGGTTAGCATGGGTGCAGAAATAGACGGTATAGGCTCAAACCTCTTAAAAATTACAGGTGTTGAATGCCTCGGAGGTTGCACCCACAGATTACTGCCCGATATGATAGAAATTGGCAGCTTTATTGGGTTAGCCGCTATGACAGGATCCGAACTGACCATTAAAAATGTTTCGTTTGATAATCTGGGAATTATTCCCCGGTCTTTCGAACGATTAGGAATAAAGTTTGACCGGAAGGGTGAAGATATTTTTATTCCTGCACAGGAGAATTATACCATTGAAACCTTTATTGATGGATCCATAATGACTATCGATGATGCTCCGTGGCCGGGACTAACTCCTGACTTATTAAGCGTAATATTAGTAGTAGCCACTCAGGCAAAAGGAAGCGTTTTGATTCACCAGAAAATGTTTGAAAGTCGCTTGTTTTTTGTCGATAAACTCATTGATATGGGGGCACAGATTATCCTTTGTGATCCGCACCGTGCAACTGTTATTGGTCTTGATAAACAAGTAAATCTTCGCTCAACAGTGATGACTTCACCCGATATCCGCGCCGGTGTAGCATTACTCATTGCAGCTCTTTCTGCTGACGGTGTCAGTATTATTCATAATATCGACCAAATCGATCGTGGTTATGAAGAAATTGATAAGCGCTTAAACGCAATGGGAGCAAGCATTTCAAGAATTTAATCTCTTCGTCGAAATTATTTCACACAAAACGATTATTTAAACAGAATTTTACTTTTATTTTGCAAAAAAATTGTTGCTAAATAACAATAACAACCGTATAGACTAAATCGGTGAACGGAACCTGTTGTAAGCCACAAAACAACAGCCCAAAACATGGACTCCCACCCTGTTTAGCCTTACGCCTTGTGATTTGTTGATTATATAATTTTCGTCAAATCATTAATTGTAAGGTAATTTAAAAAATGATTCATCCATCTACTGAGCTAAGGCACATTAGCGATGCCATTGGAAATGGTGTCTTTGCCACAAAATTTATTCCTGAAGGAACGCTCGTCTATGTAAAAGACGCGCTTGAAATCACAATCAGCCGGGAAGAATTTAAAAATCACATTCCGGAAATGCAAGTAATCATTGACAAGTATTCATACGTCGATGAAAATGGAAACCTTATTCTTAGCTGGGATATAGGTAAATTTGTAAACCACTGCTGCAATTTTAATACTATAAGCACAGGCTACGGTTTCGAAATTGCAGTGCGGGATATTTTCCCGGGTGAAGAAATAACAGACGAGTACGGAGTTTTTAATCTGGAAAGTGAAATGTATCTCTGTTGTAAACATAAAAATTGCCGTGGTATTCTTAAACCATCCGACTTCGATGATAATTATCAGAAATGGGATAAGATTATACAAAAATCTTTGAAAAAAGTATTCGAAGTAGAACAACCCTTGTTTCCATTTCTGGAGGGCAATACGCTGGAAGAGCTGAAATTATATATTAAGAATCCGAAAAACTATAAATCGGTTTATAGCCTGCGCTATAAAAAAGAAGCTGCTGAAAGTATTGAAGTGACCTCTGTTACTAATACCCTTATCTAACTTATTATGGCTGCCAGGATTTTTTTTGGCAGCCATTTCTTTTTAATCTGTCTATTAAATACATCTGCCTTTTATTTCCTGAAACAAGAGCCTCTGCCATTTTGTCTAATTTTGCAAACTGGCAAGCATTTTGAAATCATTCATGCAAAATTGAAGATTTTATTATTAAATATAGTGGAGAATTATGACAAAAAAGGCTAGCAAAAAACCTGATAATAAAACTGTTGCAGATAACAATGAGGCAAAGAATACAAAAACAGCAACTACAAAGACTCAAGCAGACAAAAATACTCAAGACAACGACAAACAGACAGAGACCCAGTCAGAAGATCAGAAGCATATTGATACCAAAGAGTTAAAAACTCTCAAAGATCAAGTTGAAGAACTGGAAAAGAAAGTATCAGATGCAGAGGAAGCATCAAAAAGCTGGAACGATAAATACCTGAGGTTGTCAGCAGAGTTTGATAACTACAGAAAAAGAACACTGAAAGAAAAAACTGAATTAACAAAACAAGCAAACGGAGAGCTATTAAAAGATATTCTGCCAGTAGTTGATGATTTTGAACGCGGTCTTGCAAATATCGATAAAGCTGAGGATATGAATTCCTTCAAAAAAGGTATTGAGCTTATATACAATAAGTTCGTTGAGTTTTTACGCCAAAATAGTGTAAAAGAAATCGATGCTAAAGAAAAAGATTTTGATATTGACTTTCATGAAGCTTTAACAAAAATACCTGCACCAAACGATGACTTAAAGGGTAAAGTAGTTGATGTTATTGAAAAAGGATATTTACTTAACGATAAAGTAATCCGTTACGCGAAGGTCGTTGTTGGAGAATAAGGTAAAATTTACAAATCATGTCGAAAAGAGATTATTACGAAATATTAGGGGTTTCAAAATCAGCCGGAGCAGACGAAATTAAAAAAGCATACCGCAAACTGGCTCTTAAATATCACCCCGACAGAAATCCGGGAGATAAAGAAGCCGAAGAAAGTTTTAAGGAAGCAGCCGAAGCCTACGAGGTATTAAGTGATTCTCAGAAACGTCAGCGCTACGATCAGTTTGGACATGCTGGCCTGGGTGGTGCCGGTGGTGGAGCAGGCCACTTTACCAATGTTGATGATATATTTAGTCATTTTGGCGATATTTTTAGTGAATTCGGTTTTGGCGGCTTTGGTGGTTTTGGAAGCAGCCGGCGAGGAAGCGGAAGAAGAGTTAACAAAGGCTCGAATCTGAGAGTGAAAGTAAGCCTGAATCTTGAAGAAATTGCCAAAGGTGTAGAAAAGAAACTTAAAGTAAACAAATATACCGCATGTGACGAATGTAGCGGAACAGGTGCACGTGGCTCAAACGGTTATGAAACTTGTTCTACCTGTCACGGTGCCGGCCAGGTTACCCGAATTGCCAACACCATGTTAGGAAGAATGCAAACTACTGCGGCATGTCCCGATTGTGGCGGTGAAGGAAAAATAATCAAAGACAAGTGCCTGAAATGTCATGGCGAGGGAATAATTAAAGCCGAAGAAATTATTAAAATAAATATCCCGGCAGGTGTTGGAGAGGGAATGCAGCTGAATGTGGCAGGCAAAGGAAATGCTGCCCGTCGTGGTGGTGTGAACGGCGATTTGCTGGTACTGATTGAAGAAAAGAAACACCCCGAACTAATCCGTGACGGAAACGATCTGGTATATCCTTTGTATCTGAGTTTTCCGCAAGCAGCCCTGGGCGATACTGTTGAAATTCCAACAGTTGACGGAAAAGTGAAAATCAAAATCGATTCCGGAACCCAACCCGGTAAAATTTTAAGATTGAGAGGCAAAGGCCTGCCCGAAGTAAACGGATATGGCAAAGGCGATTTACTGGTCAATATTAATGTGTGGGTTCCCAACAAGCTTAGTCGCGATGAACAAAAGCTTGTAGAGAAAATGACGGAATCCGATAATTTTAAACCCGGACCTTCAGCTGCAGGCGAAGGAGGCTTTTTTGAGCGTATGAGAAATTATTTTGAATAAAGAGCTCTTTTCGATAGTATTGCCGGGACATAGAAATCATTTTCATCTCCCGGCTTTCTTATTAGCAACTTAAAATTTTGCCTTGGCTATCTCTTACAGCCAAACACATCTAAAACTATTTCTGTTTGCTTTTGTCAATACTATGTTCCCTTACTGAAAAGACCTGGGGATATGACTTCCTTTGATTTTCAATATATACCTCTATTGTTCTTAAAACATTATCAATATTATCATATACTTCAATGTCATCAAATCTTAAAAGATTTAAACCTAATTCCTTGAGCCTGTCTTCTTTTATTGCATCTTTTTTTTGCACTTCCTCCAAAGTGTGTGAGTACCCGTCAAGCTCAATAGCCAATAATAATTCACTGCAATAGAAATCTACAATATAATTATCGATAGGTCTTTGCCTGTGAAAATCAAATCCCATCATTTGTTTTCCTTTTAAATGTTGCCAAAGTATTATTTCAGATTTTGTTGAGTTATTCCGAAGATTTCTTGCAAGTACTTTTAGCTTTGGATTATATGGAATTATTTTTCTTCTCATTTAAATAATCTTAGGACTAATATAGTCTTTTTGTGTTTTTCACACACCCCTTCCTCGGCTCCAGTCCTCACACACCCCCTCTCAAGAGGGGATAAATTCAAGTTAAACAGGAATGATTCCCCTCTCGATAGGGGTTAGGGGTGTGTCAAAAAAAGAATAAACACTGCCAAAGAGTTATTTAATTAAAATTAATTTCGTGAATTCGTGGCAAATATAAATCAGAGATTAGGAGTTTTCGCTTCAAAAAAAATATAGTTAGCCTCCGCCCTTTTCAATATTATAAGTAGTTTTACGATTCATAAATTAATCTCATTTCAATGTCATTTTTCGAAGCCAGGAACATCACAAAACAATATGCCGGACATCTGGCACTCGACGATGTTTCGGTACATATCGATAAAGGGTTGGTATACGGGTTCCTCGGACCAAACGGTGCCGGTAAAACAACATTAATTCGTATCATTAACCGAATTACAGCGCCTGATAGTGGCGAAGTTCTGATTGATGGCCGGAAGATTACATCTGAAGATATTTTAAAAATTGGCTACCTGCCCGAAGAACGCGGTCTGTATAAAAAAATGAAGGTGGGTGAACAATCCCTCTACCTGGCAAGGCTGAAAGGCCTCAAAAAAAACGAAGCATTAAAGCAATTAAACTTTTGGTTTGACAAATTCGAAATTCAAAGTTGGTGGAATAAAAAAATTGAAGAACTATCGAAGGGTATGGCCCAGAAGGTTCAGTTTATAATCACCCTCCTTCACAATCCTGATATTTTAATTCTTGATGAACCCTTAAGTGGTTTTGACCCTGTGAATGCCAGCCAGCTAAAACAGGAAATCAAAAATTTAAGAAATGAAGGCAAAACCATTATTCTTTCCACACACGATATGTCCTCAGTAGAAGAACTGTGCGACAAAATCTGCCTCATCAATAAATCAAAGGCTATACTGGAGGGGCGGGTTGCTGATATAAAACAAGAATTCAAATCGAACAAATTTGAAGTTGTATACAGCGCAGAACAATCCCTGGATGGTTTTCTGCAAGAAAAATTTCAGCTGGTTGAATCAGGAAAGATTGATACTGACAAACAATTTGCCATTGTGAAGATACCTGACTTATCGATAAATAAGAGCCAGGGCAATGAACTTATAAAAAGCATTGTTGATAAGGCTGTCATTCATTCTTTCTCAGAAATTCTACCCTCAATGACAGAGGTATTCATTCAATCAGTTGGTTCGAATTCAAATACAGATTCAAATGAGTAAGCTTCAACATATAATTGCCAGGGAATACATTACCCGGGTCCGAAAGAAAACCTTCATCATTATGAGCATTATTGGACCCTTGCTTTTTGCGGGTTTAATGGTTGTTCCTGTTTGGTTAACGCAACTCGAAGATAAAGAACCCAAAAAAATTGCTGTTGTCGAAATTGATGAATTCGGTCGTCCGGTGCCGGATAGCACCATGATTTTAAGAAATGTGTTCGAAAATAAACCTTTATTAAAATTTGATTACCTGGGAGAAATTTCTGTTGCTCAGGCAGAAGAACTGGCAATAATATCAGATTATTTCGGTGTGCTAATAGTTCGCCATCGTGCATTTCTTGCCGGCGACAAAGTCTCTGTGGAACTAATTGCGAAAAAACAGCCAAGTTTCGGTATCGAAATGCAAATTGAACAGAATCTTGAAACTTTCCTCTATAACAAAAAACTTTTAACCTATAATGTTCCTCCCCAGGTAATTAATAACTTAAATACGAAGGTTTCTATCGCTATCAGGCGCGCTGATGAGAACGAAATAAAAAGTTCAGGAGATATAAATGTTAAACGGGGCTTAGGTTACATTTCGGGGTTCTTAATTTATATGTTTATTTTCTTCTTTGGTGCCCAGGTAATGAGAGGCGTTGTTGAAGAAAAATCAAATCGCATAATCGAAGTTATTATCACCTCGGTTAAGCCCTTCCAGCTTATGATGGGAAAAATAATTGGGATAGGCCTGGTCGGATTAACCCAGTTTGTAACCTGGATTATTTTATCTCTTGTAATATTTCAGTTTGCCGAATCATATATGCTGAATGAGAAACTACATGAAATCCAAAACCAACAACAAACTGTTGAACTTTTTAATACACAACCGGCAACACAACAAAATACCGAAATCAGCATGGAAGATGTTGAACTGTCGGGTATGTTTGAAAGTTTGCGTGAGATTGATTTCCTGTTTGTTCTCTGTGTATTTGTTTTTTATTTCATTACCGGATTCCTGTTATATGCATCCATGTTTGCTGCCATTGGAGCCGCAGTTGACAGTGAAACAGATACCCAGCAATTTATGCTGCCGGTTACAATACCACTTGTAATTGGAATAATTGTTATGATGAATGCCATAACCAATCCTGAAGGTTCGTTAGCTTACTGGTTTTCCATTATTCCTTTCACCTCTCCTATTGTAATGATGGCCCGCATCGGATTCGATATTCCTGTTTCTGAACTAATCCTGTCAGCCTCTTTATTAATTCTTACATTTATTTTTATGACCTGGTTATCGGGCAAAATATACAGAATCGGCATACTTATGTATGGAAAAAAAACCAGTTACAAAGAAATTATTAAATGGATACGCTATAAATAATCTAATAAACTCCGTCTTGCACATGAAATATTCTTTAAAAATTATAGTTGTTTTATTATTCATCTTATTTAGTGCTTTTGTTCTTAATAATTCCAAATTTAAAAAAGCAAAAAAACTTCATTTTGAACTGCTGACAATTGATACTCATACCGATTCGCCACTGAACCTGCTGAGCGAAGGCTTTGATATTGCTGAAGAGCATGATGCCAACGAAGCAAAAATCGATATCCCGAAAATGGAAAAAGGTGGATTAGATGCAGCATTCTTTGCTGTTTTTACAAGCCAACTGCCACGCACCGAAGAAAATACCGAAAAAACATATAGGCTCGCACACCAGATAATTGATTCGGTGTATTCAATAAGCGAAAGATACAACCACAAACTGGAGTTGGCTTTTCACAATTCTGATGCCCTGCGGATTGAAAAAACTGGGAAAAGAGCTATTTACCTGGGAATGGAAAATGGTTTCCCGATAGGAAATGTATTAGGTCGGGTCGAGGAGTTTTATAAAAGGGGTGTACGGTATATTACACTTTCTCATTCCAGTAATAACGATATTTGTGACTCATCGACAGATAAAGGGGGTTCCGAGCATAATGGTCTCAGCAACTTTGGTTATGAGGTAGTTGCAGAAATGAACCGTCTTGGAATGATGATTGATGTCTCACATATTTCCGATAGTGCATTTTTCGATGTTATAAATACCAGCAAAACACCCGTTTTTGCATCACACTCAAGCGTACGGAGCCTTTGCAATCATCCCAGGAACATGTCTGACACCATGATTAAAGCGCTTGCTGCTAATGGAGGTGTAATTCAGATTTGTATACTTGGTGCTTATATCAGTCCCGAGGACTCCAACTCCGTAAACTACATTAAGCATGTTGAACTGCGTGAAAAATATAATAATTACGAGTTTAAAGATGAAGCTGAAAGAAAACAGGCCTGGTCGGAATGGGAAGCTATTGAGCGGGATTATCCACCCATATTACCTACAGTAGCTCAGGCTGTTGACCATATTGACTATGTTGTTAAGCTTGTAGGCATTGATTATGTTGGCATTGGAACTGATTTCGATGGTGGAGGCGGGCTTGCTGATTGTAAGGATGCTTCTGAACTGCCTAATATAACTTACGAACTTCTAAAAAGAGGGTATACCCCCGAAGAAATTCAAAAAATATGGTCAGGAAATTTCATTCGGGTTTTTAAGCAGGTTGAGTCTTTTCCACTTCAGAATAATTAAACATTTTTAAGGATTATTTGCTTGTGCAATTAGTTAATTTAAACTTAATAATGTATTGAATTACCTGATATTCAGAAATTATTGTACCTTTGACGCTGAATTAGTAACATTATTAATTGCTTTCAGGTTGACTTTTCCTGAACATTACTTGTTCTAAAGTCACACTGAGTAAGCAATTCAAAAAAAACAGAATTTAAATTTATAGTTCGCTAAATAACAGGATCTCCTTTCGTTTTTCTCGATTTATTTCTGGAAACAAAGTGTATATCGGACTTGTCTTAAAACAAGTTCCTATAAATTTTTGTGCCCTATTCTTTGGTGATCATATCTTTAAACAAACAGGCAAGGTTTTAATTTTTAAATTTTTATAACATGAACATTTATGTAGGCAACCTAAGTTATGGGGTTGTAGAAGAAGACTTAAAAGAAATTTTTGAAGAGTATGGAAACGTGGATTCTGTGAAAATTATCACAGATAAATTTTCCGGAAAAAGCAAAGGATTTGGATTTGTTGAAATGGCAGGTTCTGATGATGCTAAAAAAGCAATTGAAGAATTAAATGGTGGTACTCTGGATAACCGAAAAGTTATTGTAAACGAAGCAAGACCACGAACTAATAATAACCGATTTTAATTTATTGTCATGGAAAAAGGAAAAGTTAAATGGTATGATGCAGTTAAAGGTTTCGGATTTATTGAAACCGAAGCCGGCAAGGATATTTTTGTACATCGTTCAGGATTAGCCAATAAATTTGGTGGACTTAATGATGGCGATACTGTAGAATTTGAAGTAAGTGATGGTCAAAGAGGCCCTATCGCTTCAAATGTTTCTGTAGTAGAATAATACAAAAGAAACTATTCTAAGGGGCTGATTGTAAATCATTATTGGTTTATAAATCAGCCTTTTTTTTAATTCCAAAAATCCATAGTACATATCATATCTTAATCCATCGTCATCTCAGAATTTTCGACGTAAGCGGAAAAAATATCTGAGATCTCCTGCCTTTGCATAGCTACCATGTAAAATCCTGGGTATGGATATTTTAGGGTATCGTTCAACGCACGAAAATGATGTTAATAAGGTTCTGGCTATTTTAAATTATTGCTATAAACCAACCACATTCCGTTGTTCACAACGAACTCAAGCATATAATCATCGGGTATTGCAGGTACCAAAGCCCAATTCATCGAAAAGAATAACATATTACACGAACCATCATACACTTTTGAGATGGTATAACGATAGTCTTTTGTATCTGAATCAATTTCAAGATTATAATTTCTTGTTACATCGCAACTACCACCCTCACTGTATTTGCCAATCAGTGAAGAGGTGTCAAAATCTATTTCCGTAAGCTTGGCAGTGACGCATTTTATACTGCTCAGAGCCAGGGTCTTGTATGAATCGCCCAGGGCCAGATAATCTAAGTTTGACTTAAAAATCATTTCTTGTGAATCTGGAGGATACAAACCACCTAAACAAAGACCAAAATACAGGGGTTCAGGATCAACATCTGGTATATTATCCTGTTCTTCATGTGCCAGGAATAAGCCAGTCAGGCAAAGTCAAGCAATATTTAAATTTTGTTTCATTGAATCTATTGTTTAAACTAATAAGATAATGAACAAAAAGCTTGCTTTAAAAGGATTTAATCGAGTCACATCCTAACCCCCTATTACACAGTCTGCCACCTGGTCACACCATCGTAATACTTATGAAACTCGTCGTTGTATTCAGCTTCGCTGATTTGTGTATTAGCTTCTCCACTGTTTAATTCAGCAGCAAATGCACTGATTCTATTATCATCTGCTTTTTTAAAGAAATTTTTCTTTATTTTTTCGCAAACAAAAACCAAAAGTTTAATTATTTTTTTCATAGCACTAACAATTTATTTTGATTACTAATCTTTGTTCTTCTTCAATTGATTATTCAGCTTCATTACTAAAACCGCTACATTTGAGTACATTGAGGTATTTTGAACGATCACCCCTTCGGGTAATTTTAACTTTACCGGCGTGAAATTCCAGATGGCCCTTATACCGGCCTTTGCCATTTGTTCAGCAACTTCCTGGGCCACTTTTGCCGGTGTGGTTAAAATGCCTATCCTCACTTTAAGTTTAGAAGCCAATTCTTTAAATACATTAAAATGTAATACATTAACATCTCCACGTTGTGTGCCGACTACATCGTCGCTTATGTCGAATGCGGCTATAATTTTAAAACCAAAACTTCTGAATTCGGGATAATTAATAAGCGCTGAGCCCAGATTTCCGGCACCAACCAGAAATGCATCGTAAACCTGGTTAAATCCGAGAAACTCTTCAATTCCTTTAATGAGCTCGTAGATATTATACCCTACCCTTGGACGTCCCTTAACACCAGTGTATGCAAGATCTTTTACTACTTGTGTAGGATCTTGTTCAAGTTCCTGTCCAATGATTGGAGCCGAAATAGTTAAAACACCATTCTCTTTCGCTTTTTTTAAAAAATGCAGGTATAAAGGAAGCCTTTTAACCGTTGGTTCCGGTACAATATCTCTGCTGTCCTTTTCCTGAGTTTTCATTGTAATGAGATTATTTCAATACAAATATAGTACATTTTTTTAATATAAAGATTTTTTTCTTTATTTATTACAGCGTATAAATATTTTATTCGGTAATTTAATTTTTTCCTAATCCTACGGTGAAATGCCTCATGATAGGGACTTCGCGGGTAATTCTGTATCCTGATTTTATAAAACTGCTTCAATTTAAAATATTTTTCAGTCCCACAGCAACAACATCCATATGATTGTTTGTATAGCTTCGTCGGGGTATAACCAACCGAACAAACTCAACTTTCATAGCTGGTAATTTCAAACAAACCTTGAGCAAGAGCATTCATATCCCTGCCAGACATAACCCCATAGGTAAGTTAGCAACAAGCCTGAAAAAACGCTCCGGTGATAATTTACAGCATAAAAACAAATACCCCGCCGCACGAAAGCAACAGTTTGGCCCCCCTTTACTGCATGCCTCGCTTCGCTGCCACCCGAGGACAAAGGACGAGCTCAACGAAGTTAAACACTTGCTTTTCTTCCATCGCTCGTGCTTCGTGGTTAGATTTCTGCAAATTGATAATAAATTAGTTAATAGTCTAACGAAAAATGAATAACTTCAAATAACTAGTATTACTCCATTGAACATTTTATGAAATTGAAATATGAGCAATATCCCAGTCGACAATTATTTAAAGAAAGAACTTTACGCGCTTATTAAAACTGATGAGTCTATTTTTGATTTTATTCAAGAGTCTTCATTAGACGGCCTTTGGTATTGGGATTTAGAAAACCCAGAGAACGAATGGATGAACAACAAATTTTGGGTTCTTTTGGGGTATAATCCGGAAGAAATGCCCCATAAATCAAGTGCATGGCAAACTATAATAAACCAGGATGACTTAAAAACAGCAACTGATAATTTTGTTAAACACTTGGAAAACCCCAATTATCCTTACGACCAAATTGTTAGATATACTCATAAAAATGGCTCTACGGTTTGGATACGATGCAGAGGCTTAGCTATTTGTGATGCAAATGGGAAACCAATTAGAATGTTAGGGGCACATCACGATATTACGGCGATTAAACATGCCAACGAACATCTCGAACAAAGCGAAAGACAATTTCGTCAATTGTTCGAAAACATGGAGCAGGGCTTCGCGCTGCACGAAATGATTTACGACACGAACAACAATCCGGTTGACTGTCGGTTTGTCCTTATCAATAAAGCATTCGAAAAACTTACCGGGATAAATGCCACCGATTCTATTGGAAAAACAGTAAAAGAGGTATTGCCCAATATTGAACCAATCTGGATTGAAAACTATGGAAAAGTGGCGCAAACCGGTGAATCGTTGCATTTCGAAAACTATTCGCAAGAGTTAAAAAAGTATTTCGATGTTATTGCCTATTCGCCTAAGAAAGGCACCTTTGCTATAGTAGTTACCGACAATACAGAAAAAAGAAACCAAGATATTATTATCCAACAAAACAACCATCGCTTAAAAATATTACTCGGTTTAAGCCAAATGGCAGAATTAGATACGAACGAAATTTTTAATTATGCCCTCGAACAATCAACTGAACTATGCAACAGTAAAATTGGCTTTTTGGGATTTCTCAACGAGCAGGAAACCATTGTTACCATTCACGCATGGTCGGCTTCTGCAATGAAAATGTGCGAGATAAAAGACAAATATATCGATTTTGAAGTGGCCAAAACAGGAATTTGGGGCGAAGTTATCCGTCAGCGAAAACCTTTGATGATAAACGATTTTAAAGCCGACAATCCTCTTAAAAGAGGTGTTCCGCAGGGGCATGTTGAGATTCTAAATTACATGAGTTTGCCTATATTCGACAAAGGCAAAATTGTAGCCCTTATTGCTGTTGGTAATAAACCACAGGATTACAACGAAACCGACATACACGAACTTACACTATTTGTTGAAGGCGTTTGGAATATTGTAAAACAACGCAAATACGAAAAAGAACTTATTATTGCCAAAGAAAAGGCCGAAGAAAGCGAAGCTCGTTATCGTATTATAGCCGATAACACAACAGATAGCATTTGGGTTATGGACGCCGATTTTCGTTTTACATACTTATCGCCAGCCACCGAACAACTTTTTGGTTATTCTTTACAAGAATGGAAAACACTCGATTGGAGCACGTTTGTTCATCCCGATCACATTGAAATGGTTCATAATGCTTTTGGTAAATTAAAATTAGAGAATAAAGAAAAAATAGACCTGCTATCAGTTGCAGTCCGCCATAAAAATGGCACCGAAATGTGGATTGAGTTTTCGGCCAATGCAATTTATGACAAAGATAAGGTAATAACCAGTGTGGTTGGAATAACCCGAAACATTACCGAACGTAAGCGGTTTGAACTTGAGCTTGCCGAAATTACAGAGGAAGCCATTACATTAAAGCAATCACTGGATTTAGTAGAAGGTTTTGCGTTTACAAAAGATATTGAACTGAAATATGTTAGTGCTAACCATACTTTTTGCGACCTTTCTAAAATACCATACAATAAGTTAAAAGGAATGACCGATTACGATATATTCCCTCCAGACCTTGCCGAAAAATACATGGCTGATGATAGAAAGGTAATTGAAACAGCAGAACCAATAACAGTAGAAGAGGAAACAATCAACTTAATTACGAACCAACGTATTATACTCCAAACCCGAAAGTTACCACTCTTTAACAAAAGCGGATATGTTGTAGGTGTTTACGGTATGGCGTATGATATTACTGAATTAAAAAAGGCTGAATATGCCATGCGCAGGAGCGAAGCTATAAAGAATAAAATAGTTTCAAACATTAATGATGTAATTGTTATTATAGACCAAAATGAAATAATTCAATATAAAAGCCCCAATATTAGCAAATTGTTCGGCTGGAAACCTGAAGAATTAATTGGTAAAAACACTTGGGATATAATTCACCCTGACGATCTGGTAGAAGGTCAGAAATTTTTTGGCACAATTTTAACTAAGCCAAATGCTTCCGGATTAACTGAAATGCGTTACAAACACAAAGACGGACATTATGTATGGATAGAAATTAATGTAATTAATCTATTTCATGATAACGATATTCAAGGTATTTTAGGAAATTACCACGACATTTCGGAAAGAAAAACCGCAGAACAGCAACTCATTTTAGCTAAAGCAAAAGCCGAAGAAAGCGACCGGCTCAAAACTGCCTTCCTTCAAAACATGAGCCACGAAATTCGCACACCCATGAATGCCATTATGGGCTTTTCAGAACTACTTGTCCGTAATTACAATGACAAACCCAAACTCGAAAAATTTTCTAACATCATAAACCAACGTTGCAACGACCTTTTAGTGATTATCGAAGATATTTTGGATATTGCAAAAATAGAGTCAGGTCAATTATCTGTTACAATCGAAAATTGCAATTTAAATGCCCTTTTTGCCGAATTGCAGTTGTTTTTTACCGAACAGCAGCTGAAACTTCAAAAGCAACATATAATATTGAATTTAAAGGCATATTGCAACCCCAATGGCTCAATCATTTTAACCGATAAAGTGAAACTCAAGCAAATATTCATAAATCTTATCGGTAATGCTTTTAAATTTACCAATTCCGGAATGATTGAAGGAGGTTGCCAATTCGATGATAATAACAATCTTATTTTCTACGTCTCCGATACAGGTATTGGGATACCTTCCGAAAAACAACAATTCATTTTCGATCGTTTTGCACAGGTAGAACAAACTACAAATCGACAATATGGCGGCACAGGTTTGGGACTGTCCATTGTTAAGGGTTTGGTCGAGTTATTGGGCGGGCGTATTTGGCTCGAATCTGAGGTGGGCAGAGGTTCTACATTTTATTTCACGATTCCTCATAAATCTAATTCTACATTGGGGAATGCACCAATTATTATTGAAGAAAAAACTTTTGAAACCTTTTTGCATAACAAAACAATACTTGTAGTTGAAGACGATGCCTATAATGCAGCATTTATAAAAGAGATACTCTCCGAAACGGGTTTAGATGTTTTATATGCCCAATACGGCAACGAAGCGGTGCAAATTGCCTCAACGCATGCAATAGATTTAGTGCTAATGGATATTCGTTTGCCTGATATTAGCGGCTACGAAGCAACCCGTCAGATAAAACGGCAAAAACCAGATTTAAAAATAATTGCACAAACCGCCTATGCAGCTTCCGAAGATAAACAGAAAGCATTAGATGCCGGGTGCATAGATTATATCAGTAAACCATTAAAATCTAAAATGCTCCTTTCGTTATTAAACAAGCATCTTTCATAAAACTTTTAAAAATGAAGCTATACACTCATCCTGCATAACTTTCATCCCCGGTCAGAATTGCAGCCCACTGGTTCTGGCTCATAGCAACGGTTCCGGAGTCTGTTGGCAGATCGATATATACCTGTTGAATTTTTAAATTAAATATGTTGAATTTTGCTTCTGATATCCATTGCTCCCACTCTTCTTTACTACTCATGTAAAGTGGTTCAGTCATTTTTATTTTATAGGCTCTGAAAAAGGCATTTCCATTCTTAGTAAAGTATTAAAATGAATAATTGAAATAACTACTGGGGGATAGTCTACTAAAATGAGTCTCTCTTTTTTATACTAACAAATAGCATTTTCAGATTAGCCTTCGCTGTAGAAATATGGAAATAACGGAAATTCATAAACGCAAATAAAACAACAATTTTAGCATTTGCGCTATGATAAATCGCAGCCATACAAAATGAAAAAACTTTTCAATTTTTATATTTGTCATAGTCGTATTATTTCTGCATAACTCAGACTTATTAGCGGAATAACTCAGATTTGTAGTTTTTTTCAAAAATCAGGAGACGGATTTTCGTACTTTTGGTATTTTGCAGAAATCGTATGAAAAGAATGAAACGTGCGGCAATATTAGATTTAGGTACAAACACTTTCAACCTTTTGATTGTTGAGAAAAACTCTGATTCTACATTCGACATACTGGTAAACAAAAGAATACCGGTAAAACTTGGAGAAAGCAAAATAAATTCGGGAGAAATAATTCCTGTAGCCTATAAAAGAGGTATTGAAGCTATTGAGACCTACTCAAAAATTATTGGTGAATACCAGCCTGATGTAATTAAAGCATTTGGTACTTCAGCATTCAGAACTGCTAATAATGGCAAAAAATTTCTTTCTGAAATAAAAGAAAAAACTGCCCTTGAAATCGAAATTATTCCAGGTGAAAAGGAAGCTGAACTAATTTATTTGGGTGTAAAGCAAAGTCTGAATTTTACTAAAGAAAAATTTTTAATACTTGATATTGGTGGAGGCAGCAATGAACTAATCATTGCAGATATGGAAAAAATATACTGGAAGAAAAGTTATCCGCTGGGAATTGCCCGGCTTATTGAGAAATTTCTTCCTTCGGATCCACTCAGCGCTGACGAAATAAGTAAAATAAATGCGTATTTGGCAGAGAATTTGCAAGACCTGTTTAAGCAGCTGAAAAAATACCAGATAGAGATTTTTGTTGGTGCCTCTGGCTCTTTCGAAACATTTTTAACCATGCTCAGGCAAATTGAAGTAAGCGATTTAGAGTGCATTTTGCAGGAAATCTCAACCGAAATGGACATAGATGCATTCTGTAAGCTCCACAAAAAGCTGGAAAAAAGCACGCTTAATGACCGTATGCAAATGAAAGGACTGGAACCCATGCGCATTGAAATGATCGTATTGGCAAGTTTATTTGTAAAATTTATATTAGATAATCATAATTTTAAGCGCCTGATTCAGTCAAATTATTCACTGAAAGAAGGTGCAGTTACAGAACTTATAATGAATTAATAACTATGGCTAATATTTTAGTAATCGACGACGAACGAAGCATCCGAAATACATTAAAAGATATTCTTGAATATGAAGACCACAAGGTTTTTCTGGCAGAAAACGGAACCTTGGGCATAGAATCGTTTCAGAAAGATAAAATCGATCTGGTTTTGTGTGATATTAAAATGCCGGAAATGGATGGTATTGAAGTTCTTGAAAAAATAACTGAATTAAACAACGATGTTCCTGTTGTAATGATATCGGGACATGGAAATATTGAAACAGCTGTTGAATCAATAAAAAAAGGAGCTTACGATTTCATTTCTAAACCACTTGATTTAAACAGGCTGTTGGTTACTGTAAAGAATGCTCTTGAGCGAACCGACCTTGTTCAGGAAACCAAACGACTTAAAAAGAAGATAAGCAGGAAATACGATATTATAGGGGAATCGGGAGCCATAGTAAAGGTAAAAGACATGATCAGCAAAGTTGCTCCTACCGATGCCCGTGTTCTTATAACCGGAGGAAACGGTTCCGGAAAAGAACTCGTTGCCCGCTGGCTTCACGACCAAAGCAATCGCAGCTCTGGTCCGTTTGTTGAAGTTAACTGCGCAGCCATACCTTCTGAATTAATTGAGAGTGAATTGTTTGGCCATGAAAAGGGTGCTTTTACATCGGCCATTAAACAACGCAAGGGTAAATTTGAGCAGGCTGAGGGTGGTACTATTTTCCTTGATGAAATTGGCGATATGAGCCTGGCGGCACAGGCAAAGGTTTTGCGTGCCCTGCAGGAAAATAAAATTTCGCGGGTGGGAAGCGATAAAGATATTCATGTTGATGTGCGTATACTTGCTGCAACAAATAAAGATTTGAAAACCGAAATTGAAGAAAAGAAATTTCGTGAAGACTTGTACCACCGTCTTAGTGTAATTCTAATTCACGTACCGGCATTAAACGACAGGAAAGAAGATATCCCTCTGCTTGTTGGGCATTTTAACGAGCTTATCTGTGGCGAATACGGACAGCCAAAAAAAGTAATTACTCCCGATGCCATAAAGGCTTTGCAGGATATTAACTGGACCGGAAACATAAGAGAATTCAGAAACGTTGTTGAACGACTAATCATTCTTTGTGATAAACAAATTACCGGAAAAGATGTAGAAGCATTTGCAGCTCCGATTTCAAAATAGAATACCCTGAAAAAGCTGATTAACTGTGATAGCTTTTAACTACTTTGTTTATGCTCTCAACCTTATGCACTAAATCGTTAAAAATTGTTTAGTTTCTCCCTTTGAGGTATTTGTAAATTTCAATCTGGGAACGGTGAGTTGCACCAGTATCCTGAACTACCATTTTGTTTGACAGTTTATTATCAAGTATTCTGGCTGCACAATTATCTTTCCACTGAATATTAAACATCTCAATCAGTTCTTCTTTTAATTCTGAAGCATAAATCGGACACGCCACTTCTGCGCGTCTGTCAAGGTTCCTGGCCATCAGGTCTGCCGACGAAATATACACTTTTGGTTTGTTGTTATTGCAGAATATATACATTCTGGCATGTTCTAAAAACCTGTCGATAATTGCAATGGCAGGAATTGTATTTTCACGAGTATCAAAAGTTGGAATAAGAGAAAACATTCCCCTGACATTGAGCCTTACCTCGACACCTACGCTTTTTGCCCTGTATAACTTGCGAATAACCAGCGGATCGGCCAGGTTGTTTACTTTAATATAAACGTATGCCGGTTTGCCTGCCCTGGCATTATTTATCTCGTTTTGAATAAGACGCGAAAATTTTGTTCGCAATGAGAAGGGTGCCAACAATAAATGGCTGTATCGCGATGACTTGTAATTCAGATTTAAAAATCTGAATACATTGGATACTTCCCTGGCAATTTCTTTATGAGAAGTCATTAACAAACTGTCGCTGAATACTTTGGCCGAATCTTCATTGAAATTTCCTGTGCCAATACAGGCATATTTTACAACAGAGCGATTTTCTTTTCTCTCAATCAAACATAATTTACTGTGAACCTTAAGTGCCGGAATACCATATATTACCTTTACACCAACACTTCTTAGCCTGTTTGCCCATTCAATATTGGCTTTCTCGTCGAATCGGGCCTGTAATTCAAATATGGCTGTTACCTTTTTGCCGTTTCGGGCAGCACTAAGCAAAGCATTAATAACACTCGAAGATTTTGCGAGCCGGTAAATAGTAATTTGTATGCTTCTAACCTTAGGATCGATAGATACCTCCTGCAAAAAATTTATAAAATTCAGGAAAGAATGATAGGGAAAATGAAAAAGAATATCCTTCTCTTTAATAATGGATATAAAGGTTTTTCCGGGTATAAAATCTTTATGCGGAATAGGAGGCATATCGGGGTAAACCAGGCTTTTAGACCCCAGTTTGGGAAATCCCATGAAATCTTTATGGTTATGATATCTTCCTCCTTTTAGTACCACATCTTCTTTCGAAAAATGAAGTTTCTTTAATAATACTTTTAAAAAATCTTCGGGTAAATCACTGTCGCATACAAACCTGACAGGTAATGCTTCTTTCCTTTTTTCAAGAGCATGCGAAATTCTATCAACATAGTTTTCCGACATTTCATCGTCGATATTCATTTCGGCATCGCGCGAAAGCTTAATGGTATATGCTGCAATCTTATCAAACTCGAACATGTAAAAAATGTCTCTCAGGCTATACCTGATTACATCATCGAGTAGTATTAAATAATGTTTGTTCCCGTCGGAAGGCAATTGCACAAATCTTCCTAATTCAGAGGGAATTTCAAGAACAGCGTATACGCTTTTCTTTTCCCTGGAATTCTTAAGCTGAATTGCAAAGAAAATATCACTATCTTTTAAATCTGGCAGATCACGTTCTTTTGTAATAATATATGGAACCAGTCTGGGCCTGACTTTCTCAGTGAAATAACTCGAAACAAATTCACCCTGCTCATCATTCAGTTGCTTTTCATTTAGCAGAAATATATTATTCTCCTGCAGCTTAGCTAACAGATGATCAAAAATTCTGTTAAACCTGTCTCTTTGTTTTATCACCAAACGCTGGATTTCTTTGAGGAAATCTGAAGGATATCCTCCGTCAAGTCTTGGATTCTTGCCATCTTTAGCAAGCCTTTTTAAAATAGCTACACGTACTCTGAAAAATTCATCCAGATTGTTGGAATATATCCCCAGGAACTTTATTCTTTCAATAAGCGGAACAGATTCTCTTTCTGCTTCTTGCAATAAACGTTCGTTAAAGTACAACCAACTAACCTCTTTGCTCCTGTAATTATTTTCAATCATTTGATGGAATTTTAGAAGCAAAAATAATGCTTATTTCTCTGTTCAGGATGAAAACCTCCTTATATTCGTAAGAAAAACAGCGTATGATTGCTTTAGTTACCGGAGCCAGTTCAGGCATTGGTTATGCCACTGCCAGAATATTTGCAGAAAACCATATTGATTTAATACTTTGCGGCCGACGAAACAGCAGGTTAGTGGCGCTCGAAAATGAAATTTCGGGTAGAGTGAAAACAATTAAACTTGTTTTTGATGTTACTGACCGAAAGCATGTTTTTGAAAAAATTAATTCCCTTCCTGAAGAATGGAAGAACATCGATATTGTTTTGAATAATGCAGGTAATGCCCACGGACTTGACCTTGCCCAGGATGCCAGTCTGGATGACTGGGAGGCTATGATTGATATTAATGTTAAAGGGCTTATGTATGTAACTAAGGCAGTACTCCCATACATGATTCGAAACAAGAAAGGACACATTGTAAATATAAGCAGCATTGCCGGTAAGGAAGCTTATTTAAAAGGAAATGCATATTGTGCATCTAAACATGCAGTAGATGGTTTCAATAACGGTCTGCGGCAAGATTTGCTGGGCACCGGTATTAAAGTCTCATTGGTTAGTCCGGGAGCAGTAAATACCGAATTTTCAACAGTAAGGTTCAAAGGCGATAAAGAACGCGCCGATAAGGTTTATGAAGGATTTGAACCACTGCTGGCAGAAGATATTGCCGACCTGATATATTTTATAGTTTCAAGGCCGCGACATGTAAATATTGCCGACAGTATTATTTTGCCTTCGGCACAGGCTTCAGCAACAAATTTTTATAAGCAATAATTAATCACGCATTAAATTGAAAAGCTGCCAATAATGGCAGCTTTTCTTACCTAAAACCTAATCTATGAAAAGAACTACAAGAACTGTAGTTCATGAATCATGCTTCATTATTATCCCTGTTTCTTTTCAGGTTTTTCTTCTTGTTTCTCTCCACCTTTGAGTTTGTCTTCAAAAGAAAGTCCGTCAAGAATCTCAATGTTTATGCCGTCTGAAAGGCCGGTTTTTATGTATCTTTTTTCAAAAACCTGTGGTTCGGTTTCTACTTCAACATAAATAGAATCTTTATTTTCCTCCTCAAATTTTATTAACGATTCGGCCACAGCCATTACGCTGTCACGACGTTCCAAAACAATATTGGCATTGGCACTGTAACCGGCGCGTATAAAGTTGCTTTCAGACAGATTAACTTTTGCCTTTATTTCAAACTGAACAGCACCGTTTTCCTCGACACCTTTTGGTGAGATATACTCGAGGAATGCCTCAAATTTTTCTTCCTCAATAGCTCCAATAGTTAATTCGAGCTTCATTCCTTCTTTAATCTTTCCCACCTCAGTTTCATCAATTTTGCCTTCGAAGATCATTTCACCCATGTCGGCAATTGAAGCTATTGTGCTTCCTTCGTTAAAGGTATTTGTCTGAATAACAGAAGTGCCAACCTCAACAGGAACGTCCAATACCATACCTTCTATGGTAGAACGAATAAGTGTATTGGTTATCTGGCCTGCTTTTTTAGTTATTCCTTCTTTAATCAGAGCCAGGTTGTTCTCAGCGGCTTCAACTTCTTCCTGGGCACTTTTATAATCAAGACGATACCTTTGAAATTCAGCCTCAGGAATCACACCCTGTTCAAAAACTTTTAGCTGTCGATCATAGATAAGTTTAGAATCATCTAACCGAATATTTGCTTTATTAAGTCTCGATTCGGCAGCATTAAGCGAAACCATATCCGGTATAATTTTAACTTTGGCCAGCAGGTCACCCTTTTTAACAATGTCTCCGGCTTCGATATAGAGCTCTTCAACAATTCCTGAAACCTGTGGCTTAATAGCAATCTCCTTACGTGGAGTAACTTTACCCGTTGCAACAGTTTTCTTAATAATAGTTTCAACTGTAGGGTTTTTAGTTTCGTATATTACGTCCTTAACTTTAGATTTTTTGTACAAATAAAAGAATCCATATACGACAAGTACAACAAAAAGTACTAATACGGCAATTCTGATAACTTTTTTCATGGTTTATAGTATTTATTCTAATTTTCTGTTCTTATTGCTTCTATAGGCTTAATTGATACTGCTCTCTTCGAGGGTATTAATCCGGCCAACAGACCCGAAAATATTATGACACAAAGTGCTGTAATGGCTAAGCTGAAATCAACTTCAGGATTCTGAAACATTTCACCATCGCTGTTCTGCAGAGCTTTATTTACCATTTCAATAATAAAAACCCCAAACATTAAACCTGCATTTCCGGCAAGTATGGTAAGAAAAAGCGACTCCGATATTACAGTGGTAATAACCTTCCATGGGGTTGCTCCAATAGCTCGTTTAATTCCGAATTCGCTTGTTCGTTCACGGATTATTATAAGCATGATATTGCTTACACCAATAATACCCGCAAGTAAGGTTCCGATTCCAACTATCCAGATTAACCCGCGAATTCCCAGGAACAATCCATTCATCTTTTTAAATTCTTCGCCCACATTGTTGTAACCAAAAGCCCCTTTATCATCAGGGTGTAAATTATGATTCTTTGCAAGAATTGCCATCACTTTAGGTTCAATATCCACCACCTGGTATTGTGGTTTCACCACAATTGAAAAATGGTCAACCTTGTCGGCGTAATTATAAACCTGTTGGGCTGTTGAGAAAGGAATATATACCTCAGAGTTTTGATTTTCTCCCCATCTGCCGGTATGTTTCGATTTAAATGCACCAATAACCTGGAAGTATATTCCGTTTATTCTGACGAATTTATTTGTCGGATCCTCACCTTTGGCAAAAAGTTCTTCGTAGGCCCGGTATCCCAACACAACAACCTTTCGTTTTTCTCGCAAATCAAATTCATTCAAAAATCGACCGTATTCTATATCGACCGGATCAATTAAATCTTCCTCCTGTACCTTGCCAAATACCTCAAAACTTCCTTTTCTTATTCCGTTTACAATAAGTGTTGATGAACGAAATCCACCGCCATTTACTGTTGGAGCAATGATGTCAATTTCGGGAATATTGCGTTTTAATGAATGTAAATCATCGTAAGTAAATTGATACCACCGGTTTCTGGGAAACCCCTTATACGGCATAGTAGTTTTCTGCGCCCAGATAAACATGCTGTTCTTGGCAAAGTCGCCCATGTTGGAATAAACTGCATTCTCAAGGCCTGTTCCTGCTCCGAGCATTATTACAAGCATAAAAATACCCCAAAACACGCCAAAAGCTGTTAGAAATGTTCGCAGCTTATTGTGCCGCAGCGTATGAAATATTTCTTGCCATTTATCAATATCTATCATGGTTCCCAGGGTTTTATTCGTCTCTTAAAGCAATTATGGGTTTAATCTTTGCTGCTCGTCGGGCAGGCACAAATCCGGCAATTACTCCGGCCAGCACAACCATTAATGCTGCACCAATAGCTACTCTGAAATCGACTCCGGGATTTCTGAAAAAGTCTGATGCCGGCATTTTGCTCGCAATAAATTCAAGCAACCCAATACCACAAAGCAAGCCAAGGTATCCGGCTACTGCGGTAATTACCAGCGATTCAAGTATAACCAGGCCAATTATCGACCCTGGAGTAGCGCCAATGGCTTTCCGAATACCTATTTCTTTGGTTCTTTCTTTAACTACAATCAGCATTATGTTACTCACTCCAACAAGGCCTGCTATCAAAGTAAAAATACCTATGATGCCGACGAAAATATTTATGCCATTAAAAAGGGAAAGCATTTGCTTGTATTCTTTAAGGGCATTCCATGCTCCCATGGCACTTTGATCTTCCACATTGAAACCGTGCTTCTTTGCCAGTTTTTGTTTTATTTCTTCAATAAGGACTTCACTTTCAGCAACTGTAGCATTTCCGGTTGTAAAGGTTATAGTATTAACAGCAGTACCTGGTCTGAATGTTTTCTGTGCAACCGTAAGCGGTATATATAATCTTTCGGTCTCCCCTTCGTGTACGTCATCGAATACACCTACAACAAGAAAGGGCATGCCATTTATATTTACATATTTACCTATCGGATCTTCATTTTTAAAAAGCCGCTCCTGAACAATTCTCCCAATAACTGTTACTTTGCGGAATTTATCCATATCAAGCTGATTAAGTAATCTGCCCGACATGGGTTTAATATTTTCTGTTACCTGGTGACCGGGCATAATAGCCTGTATACCAAAATCACCATATTCATTCTTGTAGTTTGTATGATATTCACCGCCCCAAAGGCCAATTCTTCCTGACAAATTCTCAAGTTCATCAAAGCCTCTGTCAAGAATCTCAAGATCGTCATTTTTAAATTCAATAGCCCTGCCGCTGTTAAGTCCTTCATGTGCCATGCTGGTCATTCCTCCCCACATCCATACACTATTGGTAGCATCGCTAAAGTTATGCATCACACCTTTTTTCAGTCCGTTGCCTGAACCCAAAAGAATCATCAGGATAAATATACCCCAGAACACACTAAAACTGGTTAGAAAAGTCCTGAGCTTGTTTTTGCCCATGGTACTAAAAATTTCCTGCCAAACGCCCAGATCAAGCATAGTTCAGACTTAATTTAGTTTTGTACTCCTTTTCAATAAAACCATCTTTTAAATGGATAATACGCTTAGTCCGCTCAGATATATCCTTTTCGTGAGTTACAATTATCATGGTAATACCGGAATCGTTAATTTCCTTAAAAAGTTCCATAACCTCATAGGAGGTCTGTGTATCTAAAGCTCCGGTAGGTTCGTCGGCAAGAATTACTTTGGGATTTGAGATCAGCGCTCTTGCAATGGCAATTCGTTGTTTTTGACCACCGGATAATTCGCTGGGCAAATGGGTTGCCCAATCCAATAAACCAACCTTTTCAAGGTATTCGGCGGCTATTTTGTTTCTTTTTCTACGAGGTATTTTCTGATAGTAGAGTGGCAATGCAACATTTTCCAGCGCATTTTTAAAGGAAATCAGATTAAATGACTGAAAAACAAAGCCAATCATCTGATTTCTGTACCACGCAGCTTGTTTCTCTGATAAATCACGAATCACTTTTCCGTTTAGATTATATTCGCCTTTATCGTAACCATCTAATATTCCTATTACATTCAGTAGTGTAGACTTACCAGATCCTGATGACCCCATTATCGAAACCATCTCTCCGGCTTCAATTGTAAGGTCAATGCCCTTTAAAACGTGAAGACTATTTGTTCCGGTAATATAAGACTTATGTAATCCTGATATTTCAACCATTGTGTATAAAATTATGTTTTGATAATTAAACAAGGAGCGTGCCACAATATTGTATTGTGTTGATTTAATGAACAATATGACTTGTTAGCCACTCCTGAGACTTAAACAGCTTGTACCAATTAGAACAACGAGTGTACGAAAATGAACGATAAAAATTGTCCTTATCTGTACAATACAACCTGTAAAGATTCGGCACTACTATCAGCAGATACAGAATCCTGTTCAGCATAGTCGGAAGATACCTTATGCTTTGCAGATAGACTGGATTTTGAGAATACTTCAGCCAGAAATACAATGCCGGCTATAAATGTAAAAATGAGAATTGTTATGCGTTTCATCTTGGTTCAACTAAGGGTTTTGGTTATAATAGATGCAATATCAACGAAAAGCTGGTTATAAAAATTTTATTAATAAGTCAAAAAAAGAATAAAACCAGTAATTCTTAATTATCTGTAACTTCAATAATTATACCAAATAATATAAACCTTTAAGGAAAATATTAAAAGAAAAACCAGATCTGACGCAACCATCGGCCTGTGTTTTGCATCTTATACAAGCTAACAACAATACTGAGAGAAATTGGAGGAAAAAGGTAGGATTATTTTAACTTTGAAGAATAATGTTCAGGCCTTGAATGATAAGCTTGAAAATATTGTTGTTGGCTGCCAACAAAAAGATATTCGTGCCCAGAAAGACTTATATGACTTAATGGGCTCGAAGATGTTTGGTATTTGCCTGAGGTATGCAGGAAACAGGGACGATGCCCAGGATATTCTGCAGGAAGGCTTTTTGAAAACTTTTGAAAAAATTCATCAGTTTGAATTTAAAGGTTCTTTCGAAGGTTGGATGCGCCGGATTTTTGTTAATACTGCCCTTGAAAAATATCGTGTACAGTATACCATAATAAATATTCAGGATGGCGGCTGGCGTGAAGGTTCGGAGAATTCTTTCGACTCAATAACAGATGCCATAACCGCCAAAGAAATGGTATTGTTAATCGAAGAATTATCTCCAAAGTACAGAACCGTATTTAACCTTTATGCCATTGAAGGATATAGCCACAAAGAGATATCTGATTTATTGGGTATTTCTGAGGGTACTTCAAAATCGAACCTTTCAAGAGCCCGAATTATACTTCAGGAAAAAATAAAACAATTATATCATAACGATTTAAGAGTAGGAGTGCGATAAAAAATGAGTGATAAGTTTGAAAATATTGATAAATTGTTTGAAGAGGAACTAAAGAACTTTTCTCCGGAGCTCCCTGAAGGAGCCTGGGAAAATATTGCCATGGTATTAAGCCAATCTTCAGCTAAGAAAGTTGTGCTTTTTAATTTTTGGAAAATTGCTGCTGGCATTGCCCTGTTCCTTGCAACAGCTGGTATTGCAGGTTATTTATTCTTCAATCAACCCTCTTCGGTCGAAACTGTTACTGATACTGATGTGAATAATCCTGCTCTTGAACATAAACCTGAATCGGCATTAATTAAAGCTAATGGTGAACGGGTAAATTCAATTCATCAACAAAACAGAAAATTAGCTAAACAGGAGAATAAAAAAACTGACTCAAAGCTTAAACAAACTGTTTATGCAAAAAGTGAAGAAAAGAATAATAAAGAAAACAGTATTATCGCCGAAAATAATGAATTTGCTGTTGTTTCTTCATTAAATAACAACCAAACAGTGCCGCAGCCAATTTCTCCAAACAGCGAGTCGGTATCAGAAAGTTCAGATGAAATCTTTATTACCGAAGAAACTGTTTCAAACGAATATCAAAACAATGCGACTGAAGCTCAGGAAAATCTTGTTTGGGGCTCTGAAGAGAAGGGCAGCAGCTTAAACGATGGCAAATGGCTGATTGGCGGTCAGGCCGGACCACAATATTCATACAGAACGCTTTCTTCTGATTATTATTCAGAACAAGCACTTGCTCCAAACAACAGTAGTGAATCAGGAATAGTTTCATTTACCGGGGGAGTGCAGGTAGAATATCAAACAGCAAGCAGGTTTTCAATTCAATCAGGTATATATTATTCTAAACTGGGAATTGAACAGGAGGCTATTCCCAATTATTCTACTAATATTGCAGACCCAACATCCATTTCATATGCCAATAACACGGCAAGACTTGATGGAAGTTCAAAATTTATGTTCCCTAATTCATCAGTGAAAATAGTTGCAAAAAACAGCACAGATGCAATAGGCAGCAGTAACGAAGATTTAAACAACTACAATAGTTACCCGGCAACAAACATGCCGGCATGGAGGAACTATGAGTATATTGAAATCCCCTTTTTAGCACGCTATGCTATAATTGATAGAAAACTGGCGCTGAAACTTATTGGTGGATTCAGTACCAATGTTTTGATTTCGAATAAGGTTGCTTTTAATACAAAAGATAATTACACTAATTTCGAAACTGCCGATGTAAACACTGTAAATTACAGTAGTACATTAGGTTTAGGTTTTAGTTATGAACTATCGGGTACGCTTGTTATGTCGCTCGAACCCCAGTTCAAATATTTCCTGAATAATCAACTCTATGGCGATTATATTGATTTGCACCCCTACTCTCTGGGCGTATTTTCAGGAATAAAATATTCATTCTGACAAAAATAAAAACCTGTTTATTTGTGGATATTAAATTGAGCAGCTATGTTCAATTTTATCTATTTTTGTGTACTTGTTTAGAAAAGATAACTGTGCAAATAAATAAGCCCGGTTATGAGTTGATATTGAAAAGGGGATCCCAGGATGAGTAACAATAAATCAAAACACCTTGCACCGCATTGGTATATTACCGGAACATTTATTTTAATTGTAGCTTTTCTTATTCTTAAAGCTTCAAGAATTGACATGATGGAAGAAACAGTAAATACTGTTCCTTTTATTGCAAGTACACCTATACTGCCAGACACCATAGATTTTTGCTTTGAAAGGGTTCCGGTTGAATATTTTGATGTTAAGGAAAGCCTGGAGCGCGAATTAACGGTTAATATGTATTGGCACTCCCAAACAATCTGGCTAATTCAAAGAGCAAACAGGTATTTTCCCGAAATTGAACCCATTCTGCAACAGAATAACATACCCGACGACTTTAAATACCTTGCCATTGCAGAAAGCGGATTACAAAATGTTGTTTCGCCTGCCGGTGCCACAGGTTTCTGGCAATTATTGGAAGGCACAGCCAAAGATTACGGACTGGAAATAAATGAAGAGGTTGATGAACGATATCATATTGAAAAATCAACTGTTGCAGCCTGTAAGTATTTTCAGGAATCATTCGATAGGTACCAGTCATGGACACTGGCTGCTGCTTCTTACAATGTTGGCAGAAGAGGCGTTGACAGGCAAATTGAAAAACAAAAAGAAAATAACTATTACGACCTGCTTTTCAATGAAGAAACTGCAAGATATGTTTACAGAGCATTAGCCTTTAAGCTGGTTTTTGAGAATCCTGAAAAATATGGATTCATTATGCCTGTTGAAAAGAGATATCAAGTTATACCCTACAAAGAAATTGATATTGATGTGCCTGTTGAAAGCTGGGCCGACTTTGCTCATGAACATAATACCAATTACAAGCTTATTAAATTTCTTAATCCCTGGCTGAGGGTTGAAAAGCTAAGTAATAAAACCGGTAAAACCTATACAATAAGAATACCCAAAAGAAATGCCAGAGAGACAAAATAAGTCTGGTAATTTAGAAAATCTATGGAAAGCGAGAATACTATCAGCGTATATGGTGCCAGGGTACACAATCTGAAAAATATAGATGTTACAATTCCCCGGGATAAACTAACAGTAATTACCGGCTTAAGTGGCAGCGGAAAATCAAGCCTTGCATTTGATACAATATATGCCGAAGGACAAAGAAGATATATTGAGACACTTTCGGCTTATGCACGCCAGTTTTTGGGTAACATGGAGCGACCTGATGTGGATAAAATTACAGGTTTAAGCCCTGTTATAAGCATCGAACAAAAAACCACCAACAAGAATCCACGTTCAACAGTTGGTACAACAACCGAAATATATGACTTTCTCAGGCTGCTGTTTGCCCGCGCCGGACATGCCTATTCTTATGTTACCGGTGAAAAAATGGTGAAATATACCGACGACCAGATTCTTGACCTGATAAACAAACAGTTTATTTCAAAAGGAGTATATATTCTGGCCCCGATTGTAAAAAACAGAAAAGGTCACTATAAGGAGCTCTTTGAACAGATTCTTCGAAAAGGTTATTTGAACGTTCGCATCGATGGTGAAATTGTTGAAATAAAGCATGGCTTAAGAGTCGATCGATACAAAAACCATAGCATCGAAATTGTTGTTGACAAGCTTATAGTTACTGAAAGCGAAGCCGATGTAAAACGTTTAAAGAAATCGATTGATGAAGCCATGAAACATGGTAAGGGAAGCATCATGCTCATGAATAAAGAGTCTAAGGAGGTAAGGCATTACAGCAAGCAACTTATGTGCCCCACGTCGGGCATCTCATATAATGAACCTGCTCCGCATTCTTTTTCATTTAATTCTCCACAGGGAGCATGCCCTAAATGTAATGGTCTGGGTGTTGTAAGTGAGGTAGATATAAGTAAAATTATACCCAACAAAAAGAAGAGCATTAAAAAGGGAGCCATCGAGCCTCTGGGAGCATATAAAAATTCGCTCATTTTCTGGCAACTTGAAGCAATAGCACGAAAATATAATTTCGATCTGGCCGATTCGGTGGATTCTATTCCCGATGATGCATTGAATATCATTCTTTATGGTTCCGAAGAGCCCTTTAAGCTGGAGAACACCCCTTTGGGCAGCTCATCAAACTATTTCCTGAGTTTCGAAGGAGTAGTAAATTACATTAATAACCTGCAGAATAACAACGATAATAATTCTAAAGAATTAGGCTGGGCCCAACAATTTGTTAAAAAAGTTACCTGCGACGAATGTCATGGTAAGCGCTTAAAGAAAGAAGCTTTACAATTCAGGATTCATGATAAAAACATTGCCGAATTAGCCTCAATGGATATTTCGGAACTATCAAAATGGTTAGATAATGTTGATGGGAATTTAGATGAACGCCAGTTAAAAATTGCATCCGAGATATTAAAGGAACTTCGAACAAGAGTGAATTTTTTGCTCGATGTGGGATTGTACTATCTGTCTTTAAACATGCCTTCGCGTAGTTTATCCGGTGGCGAAAGTCAGCGTATTCGCCTTGCAACCCAAATTGGTTCTCAGCTGGTAAATGTTTTATACATTCTCGACGAACCCAGTATTGGACTTCACCAACGCGATAATGAAAAACTAATTAATGCATTAAAAATTTTACGTGATTCCGGCAATTCAATTATTGTAGTGGAACACGATAAGGAAATGATGCTTTCGGCAGATTACCTGATTGATTTGGGACCACATGCCGGCAGACACGGTGGCGAGGTTGTTTTCCAGGGTGAACCGCAAAATATTTTAAAATCGAAGGGACTCACGGCATCGTATATTAATGGCGATAAGAACATTGAAATACCTGAGTGCAGAAGAGAAGGCACCGGAAAATTTATTGAACTGAAAGGGGCCACGGGCCATAATCTGAAAAATGTTGACTTAAAGATTCCTCTTGGTAAACTTATTTGCGTAACAGGAGTGTCGGGAAGCGGAAAATCTTCAGTTATTAATGAAACCCTTTACCCTATTTTAAGTCAGCACTTTTATCGTTCAAAGTATGAAATTTTGCCCTATAAAAGCATTCAAGGGCTTGAGCACATCGATAAAGTAATTGACGTTGACCAATCACCTCTGGGAAGAACACCAAGATCGAATCCGGCAACCTATACCGGTGTGTTTTCAGATATTCGTAATCTTTTCACCCAGACAAGAGAAGCCAAAATAAGGGGATATAAGCCCGGCAGGTTCTCCTTTAATGTAAAGGGGGGAAGGTGTGAAACCTGTCAGGGTGCAGGAGTTCAAACCATTGAAATGAATTTTCTGCCCGATGTATACGTAGTTTGTAAAGATTGTGCCGGCAAAAGATACAACCGCGAAACTCTTGAAGTTAAGTACAAAGGCCGATCAATAAGTGATGTGCTTGACATGACAATTAACCAGGCTGTTGACTTTTTTGAAAATATTCCGTCAATTATTAAAAAAATTAAAACTATTCAGAAAGTCGGACTTGGATATATCACTTTGGGTCAACCATCAACTACCCTTTCGGGAGGCGAAAGTCAACGTGTGAAATTAGCATCGGAGCTTGCAAAACGCGATACAGGCAAAACGCTTTATATTCTTGATGAACCTACAACCGGCTTGCATTTTGAGGACATAAGGGTATTGCTTGAGGTATTAAACAAGCTGGTAAACAAGGGAAATACGGTTGTAGTAATTGAACATAACCTGGATGTTATAAAAGTAGCCGACCATATTATCGACATGGGAAAAGAAGGAGGCCAGGGAGGTGGCGAAATTCTGGCAGAAGGAACACCAGAAGATATTATGAACCAGAATATTAGTTATACAGCAAAATTTCTTAAAGCTGAGCTTGATACAGCTGCTAAGAATTAAAGTTGAAAAATTATCTGCTTCAATATAAAAGAACTTTATATCTTACAACCTTAATTTTTGATTTGAAGTAATGGACAACTCTAAAAGCGAAGAAAAAATAAGACAGGCCTTTAAACCAAAAGACTGGAACGAAATTCAAACCTCAGACAGTTGGAAGATTTTCAAAATTATGTCGGAATTTGTTGAGGGTTTTGAAAAGCTTGCCAGAATAGGCCCTTGTGTTTCAATATTTGGTTCGGCACGCACTGAACCAGGAACCAAATATTATAAACTGGCTGAAGAAATAGCTTACCAGCTCACTCAGCACGGTTATGGTGTTATTACCGGTGGCGGACCCGGAATAATGGAGGCCGGAAATTTAGGTGCTAAAAGAGGAAAAGGGCGTTCGGTAGGTATCAATATTGATCTGCCTTTTGAACAGGAACCTAATTTCTTTATTGATAATGATAAGCTGATAACTTTCGATCACTTTTTTGTTCGTAAGGTTATGTTTATGAAATATGCTCAGGGCTTTATTGTGTTACCCGGTGGATTTGGAACTTTTGATGAACTTTTTGAAGCATTAACGCTCATTCAAACAGAAAAAATTGGCCGCTTCCCAATTATTCTTGCTGACAAAACTTACTGGAAGGGACTTGTGGAATGGATTAGAAACACTATGCTCGAACAAGAAAAAAACATCAGCCCGGAAGATATGGATTTATTTGTACTGGTTGATACTGCCGAAGAAGCTGTTGAGCAAATCGATAATTTCTATACGAAGTACCTACTCAGTCCAAACTTCTGATAATAGCAGGATTAAAGCAGGATAGACGGGGAAAATAAAAAAAGTAATTAACAATCTTATATTATTTATTCTCAGTCATTTATATTAAATTTGGTGTACTAAATAATATACAGGCATTTTTGAGGTATGAACTAAATGCTTATTTTTAATTATATTAAAATACAAATGCCTGATGATTAGACTGTTTGCACCATATGCCAATTTGTTGGTTGCAGTAGTTTTAAAAATACTGTTTCAGGGGGATGTTGGTGTCAACATTTCAGCCCCGACAGAAGTTGTTGCAGGCAATGAATTTCAGGTTCAGGTAACGATTAACAAAGGTGACCTGTCGGCTTTTTCGCGCTTGTTACAAGACCTTCCGGCAGGCCTTACCGCTAAATCTATTGAAACTTCGAATGCCGACTTTGATTTTTCGGACAAACGCGCCAGGTTTATCTGGTTAAGAATGCCTGACGAAGAGCAATTCACGGTAAGCTATAAAATTAAAGTTGACCCCCGTTTAAAAGGCACATTCTCAATTGGAGGTAAATTTTCGTATATCGAAGAAAATGAGCGACGTTCTGTAAACGTTCAGAGCAATAATATTACTATTTTGCCCTCACCAAACATTGATCCATCTCTTATTGTTGATATAGCCGATTTTGAAAGATTAGTAATTCCATACATTGCCCCAGCAGGTTCTGACCCTCAAATTGCATGTATACGTCAGGCCCCCAAGTTACAAGCCGACGGGAAAAGTTATATTGTAAATATTCTTGTTAGTAAAGAACGAAAAGAAAAGTTTGCAAAGATTGAAGAAAACATTCCGAATGGTTATGTTGCTGAGGTTATTAACGAACGTGATGCTATTTTTACTTCAAAGAACAGAACCGCCAAATTCCTGTGGATGAATCTGCCAGCCTCCTCATTCTTTCTTGTTTCATATAAGCTGACACCAACAAACTCTTCAGTTCGAGCCCCCATGCTTTTTGGTAAATTTTCTTATCTCGAAGAGGCAAAAACTGTAAGTATAGATATTAAGCAAACCGGACAGGAATTAGCTCAAATATCTACCGCTGAAGAACTAAGTAATCTTCTTGCCAACATTGACAATGAACAATTAGCCTATAACACTACGGAAACAAATACTGGTAGTGAGGTTACTGAAAAGCCGATCACCGTTAAATCTCAAACAAAAAATAATACCAAGTATAAATTAGAACCCGAAGAAGGTATTTACTACAGAGTACAACTTGCGGCAGGTCATGATCCGGTTAACATAAAAAGATATTTTAAGAAATATAAATTAGACAAAGAGGTAAGGATTGAGATACATGAAGGATGGCACAAATATTCTATTGGTTCCTTTCAATCATACAAAGAAGCCAGAGATTACAGGGTTCATGTATGGAACACAACCATAATTGATGATGCTTTTGTTTCGGCATATAACAACGGCAACCGGATAACGGTGCAGGAAGCTTTGATGGTCGCCAACCAAAAGTGGTATAAATAACAATTGGCATAAAAAGGCGTATAAAAGAACATGTTAAAAAAATTTAGTGTCATATTTCTGGTCATTTTTCTTTCTGGCACTTGCATGCTTGCCCAGGACGACCTTGAAGATATGCTAAGTGGTGAGGTTGAAAACTGGAATCCAATATACAAACCAGTAATTGGAGCCGGTATAGGCACTTTCAATTTTTTGGGCGATGTAAAGAATCCAAACCTGGCTCCTTTTAATGGCACACTTGGCTATAAAGTTAACGTTTCAACATTCTTAGATAATGCGCATAATATAAGGGCTAACTTCTTTTTTATGGGTGGCTCGCTAACCGGAAATGAAAGGTCTTCTGAAGATCTTACCAGGAATATGAATTTCAAATCGGACATTCTGCTTTTTGGAATTAACCTGAATTACGATTTTGATCACTTTTATAAAACCTACAGAAAGGTACATCCATTTATTTCAATTGGCGTTGAATCTTTAACTTTCAATTCGATGACTGACAGCCTGGGATTTGAAGACGTGCGATATAACTATGGTAACGATGGTGGAATATATAACCTGCCAGAAAACGATCCTTCAGCCACTCTTATCAGGCGCGATTTCACCTACGAAACCCAGTTGAGACAATATGACTGGGGAATGGGCAGATATCCACAATACGCCTTTGCAGTGCCCGTTGATGCAGGTTTAGACTTTTGGCTTGCCGACAGAGTGATGTTTAGAGTAGGTGCTTCTTACCATTTTGTATTTACTGACCTGATAGACCATGTTAGTCCGGAAAACACCACCGGAAGAATTGGTGAAGCCGGAAACGACAACTTCCTTTTTACCTATGTGTCTATGCATCTCGATTTATTCTCAAGCGATAAAACATTAACCTGGGAGAAACTCTACCAGGAAATGGAATGGGACGGAACCATGATGGATGATGAAGATGGCGATGGATACTTTGATGGCTGGGACGAATGCCCGAATACTCCCTTCGGTGTTGAGGTTGACACCGCAGGCTGCCCCTTAGATGACGATTTCGATGGCTACCCGAATTATATGGACGATGAACCACATTCGAGATATGGAGCTTTTGTTGATGAACGTGGAGTAGAAATTTCGGAGGATGATTTAATTGCCCGACTTGATATGAGTAAAGCAGTTGCCAGAGAAGATGTGCCCTTGTATATCAGAACTCCTGAGTCTTATGGCAACTACAGATCATCGGCTTTGGGAGAAATACCGGAAAAATTCATTGAGGTCGATAAAAATAATGACAAGTATATTTCGTTCGAGGAGCTAATGAATACCATCGATAAGTTCTTTGATTTTGACTCGGACTACACCACTGATGATATCTATGAACTAAATGATATTTTCTTCTCTCAATAATTATGAACTAAAGCATTTGGCTTAAGCCTTCTCAAAACTTAATACCTGGTTAATAGTTTTTTGAAGCTCGGTTTTATTTATCGGCTTGGTAATATAAGCATCACATCCGGCATCAAAAGCTAATTTCTTCTTTTCAGAATCAGAAAAAGCAGTCTGAACTATTATTTTAATACCGGGAGAGCGCTTTTTAATTTCTTTTGTTGCCTGTATGCCATCCATAATTGGCATTTTAATATCCATGAGAATCAGAGATACATTTTCGCTCGCCCTGCAAAAATCCACCGCTTCTTTACCGTTTTTTGCATGGTGAATAACAACACCCAATTGCATATGCTTGAGCAGTGCTTCGATATATAAATAATTTACTTCTTCATCTTCAGCAATTAATACCGTTAATAAACCCTCATTCGAATCATTATCTGTTTTATTAAGGGAGCTTCCCGAAAATAATTTCTTGTTTACAGGCTCAAAAGGAATGGTGAAGAAAAACCTGGATCCTTTTCCTGGTTCTGAATCTACACCAAGCTTTCCTTTAAGTATTTCAACATTTTCTTTAGCAATTGAAAGACCTAATCCAAGCCCGCCATATTTTCTTGAAAGCCGCTTGTCAGCCTGCGAAAACCTGTCGAATATTATTGCCTGTTTGTCCTTACTTATGCCAATGCCTGTATCTTTTACATAAAGTTCCAATTCTTGCTGATCGGATGAGATGGAGTAACCAATTTCAATGTATCCTTCGGAGGTATAGTGCAGCGCATTATCAATAAGATTATCTAAAACCTTTCTCAATTTGGCTTCATCTGTTAATAAAAGACTCTCATCATCGCTTAGACCTTTATTCAGAAAAATGGGTGTTTTGTTTTCTTTCGCCTTGCTATCGTAAATAGCAAATAGTTCTAGCAATAAATCGTTAAGGTTTACTTCGGTGTGAATAACATTCGACTGCCTGGTTTCCAATACAGAGATTTCAAGAATGTCGTCGATTATTCGCTTAAGCTGATTGCTGTTGTTTATTATTATTGATGTGTAATGCCTTCTCTTTGAATCATCGAGTAAGGGATCATTTAATAATTCGGCAAACCCAACCACCCCGTTCATTGGGGTACGGATTTCATGCGACATATTTGCCAGGAATTCAGATTTAAGTTGATCGCTCTCTTCGGCTTTCTTTAAGGCTTTCTGAAGCTGAATGTTGCTTTTTTCTATGGCTTCACTTGCCTTTTTACGTTCGGTAAGATCCCTTATAATTGTAATGTAATACTTCTCATTTAAACGTTTTGAGTTCATTTCTATGGAAATCAAAGAGCCATCTTTGTGTTGTATTTCCCTTTCAATCAGGTATGTCTTACCAATATCCAGCAAGTCAAAACGTAATGGCCTGTCTTTTAGTGTCGATTCTGAGAAAAGAATTTTTACATGCTGATTTAACAAATTATCTTTTGCATAACCCGACAACTTGCAGAAACCTTCATTTACCTCAATAATGTTTCCTTCATTATCACCAATAACTATACCGTCTCCTGCATGTTCAAATATAGCCTTGAACTTCGACTCACTCTCAATTAGAACCTGTTCGGCAGCTTTTCTTTCTGTTATATCTCTAACAGCAGTAACCCTGATGTTCCTGCCCTGATAATTAATGTTTTTACCCTGAATTTCAGCCTGGAATTTGCTCCCATCTTTTCTTAAACCTAAAACTTCATAAGGTTCAGGGTATTGATTTATAATGTTGTTTTTAACTGTTTCCCGGTATTCTTCTGCAATTACATGAGTTGCATACATGCCAACAATTTCCTCATGGGGGTATCCAAAAAGATTACAACCTGCATTATTTGCTTCAACACAATAACCCTTGTCTAATAAAAAAATAGCTTCATAAGAAGCATCTGATAATGCCTTATATCTTTCGTAATTTTGAAGCTTTTCTTTTAACTCAGCAACTTCTTTTTCCAGCTGACTTGTTTTCTCTGATTCGTTCATATCCCCTTGTAGTTTCACCTAAAAACAAAATAAATGAATGCTAAGATATTAATTACTCCTGGTTTGAAATTAAAAATAAATACACTCCGTTTGTCCAACCAAATCCGTCCTGGGTAGGATACTCCCCTCCGCCTCCTTCGGCATTTAAATCAGTTACATTATACTTTTCAAGCAACTTGCCCGTTTCTGCATATTGCTTTTCAACAAGACTAATCCACCTTTTTTTTATTTCATGGCTTAACTCAACTTGTTTGTATTTGCTTAATCCTTCAATACATAAATATTGTAGAGGTGCCCAGCCGTTAGGGGCGTCCCATTGTTCACCAGTAGCTCTTTGGCTTGTTTTTACACCTCCCTCCGAAAGAAAATTGTTTTGAATATACAAAGCTGATTTCTTTGCCTGATACTTCGATGCCAGCTTAAAATACAATGGATAAATCCCTACAAGGGTTATAGGTAGATTTTGCCACTCTAATACATAGTGATAATCAACGAAGAAACCTTCTTTTTTTCTCCAGAAATACTTTTTAAATGCTTTTTTCCTGTCTCTGGCCAATGTTTTGTATATCTTGGCATCTGGCTCTTCACCGGCTATTTTATAAGACTTATATAAAACCTGCTCCAGATGATATAAAAGACTGTTCAAATCGACGGGCAGTATTTTAGTTGTTTCAATAGTTTCAAGATTGGTGCCATCGTTCAACCAACGGCTGCTAAAATCCCAACCCGATTCACAGGCAGCACGAATATTTCTAAAATCAACACTGTCATGTTCCGGAGAACGCAAGGCTATTTCCAAATCTTCTTTATAAGCTTCGGAACGGGGTTGCGCATTATCATCCCAATATCGATTCAGAAAAACACCCTTGTCAAGTCTTACTACTCTTCTACAGGCATCGTTTTTTTCTTCCAAGCTTTCTTTCCCATCCATCCAGAAGTTATATTCCCTTTCTAACTGTGGTAAATATTTTGTATAAACAGATTTTCCATCAATCCCCGCAAGTAACTCAACCATTAGCGAAAAGAAGGGTGGTTGGGAACGCGATAAATAATAGGTTCTGTTACCATTTGGAATATGTCCGTAAGTATCAATAAGGAAAGCAAAATTATCAACCATGTTTCTGATTATATCATACCTGCCTGCCTCTTTCAAGCCCAGCATGGTAAAATAGCTATCCCAGTAATAAACCTCCCGGAATCTGCCACCCGGCACAATGTAGGGATGAGGAAGAGGGACCAGACTACTTTGAGTATCATAAGTTTCCCTTAAAAGTTTATCCCATAAATTATTAATATGCTCTGTTATATTCTCATCGGCATCTGGCTCTATATCTTTAGGTTCGATGGGCCTAATAAAATAAGTTCCCAGGAAATCAACAAGACTGAACCCCTCTAAATTTTTTTCGAGAAGATAAAGAGAATCTATTTTTACCGGGCTGACAATTGGCCGACAATCGGGAAATGTTTTGGAATCGGTATAGATTCCGCTAAGCTGAACATCGTGAAACAAAACTGGGTATTGTTCATCGGGAAAAACCTGCGTATAAACCCGGGGGCTAAAAAAAAGAAAAGCAATACATAGAAAATATCTCATACCGATAGTTTTGAGCATCAAGGTACAAAAAAGAATTTACTAGCAGGAGTAAGTTTTTTACTCTTTGCCGATTTATTTGTTCGATTGGCCGATTTGTGTATGAATGCTATTCTGTATTAACCTAGCTTTACTTAAAACACTAGAACTCATGAAACAAAAAATTTTAGTAATTGGTGGTACGGGCATGCTTGGTAAGCCTGTTGCCATGAAATTGAAGGAAAAAGGATTCCAGATAATTATTTTTACCCGCAATGCATCTGAAGCAAGAATAAAAATGCCAACAAGTTTTGAATTCTGCGAAGGCGATGTTAATGACATAGTTTCTCTGCAAAATGCAATGGAAGGCTGCTATGGTGTACATGTTAACCTTCAGGGTGGGCCAAAATTTGATGCAATGGAAAGAACAGAACATCTTGGAATGGTAAATATTGTTGATGCTGCACGTATAAGTGGCATTAAGAAAATAACCCATATTACCGGCAGTTCTGTTAAAATGGAAAATACCTGGTTTCGGCCAACACGCGCAAAATATAATGCAGAAGAATACCTTAAAAAAAGTGGCATTAATTATACCATTTTCAGGCCATCGTGGTTTTTTGAGTCGCTGCCTCTTTTTATCAGAAATAATAAAGCAACCATTATAGGCGAAAACTCTAACCCTTTTCATTGGGTAGCTGCCGATGATTACGCAAAACTCGTAGCTGAATCGTATGAAAAACCTGAAACCAATAATAAAACACTGTTTGTATACGGTCCCGAAAAAATGACAATGGCCAATGCCATTACCAAATATGTGTCATTAACTAATCCAGAGGTTAAAATCAGCAAAGTGCCCTTGGGCATGTTAAACCTAATCAGCACAATTACCTTTAACCCAGAACTTAAATATGTAAGTAAACTTTCGGCTTATTTTTCAAAAATCAATCCGGAAAATGGAGAGGCACAAGAAACAGAGCAGTTGCTGGGCAAATCAAAAACCAACCTTGAAGATTGGGTGACACATTCAAACTAACAAAGTTAAGCTCCAACTTTCGAAACCCACAATTACTGAATGTTAAACAGATGGGAAACTGAGCGCCTTAGTATTCCGGGTATCCGTTTAAAAGTGCACAATGCTTCGTTCAGTATTCTGGCCTCTTTTTATACTATTCCTTTACTAATTTATAGTTGTGAAATAAATCATTACTTCTTATACGCAGGTAATAAATTCCCGTGTTGTAATTCGCTAAATTAACCGACTCGTCAGGCCTTATATGTTTAGTTTCAATAAGTCGACCTGTCTGATCAAAAAGGGTAATAGTTGCTTCTGATTCCAATCCTGAAACAGAGAATTCATTTTTTACAGGATTTGGGTAGATATAAACTGATTCGAATTTAAGGTTTTCTTTGTTGAAAATACTGCCTGAGGCGGGATAAGATAGAGCCGTACCATTTTTACTAAAATAAATTTCATCAAAAGAAATATCCAATGTGCCAACCATATAAAAGGGTATTGCAATATCTATTAAATCGTTTGCTGTTAAAGCGGAGCCAGCAGGAGTAAAATCCTTCAAAGCAATTGACTGGGCGTGCCATTCGCCATCGTTTTCAACCTCTGAGGCCGGAATAATTTTTTTCCACCCGTCGTCAGCACTGTTTTTAAACCCGATTTCAATATCGGCAGAAGAAGTGGTTTTATAATGGAAATGCATATTACCACCGAAAAAAGCACTTAAATCCAAAGCTGGATCGGAGTGAATTCCAAAGCCATTCCATGTACCTTGGTTAGCCAGATAAGGTAAAACATCTTCTCCAAAGAAGGCATACTCTGAAGCATTTTCGCTAAATCCATTCCATATATATATAACTCCGCCACCACCGAAATCAAGCGTTGTGGTTATTTCGGTATGCTCGGCAAAAATACCGTAATAGTTGTTATCATTAGTCTGGTAGGCAGTTTCACTCCAGATTATCCTGTCAATTGATATACTGCCAGTACTTTGACAATTTGATTTCACAATAAAAAGGTCTTTAATTTTTGTCAGATCTACCCTATCTGCAATAGCTGCAAGTTGAATATATGCTAACTGCCATTCACCGTTTCTTGGGGGATTCTGAGCGACCCCTTCTTTGAGGGTAAAAAAGGATTCTTCGCCCTCCCAATCTGAAATACCAAAGCTAAAACTATCTGTTAAGGTTGTTTTAAACCAAAACTGAATGCTGCCATTCGCATAATTTTGCATATTCCTGTTGACTATTGAATTTACTCTTAATTCAAATTCTGTTGAGGCAGAAACCTGGTATGCAAGTGCAGAACTGCCTTCTTTGGGCGAATCATCTGTGACTTCGGTTAGGTTTGATGAGATTATTTCCGTATCAAAACCAATGTCAGTATTCATAGCCACATTAGCTTCTTCTTCGTATACCCCAAAAGAGCCGAAAATAACTTCAGAAGAGTCAACCAAATCTCCGGTTTCAACTTCCTGGTATAATCTAACATAATCGATATACATGTTTGCCGGAAATGGAGCTGTAACATCCTCTGCATTTAAAACACCCGTAAGACTTCCACCAACAGCAAGATTAAAAAGTATATAGTTAGTGTAATCCCGGTATTCTTCTAAATCTGAACCGGTAACATTCATTACAAAAAAGGGAGTGGTAGCATCGTCAAGGTAGGTCGCTACTTTGGTCTCATCCCATATTAAGGTGAATAGGTGGTAATCTTCATTCAGGTTTTCAGAGGCAGTAGCATTTAATCCATACCCTGCATAATTATCGGCATTTTCCCAATGACAGGCTGCCCCTATATATTTATTTTGTGTGCCGGATGTTATGCCCGCACTATGCCCCATTTCGAGTATATCAATTTCGCCACAAGAAGGCCATCCCTGATTAACATATCCAAGTGTCCAGAACGCAGGCCATAGTCCATTTGCCAGATCAGGTATTTTTATTCTTGCCTCCAGTTTACCAAACCGAAATGAAAATTTACCCTTTGTATTTACCCTTCCTGAGGTATACCCGTAACCGTTATAACTTTCTTCCCTGGCCGACAGAATAAGACAATTATTCCCGACACCATCATCACCAACACTTACATTTTCTTTACGATAATGCTGTAATTCTGCATTTGAACCGGTATTCCAGACGCCAATCCGTTGTTCAATATTCCAGATACTTGAATCCAGTGTGTTTCCGTCAAATTCATCCGACCAAACAAGTTCATAATTCTGTGCCATTGAAAATGATGCAAAACCTGTTAGAAATAAAATAAATAAAATTTTTTTCATGACTTAGGAAATATTTCGTTAAAAAGATACAAAACAAAGGTGGTTTAAACCAACGAGTGCATATATGCAATTGGTTGTATTTAATAACTGCATGGAATACGAAATAATTACTGCAATATTTCGTATCTTATTGTTTATGTGTGTTTTATGAATGAGATGCTTTTTTTAGCTGTAATAGCTAATTTTGCTTTTGAAAGGAGATAAAAATTTTCAATGGCAAAACGAGATAAAAAAGACAGGAACAGGGGTTCGTCAGGGTTTAACAGAAAAACAGGTGAGGATTACCTATCGAGAAACAGGAATAAAGAAGGAATTTGTGAGACAAGCTCCGGATTGCAATACAAAATTATTGAAACAGGTGAGGGAGATTCTCCGTCTGAAAATGCATATATCGTAGTTAATCAGAGATGTCAGTTAGTAAACGGAACCATTCTAGAAGATACTTACAAAGAAAACACCCCTTCTGAGGTGAAAATGGAAGAATTGATTGAAGGATATCGTGAGGGAATAATGCTAATGAACAAAGGAGCGCGCTTCAGATTGTATGTTCCACCTGAATTAGGCTGGGGTAAAAAAGGTACGGGTAATAAAATACCCCCAAATGCAGTATTGATTTTTGATGTCAGATTAGTTGATTTTTGGTAATTTTGGGACTATTAATTAAAGTTAGAGAATTATGAAGAGCGATACAAGATTTACTTATGGAGAGGAGCTGGCAAATACTATTTCACATGGGGTTGCTACAGCATTTGCAATTACAGGTTTGGTGCTGCTTGTTGTATTCTCGGCAAAGTATGGAACCGGAAGACATGTTTTAAGTTTCACAATTTTTGGAGCTACACTCACTATCCTTTATCTGTCTTCAACAATTAATCACGCCCTCAAACATGGCAAAACCAAAGATCTTTTTCATAATATTGACCAGATTGCTATATTTCTTTTAATTGCAGGAACCTATACTCCCCTTGCTTTAGTTGCCTTAAAAGGAGACTGGGGTTGGACTTTGTTTGGATTAGAATGGGGTCTGGCTATCTCTGGAATTGTTGTGAAACTCTTTATTCCGAATAAATACGAAAATGGTGTTAACATTTTTTATATTCTTTCATATATATTGATGGGATGGATGCTTTTGTTTTTCCTTTTTCCTATATTCAGAAATATCCCCATAATGGGTATCGTTTTTATTTTTATCGGTGGAATCTGTTATACTCTGGGAACCATTTTTTATAAACTGAAAAGAATACCCTATACCCATTTGGTCTGGCACCTTTTAGTTATTGCAGGTAGTGTTTGTCATTGGGTCGCTATAATGGTTTATGTATTACCACTGAATACTATTTCTTAATAATTTAATAAAAGAAATACGTGTTTGTGCCGGTTTACTTGTTATTGTAGTAAACCAATAGTATTCCCTATGAAACCAGATTCCAACCGTAGAAAATTTCTAAAAAAAGGCATTTGTGCCGGTTTAGGTTGTGCAATGATTGGATTAACCTTAAAAGCCGGAAATACAACATTTTATAATTCTCTGTTTGATGGAGAAGAGAAACCTGATCCCAAAAAGCTTAATTATTGTGGTTATAGCTGCCCTCAGGATTGCCAGTTTCTTAATGCCAGCAAGAAAAATGATTCGCAATTAAAGAAGGAAGCATACAAAACCTGGCATATTAAGGAACGTTATGGCTTAGAATTCGATGCTGATACAATGTTTTGTTTTGGCTGCAAGAACGACAAGGAAAAAGAAGGTGCTGTTGTAAAACTTTGCCCTGTTAGAAAATGCGCACAGGAGAAAGAACTGGATTGTTGCATTGAATGCGAAGAACTAAGTAAGTGTGAAAAAGAACTATGGGAAATGTTCCCTGATTTTCACAAAGCTGTAATTGAGATGCAAAAAATACACCTGAGTTAATGGTTTACAGCTCTCCGAAAGAAGTTATTTCCAGACATGTAATCATAATGAATTGACTAACATCCTGCTTCGGATCTTTAGTTTCGTAATTTTTATTTTTCTTAGTTATTGCTTTTGGCATCACTTTTAATGCTGCTTTATGTTTTCTGAATTTATGCCAATACAAGAAAAATGTTCTTAAAATAATGAATGAATATAGCGTGTTAGCTGCTTAGATTTATTTTATAATTCCCTTCACAAAATTGTTGATTTTTTCTTTCAGTTCTCCTTCTTCGTTTAATGCATGAATAAAGGCACTGCCGATTATAACACCATTCGCATAGTTACAGGCTTCCTGATAACTTTCGTGGTTTGAAATTCCAAAGCCAATAAGTGTTGGGTTCTTCAACTCCAGCTTTTTCAGCCTGTTGAAATATTCAATCTGGTATTCCTGGAATCCCTTTTTTGCACCGGTAGTAGATGAAGCTGCCACGATATACAGAAATCCTGTAGACCATTCGTCCAGCTGCTTTATACGCTCATTCGAAGTTTGTGGCGGAACCAGAAATATATTTGAAAGCTTATGCTTCTCAAACAACTCACGATAGCTTTCGTTGTATATTTCCGGTGGTAAATCAGGCAGAATCAGCCCATCAACACCTACTTTTTCACATTCCTTACAGAAATTCTCTAATCCATATTGCATAACAGGATTCAGGTATCCCATCAGAATAATGGGTATTTGCGTTTTTGAACGAATATCGCTTAACTGACTGAAGAGGATTCTCAGGCTCATCCCGTTTTTTAAAGCCTTAAGGCTGCTTTGCTGTATTACAGGTCCGTCTGCCACGGGATCAGAAAACGGCATACCTACTTCAACTACATCTGCTCCCGATTCATCCAATGTTTGAATAATGGTGGCTGTATCATTCAGGCCTGGATGCCCTGCCGAAAAATATACCGAAAGAATTCCGGATTGTTTCACCTGGAATAATTTATTTAGTCTGTTCATTGGTCATTTGATCAATATAAGTTTGCATATCTTTATCTCCTCTTCCCGAGAGATTCATTACAACAACATTGTTGGGCTTGAATTTAAGTTGTTCAAGCAAAGCAAATGCATGTGCCGATTCCAGGGCAGGAATAATACCTTCAAGTTTTGTGAGCTTAAAGGCAGCATCAAGCGCTTCTTTATCTGTTACAGAGTAATAAGATGCCCGTCTGGTTTTGAAAAGGTGAGAATGTAATGGTCCGATTCCGGGATAATCGAGTCCGGCTGATATCGAATAAGGCTCAATAATTTGTCCGTCATCGGTTTGCATAAGCATTGTTAAAGAACTGTGTAATACACCCGGGGTACCGGTGGCCAGGGTTGCTGCTGTTTCTTTTGTATCGGCACCTAAACCGGCGGCTTCAGAACCAATAAGTTTTACCTTATCGTTGTCGAGAAAATGATAAAAAGCACCCGCTGCATTACTACCACCACCAACACAAGCCAAAACATAATCGGGAGATTCACTTCCGGTTTGCTCTTTCAATTGCCATTTAATTTCTTCGCTGATAACCGATTGCAAACGTGCAACCATATCGGGGTATGGATGTGGTCCCACAACTGAGCCGATAATATAGTGCGTGTCTATCGGATTGTTTATCCAGTCGCGCAGAGCTTCATTAGTGGCATCTTTCAGGGTTTTATTTCCACTCTCGGCAGGAATTACATCAGCTCCCAGCATTTTCATGCGCAAAACATTAGGCATTTGTCTTTTTACATCAACAGCACCCATGTAAACCACGCATTTAATTCCAAACAGGGCGCAAACAGTTGCTGTTGCAACACCATGCTGACCGGCACCGGTTTCGGCAATAATTCTTTTTTTACCCAAATGTCTGGCAATAAGAATTTGCCCGATGGTATTGTTAATTTTATGTGAGCCTGTATGGTTCAGGTCTTCTCTTTTAATGTAAATTTTTGCGTTGTAATGCTCAGAAAGTCTCTTTGCAAAATACAAAGGCGAAGGCCTTCCAACATAGTTTTTTAGTAAATCTGCAAATTCATTTTTAAAAGAATCACTCGCCATAATATCGAGGTACTTTTCTTTTAGTTCCTTGATGTTTTGGTACATCATCTCGGGAATAAAGGCGCCGCCAAAATCGCCATAAAATCCCTTATCGTTTACATTATATTTCACTCTTTTGTCTTTTATTTATTTGGTTTCCTGCAACTTAGCTGTTAATTTTATTTTCTGTATTCCGAAATAAAATTCCCGAGTAAGTTTACATCCTTTTTTGCCGGTTCTGTTTCAAACCTGCTGTTAATATCTAAAGAATAAAGTTTTCCAAGATTTAGTTCTTTTAAACCTTCAGCATCATCAGGGCCTATTCCCCCGCTTAAAAAGAAGGGCTTATCGTATTTATAATTATTCAAAATCTCCCAGTTGAATTTAATGCCGGTCCCGCCGTGCTTTTCAGATTTTGTGTCAAATAAAAAATAATCACAAGCTTGCAGGTAGGGTTTGAGGATTGCAAAATCAAACGACTCGCCAACACCAAAAGCTTTTATTACAATAACTCCTTCATTTTTTAAATTTTCGCATAATTCAGGAGTCTCGCACCCATGCAGCTGAACAAAATTCAAATTGAAAAGCTTGAGTTTTGCTGCAATCACATCAAAATCAGCATTAACAAAAACCCCTACCTTTTTTATACTTTCCGGTATTACTTCATTGATAACAATTGCCTCAGAATCTGTAACAAACCTTTTTGATTCAGGGTAAAAAATCAATCCGAGAAAATCGGGTTTAACTCCAACAATCTCCTTAATGTTATCAGGAAACTTCATTCCACAGATTTTTATTTTAACATCGGACCGGTTCATCTGCTTTTAACTCCGTGTAACTGATTAATAAATTCGTTGAATGCCCTTCCCGGATTATTTGTCTTCATAAAGTTTTCGCCAATAAGAAAGCCATCAAACCCGTTGTTTTTTAAATCGATAATAGTCTCCGGTTTGCTTATACCGCTCTCCGCAATTTTAGGCATCCCGGAAGGTAATTGTTTAACCAGACGTTTTGAACGCTCTAAATCTACTTCAAAGGTTTTCAGGTTACGGTTATTAATGCCAATCAAATCAGCATTCCCATTCACTTTTTCAAGTTCATCCTCATCGTGAATTTCAAGTAAAACCTCAAGATCCAGGTTTTTTGCTGCCCGATAAAGGTTCTTTATCTCATTGCTGCTTAATATAGCTGCAATTAATAAAATTGCGTCTGCACCATAAGCTTTTGCCTCAATAACCTGGTATTCGTCTATTATAAATTCTTTGCGAAGAATCGGTATCTGGTTAGTCTGCCGGGCTATCATCAAATCATCAATTGAACCTCCAAAAAAGTTAAAATCAGTAAGAATCGACAAACCCGAAGCACCCGCTGAAGCGTATCCTTGTGTAACATCATCGACAAAAGAACGGCTGTTTATCATCCCTTTGGAAGGCGATTTTCGCTTGAATTCAGTAATTATACCTGTTTTGTATGGATTCAGTACAGATTCCTTTAAGCTTAATGTAGAACGGTTAAAGAAAGTTGCTTTTTCGAGTTCCTTAACAGCAAAAAGCTCTTTACAACTTACAACTTCCTTTCGCTTGTAATCAATTATCTCGTCCAGTATGGTCTTTTCTTGTTTGCTCATTTTTTATTGAATTGCAATAAGTTCCTTTAAAACATTTAATGCTTTTTTACTTTCAATAGATTCTCTTGCTACTGCAACACAATCTTCCAACGATTTGCTGTTGTCCATCGTTTTAAACGCAAAAGCAGCATTGGCAAGAACTGCATTGGTTTGAGCTTCTGTAGCTTTTGCCTCTAATACATTCGTAAATATCGCGGCCGCTTCTTCAACAGAATTGCCACCAAAAAGATCTTCAGGCTTCACGGTCTTCAGGTTTATTGTTTCCGGAGAATATATTTTTTCGCCCTTATTGGATAGAGTTCTGAAATCACCGGTAAGAGAAATCTCGTCGTATCCGTCAAGGCTATATAATATGCAGTAATTAATCCCCAGCTTTTTATAAACTTCATTATACAAATCCTGAACTTCGGTATTATAAACACCAACAATCTGATTTTTAGGCTTAACCGGATTAACCATTGGCCCGAGCAGGTTGAAAAATGTTTTAACTTTTAGCGCTTTGCGTACCGGACCAACATGTTTCATTGCCGGGTGAAAAAAGGGGGCATGCAAATAGCAGATATTTGCTTTATCCAGTTCCTTTTGCAACTTATTCTGGTTGTTTGAAAATTTATACCCGAAGTGCTCCAAAACATTCGAAGATCCGCATGAGGATGATACCCCATAGTTACCGTGCTTAACAACCTTAACGCCGGCACCTGCCAGAATAAAGGAAGTAAGGGTTGAAATATTAAAAGTGTTCTTTTCATCACCACCGGTGCCACATACATCAATAGCATTCAGCCCGTTTAAATCTACCGGAACACATAAATCAAGCAAAGCTTCACGGAAACCACCCAGTTCTTCAGGAGTAATTTTTCGCATAAGAAAGACGGTCAGAAAAGACGCTATTTCAGGCTCAGAAAATTCACCCTGCCCCATTCTTTTTAATAGAGCCCTTGATTCTTCCTGTGTCAGGGTATTATGTTTAAATAAATAATTTAGTATTTCTTTCATTTCCATAATGCAGGTATTTGGGTGTGTTTTTTAATTAATTTTTAGTCAACATTAATTTTTGAAGTCTTAAAACACTCTTGTTGGAATTAAATTAAAGTTGGAAGACGGAAGTTTGAAGTTTTAATTTTAAACAAACATTGGTCTTCATTCTAAAAAAAATATTCAATTTATTTGTTACCATTCTTCGAACAACATTAGTTTCTTAACCAGTTCTCAACTATTTTAAGACCTTCAGGAGTTAACACAGACTCGGGATGATATTGGACTCCACGAACATCGTATTCTTTATGTGTTATTCCCATTATCATTCCATGTTCGTCGAGACTGTTTATTTTAAAACATGAGGGCAGATTTTCTCTTGACACTGCCCATGAATGATACCTTCCAACTTCGAACCTCCCGGGTAATGATTTGTAAAGGATATCATCCGGGGTCACCACATCTATGAAGGTTGAAACTCCATGATAAACAGTATCAAGGTTTATTAAACTGCCGCCAAAAGCCTCTGCAATGGCCTGATGTCCAAGGCAAACTCCGAAAATACTTTTTGTAGGTGCATATTTCTTTATTAAATCAAGCAATATCCCCGCTTCTTCGGGTATTCCTGGTCCGGGCGAAAGTAAAATCTTATCGTATTTGTCTACTTCATCAAGCGCAATCTCATCATTTCTGAATACATCAATCACATCTCCATCTGTCAGGTTTTCGATGTAATGCACCAGGTTGTATGTAAACGAGTCGTAATTATCTAATACCAGTATATTCATCTTCTTTTATTTATATTTTAATGGTAAGATGGAACTCCCGATGAAATTTAATTATGCTTATTAATATAATAAAGCATGTTAAATTTCATGATCGTTTCATTTTTATAAATCTTTTGCAAGGTTAATAGCTTTTTTAAGCGCTCCGAGCTTATTGTTAACTTCCTGGAGTTCACTTTCTTCTTTTGAAACAGAAACAATTCCGGCTCCAGCCTGGTAGTATAAGGTTTTGTTTTTACTCAGAAAGGTTCTTATCATTATGGCATGATTCAGGGTGCCGTCGAAACCTATATAACCGATTGCTCCTCCATAATACCCCCTGTTCTGGTTTTCATATTTGTCTATCAGCTCCATAGCTTTGTATTTTGGAGCGCCGGATAGTGTGCCGGCAGGAAATGTTGCCATCATCATATCAATTACATTATCTGGCCGATGCAATTTCCCGGAAACAGTTGAAACCATGTGCAGAACATGCGAATAATATTGAATTTCGCGATAGCTGTCAACCCGAACATCAGAAGCATACCTGCTTAAATCGTTTCTTGCCAGGTCAACCAACATAACGTGTTCAGCATTTTCTTTCTTATCTTCGGCTAATTCTTTTGCAAGCTGTTTGTCTTTTTCGTCATTGCCAGTACGCTTAAAAGTGCCTGCTATTGGATTAATTGTAGCTCTTTCATTCTGAATTTTTATCTGGGCTTCAGGCGAAGAACCAAAAATTTTATATTCTTCATAATCGAAATAAAAAAGGTAAGGCGAAGGATTTATTGAACGTAAAGCCCTGTAAACATTAAACTCGTCTCCTGTATAAGTCTGCGAAAACTGACGCGATAAAACAATCTGGAAAACGTCGCCACGATAACAATGTTTTTTGCCATTGGTAACCAACTGCATATATTCATCATCAGTAAGGTTCGATTTTTCATTGTTGCCCGGAGTGAATGAAGAAGTATTAAAGTCCTTGCTTTTAATTAAGGTTTCAATTTCTTGAATATTGCTGATTTCTCCCTCTTGCAGGTTCTCTATAATGTGTAAATCGTTTTTATAATGGTTAATTGCGATAATGTATTTGTAGAAATTGTAATGAACCTGGGGTATGCTATATTCCGTTTTATGTTCATTCTTAAAACGAATTGTTTCGAAATATTGCACAGAATCGAATTCGCAATAACCAAAGATGCCATTCACAGGCAGATCGGAATTGGTTTCAACATCAAAACTCTCAATAAAAGTATTAAAACTAGTTCTGAAATCAACCGGCTTGTTTATAACGGTTTGTTGAGTTTCCTGGTTTGGCAATGAGGCAACAGCATTGAAATCTTTAACCACAAAGCTGGCAATGGGTTCAAGACAAATGAATGAGAAACTGTTTTCATTTCCATGATAGTCGGAACTTTCAAGCAGAATAGAATTTTTATACTTTGATCTGGCTGAAAGAAATATGCCTACCGGTGTCACAAGGTCGGCAAGCATGTGTTTGGTTTTTACTTTAAATTTTATTTTACTCATACTGGTTGTTTTTCAAAGTCTTTAAAATCAAAACGGCCTGTCGTGAGTACGACAGGCCGTTTAATATATTTATATAATCCGGACAATGGGGTCGCTATCTCACGAAATCGTGCAGTACTTTGTGCCACCACCACCAATTTGTACGGAAAATCTGATTCATTTCTTTGTGTTTAACAATGCAAATATAAATTATAATTATTGAAATAAACAAGCCCTAGGCAACCTTTAATCGCTTAATGTCTTGTTTGTCAATTTTTTCGGTAGCGTATTTTTTTGTAATTGTTATTTCTTTAGTCTCGGTAGATGGAAGATCGTACATTGCATCCATCATTATTGCTTCGCAAATTGAACGTAAACCACGAGCTCCCAATTTAAATTCAATGGCTTTCTCAACTATGTAATCCAACACATCGTTTTTAAAAACAAGCTGTATATCGTCCATTTCAAACAGTTTGACGTATTGCTTGATAATAGAATTTCTTGGCTCGGTTAATATCTGGCGAAGCGCTTTTTTGTCTAATGGATTTAAGTATGTAAGCACAGGTAGTCGGCCAATAATTTCAGGAATGAGTCCGTATGCTTTTAAATCCTGCGGGGCAATATATTGTAGAAGATTATACCTGTCGATGGTTTCAATGCCGCGCACAGCTTTATAACCAACAACCTGGGTATTTAATCTTTGCCCTATTTTCTTTTCAATTCCATCGAAAGCACCGCCACAAACAAACAGAATATTACGTGTGTCAACCGGAATCATTTTCTGGTCGGGATGTTTACGGCCTCCTTGTGGTGGAACATTAACAACAGAGCCTTCCAGAAGTTTTAATAGTCCTTGTTGTACACCTTCGCCGGAAACATCACGTGTAATTGATGGATTATCGGATTTGCGGGCAATCTTATCAATTTCGTCAATGAAAACAATACCTTTTTCAGCAGCCTCAACATTGTAGTCAGCAACCTGAAGTAGTCTGGTAAGAATGCTTTCTATATCCTCGCCTACATATCCGGCTTCTGTTAATACGGTTGCATCAACAATGGTAAAAGGTACATGAAGTAATTTAGCAATTGTTCTTGCCAAAAGTGTTTTTCCTGTTCCGGTCTCACCAACTAAAATAATATTCGATTTATCGATTTCAACTTCTTCATCCTTCTTGGAATGGTGCATCAATCGTTTGTAGTGATTGTAAACAGCAACCGACAAATATTTCTTAGCCTCATCCTGTCCGATCACATATAAATCGAGGAATTTTTTAATTTCTGCTGGTTTAATGAGTTTTAAGGAATTTACATCAAAATCGCCTTTTTTCTTAAGCTCCTCCTGCACAATATCATAAGCCTGCTCAATGCAGTTATCACAAATGTGTCCGGAAATTCCAGCAATTAGTAAGTTCGTATCTCTTTTCTCACGACCGCAAAACGAACATCTATCCATAAAAACTATTTTTTAGTTCTGGTAAGCACCTCGTCAATCATTCCATATTCGAGTGCCTCTTTAGAGGTCATCCAGTAATCACGATCTGAATCTTTCTGAACCTCATCAAATTTCTTACCTGAGTGAGATGCTATGATATTATACAACTCATCACGCAATTTGAGAATCTCCCTGGTAGTAATTTCAATATCAGTTGCCTGACCCTGAGCACCACCCATAGGCTGGTGAATCATCACCCTTGAATGCTTTAACGCAGATCGCTTGCCTTTTGTTCCGGCGCAAAGCAAAACTGCGGCCATCGAAGCGGCTATTCCGGTGCAAATAGTAGCTACATCTGAATTAATGAACTGCATGGTATCATATATTCCAAGGCCTGCATATACAGAGCCTCCGGGTGAGTTAAAATATATCTGTATATCTTTTCCGGGATCTGCAGAATCGAGATATAATAATTGTGCCTGAATTACATTAGCAACATAATCGTCGATTGGTAAACCAAGAAAAATGATGCGATCCATCATTAACCTTGAAAAAACATCCATTGATGCAACGTTCAACTGCCGTTCTTCAATAATGGTCGGCGAAATATAACTGTTATATGCCGATGATATCTTATGCAGGGAAGAACTACTAATTCCCCTGTGGTTTACTGCATATTTTTCAAAATCTCTATAATCCATATGTCTTTAAAATAAGCTTTATGTAAAGGTAAAGCTTTTTTGCTCAGTTAAAAATAATTTTTAAGCAGGCGAATAACTTAAAAAAACCTATTTCTCTTCAAACATTTTGTTGAATTTCTCGGCAGTGATGTCTTTCTCATCAACTTTCACAACGCTACGAACATGCTCAACGATTTTTTCTTCTATTTTAGTTTCACTGATTTTACGTAGCTGTTCTTTATCTTCCAATGTCCTGTTAGCAAAGGCTTCAAGATGTTCGTCAGGAACATTGTTCATGCCGTAATAACTGAATTGCATACGGGCATTTTCTTTGGCGGCCTCTTTAATTTCTGCTTCGGTAACTTTTATCTGGTTTTCAGAAGTAATCTTATCTTTTAGCAGTTGCCATTTGAGGTCTTCAACAAATTTGTCGAAATCTTTTTCGATTTCTTCCATAGAAAATTTGCCTTCGTTTATAGCAAACAACCATCTTTTAAGAAATGCCTCGGGAAGCGATGATTTAAACTTTTTTACCAGGGTATCTTTAACGTCAATTCTGAATTTATACTGGCTGTCGTTTTTCAGGCCTTGTGCAGCTTCTTCAGTAATTTTCCCGCGAAACTCTTTTTCCGATTTCACGTTACCCTCACCGTAAACTTTATCGAACAATTCCTGGTTGATTTCTGATTTTATGTAACGTTGAATTTGAGTTACAGTAACTTTAAAATCGCCTTCAACTTGAGCAGCTTCTTCTGTTTTTATTTTAAGAATTGACCCTATTTCGGTATTATTCGGATAAGCTTTTCGAAGATCGAAAACCAAAGAATCATTTTTCTTAAGTTTAAGAATATCTTTCCTTATTTTATCGTCTTTGATAACCTGGGTCGAAATTCTGGCCTCACTGTTCTGTAATCCGCCTTCAACAAGGTTTCCTTCTCCATCTGCCTGTTCAACGACAGCTGTTATGATGTCACCCTCTTTTATTTCTTCAACATCAATATTATTGCCAAAACGCTGCGCATAACTGTCGGCGTATTTGTCTATTAATGAATCGTCAACTTTTATGTTGTAGAAGGGAATTTTATCTTTTGTGCTGAGTTTCAACTCAAACTCGGGAGCCATACCCAAATCAAATTTAAACTCGAAACTTTCATCTTTATCCCAGTCAATTGGTTTTAGTTCTCCATCGTGTGGAAGTGGTTCTCCAAGAATATTTAATTTCTCATCAATAAGGAACTTAGATACAGATTCTGAAACCAGTTTGTTTACTTCTTCAACAAGCACAGGCTTACGGTACATCTTATTGATTAGTCCGAAAGGTACCTTTCCAGGACGAAAGCCTGGTACATTAGCTTTTTTACGGTAGTCTTTAAGCACATTGTTTACGCGCTCATCGTAATCTTCTTTTGCAAGTTCTAATTTTAAAACTAAATTAAGTTCATCGATGTTTTCCCGGGAAATATTCATAGTTTAAATATTTAATAAACTTTCTTTTCAATTTTTTGCTATACAATTATAAATGTGTCAGTTGTACGCATTTTAGTTTTAACAAGGATTGCTTCAAAATGTTAAGAAAATCCTCACAAAACTTTAAAAACCGCCAATACTGCAATGCCTTGTGCGAGTATGAGCGGTTTTTAATCTTGTGCGGACGAAGGGACTCGAACCCCCACGCCTTACGGCACTAGATCCTAAGTCTAGCGCGGCTACCAATTACGCCACGTCCGCAAAACGAGTGGCAAAGATAATTTATTTTTTTAAATTAGAAAGAAGGAATTAAAAAAATAATTTATTGTAAATTACAGAACCAAATCAACTTAAAATTATGAAAAAGCTACCTCTATTATTTCTGCTGATTTTTACAATTATTTCAGCATGTTCATCAAAGAAAATGTTTATTTCTGACAAATTAGAACTCAAATGGGAAACAACAGGTTTTGATACGCCTGAATGTGTCTGCTACGACGAGGTTAACAATGTTTATTACGTGTCAAATGTTGCCGGAAATCCCAGTGAAAAAGATGGCATTGGATTCATTTCGGTTTTGAATACCGATGGATCAATTAAAGCCTTAAAATGGGTGGAAGGCCTCAATGCTCCTAAAGGCATGACACTTGTTGATGATATGTTATTTGTAAGCGATATTGATGAAATTGTAAAAATTGATGTAAATAGTGGTTCAATAGTTTCAAAAAACCCAATTGAAGGCTCTGCCTTTTTAAACGATATTGCTTCGGATACAGCCGGAGTTATATATATCTCCGACTCCCAGACTAAAACCTACTATTCGATAGACAGCGGCATGGTCAGTATTTTACTTTCCGATTCAAGTTTTGGGTCTCCGAATGGAATTATATACGATGATGGAGTATTAGTTTCGGGCACCGGCAACAATGTAATTAAAATTGATATTTTAAGCGGCGCCTACTCATCATTTATTGAAAACACAGGCGGAGTAGATGCCCTGCAAAAAATTACAGATAACAGCTTTCTTATTTCGGATTGGACAGGCAAAGTTCATTTAATTTATACCGATAAAGAAAAAGAGCTTGTTCTCGACTCAACACCACTGGAAGCAGTAAATGCTGCCGATATTTGTTATAACAAGAAAGAAGGAACTATTTTAGTGCCAACATTCTTCGGCAATACTGTTGCCTGCTATAAACTGAAACTGTAAAATTATCTAATATTCCAACCTTAAGCCTCCTCTGTATAAAACTCAGGAGGTTTTTTTGTGATTAATGCTACTGTATTTTTGTATCCGCACTACCAAGTAGGTCATGGTTAGTTATTGCAGATACGTTTACTTTGTGTTAGTATGGGTAGCTATAGCTTTAAATTTTGAGGTAACAAGTCAGCTAACTGTTTAACTTTATAG
>JAFGVA010000057.1 GCA_016938235.1 Bacteroidales bacterium | reverse complement strand
TAGATAGAGTTTTTAATCTTTCACATCAAAATATGTTATTAACCTTATAACCCTAAATACTCCAATTATGAAAAACACTTTTTATTTAATAGTCTTTGGTTTTTTAGCTTTTACATCCTGTTCAGACAAGGAATCTGACAAAATTGTTCTTAGCAAAGCAAAGCTTTCAGGGTATGCTCAGAAAGGTCCTTTTATAAATGGAACTTCAATTGTATTATCTGAACTGGATGAGAACTTTACGCTTACTGGTAAAACCTTTGAAGTTCAGATAATGGATAACAGCGGACGATTTGAGGTGAAAAATGTTTCCCTGGCATCTGAAATAGTCCAACTCAAGGCAAACGGATATTATTATAACGAAATTACAGGTGAACAATCAGTAGCTCCTATTACACTTTATGCGCTGGCTAACATCGAATCGGCAGACTCGGTCTGTGTAAATGTGCTTACACACCTCGAAAAACCGCGTATAGAATATCTTATTGGCACTGGCCTTAGTTTCGAAGAAGCTTCGGAACAGGCACATTCAGAAGTTTTAAGCCTTTTCGGATTCAGTTCAACTTCAGGCCACACAGCAGACCAGATGAGTATTATTGGAGGTGATTCTTAAGATGCCATATTGTTGGCAGCATCGGTAATATTGCAAGCCTATCGTACCGAAGGTGAATTATCAGAAATGCTTGCTGATATTATTACAGATATGCGTGAAGATGGCAAACTTGACAATGAAAATATAGCTACAAACCTGATTAATCAGGCGGTTCTATTAGAAATTGAAGAAATAAAACAAAATCTGGTGGCTCGTTATGCTGAACTTGAAACTGTTGTTACCGCGCCTGATTTTGAAACTTTGCTTAGCAGTTTTATTGAGAATTCAGGATTCACTCCGGTAGGTGAAATTAGCTATCCGACATCTGCAAGATATGGGCAGAATATCCTGAACGATGCATTAGATACTATTACAGCCTGGGGTTTTTACAGCATGGCAGCAGAATTGCCTGCCGGAAACAGCCTGCATATTAAAATCTCAGGTGCAACCTGGGCATACGAAGTAATGCCAGATGCCCCAATAAACTGGACTTCTGATGATTTTAGTTTCGAAACCATGTCTCAGAATTTCTATTCGGTTACAAAAGGACTGGACTGTAATTTAAAAATTCAGTTCTTTCATAACGATGACAAAGTTGAAGAGGGTGAGGATATTACTATTGAATACTTTGAAAATGCAAGCGAAACGGCTACTCATACAAGACAGGTACATATAAATTTTGCACCACCGGTTTAAAAATTAAGTGTTTGTTGAAATTTGATTTTTTCCCATTCCCGGGCTATTAATGAACTACCTCGTAAGATCTGATGCGAGGTAGTTCATTTTTTCTGAGGGACTATATTTAACAATTTTACAATATAAACCAAAGAAGAAATAATTGGGCTTAGCGAATACCAGCATCGTATGCTGTTAACAGACTAGCTGGTCTTAATGCCACAAATTCATGAATAAATCTACCTTTTTGTCGTGAAATAAGTGATAGTATTACAAGGGCATTACATTAAGAATCATATTGGTGAATTCGTGGCTGAAAAACCAATTCTGTAAAGCAATGAGTTTATTTGGTATTATCTTCTCTGCATATTAACATTTTTTAATCCCGATTCATGCTGTTTCCTTGCTAATTCTTGTTATTTTTGTGGCTTAATTTGCAATTCATATGCCCAAAAACCAGGCTAAAGTAGAACAACGCAGGCTTCGATCTTCCTATATTACTTCAACTTTAAGTATATCGTTGTTGCTATTGTTGCTGGGTCTTGTCGGGCTTTTATTGCTTAAAACAAATCAGCTTAGCAACTACGTAAAAGAAAACATCCATTTTAAAGTAATTCTTAACGACAATGTTCCGGAAGTAGAAATATTCCGAATACAAAAATCACTGGATGCAAGGCCATACGTTAAAGAAACAAAATACATCAACAAAGAAGCTGCTGCAGTTGACCTGAAGGAGTCGCTGGGAGAAGATTTTATTCAGACCTTAGGTTATAATCCTCTTTTGCCAACTATTGAGGTTAAGTTTCTTGCTTCTTATGCCAATAACGACAGCATACCGGTTATTGAAAACGATTTAAAAGAATTTGAAGGCATTAAAGAAGTTTATTATCAGAAAAACCTGATACAGGCAGTAAACGATAATGTTAAGCTTATTTCGTTTTATATTCTTTTATTCAGCCTTATATTGTTTTTAATTGCCCTGGCATTAATTAGCAACACCATCCGCTTGTCGGTTTATTCAAAGAGGTTCATTATTCGCACTATGCAGCTTGTAGGAGCTACGGCCAGTTATATTCGCCGGCCTTTTTTATACCGAAGTGCCTTGCAGGGAATAATTGGAGCCCTACTGGCAAACTTATTTCTTACCGGATTAATTTATTTCATGCAGAAGCAGGTCGAAGACAAAATATTCCTGAACGATTTAACAATACTTGCTATATTATACGCGATTGTAATGCTAATTGGAATACTGTTAAACTGGATTTCAACTTATTTTGCAGTAACAAAATATTTACACATTAAAACAGATAAATTATATACTTAATATGAACAAGCAATCAAATGTTCAGAAAACCGGATTTGCTCTTGGGAAAGAGAATTATCAATTGTTAGCAATTGGTTTTGTTATTATTATTGTGGGTTTTATTTTAATGATTGGCGGTCGTTCAAACGATCCGAATGTGTTTAACGGGGAAGAAATATTTTCTTTCAGACGTATTACACTTGCACCAATTATAGTGTTAGCCGGGTTTATATTCGAAATCTGGGCTATCATGAAAAAGCCAAAAGAAGACTAATTAATCAGCCAATTAAAGATTTTTACCTTTCAAACCGGGAACAAATACATTATTGCTTTTCAGTTTGAAAGATGTAACAAAGCATATGGATATATTACAAGCTGTGATTATTGCCATTGTTGAGGGAATAACTGAATTTCTGCCAATTTCATCAACCGGGCACATGATTATTACTCAGAAACTACTGGGTATCGAGGGAACCGATTTTGTGAAAATGTTTACTGTAAACATTCAGTTCGGTGCAATTTTATCAGTCATAATATTATACTGGAAAAGATTCTTCCAGACTTTTGATTTTTATTTGAAGCTTTTTGTAGCTTTCTTACCGGCAGCTGTGTTTGGTTTACTCTTAAATAACTGGATTGTGGGCTTACTTGAGAATGTTGTGGTAGTAGCTGTTATGCTGGTTGTAGGAGGCATAGTGCTGATTTTTGTTGACAACTGGTTTAAAAAACCTGCAGAAAACCAGGAAATAACTTATCCAAAAGCCTTTAAAATAGGCTTTTTCCAGGTAATTGCCATGATACCCGGAGTATCACGTTCAGCCGCAACAATCATAGGCGGCTTAACTCAAAAACTGAACAGGAAAACTGCTGCCGAATTTTCTTTTTTCCTGGCAGTTCCAACTATGTTTGCAGCATCGGCCTTTGAGCTTTTAAAGACTTATGATAGTATTGGATCGGAACATATAAGCACCTTGGTTGTTGGCAATGTTGTAGCATTCATTGTTGCCTTAATTGCTATAAAAGGTTTTATTTCATTTTTAACAAAGCACGGATTTAAAGTATTCGGATATTACAGAATAGCAGTTGGAGTTTTAATACTTGCATTACTGGCTTTTGGCGTAGATTTAAATTTAGCAGGATGAATTATAGGGAAGGAGAAGTTTTATTGTTTGACAAGCCCTATAAATGGACATCTTTTCAACTCGTAAATAAAGTCAGGTGGTTATTGTGCCGAAAGTTTGACTGGAAAAAACTTAAAGTTGGTCATGCCGGAACACTGGATCCTTTGGCCACAGGACTCATGGTTTTGTGTACCGGAAAAGCTACTAAGCAGATACCCTCACTTATTGGTTTTGATAAAGAATATATAGCCGAGATAAAACTGGGTGAAACAACACCCTCATACGATTTAGAAACAGAGGTAGACAATACCTACCCTACTGAACATATTACCAGAGAGCTCTTCGAGTCTGTTTTAGATAGTTTTAAAGGTGAGATTGACCAGGTACCTCCTGTTTTTTCAGCCAAACAGGTAAACGGCACCAGAGCCTATGAATTTGCAAGAAAAGGAATTGATCTTGAACTTAAAGCGGCTAAAGTGGTTATAAATAAACTCGAAATAATAAATTTTGAAATGCCCTATGTAAGCTTATTAGTAAGTTGCAGCAAAGGAACATATATTCGTTCTCTAGCCAGGGATATTGGTAAATTATTAAATTCGGGGGCGTACCTTAGTGGATTGAAACGCACCAGGATTGGGGAATACAAGCTAACTGATGCTATATCAGTAGAAAATTTCGAAAAAAGCTTAAGTGAGATGTAACCTTTGGGGTTTTCTTACGTATAACGCACGAATTTGTTCGAACAAAATAATAGATAATAAAAGATGAAGCTATCGCAGTATAAGTACAATCTTCCGGAAGAATTAATAGCGCACTATCCATCTGACAACAGGGATGAATCAAGGTTAATGGTTCTTGATCGCCAAAAAGGGACAATAGAGCACAAAGAATTTAAAGAGATAATTAATTATTTCCACGAAAACGATGTAATGGTATTTAATAATACCAAGGTATTCCCAGCTCGTTTATATGGAAATAAAGAAAAAACCGGTGCCGAAATTGAAGTATTTCTTTTGCGTGAGCTCAACAAAGAGCAAAGGCTTTGGGATGTGCTTGTTGATCCTGCAAGAAAAATAAGGATAGGTAATAAATTATATTTTGGCGATAACGATATTCTTGTTGCTGAAGTTATTGACAACACAACCTCAAGGGGTCGTACGCTTCGCTTTCTATTCGATGGTAACTACGATGAGTTTAAACAAACACTTTATGGGCTGGGAGAAACTCCGCTGCCTAAATTTATTAAAAGGGATGTACAGCCCGAGGATAAAGAAAGATACCAGACAATATTTGCCAAGCACGAAGGTGCTGTGGCTGCCCCAACAGCAGGGCTGCATTTTAGCAGAGAGTTATTGAAACGTCTTGAAATTAAAGGATTGCATTTTGGTGAAATAACCTTACACGTTGGTTTAGGTAATTTCAGAACTGTTGATGTTGAAGATCTAACTAAACACAAAATGGATTCTGAGCGCATTATAATTCCTGATAAAGCTGTTGAGATTGTTAACGGCGCAAAAGAAGAACATAAGCAGGTTTGTGCTGTAGGAACAACCGTATTACGTACACTTGAAAGTTCAGTTTCAACACAAGGATTCTTAAAACCGTTCGATGGCTGGACGAACAAATTCATTTTTCCACCTTATGAATTCAGTGTCCCTACTTCTATGATATCAAACTTTCATTTGCCATTATCAACCTTGTTAATGACTGTATCGGCGTTTGCCGGATACGACTTTTTATTTGAAGCTTATAATCTAGCTATCAAAGAAAAATACCGCTTTGGCACCTATGGCGATGCTATGCTGATACTTTAATGCTGCAATCCAAGAAATAATTGTATTTTTATCCCGTATGGAATGTCTCTATGCGGGATTTTTCTTCCTATATGCAACCATAATGAAAAGGCGCTGTCTTTTTTCATAACGGATTATTAATTCAGAATACAATGAAGAAGCCTGGTTTACTTATTTTTACTGTAATACTTTCCCTGGCACTCTTTGCACAGGAAGATGATTTTCAGACAATTGGCAGACATGATGGTTTTCGTATAAGTGGTTTTGGCGGACCTATGATGAGTTTTACCCAGATTGGGAATGATTTTGCGCATATGATGGGTGGTGGCGGCGGAGTCATCATAAATAATTTCTTTTTTGGTGGTTATGGCATGGGAAAAACCAATGAACTTGCTTTTAAAAATGCACCGGCTCATAAAATGAATTTTGGGCACGGTGGTTTCTGGTTTGGTTATACTATGCTGTATAATTGGGCTGTGCATCCTGTTTTTCATACGCAAGTAGGATGGGGAGTAATTGATCAAAGCCTTGATGGAGATCTATGGGATCCTAATTTGATACATGACAATGTTTTTGTAATTGCTCCGACTGCTGAACTAGAGTTAAATTTTTCAAGGTTCTTTAAACTCGGTGGTGGCATAACCTATAATTTTGTTTACAACACCGATGGGCCTTATACATTCCTCGATTTTTACAAACCCGGAGTATTTCTGTCGTTTAAATTCGGTTATTTTTAATTCTAAAAAACTGCTTCAAGTTTTAAACTTGAAGCTGCCTTAGTAATAAACTTGAAGCTGTAGTATTAAAACCCTAAAAATCAAACATACACGATGAGTAGATATTTTTTTCTTCTAATTTTTTTCTGTGCATTCAGTTTCAGCAGTTTCTCACAAGAACTTTCCGATAAAAGCATTAAAGTTGGAGCAGGTCTTGCCATAAACGAAGGATATCGCGAAATTGGCACGGGCACAGTATTTCAACTCGGATACCAAAAACAATACTGGGAAAACAGATTACGCTTGAATCCCTATATGCTTACGGGTGGATTTATTCCTTTTGGTATTACAGATACTCCTGATCAATATTTCAGAATTACTACTTTAGGCACAAACCTTTATCTCGATGTTATTAGAATTAAGCCTTTTTCTCTTTTTGCAGGTACAGGATTGTGGGCAAATTATTCAAGGGGCCTTATAGGCACCGGGGGAATGGACGAACCCAGAACATCTTCGGATTATTTCTTCCGAACCTATATTGGAGGATCACTTCATGCAGGAATTAGACTTGCTCCCCAAAAAAGTCGGCTCGCCTGGGAAATTACACCTTTTAATGTTCATTTCGGATCCGGTTATTTCATGTTAGGGTATCTAAAGATAGGCGTAGATATTAGCTTGTAGATGAGTTTTCATTTTAAATGTAAGAAATACTTTCATAAATAATCAGGAAATTGTAATTTCGGATAAGAAACAACAACACTTTAATTTGGATTTGTACCAACCAGAGTGTTTTATAATTTAATTCTATGAGAGTATTCTATTTATTTATTATTGCATCTGTTCTATTGGGTGCATGTAATACAAAAGTTACAGAACCTGTAACCAAAAACCACCTTAGTCTTAATACCGATTCGGCAAAAATTAAGATTAACAAGGAAATCTACGGACATTTCTCTGAACATTTAGGAACCTGTATTTATGAAGGTATTTATGTTGGGGAAGATTCTAAAATTCCAAACATTAATGGTTACCGTACCGATGTTGTTGAAGCAATGAAGGAAATGAAGGTGCCTGTTTTACGCTGGCCCGGAGGATGTTTTGCTGATACTTACCATTGGAAAGATGGAATCGGGCCAAAAAAGGACAGACCATCTATAGTGAATGTTCATTGGGGAGGAGTAACTGAGGATAACAGCTTTGGTACTCATGAGTTCCTGAATTTTTGTGAACTGATAGGTACAGAGCCCTATTTGAGTATTAATGTAGGTTCCGGCACTGTTCAGGAAGCGGCTGAATGGGTCGAATATGTAACCTCGACAAATAAAAGTCCGATGACTGATCTTCGAAAAAAGAATGGTCGCGAAGAACCATGGGATGTGAAGTTCTGGGGGATTGGAAATGAAAACTGGGGCTGCGGAGGTGATATGGCTCCCGATTATTATGCAGATATCTACAGAAACTATTCATGTTTTGTAAGAGGGCACAATTTTCAAAAAATTATTTGTGGTCCATCGGGTGGCGATACTTACTGGACAGAAACCATTCTGGAAGGACTAAAAGGGAAGATGCACTTAACACAGGGTATTTCTATGCACTATTATACATTGCCTACCGGTGACTGGGGAAGTAAGGGTTCTTCAACCGATTTTGGCGAAGATATGTATTTTAAAACCATCAGGAATACAATGGAAGTTGAGAAATACATTCAAAGCCATCTGGAAATAATGGATAAATATGATCCGGAAGGCAGGGTAAAGTTAATTGTTGATGAATGGGGAACATGGTACGATAAGCTGCCAGACTCAAAAGAAGGTTTCCTTCAACAACAAAATACTGTTCGCGATGCACTTGTAACCGGCATAAACCTTAACATTTTTAATAACCATGCCGATAGAATAAGTATGGCTAACATTGCACAGATAGTAAATGTTTTACAAGCAGTAATACTTACTCAGGGTGCAGAGATGGTTAAAACGCCTACTTATTATGTGTTTAAAATGTATAATGTTCATCAGGATGCAACCTTAGTGCCTGTTGAATTTGAAAGTGAATTGTACGAGTTCGAAGGGGAATCTGTTCCGGCAGTTACTGCTTCCGCTTCAATAAAGGACGAAGTTCTTAGTATTACACTTACCAATGCGAATCCAAATAAAGCAGCTGAAATAATGTGCGATTTAGGAAAAGAGTTTGAAGTAGTAAATGCTCAAATTGTTTCCGGAAATGAAATAACCGACTACAACGATTTCGGGAAAGAAGAAAAAGTTACTATCAAGGATTTTGAGATTGAAGCACCTGCGAATGGAAAACTAAAAATCGAAATTCCTGCACATTCTGTTATTCTTGTTCAGCTTAAATAGCTTGTACAGTATACGGAATGAAAGTACTTTTCGTCATTCCTGCGAAGGCAGGAATCGGTAATCTGAATATATTTTGAACGGATACCTGCCTGCGCAGGTATGACGTTTAATAATTTTTTCTACAAAGGTTTTTATATTCCCTGTGTTTTAAATAAGCACAGGGAATATTTTTAAACACAGTATATCCCACTGTATAATAGTTTCCAAAGCTTTCCTGCGATAATGGTTTGAGGTTTTTCTCCAAAAAAAGCAAAAAAACACACAATACCTTGTAACTTATTTAAAACTCGGGCGTCATACACAAGAACTAACCAATTAAAATGACAGTCGCTGAATACAATTTATGCGTTGAAAACCATGCCGATGGCATTTACAGGTTTATCCTGAAAAACCTTCGCGATAGTGATCGTGCACAGGATGTTGTTCAGGAAACATTTGCCAAGCTGTGGGTAAAATATGCAGAGGTAAACTTCGGTAAAGCCAAATCTTACCTGTTTACAACGGCCTATCACACCATGATAGATATGATAAGAAAAGACAAACATACCGACGAAATTGATACCCTGGCTGCTGTTCCCAGCACAAGGGATGAGCAATACAGCGACCTCAAAGAGGTACTCGACGAAGCTGTAAATATGCTTCCGGAAGATCAGCGTTCGGTATTGTTACTGCGCGATTACGAGGGATATAACTATAAAGAAATAGAAGAAATTACAGGACTCAACGAAAGCCAGGTAAAGGTGTATATTTACCGGGCACGGAAATATCTTATGAATTATATTGGTTCAATGGAAAAGGTACTTTAAAATGGAAATTAATCGTCAGAATTATGAATTATTTGCAGTAGAGTATCTCGATGGGAAATTAACTACTGAGCAAGCAGCAGCCTTTATGGCTTTTCTGGCAGCCAATCCGGATATTTCGTTTGAGCTGGAGCAATTAAGGGCTGTAAACTACACTCCTGTTGACAAACCTGTTAAAATGGACTTCTCTTTCATGAAAAGGGATATTGATGATGCAACAATTACAAAGGAGAATTTTGAAGAAATGTGTATTGCCTGGCATGAAGGTGATTTAAGTGAAGTCAAAAGAGAACAGCTTCTAGCGTTTATTGGCAAGGATACACAAAGGCAGAATACCTTTGAGATGTATGGGATTCTTAAAATAAAGCCCGAAATTTCGGTAGTATTTAAAAACAAGAAAAGTTTAAAACAACAGGCCACGTTTAAACTAACTGCCAGAAGAACCTTACTTATCGCATCATTATCAACCGCTGCAGCTTTAGCTACAGTATTTATATTGCGTAATCCGGGCACGGGAATTGATAACCAGTCAGGATTTTCTGAAGTACAAAGGGCTACAGAGCAACTTGCAGTGCCTGAACAGGCATATACTGTTACAGAGTCAGAAGCAAAAACCGGAAAGTTTTTCAATGCTGAAAGGAAAAGTAAAACAACAGAACCGGCAATTATTAATCCTGAAGAGGATTACAAAACTCAACTTGCGGTTATTGATACAAACCAGCCCGAGGAGGACGAATACATCAGGATTTCGCGTATTGAGCCGGGACTAATACCTGCAAACCCGACAGAAGTTAAGCTGAAGCCTGTTAAGCAAATTGATTTACAGGAAGAATTGTTTATGGCCGAATTATCAAAAAGGCCGGTTGAAGGATTAAAAGATTATGGCCTTAGTTTTATTGCCATGGCAGAAAACCTTACGGTAAATGATATTATAAGAACAGGCATCGAAGGGATAAATAGAGTTGCAGAAACAGATATTTTGTACCGGTCGAGAACAAACAGCGAAGGTAAAATTACCGAATTTGCACTTTCCACCGAAAAATTCGGAATGAAAAGAAAAACCGGAAATAATTAAGATTTGATTGTAACTAAACAGATATATGGGACGTCCTACAATCAAAACAGTAAAAAACATATAACAATGAAACAGATAATACTAATCGGATTAATAGCAGGGTTTGGATACTTTGCAAATGCCCAGGAAGCTGACAGCAGTTATATCGATGATAATAACCCTGGCTATGAAGTAATAGAAAACGAAGAAGTTCAGATTAAAACAGATGAAGCTGTAAAAAAAGGCAAGGCCGATACTACAACTTTTAAATTGGGCGATAAAGAAGTAAGCATAATTGAAGAGAATGGTGAAACAAACATTAAGCTTAAAGACATTACTAAAGGTGATAAAGAAAATTACAATGTTGATAAGGAGTTTGATTTCAACGATGATGAATTCAAAGATGAATCTGATGATGTCGATAATAAATCTTCAAAGAAATTTAAAGGCCACTGGTCGGGTTTCGAATTCGGTTTAAACAATTATGTAAATGCCGATAATTCATTGAATCGTGACCCGGGAAGCGAGTTTATGGATATCAATACGGGCAGATCATGGAATTTCAACCTGAATTTTTCGCAGTATAGTTTCCCAATAGTTTCAAATAATCTGGGGCTTGTAACAGGTATGGGTATTGAATGGTCTAATTATCATTTCGAAGGGCAAAACAGCATTACCAAGAATAAAACTGACCGCTTAATCGAAGAACTGCCTTTAGATTTTAATGCCGATAAAAACAAACTTAAAACTACCTATCTCACGATTCCAATGTTACTTGAACTTCAACTTGGCAAAGGAAAGCGCAGCGACCGTTTTTATGTTTCCGGCGGTATAATTGGCGGGCTAAAAATAAATTCCAAGACCATAGTTACCTATTACGAAAGCGGTTCGAAACAAAAAGACAAAACCAAAAGTGATTACTATTTAACACCTTTTCGTTACGGAGCTACTGCCAGAATCGGATACAAAATTGTTGATTTGTATGCCAACTACTACCTTACTCCACTGTTTATTGAGGACAGGGGGCCTGAACTTCATCCTGTAGCAGTGGGAATGAAAGTGACTTTCTAATTCCAAACATATATACCATGAAGCCAAACTGCCGGAAGATTTTCTTCCGGCAGTTTTTATGTTATTTATACTTTCGTCATTCCCGCGAAGGCGGGAATCTCCTGCTAGTGCATATCTGTTTTGTTGATTCGAAGGCTGGGTGTCTTCCGGTATTTGTCTGGCCGATGGGAAGGAAACCCGGATATGACCTGAAATTAGGGATAATAGCATACCTAATTTATTTTTTGTAAACTACCTAAAAAACAAGCTATTAAACAGATGATAATCTTTTCGTTACTGCTATTTTTTACTTTCACAGTATTAAATATACAAGCCCAGGCAAGCAAAGTTTATAAATTTTCAGTCGGAACAGTGATATCGCCTCAAATTGGAGTTAGCGGTTCTATCTCTACCGGAAAATATAATTACCAGTTAGTCTTAAGGCAAAGGGATAAATTACCTGTAGGTATTGTATTTAAATACCGGGAAAGTAATAGTAAATGGCTATGAAGACAGGGAGATGCCCGAAGATGCGTTTTATCTGAAAAAAGCCCCTTATCAAAGTCTGCTTATCGGATTTGGAGCTGAGTACATGATCACATCAGAAATCAGCCTGGCGTACAATACTATTTTTAAATTTTCTGTTGGCACAGACAATAAGTACAATGTATTGAGAAATAAAACAGTTGAATTTGAAACAGGAATTAATTATAATTTTTGAGTGAATTGAATTAAAGCCAGAGTATTTTTAAGGTACAAATTTGGTATTTCACGATGAATATGGCTGGTAAGTGCCTCTAAATAGAAAATATAAACCGATACGGCAGCAAACGGCAACTTAATATGAATGAGCTTTCAATAACTCACTATGAATCTTAAAGTACCTGCCAGCGCATTATCAATATCTCCGTTTGTACCTGCACCCGGGTTAATAATGTATTGCAAATCAGGCTGAAAAGTTATTCGATCTTTCAGACAAAGCTGATAGGTGAATTCAATAGCAGTTTCCGATTTTTTATGCTCGGAGGCTTGTTCCTGCCAGGATTTACTGGTTGACATATGGGCGATTCCAAAGCCAACAATATCAGATACATTCTTCGTATTGAAGAACCCATGATAGCTGATGCCTGTTCCCAGGTAAAAATCAACCAGGTTTCTGTCATCGGGGGCCAGGCTAAATTGCAAGAAACCATTTAATTCGTTTTCGAAATGCTCATTAGATGCAATAAAAGTTTTGTCGGCATTTACAAAAAATCCAAAATTGCCGGTATATGCTTTCAGGCTGTCTTTAAAACTCACGAAGTTTTCGGTATGATTGTATAACCCGGCATTGACACTCAAGAGTTTTTCGGTACCGGAATGATACTTATACTGAATAATATTCAACATACCATTGTTGCATGTTAGTTCCCAATCCAGGTTGTATTTGTTGCTTACCAGGTCGCCCGGATTGCCGGCATAACCTGCTATACCGATGCTTGAATTTTTGTTTCTGTTGAAGTTTATCTCGAGAAATGGAGCTGTTAGCGGAAAAATTGATACAGGCACATTTAATGCAATTCCGGGAGTAATTCCAAAAGAGCTGTTTATAAACAAAGATCCGAATTCAGACTTGCAATATTGAGCATTCAGATCATTCCAGCCTGTGCGTAGTTCGAGCCAGATAAATTGCTGACTGTAAATAAACTCAAATATTCCGGTGTGGCTTGGAGATTCAATGTTAGAGAAAACCTGTAAATCACCGGTATAATTAGCAGAAACTTCCTGCCCATGCGTATTTAAAACATGTAAATGGATACTTCCTCCTTTCCAAAAGCCGGCATTTTCAGTATCGAAATATAGCTTGAATTGTTCCAGTCCCTGGTAATCAAGTTCATTCGTTTGAATACCACCTTTAAAAATATGGATAAACTCTCCCACTAAATCGCCTTCAATAAGAAAGGCGTTTTTGGTATCCTGGGCATGTAAACTTATCGGCATGAATGGAAGGAGGAAAGAAATTGCTGTTATTTGGATAAGTTGTTTCATCTTTTTTTTCTGCAAATTTATGATGCAGTCAGATGATCAGAAATACCAATAAGTTGGTAAAATGAATTGCAGCCAGGTTTTATAACTTAATGGTGCAATGTTTCGCCTTTATGGTGTCGCAAGCGTTGCAACTGTTATAGCTGGCGCCCTTTCGTAAAGCTTTCCTGTTTTCAATCTTAAATCTTGTTTTGAAATTTTCAAGTTAAATTGATTGGACTAGCAATGTAAATATGGGCTAAGATTGTGGGAAGCTAAAATAGCTCTTTTGTAAGCTAAAGCATCTGCCAGAGCGTTTGGGGTTTGCAGGTGCGTAGGATCTTCATTCTATTTCGTTTTTTCCAGCAGGCAATTTTCAATTCGGAGCTGTATGCCGGAATGAAGCCTTACTAACATCCAGCACTACTATTCCAGCACTGCTATATCAAAGGCTCCTTCGATTAACACGGTAGCATGCACTAAGGCGGAATCGGCATGAATTATTTCTACCCAGGCGTTTTGATTCACTCCGGGTTGAATTGGTTTTTGCAGAAAAACATACCTGTTATCCGCATTCTCTTTAAGGATGATCAGAAATGATTCATTTTCATTTGATATAACTGCATTTTCCGGAACACCATAGCCAGCCCGGCTTTTATTTATAATTTCAGCATCTACAAACATACCAGACAGGATACCCTCAGGCAATGTGGAAACAGGTGTTGCCCAAACCTGAACTGTGCGTTCCTGCAAGTTGATGGCTTTATTAATAAATGAAATCTTTGCCTTAAAGATTTTTGAATTGTTTTCAGGAATTTTGAACTGTACTTCCTGACCGGGTTTTAATTTCGAAATATCTTTTTCAAAAACTTTTAGCTCCAAGATAAGTGATCGAGAGTCAATAATTTCGAAGAGTACATCCGATTTACCGGCAAATTGTCCTAAAGTGAGATTTGCAGAACTTATAAACCCCGATATGGGTGCATCAATTGAGATTACAGGTTTAATATTATCAGCGTTCAGGTTTTCTGCATTTATACCAATCAGTTCAAGTTTCTTTTTAAGACCCTCATATTCAATCTTTGCGCCTTGGTATTCACTGTTAATTTGCTGTAATTCTTTTTTCGAACTTATGTTTTCTTCAGAAAGACTTTTTATCCTTTTATAATTCGATTCCACCACCTTTAGTTTTTCCATAGCAGTCAGGTATTCCTGTTGAAGATTCAAATATTCAATATTCTCCAGGCTGGCCAGCACATCTCCCTGTTTAACCCAGTCTCCGGGAAGTTTGGAAACGGATTTTATATAACCTTCTACAGTGGCGCTTACTACAGCTTGTTTTCCGGGGCTTGGTTTTATCATACCTGTTGCATTAACAGATTCATGAAAGTCGCGTTTTACCAGTTCACCCAGTTTCATTTCAGCAGTATTAAATTGCGCCTGGCTTATGATAATCAGATTTTGTATCTCATTTGACTCTGAAGCAGCATTTGTGTTTTCATCAGTGTTAACCTGGCAACCAAATGCAGAGATTAGCAAGATGACCCATATTATATTTTTTTTCAGGGAATATGTTCTCATAATACAATGTTAATAAGTTAAATAGTTAAGTTCCAGAACAAGCTGGTTATACTGATTCAGGCTTTCTAAGTATTTCATTTGCAATTGCGAAGCATTTTGAATGCTTTGAACAAATTGGAAGAAGTCTATTAATCCTGATTCGTAGCTTTTATTAGCTGATTTAAACAGTTCTTC
>JAFGVA010000005.1 GCA_016938235.1 Bacteroidales bacterium | reverse complement strand
GGTAGAAAAAACGAAAGAAAACATCGACAAAAAAGGCTTTATCATATGAATTACAAACGATTATAGCTTAACTAAACGACATTGATAACTGATAATTCATTAGCAGATCAAACCAATATTCATGACTTTGTTTTATAAATTTCAATTTTTAATTAGCTTTAAAAGGTGTCAAATCAAAATAGCATGTTTAAAAAGGTTCCAAATACGTTTATTATTATAAGTATTCTGATACTTGTGTCCTCTGTTTTAACCTGGGTTATACCCGGTGGTGAATATGTTTTTGGTGACAACTCATCCCCCGTTTTTTATAAGGTTGAAAGTTCGCCTCAAAACTGGCAGATTTTTACAGCTTTTCAGAAAGGTTTTGCAAAACAGGCATCAATTATTGTATTTGTTTTAATTGTTGGAGGGGTCTTTTGGATTATCAATTCAACAAAAGCTATCGACTATGCCATATTTTCGCTACTAAAGAAGATGAAATATTTTGAAAGAAAAAGACTTGCTTCCAATAAACTTATATCACAGCTTATCCTACTCATTATTATGCTGGTATTCAGTGTTTTTGGAGCTGTGTTTGGAATGAGTGAAGAGACTATTGCTTTTGTTGGAATAATTATTCCTCTTGTTATAAGCCTTGGGTATGATTCGATAACAGGAGTTTCTGTGGTTTTTGTTGCGGCAGGATTAGGGTTTGCCGGCGCTGTATTAAATCCTTTCACAATTGGCATTGCCCAGGGTATTGCAGAAATCCCTCTGTTCTCTGGCATTACATACCGGATGTTTTGCTGGCTTATTATTAATGTAGTTGGCTTTTCATATATATTATGGTATTCTAATAAAGTGTTTAAAAATCCTCAGCTTTCTCCAGTATACGAAACAGATAATTACTGGCGAAAAAAAGCCGGAAATCTTGAAAAACTAAATTATCACACACCAAAGCAAGCCTGGTTTTATTTTATTCTAACTTTTATTATAACACTCATTTTTGCAATTGCCAATCCTTCATCAGACATAAAAATTGGTAATTCTTTGTTTTCGATACCTGCTTTACCTGTATTATCGGGGTTGTTCCTTATTTTAGGAATTTATACGCTACGTAAAAGTGTTCATTATTTCGTTATTAATATTTTATTATGCCTTGTACTGTATCTGATTATAGGGACTATGGGGTATAACTGGTACATTAATGAAATTTCGGCATTGTTTCTTGCAGGTGGTATTTTAACAGGACTTGTAATGAATATGAAAGGTGATGAAATAGTAAAGTCTTTAGTTGATGGTGCAAAAGATATTTTTAGCGCTGCAATAATTATTGGACTCGCAGGTGGTATTATTGTTATATTAGAAGATGGAAAAGTTATTCATACCATGTTGTTCTATGCTTCGGAATACATGGGTAATTTTGGTAAGGTTGGAACTATTGGCAGTATGTATGGCATACAAACCGTTCTAAATATTCTTATTCCTTCCGGTTCGGCAAAAGCAGCAATTACAATGCCTATTATGGCACCCTTTTCAGATTTGGTTAATCTTTCCAGGCAGGCAACTGTAATGGCTTTTCAATTTGGAGATGGTTTTACCAATATGATTACTCCCACATCGGCTGTTCTGATGGCTGTATTAGGTGTTTCAAAGATACCTTATATAAAATGGGTGAAATGGGTAAGTTTATTGATAGGCATACTTATTGTTTTAGGTTTTATATTATTACTACCTACTGTACTGATGGAACTTAATGGGTTTTAGTTTCTGGTTCAAAGTTCCTGGTTCACCGACCGATCACCGATCACCGATCACCGTTCACTGATCACTGATCACTGATCACATTTCATTATTCTCAATTTAATTTCACTAAAGCGCACATAGAATTTATAACAAACCTGCTAATAATATCCCCAGGTAATTGCCAATTGCGTAGCCCATAATTCCAACCGTTAATCCGGAAACGATTACTTCCTTGTTTTTTAAGGCTCCAGCAACTAAAGGCACAAACGGAGGTGAGCAAAGCAGAGCAGTGGAAGTAACCATCAGGGTGTCAGCATCAACTTTGAATATCTTTGATAAAATGCCATGCAGAAACAAAGCTCCGAAATAAACTACTGTAATATAGATGAATAGCGCGGGAGTAATATGTATTAGTTTGCTGATATCTGCCATTGATGCTACAACAACACTAAATACAATAATAAAATACATTCCCAGCTCAAACGTTTTCTCAATTTTATTTATGCTCGAAATGAAAGAGGCAAGTATGCTTAAAGTTGTGATGGATAAGATAACTGTTAACATAAATGATTTTTTATCGACCAGCATACCTAATCCTGCTGAAACACCAACTATTAAAATTGTAATTGATAATGCAACCAACAATCCTGACATGGTCTTTTTTGAAAAGATTCCATCGTAGGCGTTCTCACTAAATGCCTTAGCATCTTCAATAACTTCAACTTCCAGCTTCGGATAAGGTCTCAGAAATTTTCTGAGAATATCTTTTCCAAAGGTTATAAGAAAAAATAAATATAGCACCCCAACAGCTGTATCGTAGGTATGGGTCATAAGGTAAGTTTCCACATCAACATTCAAACTTTGCTTAAGGGCTGCAAGGTTGGGTGTTCCACCGGTATATAAACCAACCATCATGCCCGCAATTTTATTTGCATCGTGCAAGTCATCGCCCCAAACATAATAGCCAATAACTATAAAAACCACAACACCTAAAATAGCCAACAACATTGATATTAAAGTCGTTACCGACATACGTATCCATAATTTTATCTGCAGTGAGAAAAGCAATAAAGGCAAGGAAAGAGGTATCGTAATATTGGTAAATAAATCCTGAAGATTAAAAATTCTGAAAGCAGATAAATCTGATGCAACTAACTCTCCTTGTACTATTTTATCTGAAATTACCTGGTTATTAACTATTTCTTTCGATTCCATCAGATGATATAGCGCTTCGCTTGGGTGAGGTAGTATACCTATATGACCCAAAATTAAGCCAAAAATATAGGCAATAATTATTGCGCCAACTTTATTAAAAAAAGAATACTTTTCTGTTAGGAAAATTATTAGAAAGGGGGTGAAAACATAAATGAAAACCAGCAGAACAATCATAAATATGAGAATTAATAAACGAATATAACAAAATTGTTTATCCAAAAACCTTTTAGAAAAGACAACAAAAAAAGCAGGACTAATCCATGCCTGCTTTTCAGTAAATTACAACTTTTAAATTCTTTTAATCTCCCACACAATCGTTAAAACTCTTATCGTACTGATCCATAGCCCTTAAACTCATGCCCATACTAGAGAAACCTCCGTCGTGGAAGAGGTTCTGCATGGTAACTTTCCGGGTTAAATCAGAAAACATTACAACACAATAGTTTGCGCAATCATCTGCCGATGCATTGCCCAATGGCGACATACGTTCTGAGAAATCAAGGAGCCTGTCGATACCTTTAACACCGCTTCCAGCAGTGGTCATTGTAGGCGATTGAGAAATGGTGTTAACCCTTATTTTCTTATCTCTGCCATAAATATAACCAAAGCTTCTGGCAATTGATTCCAGTAATGATTTTGCATCTGCCATATCGTTATACCCGTATAAAGTACGTTGAGCAGCAACATAAGACAAGGCTACAACTGACCCCCATTCTGTAATAGCATCGAGTTTCCGGCAAACCAATAATACTTTATGAAACGATAAAGCTGATATATCCAGCGTTTTGTGATAATAATCGTAGTTCAACTTATCGTATGTCAATCCTTTTCTAACATTTGGCGACATACCTATGGAATGCAGGATAAAATCAATCTTCCCGCCGAGTATCTCCATCGATTTTGATACCAACTCTTCTAATTGATCCACATCGGTTGCATCGGCAGGAATTATCTCTGCTCCGGTAACTTTAGAAAGCTCATCCATTTCACCCATGCGTAAGGCAACGGGTGTATTGGTTAAGGTAAATTTTGCACCTTCTTCATGTGCCTTTAATGCAACTTTCCATGCAATGGATTGGTCATTAAGCGCACCAAAAATAATTCCACGCTTTCCTTTTAATAAATTATAAGCCATATTTTTATATATTCTAATTAAAGGTTAAAACCTTACAAATTTATTGCTAATACTTTAGTTTCTTTAAATGCATGCAAAAAACAGATAACAATTAAAGAGGATTATGGTTTAATGTACTGTAAATTACATCCCAAGAAGAACTTTGGCATTTTCGAGTGCGGCATCGGTCAGCTTTTCGCCGCTTAACATTTTTGCAATTTCGAAAAGCCTTTCTTCTTCATTTAATTGTTTTATAAGAGTTTTACTTAGATCGGACTGATGGTCTTTATATACAAGGAAATGAACTTCTCCTTTACTTGCTACCTGGGGCAAGTGAGTTATATTAATTATCTGGATGTTACTACTCATGCTGCTGATAATCTTTCCTACTTTATCAGCAATTTCGCCGGAAACTCCCGTATCAATTTCATCCAAAATCAAGGTTGGCATCCCTGTAGAACCGGCAAGAATTGATTTTATTGCAAGCATTAATCTTGACAATTCTCCTCCGGAAGCCACTTTTGATATTTCCTGCAATGGATGATTTTTATTTGCTGAAAACAAAAATTGAATAACATCGGTGCCATCTGGTGATAGTTCTTTTGAGTCTCTCTCAAAGGTAAGTTGAGCATGCTCTAAGCCCAATTCGGACAATAAACTTTTAATGTTTTTAATTAGAGCAGGAAAACAATCAGTTCTTCTTTGCATTAGAGTATTTGCAATTGCTTCAATTTTTGCTCTGGAACTTTCAAGTTCTTTCTTAAGCTTATTTAATTCATACTCCCCATCGACTACGATGGATAGCTTTGCCTGGAGATCAGCGTGTTTTACAATAAGTTCTGAAATTTCTGAACACCGGTATTTCTGAAGAAGTGTATTCAACAGATCTAACCTGGCATGAACCAGTTCATGTCTCCCGGGATCAAATTCAAGAGACTCAAAGCTGTCAGAAATCCCGGTATGTAAATCTTTAAGTTCAATAATTACAGACTGAATACGTTCGAGCATTCCATCTGCCTTTGAATACATGCCCGATATTTTACCTAATCTGCTTTCAAGCTTACTAAGCTTATCAAGAATTCCAGCTTCTTCCTGTTCCAATAAGCTTGTTGCTTCATGCAGAATCAGTTTTATATCTCCTGCATTCTCCAGTTCGGAAAGCTCTTGTTCCAATGACAACAATTCACCTTCGGCAAGTTTTGCAGCTTCCAACTCATTAAACTGGTGTTCAATAAATTCTTTTTCCTCTTTCGTACGGTTGTATTCCTTAAGTTTGTTGTGGTAATCCCTCTCCAGAACTTTATATTCAGTAAAACTTTTCTGATAGTCAATAAGAAATGTACCGTTACCAGCAAATGCGTCGATTATTTGTAATATAAATTCATCCTTATTCAGCATTAAATTCTGATGTTGAGAATGAATATCAACCAACTGGCCTGATATGTCCTGCAAAACGTTAAGAGTTACAGGGGTATCGTTAATAAAGGCTCTTGATTTTCCTGTATTTAATATTTCGCGGCGAATTACCGTATGAGGTTCAAAATCTATATCGTTTTCAATAAAATAAGATTCGAGTTTATAGCCCGAAATATTAAATTCAGCCTCAACAACACATTTTCCCTCTTTATTACTGATAACAGAAGTATCGGCTCTTTTGCCCAATATTAAGCCAAGCGCTCCCAAAAGAATTGATTTACCGGCACCGGTCTCTCCGGTAATGATATTCAATCCCTTCTGAAAATCTACATTAAGCTCCTCAATAAGAGCATAATTCCTAACTTTAATAGATAAAAGCATAACTAATTTCCTGGGAACAAAACTAAGGAATAAATTTCCTTCAAATCATAAAATTGAAAATAAATATTTGAACATCTTTTGAACGATGTCAGTTTTTTAAAGGGTTATATTTTGTACCCCCGGCAGGATCAATTGTTGTTAGTATTTTATACACTTTGGCCTTTTGCGCTTCGGGCGATTCAGAAAACACACTCACCATCTCGGTTGCTTTACTGTCCATTACCACGGTAAGCAAGAATGTAAACGGATCGGGACGGTTATTATTAAATCGCTCCAGAATTTCAACTGTTCTCAGAATCTCTGCTTTGCCTTGTTCAACGGAGTTTTCCATTACATCTAATCCGAGTCTGTGGTATTTGTAATAAAACTCTCGTAAAGGCTCATAATCTGAATCAAGCAGATTGTCAATAAGCCAGTACCTGTTTTTTCTTTCTTTATCATCTCCCGAATTCCAGCCTGAATAATTAGTAGTTCGTGCATTATTAACTATTTTCTCAGCAATAGTATAAAACGGAGTGCCTCCTTTATTTGAAAAAGAGTCATAATCAAGTCCGATAATTACATAGGCATAATATGAAAGAAGAGATGAAAGGTTAGAAACAAACGTATTTTCTGAAAATTCGATAGGATCTCCTTCCTGGTAGGTAAACTCAACATCATCGTCGATATAATTAAAAAGCACAGAGTTATATGAACTGCCAAATACCGGGCGACGCGATTGAATCTGCAACCTTCCGGAGAACTCATTGGCAGTTGGCTGATCGCTTATATCTAACAACACATTGCATTCGATACGCTCATTTGCCTCATACACATGGTTTGTAAAAACAGTATTATTCAGAAAATCGCGAATAGCCTCTTCCATTGCAGTAAATACCTGCTTGTTAGTACCCTGTATCTTGCTGGTATTTATTGTGAAATTACAATTAAGTTCCTGGGCCGAAAGGCTGAAAAAACTATATATAAGCAATGCAAATCCGAATAACACTTTACTAAGCATAAGCTTTATTTTTATAACTGGTTCTGAGTTAATCCAATTTCAAAATAGCTTCCAAAATATCGAAAGCGACATCTCTTTTTGATTTTAACTCGAAATTCTGCACATTATTGTGCCTGTCAATAATCGAAATTTTATTCGTATCATGCTGAAATCCGGCTCCGGCATGTTTCAAAGAATTCAATACTATCAAATCGAAATTTTTCTTTTGTAACTTATTGGTTGCATTCTCCACTTCGTTATGAGTTTCCAAAGCAAAGCCAATAATTTTCTGATCTTGTTTTTTTGTTTTGCCCAACTCAAAGGCAATGTCAACAGTAGGTTTCAGGTTAAGAATTAATTTGGTTTTATCCTTTATTTTTTTGTCAGAAACTTCTTCTGGAGTAAAGTCAGCAACAGCTGCAGCAAGAATTATTATTTTCGCTTCATCTTTAAGTTTCTTAACCTGATTGTGCATTTCTTCAGCAGATCTGACTTTTAAAACTTTAACCGCTGACTGATTGCAAGAGATGGAAACCGGCCCGGAAACTAAAGTGACATCTGCTCCCATCAAAGCTGCCTGTTCTGCCAGGGCGTACCCCATTTTTCCTGAGGAATAATTTCCGATAAACCGAACGGGGTCAATAAGTTCATGAGTTGGTCCGGCAGTAATCAAAATTCTTTTCCCCTTAAGGGGCTCACTTAACTTTTTTTTTTGAAAGAATGTATTTAATGCAGACACTATATTTTCAGGCTCATCCATGCGACCTTTACCTTCTAATCCTGATGCAAGTTCACCGGTAGCAGGCTCTAATATCTGGTTGCCGAATGACTTAAGAATTTCTATATTTTTTTGAGTTGTCTGATGCTGATACATATCTAAATCCATTGCCGGCGCCACAAAAACCGGACAGCGGGCCGAAAGATATGTTGTAAGTAACAGGTTATCAGCTATTCCTGTTGCCATTTTAGCTATTGTATTGGCTGTAGCCGGAGCAATCAGATAAGCATCGGCCCACAAACCAAGATCTACATGACTATTCCAATCTCCATTCTCGGGATTGAAAAAATCAACCAAAATTGGGTTTTTTGAAAGGGTAGCTAAGGTTAAGGGTGTAATGAATTCTTTTGCTAAAGGAGTCATTATTACTTTGACATTAGCTCCTTGTTTGATAAGTAACCTGACAAGAATAGCAGCTTTGTAGGCTGCTATACTTCCTGTTATTCCTAATATTATGTTTTTGTCTTTTAGCACAATAAGCTTTTATTCATGCTTTTTAATTGTAATCTGATCGTTCATTAATTCATCAAGCGCAATAAGAGTTGGCTTAGGCAAACGCTCATAAAATCTTGAAATTTCAATTTGTTCCCTGTTTTCAAAAACCTCCTCAAGATTATCGGTATAATTCGCAAACTCTTCAAGCTTTTGATTAAGCTCTTCTTTAATTTCCATTCCAATCTGATTAGCTCTTTTACCAACAATTACAACAGCTTCATAAATATTCTCAGCTTTCAGTTCCAGCTCATGAGTATTACGAGTAATGGTTGAGGATGGTGCTTTCGATTTTTTATAATCCATTTTTTATAAATTGATTAATTTAAACTTGTTTCTTCTATATCATCAGATATTTCAGCATCGCCGCCTAAATATTTTGCTGTTGCTTTGAAATATCTTTCCGCTTCACGCATATATTTACTTTCAGGATATTCTGCTTTAAATGAATAGTATTCATCTAAAGCTGCCTGAAATCTTTCTTTTTGTTTTGACGGAATACTTCCATCGGCAAGCATATAGCTGGATTTAACGATCATAAACATAATTTGTTCCCGGTGATCACTTTCGGGATATTCCAACAGACTGTTATTTAATGCAACCAGCGAAGCTTTATAGTCTTCGAGATCATAATATAAGCGTGCAGAAATAAACGACTTCTCAACCAGTTTTTCCTGTAACTCTTTGATATACCCCCTGGCTTCTTCAGCTTTCTCACTTGTGGGATATTTCAACAAATACATTTGAAAGGTTTGTATTGCCATTACAGTATTTTCCTGATCCAGCTCTGGTCGTGGAGAATTCATATAATAACAATAAGCAGCCATATAATCAGCTTCTTCAACAAACGGACTACCGCCATATGTACGGGCAAAGGTTGAGAAGTAATGCCCGGCCAAAATATAATCTCTTTGATTAAAATAGCACATAGCCTGAAGATAATAAACGCTATCTGCCTGTTCTGCACCCCTGTATACCGGAGCTATTTGATCAAAAAGCGTCTGAGCCCTGTAATAGTCTTCTTCAGCGTAGTACCGTATTGCTTCATCGTATTTTAATTTATAATCGTTGCTTTTAAGCAATTTTTCATAACCTGTACATGAAGTAAATATGAGAGCAATTGCTGAAAGGTAAATAATTAGTCTTTTCTGAACCATCATAAAAAATTATCGCGCAAATTTATAAAATTCTGACAATTAAACACATTTTACAACGCATAAAATCTATGATAATTATTTGGTTTGCTAAGAATTTAAAAAAAATTACATTTGTGCTGGAATTTAAAACACAAACGCCGTGGATATTTTTGATAAAATAAAGATGGATAGAGGTCCGTTAGGACAATACCAGAAGATTGCACATGGTTATTTCATGTTTCCAAAATTAGAAGGTGAAATAATGCCTCGCATGAAATTTCGAGGAAAAGAAGTTTTAACCTGGAGTTTAAATAATTACATCGGATTGGCCAACCATCCTGAAGTAAGAAAAGCTGATGCACAAGCTGCCGAAGAATGGGGTATGGCATACCCAATGGGTGCCCGTATGATGTCAGGTCAGACTAAATATCATGAAGAACTTGAATCTAAACTTGCTGATTTTGTAGGGAAACAGGATTCTTTCCTGTTGAATTACGGATACCAGGGAATGGTTTCGATTGTTCAGACAATGTGTAGCAGGAAAGATGTTATCGTTTATGATTCTGAATCGCATGCCTGTATTATGGATGGCATTTTCCTGCATAAAGCAACTGGCGGAAAAAGTTTCGTATTTCCACATAACGACATTGCTCGCTGTGAGAAAATGCTTCAGTTTGCAACAAAAAATGCTGAAGAAACCGGTGGTGGAATTATGGTAATTACCGAAGGTGTTTTTGGAATGGCTGGTGACCTGGGAAAACTTGATGAAATAGTTGCTCTCAAGAAAAAATTCAGCTTCCGCTTACTGGTTGATGATGCGCACGGTTTTGGTACCATGGGAAAAACTGGTGCCGGTACAGGTGAGCATTTTGGCGTTCAGGACGGAATTGATTTGTACTTCTCAACATTTGCTAAAGCCATGGCAGGTATTGGAGCATTCGTTGCCGGTGAAGAAGATGTTATTAACTACCTGCGTTATAACATGCGTTCGCAAACTTTTGCGAAATCTTTGCCTATGCCTATGACCATTGGCGCATTAAAAAGATTAGAATTATTAAAAACAGAAAGTAGTTTACGTGAACATCTTTGGGCAATTGTTAACAGGCTTCAAAGTGGCTTAAAAGAAAACGGATTTGATTTGGGTGAATCTGCCTCTCCTGTTACTCCCGTATTTCTTCAGGGTAATGTTGCTGAAGCTACCAATGTTGTTATTGATTTACGTGAAAATTACAGCATTTTCTGCTCCATGGTAATTTACCCGGTTGTACCTAAAGGTGTAATTATGTTGCGTATTATACCTACAGCTGCACATACGTTCGAAGATGTTGACTACACAATAAAAAGCTTTAAAGAAGTTAAGGCGAAGCTCGAAGCCGGAGAATACAAATCAGACAAAATTGCTTCATTGCTTAATGCATAATTGTCTGAAGTATAATATTAAAAAGGGGCCTTTTTTTTTAAACAGCCCCTTTTTTTATTATTTCTTTTCAGACAGATATCGTTCAGCATCAATAGCGGCCATACAGCCCGAACCTGCAGCAGTAACTGCCTGACGATAGGTTTTATCCTGTACATCACCGCAGGCAAATACACCGGCAACATTGGTTTTTGAAGATCCCGGAATGGTTTTTATGTAGCCATCGTCATACGTATTGATATACTTGCTGAATGGAGCTGAGTTTGGAGTATGTCCAATAGCCAGGAAGAAACCATCGATTTTGATGCTCACTTCTGCTTCGTCGGCTTCGCCTTTTCTCTTAATCAGAATTGCTTCTTCAACAACACCTTCGCCACGTAATTCTTTGGTATTATGTTCAAAAAGAACTTCTACATTTGGTGTGTTCATCACTCTCTCCTGCATAACTTTTGATGCACGTAAAAATGGCTTGCGAACAATTAAATAAACCTTATTACAAAGACCTGCCAAATACATTGCTTCTTCTGCTGCCGTATCGCCTCCACCAACAACAGCTACATCTTTACCCTTGTAAAAAAAACCGTCGCAGGTAGCACAAGCCGAGACTCCAGAACCCATATATTTATTCTCCGATTCAAGGCCGAGGTATTTTGCTGTAGCTCCTGTAGAAATAATAACCGAATCAGCCTCAATTACATGCTTATCATCAACAATTACTTTGTGTACAGATCCCGAAAAATCAACATCTGTTACTAAACCCCAGCGAATATCAGTACCAAAACGCGATGCCTGTTTTTTTAAGTCTTCCATCATTACCGGACCGGTTACACCTTCGGGATACCCCGGAAAATTTTCAACTTCGGTGGTGGTAGTAAGCTGCCCGCCTGGTTGTAAGCCTTCGTACAAAACCGGATTAAGATTTGCTCTTGCTGCATAAATAGCGGCTGTGTATCCTGCTGGTCCTGAACCTATTATTAAACATCTTACTTTTTCTGCTTCTCCTTTTGGAGTTTCTTTTTTTGAATTTTCCCCTGAAGTTTCCAGCGGTTTAAATAAACTCATAGTTATATTGTTTTAATTATTTTCGAATAACAAACATGATATCAATAAATATACCACCTCAATATTAGCACTCTAAACAGGTAAATAACAAGAAATGTTGACATAGTTATTCAAAAAATATGAACATATGGCAGTTTATACATACTTATTAACTGCAAAGAAGTCTATAAAATGTTAAGCTCTCTTTGATGCTGTTATACTATTTAGTAAATTTATTCGTTTGTGGTATTGTTTATTTGCTGTCAAAACCTTGTTGAATATTCCTAATATGAAGAAATCCTCTTTTTCTTCTGTATTGTCTGTTGCAATTCTTTTAATTGGAAATGTGTCAGCCCGTGCTCAGGATATAAAAATTATTAATGTCAATTCGAAGAATTTTCCAGTTCTTGAAGCCATCATCCATACTCATACTTCCGGCCTTGAACAAATAACCGAATACAATCTCACAGATTTCACCGTATTTGAAAAGGGCGAAAATCTGGAGATCCTGAAAATCGAAAATCCAAAAACAACCCGGGTTGCTCTTTCTGTTTTAATGGTAATTGACATATCTGGTTCTATGGGCCAGGAAAGATTAAGAATTGTAAAAGATGCAGCCCTGAATTTTATTAACCAGGTTCCATTAGAAGTTTCTGAAGTTGCCATTGCAAGTTTCAATAACGAGGTACTGGTTAACTGCGATTTTACCCAAAATAAGATGAACCTTGCTTATACGCTGGATAAAATTAAATCTTTGGGTGGCACCAGCTATTACGAGGCGTTTTTAAATCCAGATGCCGGAGGTTTGAATTTCATGGAAAGAGCAAAGAATAAAAAAGTTATTGTATTTCTTACCGACGGACTTAGTCATATTGATGCAGACTCTGTTATCTCAAGGGCAAATAAGATTGATGTTGAAATATTCACTATCTCTATAGAGCTGCCAATGCCTGAATCATTGAAAGAAATAGCTGTTAAAACCGGAGGCGATTATTACGAAGCAATGCAATCGGAAAAAGAAGTTACTGATGTTTACTTCCGGATTCTGAGCACAATTCAGTCTGATTTATATGGAAAAGTTTCATGGAAAGCAAAATTTGGTTGTAATGCTGAAAGAAATGGAAAAATTATTTATAAGGAACAAGAACTGATTTATAATTATAAAATCCCTTCGGAAAAGGTAAGTCAACTTAACGTAGATGCGGATGAACTTAACTTTGGTTACATAAAACCCGGAGAGAACTCTGAGTTGGAACTTAAACTAATTTCAGCGAACAATCCTGTACAGCTTAATGATGTAAAAATTAACCATCCTGTTTTCACAATTGATAAAGATTTCGATTTGAAGCAACAAATAAAGACATCGGAAAAGCTTATTCTACCCGTAAGTTATGCCCCAAAAGAAGAAGGAGAATTTTTAGCAACATTAAGTATATTCTCTGAAAACTGTCCCCAAAAAGGTGTTCAGCTCACCGGCGGAAAAGGTGAACAAATTGTGTTGCTTGAACCTCATGGTGGTGAGCTTTTCGCAACAGGTTCTGAAACTATAATTAAATGGCAAGGAATAAAAAAAGATCGCCAGGTGTATGTTTCTTACCAATTAAGCGATTCAACAGAATGGATAAATGCCGGCACATGCTCTAACAACACCTACCTTTGGAAAATACCCCATGACACTTCCAGCAATGCCAGAATTAAAATAAGACCTGCACCGGTAAGAAAGGATAATTTAGTCTTTAAGCATAGCATGGACATAAACGATTATGAGTTTGAAAGCATTGATATTAAAGAAGATGGCTCTAAAATTCTTTTTGCCTCGTCAGTAAACAATATGGTTTATGTATGTAACAAAGACAAGGGTTTTACTATGCTCAAAGCCAGAATAATTGTAAGCGAAGGAGCCTGTTTTAACAAAACAGATAAAATCATCGGATTTAGTAAAAGCCAGGTAAGTTTTCATTACGATGAGAGTGGAACAACTAAATCTCTGGAATCAAATAAAGGAAAATTCTTCAACTCAATTTGTCTGAGCGATGGAAGTATAAAAACCATACCATCAAAACTTAAGAAAGTGAATGAAACATCACAACAAATTACTTCTTTATATTCCGAACTGCATGATACTGTTATTGATAACAGCAGAATTAATTATGCCGGAATAACAAATAATGGTGTTTTTGCATTCACACTCAACCTGGAAAATGAATTCAAAGTATGGAATACTGAATTAAACAAGATAACTTATAAAGAAAGGGTAGACCATGCTAATTTTAAATTAATTGTTAGCCCTGAAAACCAAACAGCAATCGTCTTGATTAACAACACTCCGGAAAAAATTCTTTGCCTGGCAACCGGCGAAAAGAAAACGATACCCAAAAACACAAAATTTGAAAGTTTTAGTATATCGGGCAGTTTTTATATTTCACGTTTACCCGACAGCAGCATCATTTTTGTTGATAGCTATTCGGGAGAAAAACTTTTTGAGGCCGAAAAAAACATTGCTTTTAAAACATATTCTGCTGACTATGGATTATTTTACTACCAAAACGATACACTAGGTAAAACAGACTTAAAATCAGGAATTACAGAACAGCTGTATAGTCCTTCACTAGTCGATTTCATAATAAATCCCGAAGGTACAAAAGTTCTTTTACTAAGAAACTCGGGCTTCCATTCAATCTTAAAATTGGAAGATTTTAGTATTCTTACTGAATTTCAGTCAGCACCATCTGAAAAATATCAGGCTGTATTCATACCAGCAAGTGAAGAATTAATACTTGCGACAAACAGCCAGGCTCCGGAACTCTGGAGTCCCGAAATAAAGGAGTTTGAACCAGACTACTCCGGGAGATTCTCTATTATTCAGCCAAAACTTTTTGCTAAGGATACATTTTTTCTTGGCTGTTTATATACAAATCAGACCCGGGAATATCAGCTTGATTCAGCATACTTAAATTTTTCTAACCTGCCAATTGAAATCAATAAGATTGAGATTGAAGGAGAAAACAGCACCGATTTCGATCTGATAAATTCATGGTGCAGCATACCAGTTAAAAACCAGGAAACAAGGAATTTAGAGCTTCGGTTTCAACCAAAAACTATTGGTAAAAAACATGCTATACTTAAATGTTATACTGAATTCGATACACTTCTGACCCATATCATAGCCGAGGCTGAAGGAAGGCCTTTCCAGCTTCTTAACAATGCTCATAACCTGGGAAAGCTGCTTATTTACTCAGAAAAAGACACGATAATTCCGATTCTGGTTAACACGGGTTCTGAGATTATACAAACCAATTACATACAAAACCTGGGGCCGGATACCAGTCAAATAAATTTTATTCATCAATTGGGCAAAAATATAAAACCCGGCGATACTCTATTTTTTCAAATTAACTTTACCGGTTTACGACGAGGTATAACAACAACCATTGCCAGCATAAAGTTTAGCAGCTCCAATGAATTAAAGCTTAAACTATATGGCGAAGTGGTGGCTCCAAAGAAACATGTTGTATTTGGCCAAACCTTTAGACAAAGCGATAGCCTTCCATTAAAATCGTTCATTAAATGCACCGACTTAGAAAGCGGCAAAAATATCAACGAATCGGAATCTGACTTTGAAGGTGTGTTTTCTTTAATTTTAAATCCCGACAGAGCCTATGGCTTTTTCGCCTCAGCTCCGGGTTACCTTACTTCAAGTCAGCAAATTGATTTAACAAAACCTGTAACAACAGACACGTTAACTGTAAAAATGTTTTTAACCGAACTTAAGCCGGGTAATTACATAAAACTTAATTGCATATTTTTTGGGTTTGGAAATTCAGAACTGATGAAGGAATCATTCAGTGAGTTAAACCAACTTGTTAGGGTACTGAATGAAAATCCAAAAATCTCAATCACAATTCATGGACATACCGATAATATAGGAAGCCAATCGTATAACTATAATCTTGCCCGACAAAGAACACTCTCGGTAAAAGAATTTTTACTCAAGCAAGGAATAGCAGCCAATAGAATAAAAACACAGCCGTGGGGATTTGATAAACCACTTACTACAAACGAAACCGAAGCAGGAAGGGCTGAAAATCGCAGGGTCGAAATTCAAGTAAATGAGAAATAGACAATAGTTTTTTTTACAGAAAACACACTTATTAACGATTCAAGTTTGACTTAACTGATTCAAGTTTAAAACTTGAATCAGATTTGAGAATTAATTCAAGGTTAAAACATAACTGATTCAAGTTTTAAACTTGAATCGGAATATAGGAATCGGAATTAAGTAACGAACAATTCCTGGTTTTAAATCGGAATAGAAATTAGAAGTAATAATTTATTAATACTGACTGTTACCGCTTTAGTTTTTGGTTTTATGTATTTTTATTTAATTTTATTGAATAAATATTTTAAACCCTGCTTAATCTGGAGTTGCTTATGGAAGGATCTTCTGTATACAAAATATTGCCTGAACATAATGTATATATCCTGAAATTTCTTGGCGAGCTAAATATGAACTCAATAAAACCAATTATGATTGAAGTATTTAGTGATAAAGAATATGATTCAAAATTTAATGGTATTATTGATTTCAGGAATGTGAATATGAATTTCAAGAAGGAAGAAATTGAAATTTACTTTAACTTCCTTGCAAGCCAAAATGCCCTAAACAAAAGAAAAGTTGCACTTTTAACAGAAACTCCTTCGCAAGTATATCACCTTACTCTGTTTGAAGAACAGTCAAAGAAGTCTCAACTTCCAATTTTATTTAAAATATTCAGTACTTTAGAGGCATCACTCGACTGGTTAGAAATAAAATACAAAGATAATTTCGAACTGACCGCTAATATTCAGGAAATCCTTTCTACCAAATCGAATAGATAATAATTATCACTTATTAAGTTGATCGTATTAACCTGATTTCATCTTTTATAAACTGAAAATTTATTTTATCTGTCTCGATCCATTCAATTGCTGCATCCACCGTACTAAATATATTGTAGTTTACTTTAATATTTTGGGCAAAGTGCGTAAATAAGGAAAGATAAAATACCTGGTTTGGATTTGAAGTTAACAATGAAACTTTTCTTCTTTTTTCAGCTGCATTGGCTTTTACAATGAAGCTGACAAATTGTTGTATTTCTGCTTCGGTAAAAACAAAACTGGTGTCCCGAAAATCGATAATCGAATTATAACCCGAATTATATTGTGGTTCATTTATAACCGCTGCCATAGCATTTATAGCGCTATCTAATTTAAATTCACCCTGAAAATATTGAAGATAAAGATTGATTTCAGGAATAATTTTATGCCAAAACATAGTTGCTTTAAGTTAACCTATTCAAACACGCAGTATACCATAACATTATAAGATAAAAAAAATTTTAAATGTTAAAGAAAAGTTAAATACTACTTCGATTATCCAAATTGCAGGCAATATGTGTACTCCTGATAATTTTATTTTCTTGATTGAAAGTATTTTTTTTATTACTTTAATGAAAATAAAGAGCTTACCCTCAAATTATTTAAATATAACTCAAGCTTTATTAAAGTATTTGCTGCTAAGATGAAATTGGAAACCAGAAATATCAGACAATTCTTTTTACTTTTTCTGATTATAAATGCTGCGCTCTTTATTGTTTCTATAGTCTGGAATATTCACAACCAGCTACAGGCAGCAAAAAATTATGCCCTAATAGAAGCTAAAGCCAGCTACAACAAAGACTTATTGTACCGTAGATGGGCATCGATGCACGGAGGAGTTTATGTGCCCATAACCGAACAAACACCTCCAAACCCGAATCTTCTGTACATTGAAGACAGGAATATTAGAACCGACTCGGGAAAAGAATTTACACTTGTTAATCCTGCTTATATGACCAGACAGGTGCATGAACTGGCTCAGGAAGAATATGGCGTTAAAGGGCATATAACCAGTCTGAACCCTATTCGAAAACAAAACGCACCTGATACCTGGGAAACGCATAGTTTAGAACTATTTGAAAATGGCATAATAGAAAACTATGAAATTAAAAAAACGGATGACCTAAGATACATGAGGTATATGCAGGCTATGGTAGTTGAGGAAAGTTGTCTGAAATGCCATGCACACCAGGGGTATAAATTAGGCGATATTCGTGGTGGAATTAGTGTATCGGTTCCGATGGATAATTACAATGAAGTTGCATTTGAAAATATCAGGGATATAGCGCTCACTCATTTACTCATATTTATTGGATTATTGGTTTTAACTTCTTTTAGTTATCAGCGTGTAATAGAACAGGCTAAAAGAAACAAACTTTTACGGGACAGCTTAATAGCAAACGAACTTAAACTTCAGGAACAAAATTCAAAACTAATAATAGCTAAAAACAAGGCTGAGGAGAGCGATCGCCTGAAAGATAGCTTCCTGAAAAACATTTCGCATGAAATAAGAACACCACTGAACGGAATACTTGGTTTTTCGGAATTATTGGAAAAAACCGAACTAAGCGATGAAAAAAGAAAGAGTTTTGCAGGAATTATATCTTCAAACAGCCGCAAACTTTATAAACTGTTTCAAAACATACTTGAAGTTTCATCTGCTGAAGCAGAAAAAACCCTGATAAACAATACAATGTTTAGTATAAATGAGTTCCTGCTTGAAATTTATTCGGAATTCGAGATGAAATCTTCCTCAAAGAAAGTTCCAATATATCTTAAGAAAGCATTACCAGACTCAAATAGCCTGATAATATCAGATAAGCATAAATTAAATATAATAGTAACAAACCTGCTGGAAAATGCTGTAAAATACACCCATGAGGGGTATATTGAAATAGGTTATAAAACAGCAGGAGAAGAAATTACAATACACGTGAAAGACACAGGAATTGGGATATCCCGTGCCAATATAAAAAATATATTCAAGTATTTTATACAGGTAAAAAGCAAAGGATGGAATATACCAGATGGACTAGGAATAGGATTACCCATTGCAAAAGAAAATGCCCGTCAATTAGGAGGTAAATTAACAGTTGAATCAACACCTGGAAAAGGCTCAACCTTTTTACTTAAAATACCTTATGTAACCACCTCACAGGTTGATATGGATAAAAAGGAAGACACGATAATTACAAGCAAACAAAGGGTAAATCCTTTTACAATTTTAGTTGTTGAAGATGAATCGGTAAACTATTTGCTGATTGAAACAATTTTAAAAAACTCTAATTTCGAGAACTACAAGTTAATCCATGCAAATAATGGCGAAAAAGCTATACAAATGTTCATTGAAAATAAAGCTGAAATTGATCTTGTAATTATGGATATTAACTTGCCAGGCATGGATGGTATTGAAACAACAAAAGAAATACTTAAAATAAGAAAAAATATTCCGGTTATTGCGCAAACAGCCTATGTGTTAAAAGAAGATATTGAGAAATACCATGCTTATGGCTTTTCTGATTTACTTCCAAAACCAATTGTTATAGATTTATTACTTGAAATGGTAAGAAAATATTCAAACTGGTAAAATGTTATTCTTTATTTCTTAATCTGCTTATGAATTTTTGCAATAAGTAACTCCCTTTGTATTGGTTTAGATATATAATCGTTACAACCAGCATCGTATGCCATAGCTTCATCTGTTTTCATAGCATAAGCTGTTTGCGCAATTACAGGTACTTTGTTATCGAATTTTCTAATTGCTCTAACTGCATCCAATCCACTAATATCAGGCAGCTGAACATCCATTAAAATAACATCGTAGGTTTCTTTTTTTGCAGCAGCAACAGCAGCATTACCTGTACTTACCGAGGTAATAAATACATTGAGCTCACCTAAGATTTCTTCCAGTAAAATAACATTTACGGGATCATCTTCAACAATTAATATTTTTGTTCCTCCTGCTAAATCATTTAAATCTTCTGAAGTTTGATTTTTATCTTCCGTTTCAGATTTAAATTCGTAGGGTAAATCAAAATAAAAACTGGTTCCTTTACCAACTTGAGACTCAACATAAATATCACCACCCATTAAGTTTATTAATTGCTTAACTATTGAAAGTCCCAGTCCATTACCTCCATATAGCCTGTTGGCCGACTCTTCGCCTTGTCTGAACCGGTCAAATATAATCTCATACTTATCCGGTGGAATACCAATTCCGGTGTCAGAAATAAATAGAATTATTTTATTGTTTGTTATCGCTGAAATACCAAAATCAATCTTCCCTTCATCTGTAAATTTTATAGCATTGTCAAGCAAATTGGTATAAATTTGAACAAGTCTGGTCTCATCGTTATTCAGTATTAATGTTTTAGATTTTTTCCTTACAAACAGATCAAGTTGTTTCCCGGAATCCTGAATCTTCTGATTAAAAATATTATATACCTCCAACAGTGTTAAATTAACATCAAATGGTTTTTTGAAAATATCAACAGTTCGTGCCTCAAGTGCCGAAATATCCAGAATATCATTAACGATTTGCAGTAGGTTTTGCGAACACTTTTTAATTATGTTGTTGTAAACATTCTTCTGCGAATCTGAAACGACTTTCTTAGTGGTAAGAATTTCTGTGAAACCCATAATACCATTTAGTGGAGTACGAATTTCATGGCTCATATTGGCCAGAAAAATAGTTTTAAGTTTGTCGGCCTTTTCAGCCTTATTTTTTGCAATATTTAAATCATTTACCAGGTTTATACGCTCTGTGATTTTCCAAACACTATCCATCAATAGGGTAAGTTGTTGAATATCTGACTTATCATAATCGTTGGTTTTATTGGCAACACCGGCTACCGCAACAATCCTGTTTTCGGAAAAAACCGGAATTGTCAGAAATTTATTAAGTTTCACATGTCCTTCAGGAATTCCTTTTTTTATGGGATTATCGTCATGGTAATCGTTAATGATTATGGGTTTTCGTTGACGAACAGCCTCGCCCCAACAACCGGTTGAATCGAGATTGTAAATAGTTTGCGGATTAAGAACCTGGCATTCCTGCATAACCTCTTTTGACCAGGTATTTAGCGAAAATTGTTTAGAATCCTCGTTATTATAATATATATACCCAATTTTGCTTTCTGTTAATTTAATGGCCTCGTGCAATGCATAATCTAATAGGTCTTGTGTGTTGTTTACCGGGTGCTGGGTTAAACTCAGTAAACTTTCTAAGCGTTTATTGTTTTTTTCAATTTTTAACTTTTGTTCAAGAAGTTCCTGTTCACTTTTCTTGCGTTGCGTTATATCGCGGGTTATAGATAATATATGCTTTTCTCCATTCAAACTAATTAAACGAGCCGACATTAAGGCTGTTTTAATACTAGAATCCTTGCACCGGAATTCCGATTCCAGGTTTTCTACATACCCTTTTTCACTCAGTTGTTTTATTAAATAATCTCTATCTTGAGGTATTGCCCAAATATTTAAATCTTTCGATGATTTACCAACAACATCCTCTCTTGTAAATCCTGTTAATTCGGTAAACCCATCATTTATTTCAACATATTCGCCATTGAGTTTATTTATATTTATGGCATCGGGACTGGTTTTAAATGCTGCGTGGTATTTTGCTTCACTTTCTTCTAATCTTAAGGCAGCAAACTTACTTACTGAAATATCCTGGGTAACACCAATGGCTCTATAAGCAACACCATGTTCATCAAATTCGATATTTGCTTTTTGGTGCACCCACTTAACCTTATTATTAACTAATATGCGGTGTATGATATCATAAGGTTTTCCCAAAACAGCATCTTTCCAGGCATTGTTAACCATCTCCCTGTCCTCGGGATGCACACAATTTAGAAAAGTCTCGTATTTAATATCGGTATTTATGGGTACGTTAAATATTTTGTGGATTTCATCGGTCCATGTTATTTTATTTGCTTTTATATCGATAAACCAGGTTCCAATTGATCCGATTTCCTGTGCTTTCTTCAGATAATATTCCTGTATTTTTCGGGGAGTAATATCCCTCAAAAAAACAAAGAGAATTTGTTTTTCTTCAGAATAGGTAGCATTTACTTCCACATCAATTATGCTGCCATCTTTTCTGATATGTTTCGATTCAAACAATCTTTTTTTCCCCTCAATTACCTGTTGGATATGCTCTTTATTTACTTCTTTATTTTCGAAATAATCAATATCAATAATTTTTAACGACAACATTTCTTCTTTTGTGTAGCCTAACATTCTGCATGCCTCTGAATTGGCATCAACTATGTTCCCCTGCACATCAACAGACCAGAAAGCATCAAATGCGGTTTCAATAATTGACCTGTTAATACTTAAGTTGTTAATTAGCTGTTTATGGGCATCTTTTAAAAAATCTTCGTCGTGTTTTCTTTGTGTAATATCATCTATGGTAACAAGAATATTTCTTTGACCGTTATTTGTAACAAGCTGGGTTGAAACTAAAACGGTTAATTCAGTTATTCCCGATTGCCTTTTCTGTACCAATAATTGTGACTCCGCTTTAAAGCAAGATTCGCCAGTTTTTAAGGTATGTTCGATAGTATCACGTACTTTGCAGGCTTTACATTTTTTTCCAAAACCACAGCCATTTGGATGGTCTTTTGCGTGTATACATTTTAAAACATCTCCTCCCCTCAATCCAATTACTTCCGGCGGTAATGAGTCGGCTGTTCCCAGGCCAGCAGCATTCATTTGAACAATTTCTGTTCTTTCATTAAGCAACATCATGCATATTGGAGCACTGTTAAAAACAGTTTGTAATAATTGTTCTTTAATACTAACTTCTTCCAAAGCCTCTTCAAGCCTGGTGTTTATTTCTTTTGTTCTATCAAGGCTTTCAATTAGTTCTTTGTTAAGTGCCTCGTGTTCTTTGTTTTTAATTTCTAAGGCCTTCTCGCTTTTAATTCGCTTGGTAACATCGTGAAAGGTTACAGCGAAGGTATCTTTCGAGGGAGAATAGGAACGAGTTTCATAGTATTTATCTAAATCTTTAGAGTAATTTGTAAAACTTATAGGTTTTCTATCTAAAGCAACTTTGCCAAAATTTTCTATCCAGTATTTCTCTGTTCCGGGTAATACTTCTAAAACAGTCTTCCCAACAATATCAACTTTTTTTAAACCGGTAAGTTCTTCGAATCTTTTATTGCAATCTAAAAATCTATAATCAACCGGTTCCCCGTTATCATCAAGAATAATTTCGTGGTAAGCGAAAGCTGAGTTCATATGAGAAAACAAATTCTCATACTTATTCTTCTCATTTTCAATAAACTCATTTTTTTCTTCGAGTTCTTCGACCAAGGTGAGGTATTCTTCATTTAGCGACTCATATTCATTTTTCTTTTCATCAGAAAATTTCTGTAGCTCAACAAGATCTGTAATATCGTGTAAAACATCGATGTATTGTTTTTTGCCATTGAGAGGTACTTCTATGGTACTGGTTGAAACTCTGTAAACCTTCCCCTGTATCACTGCTGTTTTAAGAACTTTATGTTCAGAATTGGTTGTAAGACATTTTAAAGGACAATCTTGATCAGGCGCTTTATTACATATAATCTGAAAACATTTTTTACCCTCAATTACTTCTACAGAATTAAAAATCTCCTTGCCTTTAGCATTTATATGCTGAATTGAAAAATCTTCATCAATAACAACTACTATTTCTTCTAATGAATTATAAATGGATTGAAATATGGCTTCTCCCATTATATTATTTTTTTTTCATGACTAAAACTTAACCAACTGTACTAAGTTTTTCTACCAAATCTTTTCGTATAATACTTATGCCCTGGCTATTGATATCTATTATTCTGTCAAGCTTTAACTGCATCAGTATCTTATTCGTGCTTTCTAAAGAAATTGTAGCAATCTCTGCAAGGTCTTTTCTTGAAATTGTGCCTAGAATAGTATCGCCATTATTTAAATTGCTGAGATAAATGAGTGCAGACGCTAATTTTCCATGACTGTTACGTGTACTCATCACAATAATCTTAGAATACATATACAAATAATCTTCCGAATACCATTTTAATAAATATTCATTTACCCTGGCATTACTTTCTACAATCTGAACCATGGTTTCTTTTCTGATAAACCAGATATCACAGTCTGTTAATGCCACAATAGAAAATGGGTAAATATCGGAATTGCCGAGTATTGGCAGGGCAATAAAATTATTTTCTGAGGTTAGTTTTAAAATTGTGTTTTTATTGTTTTTACCTTCCAGAACTTTTTTAACAACACCTTTTTTAACGAAGGCAATCTGTGAAACATATGTTCCCTGTCGTACAATCACCTCACCAGCATTAAAAGATATTTCACTTTTATTAACATTAATAAACGCTATATCCTTTGGAGTAAAAACACCATCTAAACCGGGAAAATGACAGCTTTCGCAACCAATGCCTTTCTCATTTATTATCATAGACTTAAATTAATAAATGTTTCTCAAAATAGAAAGGTCTGCCTGCATACCAGATAGGATTTATTTATATAAACACACTCCCTGCACTCATAACTATCTGAATACCTTATCAAAAGCAATATGTTAAAAGTTGGAATTAGTAAAAATACTCATATAGCATAGTAAAAATACTCAGCTTCAAAGGTGATCATACTTAGCCATTTTGCTAACCAAAAAGGTGTTTCACAGTAAATTTAGTTATAGCTAAAAACGAAGAATTATGAGTGAATTAAAAACTAAAGAATTGCAAATAATCTCTTACCTGACCTTTAACCTTGGGAAAGAGCACTTTGCACTGAATGTGGGACAGGTTGTTAATATACTTGAAATGCAGAAGATTACAAGTATTCCTAAAGCCCCCGACTATTTAAAAGGTGTTATTAATCTTCGGGGTGAAGTGCTTCCGGTAATAGACACAAATCTAAAACTCGGTTTTGGCAATACCTTAACAACTACATCAACATGTATTTTGGTAATTGAAACCATTATAGATAATTCTCAACTTAAGTTTGGAATTATGGCCGATGCTGTACAAGAAGTTCTGGAATTTGAAGAAGACATGATTTTACCACCTCCAAGCATTGGAAAAAATTTTGAAACAGAAATTATCTCAGGAGTGGTTGAACAGCAAGAAAAGTTTATTATGATTCTTAATATCGACCAGTTACTTCATACAAACGAATTAATGGATATAAATCAACTAAAAAAGAACCTTAAAAAATAATATTATGAAGACATCAAAATTAGTTATGTTAAGCTTTTTGACGGTTTGTTTGCTCAGTTCATTATCTGCCCAGGTAAAAATGAGCCCCGAACAGGTCTTAAAATTACTAAAAGAGGGAAATGAAAGATATACAGACCAAAACAGAACATATCCAAACCTTAACCAGGAAAGATTAACCGAAACATCAGAGCATGGTCAGCACCCCTATGCAACAATAATTGGCTGTTCCGACTCAAGGGTGCCAATTGAACATATTTTTGATGCAGGAATAGGAGATATTTTCGTTATCAGAGTTGCCGGAAATGTAGTAAATACAGACGAAGCCGGTTCGATAGAATACGGGGTAGAACACCTGCACACACCCTTGTTTGTTGTACTAGGACATAGCAGCTGTGGTGCTATCACTGCAGTTGCAACAGATGCAGAACTGCATGGAAATATTCCAAAACTGGTTGAAAACATAAAACCTGCGGTAACTGCAGCTCATGAAGAACACGGCGAAGAATTCAGCGAGGAACTCCTGAATACTGCCATCAAAAACAATGTATTTCAGTCAATAGAAGATTTATTTGAAAAAAGTCAGATAACAAAAGAACTTGTTGAATCTGGTAAATTAATGGTGATTGGTGCCATTTATCATCTGAATACCGGTAAGGTTGAATGGCTCGGAGAACATCCAAAACAAGAAGAATTAGTAGCAAATTAAAATAAGGGAGATAAAAAAATGAAATTTAAAGATTTAAAATTAGGAGTTAAACTCACTATCGGCTTTGGAGCTCTGATTACTATTGCTATGATTTTAGGAATTATGGCTATTATTAACATGAGCAGAATAACAACAAAATCTGAATATCTGGCTCATGAATATGTTCCTGAAGTTAAAATTGCTACCGATTTAAGAGGTGCAGCAAACAGAACAATGTACGAAATGCGAGGTTATGGTTATACTGAAGAAGAAGAGTTTTACAATAAAGCACTGAAAGAAATAAATGCAATTAAAAATGCCATTGATGAGGGTGAAGAACTTAACAGTAAGGCTAAGCAGTTAAAAAAGCTGGCTGAAGAGCTTAAGATAGCTGAAGATGCTACGGCAAAGTATTTAAAATATGTAGATGCAACAGTTGAAGTCAATAAGAAATTGGCTGAGGACAGAACATTAATGGACGAGTCGGCCAACGAATATATTAAAAATTGCAGTACTTACCTAAGCAATCAAAACGAGGCTATGTTACGTGAAATTAGAACAAAAAACACGAACGAGGCCAGGCTTAAAAAAATTACGCTTATTAATAACATTATTGATGTTGGAAATGAAGTGCGGTTAGGAAATTTTAAATCGCAGGCTAAACGTGATCCAAAAATATTTCAGGAAGCATTGGCTAAATTTCCTGAAGTACATAGTCTTTTAGACGAAATCAGAACTTACACAAAAGTTGAGGCAGATTTAAAAGCACTTGACATCATTGAAGAACAGGCTCAGAACTACCAAAAAGCGATGGAAAACTTCATTAAAAACTGGTTACACCGAGAAGAAATCGCTGCAGAACGCAGTGAAGCCGGAAATGAGCTTATTAAGGCCTGTATTGAAACAGCAGAAGCCGGCCTTGCCGGAACGCAAAACATTGCCAATGATGCAATTTCAACACTTAAAGCCTCAAATAAAGTAATGATAACCGGACTACTGATAGCATTAATTATTGGATTAGCTTTTGCATTAATGTTGACAAGAGCAATAACAGGACCTATTAATAAAGGAGTAATTTTTGCAAAAAGACTTGCGGAAGGAGATCTTACTGCAACGATAGATGTGGAGCAGGAAGACGAAATTGGACAACTTGCAGGTGCACTTTCAAACATGGGTTCAAAAATAAAGAGTATTGTTGAAAATATTCTGGTAGGAGCCGACAGCATAGCATCAGCAAGCCAACAGATGTCAAGCACATCGCAACAAATGAGCCAGGGAGCAAGTGAACAGGCATCGTCGGTTGAAGAGGTAACAAGCAGTATGGAGGAGATGGCTGCTAACATTGAGCAAAACACTCAAAACTCGATTGGTACCGAAAAAATTGCCCTAAATGCATCGAAAGGTATACAAGAAGGTAGTGAAGCAACAAACACCGCTGTTGCCGGAATGAAAAACATAGCAGAAAAAATACGGATCATTAATGACATTGCATTCCAGACAAATATACTTGCTTTAAATGCCGCTGTTGAAGCCGCACGGGCTGGTGAACATGGCAAAGGTTTTGCTGTTGTGGCTGCCGAAGTAAGAAAACTGGCAGAAAGAAGTAAAATTGCTGCTGATGAAATAGATGAACTATCAAGAAACGGAGTAGAGGTTGCTGAGCGGGCAGGAAAAAAACTCAGCGAGATAGTTCCCGATATACAAAAAACCGCACAGCTGGTACAGGAAATCGCATCAGCAAGCATGGAGCAAAAAACCGGTGCCGACCAGGTAAATAATGCTATGCAGCAGTTGAACAATGTTACTCAGCAAAATGCTGCAGCCAGCGAAGAAATGGCAACCAGTTCCGAGGAATTATCGAGCCAGGCAGACTCGCTTAAAGATTTAGTTCAGTTTTTCAATATCGGAAGAAGCAGAAACCAATCAACTCTTTTAAGCTCGCGGAATATAAAACCGTCAGTAAAATCAAAGGGGAAAACAAAAGGTTTTGAAAAAAGTATTAACTTGAAAAAGAGCAAAGAGATTGTTATTGATGTTGAAAATAATTCTGAAAATGACATCAACTTTGAAAATTTTTAATACTTAAAAAATGAAAACCTGGAAAATCCTTATCATCGATGACTCTGAAGTGAATTTATATCTCATTCAAACCATTTTTTTAGATGATCCGAGTATAACTATAGAAATTGAAAGTAATAGTTTAAATGCCCTCACGAAAATTCGTGAGGGTAAACCGGACATCATCATATTGGATTTAATGATGCCTCAGGTCGACGGTTTTCAATTGCTTTCTCAGGTTAGAGAAGAAGAAGAACTAAAAAATATTCCTGTAATGGTAATAAGCGCACGACATGACGAAGAAGCAAAACAACGCATAAGTCAATTGGGGATATTAGATTATATAAAAAAACCAATCGACCTGCAGGAAATAGAAAATAAAATAAGAGGGGCTTTAAAAAGCGTATAATGTTATGGCAAAAGTGTTTTGGAAAAATGAATACAGTGTTGGTATAGAAACAATTGACAATCAACACAAACATCTGTTTGAGATAATAAATAACTTTTACAGCAATTTAAGTGACTTAAAAAACAGCCAGGCACTTTTGCCCATAATTGCAGAACTTAAAGACTATGCGAGTTACCATTTCAGAACCGAAGAGGCTTTAATGGGCCAATTCAATTTCATTGGACTGAGAAAACATATTGCCGAACATGAAGCCTTCAAAAAAAAGGTGGCAGAATTCGAAGAAAAAGTGAAAACCGGAAAATTGCTTCTTTCGCTTGCTGTAACAGGTTTTATTGAAGAATGGATAACAAACCACATAAAAAGTACCGATATGGATTATAGTGGTTTTCTAAGGTCAAGAGGTGTTAAATAGTTCATATATTGCATGTTAAGTGAGCTTTTAATTTTATCTTAAACACATTGCATTCTAAACCAGAAGATAAACTAAATTTTGATAAGAATAAACTAATCAAAAAACAATTCGCCAAGCGATTTCTGTTCCGAAAATACTGAGCTTTTGAAAGTGTTTTCTGAATTTATTATTTTCCAGTTAACAACTGTTTCTCCTTTCTCGGCAATATGGCAGATATTAGCATATTCGGCATTCTTGTTATATAATATTTTAATTTGTGATAACAGGTATCCTTTATTATTCAACAGATTTATACAATTATAAAAAGCTTTATCACTTGTTGAAACAATATTGAATTCAAGATTTATTTTTTCCGATTCAGGTATTTCGTAATATGCAATTCGTTTAATGATTTGGCCAAGTATATCAGTGCCCGATTCGCCATAAATTTTATCATACGGACTAATATGAGCCATATATGCAAACCTGCCGGGATAAGAAATGATTATTGCTGTACATGTCGAAACTCCCTGTGTAAATAGTATAGAATTTGTATCAGCTCTTGAAAACTCATCGATCTGGACGTTTATTACATCTGGTTGATTAACAAATTCTTCATTGGTTTTTGTTTGCTTTGAGATTTTGGATAATAAGACCGGAAACAACTTACTGCTGTTTTCTTTATAAAAATCAGTAACAACTTCGGCCTTGTCCTTTTTAGCAATAATAAGCCATTCCGTGTTTAAGAACTCAAAAACTTCAAAAGCACTGAGTACAGTTTTGTTTCTATAATCAATTACCTGTTTTATTCCTTTTCTTTCCCGAAATTTACTTTCTATATTATTATCCGGTAATTTAATTTTAAGAATTGTGTTATGGGAATCAAATCTTGAATTTGTTAATAATAAATGTTCTTGATTAACAAGCAGCACCTCACCTGTTTTACCCAGATTATTCTGTTCTTCAAAAAGCTGATTAATTTTATTAACTGAAAATTGCAAGGCATACCAACCTGTAATTTCATTTTTTTCATACACAGGTTCAATAAAAAAAGCAGATGGTTCTCCCGAAAACAGATAAAACTGAAAATCAACATAAGATTCACCAGGATTCTCCCTTAATGCTACAGATAATTGAGTTTCCGCAAGTTCTCCGGTAAATATGTTTTTATGATAGTCTTTTTCTTTCCTGATAGTATAAAAAACATCACCGTTTACATCAATAAATAGTATATCATAAAAGGTTAGGTAATTTAACAGATAATGTTGTTGGATTTTGTTTTTTAACACTTCAATTTGCTGCACCATTCCGGTTGGTAAATCAGTTTCCTTTTGTAAAGAATAATAATTTTTTTTAGCTATAAAGAATGATTGCATTACATCATCTGATTTTATTTTTCCGGCAAGCTTTTCAATGTGTTGAAGATAATCAGATAATTCACGACTTGTATTAGCTACAACCTTTGCCAGGTTCTGAAAAGCTTTGCCCTCAATATATTCATAATCTGCACTTTGCTTACAACTAACTAATGTTAAAACAAAGGCTATTATAAATAAAAATTTATTTTTTATTATCATTCTGATTTAAATATTGTAATGGTTCTACTGTTTATACTAAGTTAACAAAGAATTTCTTAATACTTTTAATAAAAACTCTAATAGAACTATGAATTATTTAATAATGAAAAACAAAGCCTAAGTAACCAATTTAGTATCAAAAAAGCTTCTGATTTTTAACAGGTTATACTATATTTTCGGAGTGTTTTAGAAATAATGCTTGAGGTTTCAACTTCGCTATCGGTTATTTTACAATTCACCAAGTCAAATTTGTTATACAAAAAAATCACCGCTTGCTTCCGGTTGGTATTCTATGTTTTCAATAATAATCTCCACCTTAGCTTTAGGGGCTTCAAACAAAACAGAATCGCCAACTTTGTAACCTAATAAAGCGCTGCCTAATGGAGAGAAAACCGAAACATAGCTCTTTTTAAAATCAGCCTCCTTTGGGTATACAATTTTAACAGTCATGGTTTGCTTAGTTTTTTTATTAAAAACCTTCACCACAGAGTTCATGGTAACAAATTCGGGGGTAATTTTCTTTGAATTTATTTTTTTAGCACGTTTTATTTCATTAGCCAGTACTTCTAGATTTTTGAGTTCAACACTTTTTTCCATTCTGGCAGTGCCAATAAGCTTACTTAATCTTATATAATCAAGTTCAGTTATTACTATTTGCCCTTCCATATCTTTGTTTTTTATGGTCAATACTATAATTAAGAATGACAATCATTATTATTATTAAAACTATAAAAGCCAGTAATTCTATTTATTATGTTAGCTATAAATGGCTTGCTTTTTCCTTTTCGGGTTGAAAAACCAATTTTTCGATTTGTATTTTTAAGTAGGTCTTATTGTTTTTTATAAATACAAAATCTTTTTCTTTCTTGCCCAGAATTGCAATTGCCATCGGATTATACACCGAAATATCATTTTTCCCATTAACATCCTTAGGAAGTACTATTTTAACCAGTTGTCTTTGCGTTTTTTCGCTTACCAGAATTATTTCAGAATTTAAAGTTATCACATCCTCCGGAATGTTCGATGATTCATGCTTCGTACTGGTTGCTGCCAATAAATAAAGCAAGTGCAGACGCGAGGGAGCAATATGTTTTTTATATATATCATCTGTTATCAGATTAATAATGTGGCCATAATCTATATTGGTTAGATGCCTGTCTAAAGATATTCTTTGATTATCCATTTCTATTATACTTCAATATTAAAAAAGCTACATAGTAAAAATCGTATCCGATTTATATACATCGGATACGATATAAATTTACAATATTATTTTATATTTACCTATTCATGGAGATAAGTTAAATCACTATTAAAAACACCTGTGATATGCTGGTTGTCGGTTGCCAGGAATGAACATTAATACTTATATTTGTTAAAATGTATTATATTAAATGAATAGTAAATACATAATAATAAAGCAGCTGATAGATCTTTGGGAAGTGTATGAAAATGAAGAATTTGAAGAACATAGTCTTTTAAGATTTTCGGAATGGATGGCAGCACAAATCAAAGAGCAATCCATAACTAATACAAAATATGAAACAAAATACGATCAAAATTTAAGGTCGGAAACAGAACTATATTTAAATAAACTGGAGCCAAAATCACAATTCCAGGAATATATTCTCAGAATTGCAAGGTTTGAAGAATTTTATATTCGTAAATACCTGGTAGATTTACCTTTAAATTCCCGGTTGGAATATCTTTTTTTATATACAATCGAAAAAATTAGTAAAGCAAGAAAAACAGATCTAATTAATATTCACCTGGTAGAATACACAACAGGAATGGATACAATTAGAAGACTTGTGAAAAATAATTTTGTAAAAGAACTGCCCGATACTGAAGATAAACGTGCAAAAATTTTAATATTAACAAAAGACGGACAAGATCTATTACAAAAAGCAAACTCCCGGATAATTGAAGCAAACAATGCATTTCTTGCCTGTATCAGCCCAAATAAATGGAAAAAAACATTGCCTGTTTTAAAAGAAATCAACGAATTTCACAACAATATTTATCTTAAACATTACGATAAACCCTTTGCTGAAATCTCTAATCTGATGGATTCTTTGAAACACTTGTATAAATAAAAAAAATATTTTGATATGATAACAACTATTATTTTAATTAAAACAGAACATGCCAAAATAAATGATGTTGGCAACAAACTTGCAGAATTAGAGGGAGTATCAGAGGTGTATTCGGTAACTGGAAGGTATAATCTTATTGCAGTACTAAGGAATAAAAACTTAGATGATATAGATGAAATTGTTACTGAAAAAATAAATGGAATTGAAGGTATAAAAAAGACAGAAACAATGATTGCATACAGACTAATTTCAAAATTTGACATTGCAGGCATGTTTGATTTGGGTAGTTAAGAATAAATAATTTGAATTAACTCAACTATAATTAAAGCGTTTAAATTGTTGTGGATGAAGAAGAAACAGCCGGGGGTGCCGGGGCTAATTTTATTATTGATTGGGGTAGCCGTATTTATTCCGACCAGATAATGATACAATCAGTAAATATAAGTACCTCCGGGCAACAAGGTTTATCTTTCACAACCAATGCAAAGGTAATTGGCAAAAGGATAAAAAATAACAATTAAACTGTATCATGGAAATCGCCATATTAAAAGAAATTGTAATAATATTTGCCCTTTCTACGCTGGTAAATTTAATTTTTACAAAGATTAAAATCCCGACCATTGTAGGTTATCTGTTAACAGGAATACTTGCCGGCCCACATGTTTTTTCATTAATAAATGGAGAGCATGAAATTGAAATACTGGCAGAAATCGGAGTTGTTCTGTTACTTTTTACAATCGGGATGGAATTCTCCCTGAAACATCTTTTAAAGATAAGGAGAATTGTCTTTTTGGGCGGATTACTTCAGGTTTTAGTAACAGCTGGTATTTTTTATGTTGTATCTCATTTTTATGGGCTTGATATTCAAACATCAATTTTTATTGGTTTTCTTACAGCACTAAGCAGTTCGGCATTGGTTTTAAAATTGTTACAGGAACGTTCAGAGCTAACATCTAATTATGGACGTACAGTATTGGGAATCCTTATTTTTCAGGATTTATTATTAGTCCCATTAATTCTATTTGCTAATCTTTTAGGCAATAGCGAGGTTGAAATAGGTAAAGAACTTATTTTACTTACTTTGAAAGCTGTTTTTATAATAGGCTTTGTCTATGCTGGCAATAAATGGTTACTGCCGAAAATTTTGCATTTAATTGCCATGACAAAAAACCAGGAGCTTTTTATGATGAGTATTTTTCTCATTTGCCTTGCAGTTGCATTGTTAACAAACCAGTTGGGAATGTCTTTGGCTTTTGGAGCCTTTCTTGCAGGTTTAATGGTTTCAGAATCGCAATACAGCCATAATGCGTTTTCAAATCTTATTCCATTTAAAGACACATTTACAAGTTTCTTTTTTGTTTCTATAGGAATGCTATTGGATGTAACTTTTGTCCTAAATAATTATCAATTGGTGTTATTCAGTGTAATATTAGTTATTGTACTTAAAATATTAATTGCAGGTGGCACCGGATTTGTTTTAGGGCATACTTTCAAAGGAACTTTATTAGTAGGACTTGCGTTAAGCCAGGTTGGGGAATTTTCTTTTATTTTGGTAAAAATCGGATTAGATAATTCAATTATCAATAGCTTTTATTATCAGCTATTTCTTGCTGTTGCTGTTATTACAATGGCTTTAACCCCCTTTTTAATAAAGGCTTCTCTTCCACTGGCAAATTTCATTTTAAAATTGCCTTTACCTGATTTTCTGGTAAAAGGATTGTTCCCTCTGAAAGAAATAAATATTCCGGATATTCAAAATCATCTTGTAATAATAGGAAAAGATAGTAGCGCACTGAAACTATCAAAAATGGCAAGACTTAATAAGATACCGTATGTTTCAATCATATTTGACCCGTTAATAGCAAAAGAAAAAATTGAACAAGGAGAAATGGTTGTATATGGTGATGCCGTAAATGAACCAATTTTATTAAAAGCTCATGTTGATACAGCAAATACAATAATAATCTCAGTAGGAAGCCTGATTCCTTCAATGGCAATAACTGAAAAAATAAGGTTAATAAACAAAAAAGCCTATGTAATTGTAAGGGCAAAAAACATTCAAAATATCGGTCAACTGTATGAACTTGGTGCAGACCAGGTTTTACCAGAAAAACTTGAAATAGCGATCGATCTGTTTAACAGGTTTTTGGTTCATAAATTATTACCACAAAAAGAAATAAACAGAATCCTTACCCATATTAGAAATTTAAATTTAGGGGAATTCTCTGAAAAAGACACTGTAAATCAACCTACAATTATTGATAAACTTCCCAATATGAATATTTCGGCAATTAAAGTTGAAGAAAATTCAAAGGCTGATGGGCACACTCTATCAGATTTGCAATTAAGAACAAAAACAGGTGTAACTTTACTTGCGATGAAACGTGGTATAGAGATTATTGACCATGTGAATACTGAAACTAACTTCAAATCTGACGATATTGTATATGTTTTAGGAAATCCTGAACAGATTAATATGGCTTTTGAGATTTTTTCGCAAGAGAAATAAGTCAATCATTAATATATGATTGCCCCCTTTGTTTAACCAACAATAGAATCGTTGTTTAGAATAGCCGATGCATCGGATAATGATGTTAGAGAATTGTTGGTCTCAAAGAAAAAAAATGAAAAGGGAAAATTTGAAATCAGATAATATAAATCATTACATCTTTAATTTTAGCTATTATCAATTCATAATTAAAGATAAAATCAAATTAAGTAAACTTCCGGTAATCAATGCCGTCAGCACCATTATCAAAGCAGATTTTAACAAATCAATAATACCCAATTCCTTTAGAAGTACTGCAAAAGTAGCCACACAAGGAAAATACATGGATAAAACCACTGATGCCACGATAAGTTGTTTTAATGAAAGGTGTAAAGGAACAAGCATACCTACCGCAATGTCTTTTCGTAAAAATCCCATTATTAATGCTCCGGATGCCTCTTGCGGCAGTCCCAGTAAATGATTAAAGACCGGTGCGGTAATTTTCCCGATAAACTGGATAATTCCAAATGAATACAGAAGATTGGCAATTAAAACACCCAGCAAAACAAAAGGAACTGCCTCTTTGACGAACCACTTTAACCGCATCCATGTTTTTTTTATAACTCCTTTTAAATAAGGTATTCGGTAGGGAGGTATTTCAATAAATATCTCAGGTGATGTTCCTTTTATAATTCTTCGGAGCAGTATTCCTAAAAACAGCCATACTATCAGCAGTGTTCCAAAAACAATACCTATTCCTTTAATGCCATACGACCCCAATAATCCGAAAAGCATAGCCTGTAATGCCATACAGGGAACAGCCACAGACATTAAAGTTGCTGCAATAAATTTTTCTTTCCGCGTTTCCAGAATCCTTGTTGCAAGAGCTCCGGGGACATTACAACCAAATCCTAAAAGCATGGGGATTATAGCAAGACCGTGCAAGCCTGTTTTATGCATGATAGTATCTACCATCACAGCCACTCTGGGTAGGTACCCTGAATCTTCCAATAAGGCAAGTACAGCGTAGAATGCGAACACATAAGGTAGAACTGCTCCTAAAGGAACAAATAATCCGGTTGTCAGCAAACCGAATGACTGGCCATAATCTATTGTCCCATCAACCAGTTTACCAATAAGCAAATCATGCAGGAATTTATGATTATTTAGTGTTTCTGACAAATTAAGCATTATTGGTGACCAGATATTCTCAAAAAAAGGTTCGAATAATAAATTTATCAGGCTTTCTCCTATAAACCGTATTGCCATAAACACTGCCAACAATACAAAAATCAATATTGGTATACCGGTTAGTGGTTTAACAGAAGCATCCCGCAAGGTTTCGGAAAAAGTATGATGTTTATGTTTTATGGTCTGTACCTTGTTAATTACCTTTCCTATCTCATTCCATCTTTGCATATTATCAAAGATAAAGCCGGAAGTTTGTGCTTCATTTATCTTTTCCACAAGTTCATGAATACCTTCACCACTCAATGCACAGGTTGGTACACAAGGAACACCAATAATTTGTTTCAGTTTTTTAATATCAATTGTAATACCTATATGCTTTGTTTCATCAAATAAATTGAGTGCCATAACCATAGGCTTGTTATAGCTGATTAGTTGAAGGGTAAGGTTAAGGCTTCTTTCAAGGTTAGTAGCATCAATAACATTAATAAACACATCACCTTCATTCAGCAATTGC
>JAFGVA010000056.1 GCA_016938235.1 Bacteroidales bacterium | reverse complement strand
TGTACAATACAGCATTCATGCAAATTATTTGCACGACGGAGGTTTGGAGGATGTAGGCGATCCCAATTCAAGCAATCGCTTTAGCATAAGATCCAATCTGGACTTCGATTTGAATCGATACGTAAGTTTCTTTGTGGATGTTAATGCCTATCTCGAGCAAAACAATACCAATTATTTGTATGGCAACGATGTTTTTGAGAGAATGAATATTCAACGCCCAAATGAATATGCACAGATACTTCAGAACAGTAATTACCAGGATTCTGTCATATTTGGAGCCGGTCGATTTTCAAACAATTCGGAATATCAGAATCTTTATGCCGAGATGCTACTGGGCGGTATCCGTGAAAATGTAAACAGGGTAGGACAGGTTAACCTTGGCACAAAATTCAATTTGTCAAATGTTGTAAATGGGCTGAGTGGAAAGTTCTCTGTTCATTTCGATAGTGAAAATTTTATCGCTCTTGGGAAGAACGATGATTTTTACTCTTATCTGCCTACTTTCGAGAATGGTGAAATGGTGAGTTTACATACTATGACGCGGGGTAGAAAGAATTCTGGTCTTAGCAGGTTGGCAACACGCGAAACAAAACGTTTTACGGCAATGGGGCAGTTAGATTATCATAAAGAATTTGTTGCCAGTGAACTGAATATGAACCTGGCCATTTTCAGGGATAAGAGTCAGACAATTTATTCTTTTTCACCCAGGAGCACTCAGTCGAATACCTTACTTGCCAATTACATGGTAAATGACAAGTATGTTTTTGATCTGAACCTGGCTTATGTAGGAAGTTCAAGGTTGCCCAAAGACAATAACTACGGCTTTTTCCCTGCCGCCGGCGCAGGTTGGGTTTTATCGGAAGAGGATTTCCTGGCCGATAATGAGAAAATCAATTACCTGAAACTAAAAGCAAGTTATGGCCTGTCGGGTACCGATGAGTCGTTAAACTTTTTTGGATATGCAACCCGCTGGAATTATACCGAAAATTCGAATAGTACAAATTTTGGGGTCGAGGCAAGTAACAGCATCCGTACTGCTGATCGCAACACGGTTGCAAACGAACAAATCGACTGGGAGAAATCAGCAGAGTTGAACCTTGGATTAGAGGCGATCTTCTTTGACAAACTTTCTTTGAATGTTGATTATTATAACATAAACCGTACAAATATTCCTATTTATGAGCACTGGCTTACAAACCAGATATCAGGATTGTACAACCGGCAAATAAATTTTGTTTCCATAAAAAACAACGGTATCGACGGAACCCTTGCCTACGAAAATACTTTTGGCGACTGGCGCGTATTTGCAAGTGTCAACGCCAATTATTCGAAGGCCATGTACGATGAATCTCAGTCGGTAGATTTGCCAACAGCACGAAACATGGACGGCAAACCGGTTGACGCCTTTATGGGATATGAGTCGAAAGGGATTATTAAAAACGATTCGGAACTGAACGGCCTTAACCAACGTTTTGGCGAAGTTCGTGTAGGAGACTTGGCTTATAGCGATAAAACAGGAGATGGAAAAGTTGACGAGAAAGACCAGGTTGAACTTGGAAATTTATTTCCACGTCTGCAGTTTGGGGCTAACCTTAAAGTTGCCTACAAAAGAGTTGATTTAGCAATAAGCGGTTACGGTGCAGCGATGTACGATTTGTACCTGAATAACTCGTATTACCGCCCACTACCCGAAAGGGCTTATTCGCAAATTGTTAAAGAAACCTATAATCCGGAAACGGGCAAAGGCAAATATCCTGCTTTAACGGTAAACAATGCCGAGAACAATTATCAGCCTTCTGATTTCTGGCTTGAAAACGGCAACTACTTCAAAATTAAAGAACTGGAATTAGGTGTATCGCTCCCGGAAACCTGGATCAAACCAATTGGTTTAGAGACTTTGAGATTTTATGTGCGGGGTAACAACCTGATGACCCTGTCGGGAGTAAAAGATGTTGATCCGGAATATATTAATGCCGGTTTCACCACTTATCCCTACATGAGAACATTTACAATAGGAATGAACTTAAACTTTTAAAGATGAAGACGATTAAAATATATTATTTCATTGCAATCTTAGGGGTATTCATCTATGGTTGTGATAGCCTGGAACCGGAATTCGACAGGTCGCTCTCTGATGAACAGCTTTGGTCAGACAAGGATTTCACCCTTGCCGCAATTACCGAAGCGTACGATCAGCTGCCGGCATTTTATACTGATGAGTTTGGCGGATTCCTGGACTGTGCCACTGATAATGCCGTAACAAATGATTTTAACTCCGATCTGGTTTCAGCCGGAATAGTTGGGATCTCGGAATTGAATAATTCAATAAATAGTTGGGAAAATGCTTACCGGCAAATTCGTACCTTAAATCAATTTCTTGAAATTTTGCCTAACATTGATCTGGCCATTGATCCGTCATTGAATGAACAGGTAACCCAACGATCGACCGGCGAGGCTTATTTTCTCAGGGCATGGTACCAGTTTGAATTGTTAAGCCGTTTTGCAGGCATTGACGAGAGTGGAAATTTAATGGGAATTCCAATTGTTTTAAAACCGCTTTCGGAAGATGAACTTGCCAGTGTTGGCAGAAGTACTTTTGATGCTTGTATTGACCAGATTATAGCTGACATTGATGAATCGTTAACTTATCTCCCCGAAAACCAGTATTCATCGAACGACGTGGTTTTGGGTGAACAGCAAGTAGGAAGGGCTTATAAACTTGCCGCACTGAGCCTTAAATCACGGGTGTTGTTGTATGCCGCCAGTCCAGCATATACAGTTGGGAAAAACGATACGGAAATAAAGGCCCTTTGGGTAAAGGCTGCTAGGGCTGCAAATGACGCCATGCTGAAAATTGGCAACCTGCCTTCAATTAATAGCAACGGTAGTTTGTACAAAGAACCCAACCACGATGAAATAATCTGGAGAAGCTTTCAGGGAGACAGTAATTCCCCTGAGCGCGAAAATTTTATGCCCTCGTTATGGGGAAATGGCCGTACAAATCCGTCACAACAACTGGTAGATGCCTTTCCAATGAAGGACGGTTACCCGATAACCAAATCTTCATTATATGATCCGAGTAATCCTTATACATCAAGGGATAACCGCTTTGGATTAAGTATAATATACAACAATGCAAGTTTTGGAGGAAAAGTAGCGCAGATTTATGTAGGGGGCAACGATTATGAGTCAAGCTCCCAACCAAGGGCTACACGAACCGGATATTACCTTCGGAAGTTTATAAACGATAATGTGAACGTTGTTCCAGGTGAAGACAACTCATCGGAGAAACACTATTATGCTTTTTTCCGCTGTGCAGAAATATGGCTGAACTTTGCCGAAGCCGCTAACGAAGCATGGGGGCCAACAGAAGATATTCTTGGTTTAGGTAGGTCAGCCGAAATTGCTTTAGCAGAATTGAGGTCTCGTGCCGGAATTACCGGTAACGATCCGTATTTAACTGATCAGGCAAATGGCGGAAAAGAAAGCTTCCGGGCGCTGGTACAGAACGAACGCAGAATTGAGCTGTGTTTTGAAAATCACCGGTTTTTTGATGTAAGAAGGTGGATGCTTCCACTGAATGTATTGAATGAAGGTGTTAAAGGTGTGAAGATTACGAAAAACGGTGATACCAATTTCTCTTTCGAATATCAAATAAACGTTGAAAGCAGAAAATTTGAAAGCTACATGTATTATAATCCGTTACCCGAGCAAGTAATTTATGCATCGCAAAGTGCAATTACCCAAAATAAAGGGTGGTAACCGGCAGCATATAACTTTTAAAATGAGAATGAAATGAAAATAAAAATTTATACAATCGCATTGATAGCTCTGTTTTTTACAGCATGCGATAAATACGAGGATTTTACAAATGATTACGAATATTCAAACGTATATTTTGCGTATCAAAATCCGGTGAGGACGGTTTTAACCGATGACCTGAGTTTTAAAGTCGGGGTAGTGATGGGTGGAAAAAGAACGAATAATGTGGATGAGCAGGTTACTTTTGAGCTCGCACCGGAGTTGTTAAATGACCCTGATATTGTTGGCAACAACAATTTTACGTTGCTTCCTTCAAGCTACTATACCTTGAGCAGCGCAGACAATATTACTATTAAAAAAGGCGAAATTGTTGGTTTTGTGACTGTTGACCTGAATTCAGAACTGTTTTTGTCCGATACCTTGTGCCTGGGCAATAACTATGCCCTGCCTTTTTTAATTAAAGAAACCACGCTCGATTCTATTTTAGTTGGTTCCGAGGCAACCAGTATCCCGCGCAAAGACTATTCTATTGTTGTGTTGAAGTATCACCATAAAGCACATGGCCAGTATTATCACCGTGGGACCCGGACACAATACAAAGCCGATGGTTCTACTATTGATACAGTGGTAAGCTATATCCCGGCAGGTCATAATATTTATGAACCGGATATAGCCTGGAAGATTCAAACATTTGATGCCAGTTCACTACTTACAAACGGTATTGCCGAATTTCCCGAAGATGGCGATAAAAATGAGTATTCTTTAAGAATTAATCATCCTGAAAGTGATCAGATAACGATTGAGGCAGGTGAGAATTCGGTAATTGCTGATGTGACAGATTTGGGATCGAGCTACGATGTTGAAAACAAGGTATATTACCTGAATTACCAATATACCATTGATAACATTAAAAATGTAATGAATGACACGCTATCCTTTAGGGATGATATGTTAAGTCTGGAACTATGGTAAACAGAATATTAAATCCGATGAAAAGACATTTCGCATAGA
>JAFGVA010000055.1 GCA_016938235.1 Bacteroidales bacterium | reverse complement strand
CCAGGAAATGGAAAACGAAGCATAGCCTTCGTACTAAAAAATAGGAAGAGGCACCTCAGGCGGGGTGCCTCTTTGTATTATTACTCTCTTCGCTTGTTAAACAGACTGTAGCGCACACCGATGTTGATATTCAGGCTGCCCTGCAGGGTATTGCTTCCGCCAATCGAACGTGCTTCAAAGGGGAAGAAGGTGTGACTTAATTCAGGGCTCAGCGAAGCAAAAAGATGAATGCGTTCGAAACGGTATTCGTAATTCGCAGTGAGTGCAAGCACCGAAAATAAATTCATGGCATAAGACCTTAAGGGGCCTTCATTTTCCCTGTAAAAGATTTTATAAGCATACATTCCCACACCGGGACCAATGGACACATGATGCGACCCGCTGGTCTTTATGGTGAAAAGCCAGTCGTGCATAAGGGTAAACTGAACCGGAATTTCCCTTTTACTTATGAGCACATTGTTGCTGATCCGTTCGGAAGTTGACCTCCAGTAAATGTTCTGAAGTCTTAGCCGGGTCATTTTTTGTTCGTTTTGCTTCAATACGTAGCCAATTCCGATTCCAGCCTCGTTTTTAAATGAGGACAATTGCCCCGCCGAATAGGCTCCGTAGCTAAGAAAATTCTGGGCTCTTGCTTCAGCAAGGAGAACAAAAAGAATGAAAAGAAAGATATATTTTTTCATGGTGACTATGGATGTATATTTGTAATCATTTTTTTGTAATATTGGTAGTTTCGGTCTGATCTGGATGAGGGGTTTGCAATATTATTTGCTGAATACCATGCATTAGAGCTGTCATCCCATCCGTAATTCATATGGAAATAGGTGATCTCCGTTCTTATTTCTTCACTAATCATGGTTTCTCCATTATAGTAACATGTAACCCTGTATTTGGGACCACGACGTTGAATTCCATCACAAACCCATGCATGACAATGATTCATGGTGTATTCATTACAACCACTCAAATATACCGGTCGCCATTTGTCAAGATCTTGTTCGAGCTCTAGTCGGTTATATGTTTTATTTGTAATTGCTGGACTATAGTTATAGATGTTACATAAGGCGTTTTTTGCTTGTAAGTCAGTTGCTGTTGAGGATTCACAATCATGCATCCAAATAACATTGTCAAATATATTATCGACTAATATTCCAACTTCTAATGCGGTAGCAGATGAAGTATCATAACTAGGATAATTGTTAATTAAAATATCCCAATTGACAAGATTTTCTGGATACTCCCAATAGTTCATTATTTGTGCTAAAGCGATTGTTACACAGCCAGCTGGCTCTTTGCTGCCATCAGGGCAATCATCATTGTTCATATTATAAGGAGAACGTTGATCCCACCTGGTTGTTAAAAAAGGCCCCTTTGTTCGAACGGCTTCACCAAGATATACTTCAAAACAATCGTCTTCACCCATATTGGCAGTTGACTTATCTTTAGGTAGATATGCCTTCCACATTTCATCAATATTATTAAGTTCCCGTAATTCTGGATTGTTTTCAAGTTCAAAGTTTATTAATATTGATTCTAGTAGCCATTGTCGAGGACCTTCAGGTAGTTGTTCAAGTTGCTCAAAGTTGAAATTGCCACCTTCGGAAAATGCAAGTACAGGAATACCTTTGGTATTATCAGACATTAATACATATCCACCTTCGACAAACTGAACAAGGAATAACTTTCTTTCACTAAAAGGAATTTGAAATTCCTTGCATAACTTTACACTCTTAGCACTTTTCAAATTGGATTCCTTGTTCATGAAAGTGTAAGCAACATCTTCTGCCATTTGCACTGTTACATTACTTTCTAGTTTAGGAATAAATAATTCATGTGTATTATTGGTATAAACCGTTTCATCACTGCATGAACTAATAATAAAAGATGTAATAATTGTTAATAAGATAAAGAAATTTAGTTTTTTCATGATACGGGTTTTAGTTAATAAAAAGGAAAGTTACAAAAAAATATATTTAGATGTGAAATTTTAAATATAAATTGAAATGGTTTTAAATAGATGACAAATTTGATATCATGTATATGAGTACACTTTCATATTGAAGGGTTTGCAAAAATATTGTGGAGGTGTTAAAATAGGAAGATACATTAGGATATTTGTTAAAATTTAATGTAACTTGCTTTGCAATTTAAATTAAGATGAAAATAGCCGGGAATTTAGTATTTGTATTTGATATCTTTTTTAAAACTAAACACCCGAAATAATGAGTATAAAATATAAGCTGATTGCTAAACGGAATCCCAGGGATTTGGAAGCACCCGCTAAGTTTTATGCTTCTTCCATTAAAACACGGAAGATTGATATCGATGAATTGTCCCAGGCCATCGCCCGTAGCAGTACGGTTGCCAGAGCCGATGTGTATGCTGTTTTAGTCTCTTTAATTGACGAAGCAGTCGTGATGTTGTCCAATGGAAACCAGCTTGAGCTGGGTAAGTTGGGCTCATTAGGCATTAACCTTCAAAGTGAAGGAGCGGAAACTGAAGAATTATTTAGTCAGGCACATATTAAAGGTGCTAAAGTAATTTACCGACCCGGGGCTGAACTGAAAGCCATGATTAGTGCTTTAAAGTTTGAGAAAGCCTAGTTTTTATCCCGGCTGTTTTTAGGCATTTTCATAGGGAAACGACTTCTCCAAAAAAACATCAAGTGATAAAAAAAAATGTCAAGTCTTTTTTAAAAAAGACTTGACATTTTTTCTGATAGTATTTGACCTTTGCTGAGAAGGGATTAAACCTATATTTTTTCCTATTAGGTTAGCGTGGTCTATTTTTTATCATCTGTGTGAATTTTCATTTCTTTGCTTGATTTCAATTATCGATAAAACATTACCAGACCAGTTTAATGCTGCCAAAAAATCTGAATTCCCCATAACGCTTCCATCACCATTTTTATAAGCTCCGGCTGTACCTCCGGTGCTTAAACAATTATTTATATCAACAAGGTCTGCGGTACGCACATTTAGATCACTTTTTATCGATATTAAACTACAAATATGTTCAAACCATTGT
>JAFGVA010000004.1 GCA_016938235.1 Bacteroidales bacterium | reverse complement strand
GCCATTAAAAAACTGGTTTTCGAAGAAAAAAGGATTTCAAAAGAACAGTTATTACATGCAATCGAAACCAACTTTGAAGGTCGGGACGAGGAAAAAACACAACAACTTTTGCTGAACTTTGCACCCAAATACGGTAACGATGACGACTATGTGGATCTTCTGCTGAAAGATGCCTACAACGAGTTTATAGATGAAATTGAAAAATACCACACAACGCGTCACAACCGCGGACCGATTGGTTGCCGATACTACGCAGGAACTTCGAGTATTTCGGCCAATGTACCCAATGGAGCAGTGGTGCCAGCCACTCCCGATGGAAGAAAAGCTTTCACCCCGGTTGCCGAAGGAAGTTCGCCATCTTCGGGGACTGATGTTCTCGGCCCCACCGCCGTGTTTAAATCGGTGGCCAAGTTACCTACCGAAAGAATAATGGGTGGAGTACTTTTAAACCAAAAACTTTCACCGGCAACCATTGCCAGAGATGCTGATAAAGAAAAGCTTGTTTCTATTATTCATACCTTTTTTGCTGATCTTAAAGGCTGGCATGTTCAATACAACATTGTTTCGAGAGAAACGCTTTTGGAAGCCAAAAAACATCCTGAAAAATACCGCGACCTGATTGTTCGGGTAGCAGGTTACTCGGCATTTTTCACTACTTTGTCGCCTGATACACAGGATGACATTATTGCCAGAACGGAGCATTCTTTAAATTTCTGAAAAACCAAAAACTAAACTTTAAGCCAATGAATAAACTACTTTGCGGAGTAGATATCGGTGGAACAAAATGTGCGACAGCACTGGTTAACACCAATGGAAAAATCGTGGATAAAATCAACACCTGCGCTCATGTCGACTTGAATGAAGACGGCCTGGTAAAACTGGTTGCCGACCAAATTAAAGAACTTTTCAGTCGAAATAACTTGCAGGAATCCGATGTGGAAGGAATTGGCATTGGCTGTGCTGGCCACATTCGTTTTAAAGATGGCGTGATCATTACGACTTCGAATCTGAAAGGATTTAAGAATTACCCGCTGCGTGATAAAATGCAGGCCTACTTTAAAATACCGGTGATCCTCGACAATGATGCCAATGCACAGGCTTTTGGAGCCTTCAAATTTGGTGCAGGAAGAGGATACAACGACATGGTTTTTCTGACAATCAGCACAGGAATTGGAGCAGGGATTATTATTAATAACAGGCTTTACAGAGGCATTACCGGCACAGCCGGCGAATTTGGACACACTATTATCGAGCCAAACAGCGACCTCACATGCAGTTGCGGAAATAAAGGTTGTATTATGGCACATGCCTGTGGAATGGCCCTTCCGTATTTGTATAAAAAGAAAATCAACGAAGGAAAAGTAAGTAAGCTGAATCTTCCGGCCAATTTCGATATTTCTAAACTCAGCGGACAAATCCTAAAGAAGGGGCTCGACATGGATGATCCGGTTTCAAAAGAAATTATTTCCGACAGTGCATATTATGTCGGGCTTGGGATTTACAATATTTTCCAGACCCTGAATCCTCCACTGGTGGTTTTGGGCGGAGGACTTACCAACTGGGGCGATTTCTACCTTAATAAAATAAAAGCCACTTTCCGCGCGCTCGCCCGCGATATGATTTTCGACCCAATGGAAATTGTGATTTCGAATATTGGAGCCGATGCTGGTGTAATTGGCGCCGCTGCATTAACAATCGAATAAAATGTTGAACGAACGACAAAATCAGATATTAAAAATACTTGGGAAGAACGATCAGACTTCGGTAAATGAACTTTCAGAGAAGCTGGAAGTTTCTTCGGTTACCATCCGACAAGACCTGAAGTTCCTGGAAACTGAAGGTTTATTAAAACGGGTGCATGGTGGAGCGGTGCTGAAAGATGCCGACGACCTGACCAACAGGCTGGGAATGAATTACGAAAAGAAACTTCGTATTGCCAGAAAGGTGGCCAGTTTTGTAAAAGAAGGCGAAAGCATTTTGATAGAGTCGGGATCGGTAAATGTGTTGCTGGCACGCGAACTGTTGAAAATCAGAAAAGTGACCATAATTACGACCAACGTATACATTGCCAGGCAATTCAGGAGAAACGAACAGGCTAACATTATAATTCTTGGGGGAATTTACCAACACGACAGTGAAACATTAGTTGGGAAAATAACAAAAGCCTGTATCGATCAAATCAATATCGACAAAGCGTTTATCGGCATCGACGGATATTCATCGGAGGCCGGTTTTACGATCCGCGATTTGTTCAGGGCTGAAATATCCAGCTACATCATCAAAAAGGCTAAAGATGTATTTATTGTTACCGATTCGAGTAAATTTGGCAAAACCGAGCTGACCAACATTTGTTTTCCGCGCCATATTCAACATGTAGCCACCAATATTGATCTTGATCCTGTTTTTCAAAATGAGCTAAAAAATGCCGGACTCGACCTCATTCTTGCATAACCGTGCCAAATCTTCCGTTAAGCTAATTTTTCCAACATTCTAAATAACATTCCCTTAATGTATCTTGTTTACTATCAATCAAGCACTTGCCGGAATTTTTTATTTGGAATGCAAGTAAGCCCGTTAACCCGATGGTTTTTTTAGTAAATTCGAACAAATTATCGATTCGTTCGGTAAATTAATTTGATAAAAGATGGCAACACAAAGAAGAGTGACGAAAGGATACAGAACATTAAGTTTGGGAGAAGAAATTTTTAACAGCATAACACACGGAATTGGAACGCTGTTAAGTATTGCTGCATTGGTGCTTTTGGTTGTTTTTGCCAGTATCAGGGGAAATGCCTGGCATGTTGTTAGTTTCAGTATTTTTGGATCAACCCTTGTTTTACTGTACCTGGCATCAACACTGTACCACAGTTTTACTAAAGAAAAAATCAAGAACCTTTTCGCACGATTCGACCACGCAGCTATTTTTCTGTTAATAGCCGGAACATATACACCTTTTGTGTTGACTACTTTGAGAGGTGCTTTTGGTTGGACACTTTTTGGAATAGTATGGGGACTGGCGATTACAGGAGTCGTTATTCGTTCGATTTATCTTACGCGTTTCCGGAAATTAATGGTAGGGTTTTACCTTGCCATGGGTTGGATGTTTGTGATTGCTATTGTTCCGATGATAAAAAATCT
>JAFGVA010000054.1 GCA_016938235.1 Bacteroidales bacterium | reverse complement strand
ATGGTTACTGGTTACAAACAAATCCAAAAACAAAAATTACCCTTGGCGATGGAGTTGAATACGGAGCATTTGCTACAACGCATTTTATGCTTAGTTACCTGGCAGAACTCGGATTGGATAAAGAACATGCATTAATCAAGAAAGCAGCAGACAGGTATTTAAACCTTCAACAACCAGACGGTGATTTCTGGAATCAAATGTCGTGTTTAAACGGGTATAACCTGCTGACCTTTTATAGGTTAGGTTATAAGAATGATTCACGCTATAAAAAACTCGTTGAATGGTGTTTAAACAACACCCGTCCCGATGGAGGCTACTTATGCAATATGCATTTGCGGCGAAATACGAAGAAAAAAAGTTGCTACAGAGGTTCGGCAAAAGTTTTATTGGGTTTTTCAATGTTGCCTGAGTATTGGGGGCATCCCCGAGTTCTGGAGTTAGCCGGCTATTTTCTGAACAGGAATGGTATTTTCAATAGTAAAAAAACAGAATTTGTAAATAAGGATATTACTAAAAATTCTTTTCCTTTTATCTGGAGAACAAATACCTGGGAAATTTTACTGGCATTGTCAAAAATGAGGTATGGCAACGATGAAAGATTAGATGCTGCATGGCAGGTTGCCGAAGAAAAATTGCATGAAAGCGGATTATATATGCTGGATTGGTCTCCAGTACAATTGCCAATAAGCTTTGGCAGAAGGGGGATGGTAAACTTGTGGATTAGCTTTTATATGTTGTTAGCGAAAAAATACAGGGAACAGAATTGAAAATAGGTAAGCTGTTCCCCTGTATCTTCATTTCCTAAATTGTCACTACCGAGTTTTCAGAGTGGAATGCGTTTGGTGCATATTTATCTGCTTCCGGCTCATTTAACCAATCTATAGAGTCAACCAGGTATCTGAATTCGTAATCTTTTCCCAGATCAAGTTCTAATGAGACCGAAAAGTCTCCATTTTTAAGTTTTTTCATTTTTATGTTGGTTTCATTCCATTCATTAAAATCTCCAACAAGATTTACATTGTGGGCAGAATTAGCCAGGTTTTTATCAAGCTTAAAGGTAACTTTACACATGGGTTTTGTGGTGAGATAATTTTTCTTAATGCTCATGGTTAAGATTTATTGGTTTAACATTATTGATGTTTACGTTTGTTTTATATAAAAATATCAAAACTTAGCGTATGAATAAAGAAGAGAATTGTTGTTTAGTGGTGATATTGCTCACCTTTTTTAAATGCGATAACAACTATTAATTCATGCTTTTTTTTCAAGAACTGCTATTTCTTCTTTAAAAGCCTGGAACAGAGATGTGGAGGTTGACTTATTTTCGAATAAGTTTAACAATTTTGAGCGCCATATCGAATAATACAATCTTGGCATTGGCATTTCTTTCAATATCGTTACTGGCAGCGTTTATTTCTTCAGAAATAGCCATAATGTTTCTCCCATTTATGTAGGGATGAAATTTTTCAGAAAATTGTTCTTCTTCAATCGATAAGTACACAATTTCCGGATTATTAAGATTAAGAATAAAGTTCTCCCTGATAATTCGGAGTGCATAATTGAAAAAAGATTTTAACCTTTCTCTTCCGATGCCCGACATTTCGTCAACCCAGTTATTAATTTCGGGAATATTACGCATATAACTCAGCCGCATGATTGTGGTGAACTGGCTGAAATTAAAGCTTTGTTCCTCAGATTTTTCCAGGTTTTCAAGTGCTGCAATAAAACTGCCATTCGAGAGGCGGGCAATAGATGCTGCAACATCGGCATGAACTTCATATCCGGATTGAAGAGCTTCTTTAATTTCGCTGTTTGATAACCTGTCGAGTTTTATGGGTTGAGTACGCGAAGCAATAGTCAATAATACCTGCTGAGGTTCTTCTGATACCAAGAGGAATATAGTTTTTTCAGGTGGTTCTTCTATTAATTTCAGAAGCATGTTCGATGCCGTAGCATTCATCTTTTCCGGCAGCCATATTATCAGAATTTTGTATTCACTTTCAAACGATTTCAGGTTTAGCTTTCTGATAATACTTTCACTTTCATTTTTGCTAATCAGTCCCTGCTTATTCTCAATGCCGATAAAATTATACCATTGGCTTGAACGAAAATAAGGGTTTGAAAGTATTTGTTCGCGCCACAGTGCAATGTAATCATCGCTTACGGGATCTTTCGAAATATCTTTTGAAGTATTTACAGGGTAAGCAAAATGCAAGTCAGGATGTACAAGCTTTTCAAATTTCCTGCAACTGTGACAGATGCCACAGGAATCACTATCTGATTTATTTTCGCAGCAAATATACTGTGCATACGCTATAGCCAGAACAAGAGAGCCGCATCCTTCGGGACCGTGAAAAAGCTGTGCATGAGGTATTCTTTCAGCCTTAACCGAAGAAATTAAACGCGATTTAATTTTTGATTGACCAATTACCTGGCTAAAGAGCATCGTTTTTTACTTCTTTGTCCAAAAATAATCAAAGCACATTAAACAGAAAGGTATTGGCATATAAATTAATTGTGAATTTTATAACAATACGCACATTCCTTATAGTCAGGTTGAAATACTTTTGCTACCTTTGTGCTTCCATTTGTAAAACATAAATAATATAAATATGCAACAGATTGATAATTACAATTTTGCCGGTAAGAAAGCCATTGTACGCGTAGATTTTAACGTTCCTTTAAACGACAAATTCGAAGTAACTGACGATACCCGTATCGTTGAAGCTATGCCAACAATTAAGAAAATTTTAAGCGATGGTGGCGCAGCTGTTTTAATGTCGCATCTTGGTCGTCCAAAAGAAGGACCAGAGGCAAAATTCTCATTAAAACATGTTGTTTCTAAAGTTCAAAGTCTGCTTTCTGGTGTGAATGTAAAATTTGTTGATGATTGTATCGGAGACAAAGTACTTCAGGCTAAGAAGGATTTAAAAATGGGTGAAGTTTTGATTCTTGAAAACCTTCGTTTTTATAAAGCTGAAGATAAAGACAAAGAAGCAATGCCCGGATTTGCAAAACAATTGGCTGAAGGTGTTGATGTATATGTAAACGACGCTTTTGGAACAGCACACCGTGCACATGCATCAACTGCTATAATTGCACAATATGTTAAAAATAAAATGGCAGGCTTCCTTCTGGAAAAAGAAATAAAATTCCTGGGCGACACGGTTGCGAATCCTGAAAAACCATTTGTTGCTATAGTAGGCGGAGCAAAAGTTTCAGGTAAACTTGAAGTATTAAAAAGTCTAACAGGAAAATGTGATACTATACTTATTGGTGGTGGTATGGCATATACTTTTTATAAAGCCTTAGGTTATAAAATTGGTAATTCTTTAGTAGAAGAAGAATTGGTTGACACAGCCAAGCAAATTTTAGAAGATGCAAAAGCAAAAGGTGTGAACTTTATGTTACCTGTCGATAACCTTGCTGCTGATAAATTTGATAACGGAGCCGATATCATGGAAGTAGGTACAGAAATTCCTGACGGAAGAATGGCTCTTGACATAGGAGCAAAAACCATTAAAGCTTATGCAGCTGAGATTAAAGGTGCAAAAACAGTTGTATGGAACGGACCAATGGGTTGTTTCGAAATGCCAAACTTTGCAAAAGGTACTTTTGGTGTTTGCCAGGCTGTAGCCGATTCATCAGCAATATCAATTATTGGCGGGGGCGACTCTGTTGCTGCTGTTAATCAAAGTGGTTTGGCAGATAAAATGAGCCATATTTCAACCGGTGGTGGAGCATCTTTAGAATTCCTCGAAGGAAAAGTTCTTCCGGGAATTGCAGCAGTGCGTGACTAATAAACCGGCATGGTATTTCCATGTAGTTTAAACGATATTTCCATATTAACCCGATTTGGCGTAATTTTACTCCGGATCGGGTTTTTACTTTATTTAAATCGTACAAACTCATACAAATGAAACGTACATTCAAAAATCATCATATTTTACAAAAGGATATAATTATTTTTGAGGTGTGAGTTTCACTTAACCAACTAATACTAAAAATATAAACAAGTGAAGATTGAAAAAATTGCGATTCTGGGTGGCGGAAACCTGGGATTATCTATTGCGAAAGGCTTTTTAAAACTCAATGAGTTTAAAAAGGAAAATGTTATTATTTCTGAAATCAGAACAGTTCGGGTTGAAGCCTTAAAAAAGAGTGGTTTTAATGTGCTGGAGAATAATAATTTAAAAGCAATTGAAGGCGCCGATCTGGTTATAGTATCTGTGAAACCGCAGCAAATTACTGAAGTGTTAACCGGAATTAAATCGGCTATTGATTCCCATAAACAAATATTAATTTCTACTGTAACAGGTGTTACTACCGGTGAGCTTGAGAAGTTGGCAGGCAAGATTGGCATAGTTCGTATAATGCCAAATACAGCAATTGAAATTAATCAATCAATGACTTGTATTACTTGTAGAAATATCTCCAACAAACAAGAACAGGAAATTCTTACACTTTTTAACAGACTTGGGAAAGCTATTATAATCAACGAGGATTTAATGGGTGCAGCTACAGTTATAGGAGCTTGTGGTATTGCGTTTGCTCTGAGGTTTATGCGTGCCATGTCGCAGGGTGGTATTGAAATTGGATTTAGTGCAGATATTTCTCAGCTTATTACCGCTCAAACCATTGAAGGTGCAGCTCAACTTATTCTTGAAAGTGGAAATCATCCGGAAAAAGAAATTGATAAAGTTACCACGCCTATGGGTGTTACTATTTCGGGATTAAATGAAATGGAACACCAGGGATTTAGCTCCTCGGTTATTAAGGGACTCCTAACTTCATATAATAAACTCGACCAGGTAAAAACAAACAAGAAAAACTAATATTATGGATATTATTGGCAAAGACAACCCCTTTCCTGATTTTCTGTTTGCTCAGTATAACAAGTTTAATGCACAGGTACCTTCAATGGTTAAGGCTCATGCATTTACAGAGAATCTCATTAATTTTCTGTTCCCTTTTAAAATTGACAGAAAATGCACTTTGCCACAAATCGAATTAAATTTATCACAACTCCATATCGATTTTAAAGACCTGACAGGTTCTCTTGAAGGAGTCCTGGAAACTTCGGTTAACGAAATAACAAAGAAGTTTTTCTCGAAAATTCCTGAGGTTTATAAAGCTTTAATGAATGATGCAAACAATTTCCTTGATTTTGATCCTGCTGCACGTTCTATTGAAAGTGTAATTTTATATTACCCGGGGTTTTATGCCATAACTGTTTATCGCTTGTCGCACGAACTTTACAAACTTAAAATCCCTTTTTTACCCAGAATAATGAGTGAATATGCTCATAGCAAAACAGGAATCGATATTCACCCCGGAGCAAGCATTGGTAAAAATTTCTTTATTGACCATGGTACCGGAATAGTAATTGGTGAAACCACTCAAATCGGAGATAATGTTAAAATATATCAGGGAGTAACCCTCGGTGCCATTTGTGTTGAAAAAACAATGAAAGGCAAAAAACGGCATCCCACTATCGAAGATAATGTAATTATTTATGCCGGTAGCACCATTTTAGGTGGCGATACCACTGTGGGTCACGATAGTGTTGTTGGGGGTAATGTTTGGCTAACCAAATCGGTGCAGCCCTATTCTGTTCTTTACCACGAAAGTAAAACTATTGTCAGGGACATTAAAATGAAAGGCGAAGAGCCCATTAATTTTGTTATCTGATCTTCCAGTTTATAACCTACTGTAAATATAGGATTAATAGGAGATTAATTTCTGATTCTTAAAGCACAATAAATCAGCGCGATGAGCTATTTGTGTTTTCGTTTTTGATATATTCCCCGATAAAAATTGTACTAAAAAGTTGTATTGCATTCAAAAAGAATTTACTTTTACACTACTAATACAATAGGAAAGGTAGATAAAATGAAACTTAATACTAAAACCAGGTACGGTGTAAGAACAATGATAGAACTTGCAATGGATTGGGGAGGAAAAGGGCTTTTACAAAAAGAAATTTCGGAAAGCCAGGGGATTTCATACAAATATCTTGACCATATTATTTCAGCATTAAAAGCCCGAGGTCTTATTGTTAATGTTGAAGGTAAAAAAAGTGGTTATCGGTTAACCAGAAACCCCGAAGAAATTACAGTTTATGATATATATAAAGCTTTTGAGCCTGAATTATTAATTGTTGACTGCCTTGTTCATGATGGTAAATGCACAAACGAACGTTATTGCGCCTCAAATGAGCTTTGGTGCGAATTGAATACTATTATTGTTAAATATTTGAAGTCGTACAGGCTAAAAGAATTAGCCGATAAACAAATGCAAATGAATATGGATAGTGCAGGATCTGTTTATGTTATTTAAAAGATACAAAAACTGCTCAGCTAAGTTTTTTCTAAAAACAAATAATATATGAAAGTCAATAACATTCTGGAGACTGTGGGTAATACCCCACATTTGAAAATCAACAAGCTTTTTAATAAAAACTACGATGTTTGGATTAAGCTTGAGCGAAACAATCCTGGAGGGAGTATAAAAGACCGTATTGCTTTATCGATGATCGAAGAGGCTGAAAAGTCAGGAGTATTAAATAAAGATTCAGTAATTATTGAGCCAACTTCTGGTAATACGGGCATAGGACTAGCGATTGTTGCAGCAGTAAAAGGTTACCGGATTATACTTGTTATGCCGGAATCAATGTCGGTTGAACGAAGGAAAATAATGTCGGCCTGTGGTGCCGAGTTTGAACTAACGCCACGGGAGAAAGGTATGAAAGGAGCTATTGAAAAAGCGAATGAACTTGCCAGTGAAATTAAAGGTGGTTGGATACCCTCACAATTTGACAATCCGGCTAATCCGAAAATCCATCGCGATACTACCGCACAGGAAATAATAAATGATTTTCCAGAAGGAATTGATTATTTAATTACCGGAGTTGGCACTGGTGGTCATCTTTCGGGTGTGGCAGAAGCATTGAAAGAGAAATGGCCCAAATTAAAAGTATATGCAGTTGAGCCGGAGCAGTCTCCTGTAATTTCAGGCGGACAACCGGGACCACATCCTATCCAGGGAATTGGAGCCGGATTTATTCCGAAGAATTTAAACACAGAAATTCTTGATGGAACAATTTCTGTTTCGAAAGACGAAGCTTTTGAATACGCAAAGCAGGCTGCTAAAAACGAAGGACTTTTTGGAGGAATTTCTTCCGGAGCAACATTGGCTGCCATAGCTAAGAAATTGCCAGATATTCCGGAGGGAGCAACAATTCTTGGGTTTAATTACGATACCGGAGAAAGATATTTATCTGTTGAGGGTTTATATTAAGATAGAATAATAAAAAAAATGAAGGGGAGTAAAATTAAAAAGCTCCCCCTTTTTTTTTACCTGTTAATTCCGCCGCCCTTTGTATCGCTTTCTACCTCACTTTCATGCGAAATCTTTTTCACACTTCGGCCTTTGTTGAACTTATATGCATATTGTAATTGCACAAAATACCTCACATCAAAACTACTTATAGCTTCAGAATACATATAGTCTGTTTCTGTAATAGTTCTGCTCATTTCAAGCTCTTTGGCAAAGGGCAATAAATAAAATGCTCCGAAAGAGTGATCTTTGTAATTATACTGCCCGCCTATTCCATAGAAAGGAGTACTGTAAGTTTTACTTTGAGCTTCAACTCGAACTCCCTGGTATCCGACAAAGACAAAAGCATTTAGCTTTTCTTTCAGAAGCGGGGCAAAGGCATAACTCCTTACATTATAAGAGAAGTAATCTTTCGACGGTATGTTGAATTTGGAATTCTCATTAAATTTTCCCTGGAATATGCTACCATCAATATTAAATTGCCACAGCATAGCGTTTATGCCAAATCCTTTTTCATAACCTGTAAGAATATTTTCAGGGTGCGATGAATTAACAGAATTATTTACAAGGGGCGATTCAAAAACCTCATTTATTGTACTGATCTTATTTGAGATCATTTGATAATAAATGTATGGCGATATGAAGTTCTTCTTAAAATTCAGGGTGTATTTCAGTTCAAGTTTTTTGAAACGTTCTGGCTCAAGATCTGGATTACCACTGGAAATATTAAAATCGTTATCCAGGCGTTGATAAGGATTCAGGTTATAAATACCAGGCCTGTTTATACGACTGTTAAATGTGAATTTTAAATTTTGTGCGCCACTAATTTTATATTGAACATTCACCGAAGGTAGGTACACAAAATAATCGTTTGTATTATCATCGTTTATTAAAATATTGCTGTATTCGACCCGATGGGTAGTTTGAAATCCAAAATCTTTATAATTAAATGTCCAGCCGGCATATGCTGCATTTCGTATTTCGTCGTAATTAAAAATATTATTACTGGCTGCTTCGTTACTCCGAAAATCATACATCATAGTCTGGTAATAAAACTGATAACCGGTTTCTAATCGGGTATTTATGCCAATAGGGTGAACGTAATCAACTTTTGTGCTCAGATAATTACGGTCATTGTTTATTAATTCATCGCGAATAACAGGTACTCTTTCACTTAAATTACCGGAAGTGCTAATCTGCGAGTTATAATTGTTTTCGTCATCTGAATTGAAGGTGTAAATGGTCGATTCGACAGTTAGTTCCTGTATTGGTTTTTTAAATTCTTTGCGGTAGAATGCAGAAATATTTGATTCCTGACTGTTTGTACCGGTGCTTGTTTCGCTAATCTGGTTATAATCGTTATCTGTTCCCAGATAAATTAAACCTCTGTTATTCAATTCTGTTGAAAGCAAATTAGGCTTATAGCTATAGTTTAAGCTTAGCGTGTTTTTATCGTCGATATAATAATCGAAACCGGCATTAATTGAGCCGGCAGCAATGGAAAAATCACCTGAACCATCAACATCAACAATTGAATCTGTCATACTGGGATGCTGAAATTTGTAATAATTAGTCACATAGTTTTGCAGGTTCTGTACAAAACCATAGCCTGAAATATAAAACGTTACATGTTCCCGTCCGTAATCCAGTCCGGCGTTTCCGAATATCATATTTGTTTTTCCGGGCTTCCCGGCAATCACATAATTGCCACCCAGGCCAACTCTTGCGGCATTGTTCAGTTTTACGTTAATTACCCCATCTATCGATCCATCGTACTTTCCTGAAGGATTATGAATAATTTCGATGGTTTTGATATCTTCCGGCACCAGGCGTGCCAGAAACTCTTTATCACGTTGTTTGCCGTCTACCGTTATTATGAAATTACTTGAACCGTTTAGGGTGATGTTATTATTAAAATCGACTTGTACAGAGGGTACTTTTCTTAAGATTTCGTATCCGTTTACCGAAGTCTTTGCAATTTCCGGTGGTATGGAATATACCGTTCTATCTACAAGTTCTTCGCCCCTTACTAAATCGCCCTTTACAACAACCTCGCCGATAGCGTTTGTTTTTTCGGCCAGGAAAATAGTATCGGCCAGGCATACCTTTTGATTTTCATTTACATCAACTTCGGCAAAGCCATCATTGTAGCCCATGAAAGTTGATTTAACGAGGTATTTACCAGGCTTAACGCCTGAGAACGAGTATCCTCCTTCGGAATAGGTTATTATACCCGTTACAAATGCTGAATCAGGCAGGTGTGTGAGAACTACACTGGCAAATTCAACAGGACTTTTATCTGATGTTGAAAATACAAATCCCCTTATTTCTTGTCCGTTAACTGTAAAAATTGAAGCTATAAATCCTAAAAAAAAAATTGCTTTTTTCATTTCGCTATGGAATCCTCCTAGTCTATTGCAATAGTTTCGGTACTTATCTTAATCTCCATGGGTATTTGCATCTCCTGGCCTGGCATTTTAACATTCATATTGCCTTTTAACTGAGTGGTAGAAGAGCTGCTTATCACCCAACCTGTGGTTATATCGATTTCTGATTCACCTTTTCCTAAGCCTCTTATTTCGGTTGAGATTTCTGCGCCATTCATTACCATTGGTTTATCGCTAACAGCTGGTTCCACAATAATATCGGCTGTAATGCTGGCTTTATTATCGGCAATATCATTGATTTTATTCGTGCTGATAATTTCCATTCCAATACCTCCCGCGGCATTAACAACTTTTGATTCCCAAATGTCATTTTTCTTAACTTCCTGGTTTGGCAGGGTGGCTGTTATGGATTCAATCATACCTTTAATTGCGTCTTTGTTCATCATCAGTTCAATCTGGGCTTTTGCCATCATTGCCTGGCCTGTTAAAGAATCCAACCCGGAAAGCACATTTTCTGTAATTACATTGTAGTTTAATATTTCTTTCACATGTCCTGTGTAATCCATCTGAACAACCAATGCTGTATTTGAATATCGGTTTAAGATACACTGCATTACTTCAACCGGGTCTTGAGATTTAATATTGCCCGGTTTTGCTGAATTAATTACCATCTGTGGCATACTGGTAGAATTAACAATAGTGTCAAAATGGACTTCGGCCATAAAAAAATCATCTTTTGCACTAAGTGATTTCATCGAAAAATATATCGTATTGCTAATTTCGGTATTTCTTTCCATGCCCTGCATGGTAGTTTTCTGATCCTGTACACTAACAGCTTTCGCCTTGTATGTTTTTCCGGGTTCAAGATTATATTTAAGCAAAGCAGACTTCTGTGCGTAAATATTGCCGCTTAAAATTGCAATAAAAATGAATGATAGTATGGTTTTCATGTTAATTTAAATTTAAATTTAAAAGTTGATTAAATACCTGAAGTTGCAAAAAGATAAACTTCCTTTTATTTCATGAATTTAAGTAAGCCACAAAATCAGCTCCTTCAGATTAACAATAAGTCATAATAAAGCAAATATATTATCCATTATTCAGCATCTGGAAGAATAAAGTAGAAAATCGGTGAAAAATCGGCTAATTCGGTATCCTAAAGGGTGAAATCAATTTCAAAGATTATTCCGGTTCCTTTCTCAGAAATGGTTCAAACTTATATTTTGAGTATGCATGCTTAAAGTGTTCTTCTGTAATGGAGTTGTTTTCGCTGTTATCGTAATCCATAAGAATTTTCCAGCTGTCATTTTTCTTTTCTAAAAGTACATGAAATTTACCGTAATAATATCTTATTTCATTTTCGTTGTCAACAACTTTGTATTTATAAATTCCTATCTCCGAGGCTATCTCATTATTACAAATTCGCTCTGTAAATCTGAGGTTTATTTCGGTCTGATAGTTATTTTCTGTTACCCATTGAAAACTCTTAACCTGAGAATTGAAGTATTCCTGACCAGTAACAACTACCTGCTTATCGGCAGGTATTCTTATAATGTTGGTTGAGTGAATTGACAGAAGCAGTTCTACATCATTAGAAGCAAATGCCTTTTCAAAATTCTCCCAGACCTGGGTATTAATTTCTTTAAAAAGATTAGTGTCCTGCGAAAAAAGAGAATTTGTTGTTAATGCAACCAGACCAATTGTCATTGAAAATTTTATTGATTTGAAAGAAGTCATTTCAGCAATTATTAGATTTTGGGTTCTGAAATCAGCCCTTTTTATTTTGTTTAAAAAATTCCCAGATAAACTCCGAAGCTTCCCAACCTGAACTCGCTTTGCTGGGCCAATTATGACCTGCACCATGAAGTAAATAAAAACGTACTTCTTTATCTCCTTTCCATTGCAGTGCTGTTACTTTTTTGCTGTAATTAAGAACTGCAGGCACAGAGGAACAGTTGTTCCATTTTAGCCAGTTACGAATTACATGATCAATTGGAGGCAGCTTAAAACCATATTGCTCTGTTCCGGTATGTGGAATTATTATGTCGTTGTCGCCATGAATATGCATTACTGCAACAGGGTACTCCGGTATTTTGGATTCGTCGATCATGGGTCCTGAAAGGCATGCAACAGCTGCAATCTTACCAGATAATGCAGCGGCCAGTTTATAACACATCATAGCGCCGTTTGAATGGCCAATCAGGTATATTGCTGAAGTATCTATTGAATAATTTTCTTTTATTGAATCAATTAATGTTGAGATAAATGAAACATCATCTGCATTGTCAGACCATTCCTGATATTGATTGCCGGCATTCCAGACATAATAATCGTTTTCGTTTTTCGAGCCATACGGATAAACTGTTATAACCCCCTCTTTTTCAGACAATTCATTAAATCCGGAATATTCTTTTATACTCTTAACATCGTTATCATAACCGTGCAAAATAAAAACTAAAGGAACCGCTATTTCACCATTATAGCTTTTAGGTACAGATATACTGTATGCTCTTTGCTGATTGTTAACCAGAATTTTTTTATCCTGAGCTTTAATCACCTGAAAAAAGAACAGGATAAGAATTATCAGACCGGAATTATACAATTTATACATTTACAAAGCTTTTATATAGTACAGGACAAAGCACTTATTTACGTACCCGGTTTTTTTATTCATGCCTTAAAGCTTTTACAGGATCAATTCTTGAAGCCCTTGCAGCCGGATAAAGGCCGGCCACGATACTGAAAATCACAGCAAAGCCAACGGCACCTATTATCAGATACCAGGGGAAAGAAAACAGATGAATTTCTTCTTCAATATCGTTGAAAAGCTTGCTGAATAATATAAAATCGGCAACCCTGGTAACTCCCCAACCCATAGGAATACCAACAACAGCTCCAATAAAGCCAATACAACCTGCTTCAATAATAAATAAATTCCGTACCAATTGATTCCGGGCTCCCAGAGATTTTAATATACCAATCTCGTGCGTTCTCTCATAAATCGACATTATCAGGGTATTAACAAGGCCGAGCGTTGCAATAAATAAAGCCATAATACCGATTGCACCCAGAAGCGAATCCATTATGAGGAAAGCTTTTTTAACTTCTTCAAGATTATCAAGAATTGATCGTGCACTATAACCCATTTCCTGTACTTTTTTCTGAACAGATTCTGTTTCTCTTATTCCTTTTGTAAAGACAGTAGCACTTTTTTGGGTTAATATGTTTTTCTGGTTTAAAATATCCCATACATTGTCAAAATTCAACTGGGGTATATTTTCTGCCGATTTCTGACTGATATAAGCACCGGTACCCCAATCATTCATTTGTCGCTGTTTAACAACACCTACAAGACTAAAACTGGTAAGTGAATCGCGAAAAGGCAGTTTGTTTGACATGATTGCAGAGAATGCTGAAAAAAGATTTTGCGGATTAAAATCGATACTTATGGCAGAAAGGGTTATTTCTTTTCCAATATATTCGTGAAGAATACTATCGGGGTTATTTATTGTGTCAAATTCTCTTATTCGGTCTTTAATAAAGCGGTCTGTCACAATTATTTGTTTAATTGTATCGCTTGTCAGGAATCCTCCGGCCATATACGATTCGTCATCGAAATATTTTGAATAGTTACCGGGAATAGCCTTAACAGTTGTAGTGCTTTCTGCCTGACCTATTTTAAGTTTTGCCGGAATGGTTGTTTCGAAAAATGCTTTCTCTACTCCATCAAGGGCTGAAATAACAGCAAGAACAGAATCGTTCAGCACATTTACAGAGTCAGATTGCTCGTTGTCGATAGAAACAGTAATCTGGGTTATTAAATGATTTTTTTCAAAGCTATCGCGAATGTTGTTTTGCATTCCGATACCAAACGACATCATAGAGGTTAATGCACCTATTGCAACAGCAACACCAATAATTGTGAGGATAGAGCGAAGCCGGTTTTTACGGATATTATTCAGGCTTGTAAATATATAATCGGAGGGAGTCATGATTTAGGCAGTTTTTCTTTGGTTTCAATAATCTGTCCGTCTTTCATAGTAATAATCAGGTCAGCGAAATTATTTGCATATTCAAGATCGTGGGTAACCATTATTATTGTTTTTCCTTCTTCTTTGTTTAGTTTTCTTAGCAGGGTCATTATCTGTCCTGAAGTTTCTGTGTCAAGGTTTCCGGTAGGCTCATCGGCCAGTATAACCTTGGGGTTGTTGGCAATGGAACGGGCAATAGCAACCCTTTGACATTCGCCACCGGATAATTCGGTTGGTAAATGGCTTGTCCTGTCTTCAAGTCCCATATATCCAAGCAATTCAGTGGCCCTTTGTTTTCTTCTTTTTCTTGGAATATCGCCAATAGCCAGGGCCATGGCAATATTTTCCCAGGCTGTAAGCGTTGGAATAAGGTTAAAAGATTGAAATATCATTCCAACTTCAGTTTTTCTATAATCTGCCAGCCGGTTTGATTTAAAGCTGCTTATTGCCTGCCCTTTATAATTTACAAGCCCTTTAGTTGGCTGGTCAAGTCCGCCAAGAATATTTAGTAAAGTAGATTTGCCGCATCCTGATTTTCCAACAATAGAAGCAGTTGTGCCTTCGGAGATACTGCAACTGATTCCCCTCAGCGCATGTACCATGGTTGAACCGGTGCTATAATCTTTTACCAGGTTGGTGATTTCAAGAATTGGCATAGATTTCAGGATATGTCAAACAATAAAAACGTAAATTATGCGTTAATATAACTCATGTTTTGGCATGGATATTGTGATAGTTACACCTAAATACAAAACCATGGTGAGCAAAAATAAACTATTCCTGATTTTAACATCTGTATTATTAGCAATTTTAATACAATCAGGCAATTTATTGTGTGCTCAGGAACAAAACCCTGGAAATCCTGAAGTGTTTCCAAATCCTGTGGCCGGCGAAGAATTTACGATAAAAAGTGATATTAATATCACAGAAGTAACTGTGCTTAATATTCTTGGACAACAGGTATATAATCAAAAGTATTTAGGTGAAAATACGATTACAATATTACTTGAAGCCAGAGAAAATGGAGTTTACTTAGTACAAGTAAAAACAGATGACGGCCGTGTGACTACGAAAAGAATTCTTTTCAAGTAATATATTATTTGTTTGAGATTTGGTTAGGGCAAAAGGCGTTTGTTTGGTAGCAAACGCCTTTTCATTTTGGGAAATTTTGATTCAATATGAAACAAGCATTAAAAAAATAACAAATAATTAAAACTAAAAAACAAAGTGACTAAGCGTAGCGTTTGCTACGCTTATTTTTTTCGTAGCATTTGCTACATTAGTAAATTACAATTGTTTATTAAACCCCAACTGCCGCAAGTCTGTGACTTGTGGCTTTAAAAACAATACTACCCGTTCTTCGTAGCGAGGGAAACAAAACGTTGTCCGTATGGCTTTGCCTGCGGACTTTTTTTTTCTAAATATATTTTTATTAGCAAAAGCACACAGTCCGTAGCTTAAAGCTACGGATAACATTTGTGAATAATAGAACATGCCAGATACAAGTTATAGAATAAGAAACCAGGAAGCAATACTTGTTCAGTAATATTATAACCACAAGTCGCTGACTTGCGGCCAGTTGGGAATACATCCCAAAAGCTTTCAGGAGCGCACCAGGAAACATATTTACCGTCATACCTGTGAAGACAGGTATCGGAGTATTTGTTGTATCCGATCCCTTCCTGAAGGGATGACGGATTAGATAAATAATTTATGGATGTCAGAGGTTTCCATCATAAATTCAAAGAAGAGAGAATTCCCTGTTAAACATAAAAATTGTAATATTGTTATAAATACAAAATTGTCGTCAATGTCCAGGCTTTTTACGCTATTTTTCATATTTGGCTTTTCAATATTTTGTTCATTGGATGCCCAGGTTGTTTACCAGGATATAAACAAAACTTCGGTTTACAATTACCTGGATGAGATGGCCAATTTGCACAAAATCAATACCAACCCGGTTATTAAGCCATACAGCCGACAGTTTATTGCTGAAAAACTTGCAGAACTGGATACTCAAAGAATTCACCTGAATAAAAGACAGACTGCCGAGTTGGATTTCTACCTCATGGATTTTAATAAAGAATTAAAGGGAAGCTTTGAAAACAAACGCTTCGATGTTTTTTATTACAGCGACAGCCTGTTTACTTTCTCCTTAAACGGAATACTGGGCGGACAGGGTTGGAAAAACGAAAACGGATTTAACTACCACCGCTGGTATGGAGCCGAAGCTTTTGCCTATGCGGGCGAACATTTAGGTGTATATGCCAGTTTAAGAGATAATACAGAGAAAGTTCGCCTGGCTGATACAGGATTGATTAGCCTAAGAAATGGCAGTAAATACCGGCGAGGAGATTACAGCGAAATGCGTGGAGGAATTACCTATGCCTGGAACTGGGGTCATGTTGCCCTGGTAAAGGATTATGTGCACTGGGGGAGTTCTTACCGATACCCAAATATAATAGGTTCTAAAGCCCCATCGTTTGCACAGCTAAAATGGAATATTAAACCAGCTGATTGGTTCGAATTCAATTACATTCACGGATGGCTGGTATCGGAAATAGTTGACAGTGCCCGATCCTATACATACAATGGCGTGCAACGCAATGTTTTTCACAATAAATTCATTGCAGCCAATATGTTTACTTTTATGCCCTGGAAAAGGCTTAATCTTTCGGTTGGAAATTCGGTGATTTATTCCGACCAGGTGCTGAATCCGGCTTACTTTATTCCGGTTTTTTTCTATAAATCGGTTGACCACACCTATAACGGAAATACCAATGCAGCAGGACAAAACTCACAGATGTTTTTCAATATTAGCAGCAGGCTGATACCTAAGGTACACATGTACTATTCGATGTTTATTGATGTAATGAGTTTTTCAAGCCTGTTTAGTGAGGAAGAACATGCTAATCACTGGAGTATGCAGGGGGGTGTAAAAGTAAGTAATCTGCTGCCAAATATAGCACTTACTGTTGAATACATAAGAAACAATGCCCTTGTGTATAAGAACGATAAACATTTGCTTTACTCTTCAAACCAGTATTCACTGGGCCACTACCTGGGTGATAACGCCAGGGAAATTTATATAGGGCTAGAATTCAAGCCAATGAAAAATTTACATTTCACCAGTTACTTTTCTATGGAACAGAAAGGCCCTGATTACCCTTATACACGCAGTACTGGTGATGTTTGGGGAATTCCATTTATGGAAAGCATTGAATGGGAACAAAATCAAATTGGAATTCAATTTAATTATCAGATCTTAAATGATTTTTTTGTTTTTCTTGAGGCTGAGAAGAGGAATGTAAACAGGTCACGCGATATAATCGCGCGCCAGCCTGACTATGACAGGTATTGTTCGGAGTTTTACCAGGGTGATACTTTTACCTGGTCTTTTGGAATAAATTGTGGGTTTTGATGTTGTTTGTTATCAAAAAGAAAAAACCACAGAAAGGGTAAAATCAATAAATTAGCTTATAGTATTGAGAAACTTTTTAAAATAGTCTTGTCCAATTATGTTTACGCCAGCAGATGAAGAAGAACTATCACCAGTGAATATTAAGGTTTTAGTTATTTTATCGTTTTCAGATGGAAAGTTTTTAAAGTTTTTTAGATAATCCTTATTAAATGTCTCTCCTGCTTTTATTTCCAAGTCAATAATCTTTTGGTCTGTTAATTCAAGTCCTGTATAGTAAAAATAT
>JAFGVA010000053.1 GCA_016938235.1 Bacteroidales bacterium | reverse complement strand
TTAAGTTGTCCTTGGGCATTCTCATCATTTCTATTTACAACTCCGTAAGTATTAGCATATCGAGAGTCAATAGATTTTAATCTTTCTTCCTCAAAATAAATATATCTTATGTCAGCATGTTTTTGTTGGGTCAGCCATTCAATATCAGGAGCTGCATAATACTGAGCCTGGGTATCGGCATTCCAAAGCCAAAATGCAATAATATAACCGGCGATTTTAGTTAAAATCGATTTGCGTGAATTGGCAATAATTTTGGCAAAGGCCACAGGTTTATATGGTAATCGCAGGTAGCAATCACCCTCTTGGGAGAATGCGACCAGTCTTTTGTCGCTGACTTTGACCACATTGTTCAGAGTGATGGTTCTTTCGGTATTCCTGTTAGTTTTATTATTAATGCCTGCCAGTCTTTTCCATTTGCGGTAATATTCGAGGGCTTCATCAAAATGGCCCTGTTTTTGCAGCCAGAGTGCATAGCTCTTAACAGCTTCTTTGTTATTGGGATAAAGGATTAACGACTGGTTAAGGCTTTTAAATTTATCAATTGTACTATTACTGGAAGTGTTTAAATAGTCAGAAAGACAATTGTATGAAGCCTTGATGTCAAAAACCGGTTTAATAAGGAAGCTTTTTTTAACAGAAGCAATGTCGACATAGTTATCAAAAATTACTTTTATGTTTTGGTTTTTTGTAAAGGGATTCATAAGAAGACGTTTATGGGTTAAACAGTGTTGAACAGTCAATAAAAAATAAGAAAAATCAGGGGATTAAAAAAGAATAAATCAGCAAAGTTTTTAGGTAATTATCAAATGAAAATACTGTTTCAAATATCTGGAAATAAGATTGCCAAAGGAAAGAACCTTTTAGAATGTTTTTTGTAATTGATTGAAAAAATAAATGAGCCATTTGATAATCCTAAAGCTAACGTCTTATAACCGTAAATTTTCTAGGATTTTATTATCCCACCAGACTGTGTAATTCCGGTAAATAATGATTCAGAAAAAGAATTTCCCTTTCCATACTACCCCAAAAATCTATTCCCCAAAAAAATGGGTTTGTTTTTACTAGTGGAAAAAACCAATAAAAAACAGGGGAGCCCAGCATATCTGGCAAAATGTTTAGTTAATACATGTACTCCAATCAAGCGTAAGGAATAAACGCTTGATCGTAGCCGAAGTGCTGGGCTTCTTTTGGTTTAAAAATAATTAATTTGAATCAGAATAAAATTTAATAGCATCAAACCATGCTGACCCTTCTTGTGCAACTATCTCAAAGTTATCAAGTAGATTTTCATCAGCAATAGAATCAAAAGTTTCTTCTCCCAAATAGTCATTGTTTATCCAATAATTTAGTTTTATTTGCGAACCTGTTGTTTTTTGGTATTTAATTTTTACTAAATACCACGTGTTAGTTTTGTATGTAGCTAATGAAGAATTACTACCACCATAAATATTGCCATCTCCACCAAACAGGAGTAATCTTCTTGCAGGGTTTGACCAACTTGTTCCTTTACGTAATCCAATTTGTCCACGATCAGGATGACAGCCAGATAAGTTTTCGTTGCCATTCCTAATTGCTAATTCTATAGTAAAAGAAGAGTTGAAATACACTGGTTTATAAGCCAATGCTCCCCAACAACTAGCAACACTTCCATATAGTTTTAGCGATTTAGCACCTTCATATTTAACCTCATTATCAATGTAGTTGTTGGAAATGTCTTTAGCATTTGCATCTGCAAACCAAATACTAGGAAAGCTTCCTACCTGATAACTTTCAAAATTGTCAAAATTTGATTGTGATTGCCCGGTTTCTTCTCCCTGTGCAATAACATGTTCCCAATTAAATAAGTTCGTTTTGAAATTGAAGAGTGTATGATCCCATATCTTCATACTAACACCCGCATTCATATCAAAACCTACAGAAGTTTTCCATTTTAATAATTCTGATTCCAAATTAACATTTGTAGCACCATACAGCTCTGCATCAATGTATGGTGAAACTGTATGATATATCTTAAATTTTAATTCAGGCTTCAAATATAATTTTGCTTTTAGAACCCCTGAGATTGATGGTTTTTCAAAGAGTTCATTTTCAGTTATAGTTTTTTCTGTATTCCAGTTTCCGTCCTGATAATGTATTGTTGTTAAACTATTGTAATCCTGTTCAATTTTCATTTGAAGCGGAGTGGATATATTTACATCAAAACCAGCATATATATCAATAATAGGTTGAATTATAACCGGACCAGCAGTTATTGTACCACAGGGTATAGTTGCCAGCTTCTCCTTTTTGGAGTAACCGAAACCACCTATTCCCATGTAACCATCAATTGTTTTAGTTTGATTTATGTCATACTGTAATATAAGATGAGATATTTCGAAATCATTAATATCAAAATCGATATGAAAGTCAGCATCTAGTTTATAGTTACCCGATAATCTAACTTGGTCTGTTTTTGTTGATAAGTTACCATCTAAATCATCTAATACCGTATTTATGCTTAAATTTATCAAATTGTCAGAAGTGCTTTTTAAAGAATTCATTTGAATCCCATCTTCTAACCAAAACTCGTTACTTTCTTTATTTGGAATTAATGAAACTGTAGTTTTTTGAGATAGCTCTTTAAACGCTTCTGTAATAGCAGCAAATTCCGTTTTAATCGTAACCTCATCACCGATAATGGTCGTATTTTTTACTTTTCTAAGATACCCACCATCTTCAGTTATAAGAATAATATCTCCTTTACTAATTGAATAATTGTCTAATACATTCTTTTTAAACTTAAATGTAAATGTATTAGTATCAACATTAAGGATATTATTCTGCCAGTCTGAATCAGTAATTTGGACAGTATTTTTAGATAATCCATGGGCATTAATCGTTCCAATTTCATCATCTTTTTTGCATGAATAAAACGCAATAAGATAAATTGTCAGTAACAAGATTGTTGATTTTTTCATGGTTGGTGGATTTATTCGAAATTAGGCTTCTTCGTTAAATACATGAACATTACTATTATTCATACATGAACAATGGGTTAATTTTGTTCGTATGGACAAAAAGTGGCAGTTAGTTTAATATAAATGGTGTAAGGTTTTTGTTCTGCACGGTATTTTGTTTGATTTTCAATCCTCTTTTTTTACTACAAGGGAATTAATCAGTTTGTTTCCAGCGTTTTTTGAAACATTGGCTCGGCTATGATTTTTTTAACTGTATTTTCTATGGTATGCGACACAAAGTTTTCAAAAGATGCTATGCCTTTTCTTTTTCCCTGATAGCGGTCGGTCACATAAAAACCAAAAAGTTGTTGATTCGTTGGGTTGTTGATCAAAGTAACATGAACTTTACACGATTCCCAGGATTTATTCCAGGGTCCGCCATAAGCTAAATGTTGAACAGTTACCCTAAGTTTGTAATCAGCATCCCATTCATGGCCGAAAAAAACAACATTTTGAGCGATGAATTTTTTATGGAATAATTTTGCAACATCCTCGAAAAGCTCTCCTTTTTTGTCCTTGCTTCTGGCATGTAAGTGGGTAAAGACCCCGGATTGAAAGTATCCATCTCCCAGTAAGGTGATGGGGCCATCCCGGTCGTCAGTCATTTCCAGAACAATCTGATTCATAAGTATCTTTGGGTTTACATTTAGAGGGTTAATCGATGTCGGCTCTTCCAGGTTGCTCGTGACTTTGTTGTTTTCAGGCTGTTGATGCTTTCCAAAGTAATCATGATAGCCATTGGCATAATTAACAAAGAGAACTTCTGCTATCAGAATGTTTCTTATGGGGCCTTCTGCCTGGTCATTGTTTTTGTATTTGATCTCGGAGGAAGTTATCTCTATAACCTAGCAAGTGATGCTTTTGCCATCTTTTTTCTGAATAACATCCTGTGCAAGGGTTGTTTTTACAATCGTAAGGAGAGTAAGAATTAAGAAAGCCTTTATTATTTTTGCGATAGGTTAAAGGTTTAGAAAAACACACCAAAGGTCACAAACACGCCTCCATAATCAATTTCATCGCCGGTGTAAGTGTTTTCAAAGGGGACAAAGGCCGCCATGAGTTCAATATTGATGGGCTTAAAACGGGCTCCAACAGTTGAATGATAGGCCCAGGTTGAAATGTTTTCAGAACCTGAAATGGTTTCATCGTATGCAGACATTTCCGCGGATTCTTTTAAGCTACATTTGCCCAGGCCACCTCCTAAATAAATGCAACTTGTGCTTGATGAGTATGGGAGCCAGTAAAGCGATACGTTATACCAGTTCATGGATACTTTTGAACTGGAGTGGTCAACGTCGCCATATTCATAAGGGTTTCCTTCTTTGGTATAGTTTTTCCATTCAGCCTCAATTGCAAAGTCATTTCCCCAATATCCTGTGTTTAGGCCATAGCTCAGGCCTGGTTTGTATATTCCTTTAAAATACTTATTAGTCGGTACATATCCGCCAATTTTTGCCCCAAATGACCATCCTATCTTTGGGCTCTCTACTGCAGTGGTTGCAGGTAAGGGTTCGTCGGACGCACTGGGCTTGCTATTGATGTTGGCAGATGACGAGTGATTAACAAAACCACTGTTGGTTGGGGTTTCATTGTAGGTTACTGGTGTTGGTGATATGGGTTGGGTAACGGGGAGTTGGGTGGTAACTGTTGGTTCGGAAGCTGTTTGTACATTTGTTACCGGGGTTTGCGGTTTTGGTTTCTCCTGATTAAAGGTTTCAAATTTTCCATTTTCGTAGATAACCATGAATACTTCAGAAATGTTGATATTCCTTATAGGGCCGTCGAGATGGTCATAAGGTTTGTATTTAATAACCTCGCTGGTAATTTCGATGATTTGAGCTTTGATTTGGTTCTTGTCGTTTTGAACGATGGTTGATTGTGCTGAAGAACCAATTGAGATTAGAAGCAAAAAAGTCAGCGAAAGTAAAGTAATGGTCAATGTTTTCATAAGGTTTGGTGTTTTGGATTATACATTGCTATTTGCAAATTTCCATAATCACCAAAAACTGATCATCCTATATTTAGTTAGAGCTTATACCTTTAAGTAGTGTTTTTTTTTATTTAGAGTTTATTTTCCCATGTATCCACTGCATATGACAACTTTTACTGGTATATAAACGGTTTAACAAATCCATGTATCTAACCGGACTTACGTGATTTTTGATAAAGATCTATACTTTAAAAGCATAGGCGCACTAATAATTGCTGATAAGATTATAGAAATTAGACCCATCGAGAAGCCAGGTGTCGTCAACCAGTTTTGCCGATGCAACAAAATTAAATCTATAATTATACCCTGTGACTCCCTGTACCATATCAACAATTCCTTCTAATTCAGCGTAATTCTGATCAAAAATATCTGTGACTACAACTGAGCAAAATTTGTAATATAGGGTTAATCCCCTTTCCCACTGCACTTGACAATGCTCAGTCATCCCCTCAAAATTGCCACCATCATACGACAATTGATACATCTGAGTAGAATTTTTAACTTGGGAAGCGCTCGCCCAACTTGAAAGAGCAGATTTGATTTCGATTATAGCCTGATCCTTGTCAAATTTAGGTTCTTCGCTATCATAGTTATTCTCACAACTCACGAATGACAGCGCACAAAGTGCCAATACTAAAAGGTTGATCTTCATAGCAGTTAATTTAGTATGCTTTTGTTTATGGTCCCCAAGCGCCATACATTTGATTATGCAATTCACTTTTCGGAATATAGAAATGAGGTAGGGCTTGCTTGTTCTTTTTCAAATTATCCTTCGATGTTACGAAAAACTTTGGTGTTGTAGCCGGTGAAATATTTACCTTATAGTCAAAACAATAGTCTGTTTGGTTCCACAACTCAATTCTTATCTCATCGTCATAAGTATAGGATTTTAGCGGGTTAACATACCAACCACTTATAACAACTCCTCTCTCAAGCCTCTTTTTCGATCCCTGATTAAAGACACTTACATCACAAACTATTGGATAACGTGTGCCATCCTCAGTGAAATAGTTTACTTCAAATGACAAATAATATTTAGTCATGGTACTAGTTTCGTTATCAACGGTGTCATTATCATCGCCAATATTATCTTTTGTACATGTATAATAACAGCTTAGTGATATCAATAAAAACAAAAGGCGTTTTAGGCATTTAGAAAATCTACAATTCATGACAATATAGATTGGTTAAAATTTAACTACATTTTAAAACATGATTGAAATTTCGGATTATTGATGATTTTAATAACTGTGTTCTCTACAGTATCACAAACCAAATCTTCAAAAGTGAAAGCGAGATTCTTTTTTATGGGTGTTTTATCCGACACTGAAAATTGAAAAAGAACATCTTGGTTTTGGTTAGAAATTAATTGAACACTTGCACTACATTCTTCAATTATAGCTTTTTTACCCCCATAATAAAGGTGATCGACAGTTACTTTTAAGATATATTTTGGATGATTTTCGTCACCATAAAAAATAACATTATGAGCAAGGAATTTTTCATGAAATAGTTTTGCAATACGTGGAGATAGTTTCCCTTTTTTATCTTGAAATCTGGCGTTTAAATGAATAAATTTTCCAGATTCCGCGAATTTGTCTCCTTTTAAAGTAATTGGGCCATCCCTATTGTCATTAACTAACAACACAACTTCATCTAGTCTTATATTTTTGTTGAGGATTGTCTTTTCTGGTATATCATCGTCCTCATTTTTTTCAATGCTTTTGTCATTTAAATTCTGAGTTGAATTTTCATTTGGTTTATAATAATCAAAGGAACCATCAGGGTATACTACAACTGCAACCTCCGAGATGTCTATATTTCTGATCGGGCCTTCCGTTTGATTGTTTGGTTGATATTTTATGGTGGTGGCTGTAATCTCAGTCACCTTACATTCAATTTTTTCACCATCCCTCTTTTGGATGACATCCTGAGCATCTACTGCACATACAAATGAACATAGCAGACATAATAAGAAGATGAAGGTTTTCATATTCTATTAGTTTTTAAAATCTAATTCCTGTTGAAATAAAGAGATTATTGTAATTTAGCCTTATCTCATCCTTTGGCTTTCCGATTAATTGAGTCCCCGTACTTAGTAGTTCAATACCCCCCTCTAAGAAAAATCCCCGGATCTTTCCTATTCCCACTTTCCCGAAAAATCCCAATCCTTTTGTGGGATTATCCTCTTCTTCTTCTGTTGCCCAGGCGATTTCACCAGCTATTCCCCAATAAAACGAAGAACTTGCTGCATAGATGTTTAATTCAGTGCCTGCTTTAACATAGTATACTTGATAATCTCTATTGTTATCAGGATAATGAACTTGCCCACCGCTATAAGAACAAAAGATATCAAAACAAGCAGCTTTTGTTTCTTTTAAGGCCAGACTACCTTTTATTCCAAAGGACGTATTCATTTTTATCGGATCATATTCGGGAAGTTCTTCTTCATTGACAGCTCCAATGTATACATTGGACAATCCTGAGATAGAGAACTGAGATTGTACAGAAATTGTGAAGCTCAAGCACAGTATTACTATAAACAATTGTTTTTTCATACTATAATTTTAATTGAATTAAGGTTTTGGTTGATTAATACTGGATTCTTTTGATCAACGAATATATGTATATCTTACGTTATAGAATTGACTAAAGGCAGTGGTTTACAATTACTAATTGTAGTGATTTTAAGGGTAGTTTTAATGACTATGATAATAATGGTTATTGCTGAGCTGGTTTACTCGATTGGGAATACTGTTGTTTACAATTGGAATTACAAGGCTAACCTACCCAAATATTAAAGTTATTAATGTGGCGTATTAGGGAAGTAATATTGTCAGATTGATAAAGAGAACATTTTTTGCTTAAAAGCAGGTCCCTCTCAATCCAATTTTATTATCAGCAGGATAGTAGCAAGTTATTATTATAGAACTATGAACATCTTTTTATTTCACCAACCCCATCAGCTCATTAAAGTTATTGCAGCCGCATTTTTCGAGAATTTTTTTACGGTGGGCATCGATGGTAAACTTACTCAGGAAGAGTTCCTGGGCGATTTGGGCGCTGGTTTTTCCGGTGAGCACCAGGGTTACGACCTCTTTTTCTCTTTCGGAGAGGTTCCATCCTTGTGGGATTTGAAGGTTCTCTTTTTTTTGTCGGAAGCGATTTAGGGCGGCATTGAGTTCATCCAGGTCGATGGGTTTAACCAGGTAGTCAAAGGCTTCGGAGCGGATGGCCTTAATGGAATATTGATCAAAGGCAGTAACAAAGAT
>JAFGVA010000052.1 GCA_016938235.1 Bacteroidales bacterium | reverse complement strand
GCGAATTAATACCGTTCAATAAATTTTTTTCAATCGCCATTCAATAAGATCCTTCAGCTCAAATTTCTGCAAAGTTAATAATTTATCCGTATAACTCTTGAGCACAAATACTACAAGTTGTAATTTCGCAGATACAATAAAAACGAATTATTTTCGATTTATTATTGAATAATCGGGGACTTTAATATTCTTTAACAAATGAGCATTCAGGGTATAAAATTTATAGGACTAATTGCAACTGTGCTTGCCACAGCTTGTGCTGCACCAAAAATTTATGACGAAGCGGTAAAGGAAAAGGACGATTGCTATCGCGAAAGGGAAGAAATGTTGCAGGAAAATGAGCAGCTGAACGTAGAGAATACTGAATTGAAATCAAAAGTTGAAGGTTCTGAAAAGGAAATAGAACGCATTAAGAATCAACAACTGGAAGATGTTGAAGAATTGAATAGAATGAAATCTGAGTATCAATCTTTAGACAAGCGTTATAAAGAGCTTCAACAGACACACCAGGCATTAGTAAGTGGGAGTGATTCTGAGGCCAGAAAGATGATGAATCAACTGGAGCGGACCCAAAAAGATTTATATACTAAAGAAGATCAGCTTAACATGCTATCTCAAAAGCTGGATGCAGAGCGCAGGGAATTGGAGCGTCTCTCGTCAGAACTTGATGACAGGAACAAGCGTTTATCGGATCTTGAACGTATGCTTGCCCAGAAAGATGAGGCTGTTAATGCTCTTCGTAAAAAAGTTAGCGATGCGCTGATGGGTTTTGAGGGACAAGGCTTAACGATTACTAAAAAGAACGGAAAGGTTTATGTTTCGCTGGATGAGAAACTACTATTTGGCAGCGGCAGCACAGAAGTGGATGCCCGCGGTGTTTCGGCATTAAAGAAACTTGCCGTTGTTTTAGAACAAAATCCGGATATTAATATTACAATTGAGGGACATACCGATGATGTGCCTGTTATTCCGGGTTCTGCAATGAAAGACAACTGGGACTTAAGCGTGAAAAGAGCAACAGCGATAATCAGAATACTATTAGATAATTCCAGCATAAATCCAAAGAGATTAACAGCCAGTGGCCGGGGAGAATTTTTACCGGTAGATCCTGCAAAAACTGCTGAAGCAAGACAGAAGAATCGGCGCACAGAGATAATACTAACTCCAAATCTGGATGAAATCTTTGAGATTCTGGAGGGGAATTAAGATTGAAAAAGAAAAGCCACGAATGCGCGAATACTATTCGTGAATTCGTGGCTAGTTATTATATCATTCTATAAAGATTTAGTACTTCCGGAACCCACTGAGCTGGCATCAATAAGTGGTTTACCCTTATAATATACACTACCGCTACCTACAATATTTGTTTCCAGTTTATCTGTTGCATAAACCTTTGCATCTCCTGAACCTGTAATATTAACCTCAACATCTGAAGCGGTAAATTCTACAGTATTTATGTCTCCTGAACCGGTAATACTTATTTCCAGTTCTTTGGTTTTACCTTTAATAATCATATCCCCTGAGCCTGCGATTGATAATTCAACTTCTTCAGCAGTCAGATTATCAAACACAACATCACCCGAGCCGGCAATTGAAATATTTAAATTATCAGATTTAAAACTTTCTTTTGCAACTACATCACCAGAGCCCGCCAGGTCAAGACTCCTAAGTTCAGGTAAAGTAATTCTGACAACTATATCGGAAAGATTATGAACGTGCGACTTGGTTTTAACAATTAACCTTCCGTTTTCAACTTTAGTTATTATCTCCTCTACGTCGCTTTTATTGCCACTAATAGTAAATTTAAATTCATTCCCCTGATCCAATATCAAATTGCCGGCAATAGAAAAACTAATTTCATTAAAATCCTTAACATCGCGTTGTTCTTCAAAAGCATACAATTTGCTTGTTGTTACAAAAAGCAGAATTAAAAATGGCGCTATAAAAATTCCTAAGCTTACTTTTTTTTTCATTTTTTAAGAAGTTTGGTTAATAAAATTTCTAACAATAAAAGTTTAAACTAAATAGTAAAAGACGTAGTTTAATTCCTATGCGCTGCATAAATCAAAAATATATTCCGAAATATTATGCAAACGTTTGAAACGTACAATTTATAAGGGATGAGCTGCTTTGTTTTAGCATTTTTTGCATAAAAACCAACAAATAGCAAATTACCAGGGTTTATTTTTAAGAAACAATTTAGCTTAAGGCATTGAAATACCTGATTTTTAGCAGTTTTTGGCACTATTTAAAAAAAATTTTATTTAAAAATCACTTTTTCCGCAAACGTTTGAAATGCGGCTTCAGACCTTATTTGATGCTAAAAACAGCAGTTTTGGGCTTTTTATTTTTTTGCTACACGGTATACCGGAGATAAATTTGATTCAATAAAACTTTAATACGCTAAATAAAAGAGCAATATAAAAAAGCTTGCTCAATTTCACATTAACCATTCTACGCATGAAAAATAAACCGAATCTTTCGTTTTGGCAGATCTGGAATATGAGTTTTGGATTTTTAGGGATTCAATTCGGATTTGCATTACAAAATGCCAATGTTAGCCGGATTTTTGAAATTCTGGGCGGAGACATTGGAAAACTATCTGTGTATTGGCTCGCAGCTCCAATTACCGGTCTGATTGTACAGCCCATTATTGGTCATTATAGCGATAAAACCTGGACCAGGCTTGGCAGAAGACGCCCTTATTTTCTTGTAGGAGCCATTTTAGCCTCAATTGCTTTACTGGCAATGCCAAATTCGCCCACTTTATGGATTGCAGTGGGCACGCTTTGGATAATGGATGCTTCAATTAATATTTCAATGGAACCTTTCCGGGCCTTTGTGGGTGACATGCTTCCACCCAATCAGCGGACAATGGGATTCTCAATGCAAAGCTTTTTTATTGGAATCGGAGCCGTTGTTGCTTCGGCTCTTCCCTATATTTTAACAAATTGGTTTCATGTTTCGAATGTGGCCACAGGCAACGAAATAGCTCCAAGTCTTAAATTAGCTTTTTATCTGGGGGGGGGTGTTTTTTTCCTCGCAGTATTATGGACTGTTTTAAGAACAAAAGAATATTCACCGGAACAATTAGAAGAATTCGAAGCCGCTGAGAAAAAACTAAAAGAAGAATCAGCTACTAACACAAATGCCGCAGATGCAAAGAAAGAACCCAACTATTTTAAAATTGGTTTGGTATTAATCTTATTGGGAGTTGCTGTTACTATACCTCTGTTGAGAATTCATGTTGAGAAAGAGGTTTACATTTTTGCCATTGGATTAATTGCCTTTGGAGTATTTGAAATTTTAGCCGGAATATTCAAAAAATTAAAGCTAAAGACAGGTTTTTCTGAAATTATTTCAGATTTAAATAAAATGCCTATAACCATGAAGCAATTGGCATTTGTTCAGTTTTTCTCATGGTTTGCTCTTTTTTCTATGTGGATATACACCACATCGGGTGTTACCAGCACCAAATACGACATGAAATTAGATTACGAGGTTTTTACCGAACTAAACCAGGCCACAGCAAATATTAAGGCTGTTCCTGAAGATGAGGTATGGAGAAACTTTAGTGATATTCAAAAGGATTTAAAACACTTCGAAAAACGTTATGAAGCAGGCAAGAATGTTACTGCAACTGTTCGTACTGCAAAATTCTATGCTGACACAACAGTTAGTCAAACACTTATGCTTCAGCCTAAAACACAACAGCGGATGGTCACTATTATCAAAGAGTATAACAAAGGGGCTGATTGGGTTGGAATCTTAATGGCTGTTTATAATGGTTTTGCCGCGGTTATGGCTTTCCTGCTTATGTGGATGGCTAAAAGAACAAAAAGAACAATTGTTCATGCAATATCTTTGGTAATCGGAGGTATCAGCATGGCATCTTTTTTTGTAATTCAAAATCCTCAAATGCTCATAATATCTGAATTAGGTATTGGTCTGGCCTGGGCTTCGATTCTTGCTATGCCATATGCAATTTTAACCGGGGCAATACCAGCAAACAAAATGGGTGTTTATATGGGTATTTTCAACTTTTTTATTGTAATACCACAGATAGTTGCAGCAAGTATTTTAGGATTTTGTGTTCAATATTTCTTTGATGATCAACCAATTTACGCGTTGCTGATTGGTGGAATATCCCTTTTACTGGCAGCTGTAATGGTATTGTTTGTTAAAGAAAACGATTAAGAAAATAATAATGAATAAAATTAGAGCTTGCATATTCGATTTAGACGGAGTAATTGTAGATACAGCTAAATACCATTATCTGGCCTGGAAGAGATTGGCAAACGAATTAGGGTTCGATTTTACCGAAGAAGACAACGAAAGATTAAAAGGAGTAAGTCGTATGCGTTCGCTTGAAATTCTTCTCGAGATTGGAGGCAAAGAGCTTACTGCTGCCGATATGGAGAAGTCAGCTGCAAAAAAAAACGAGTGGTATGTTGAATATATCGAAAAGCTTGAACCAGAAGAAATTTTGCCAGGGGTAAGTGCATTTCTTACAGAGTTAAGAGGAAAGGGTATAAAAACAGCCCTTGGCTCGGCCAGTAAGAATGCACCTTTAATTTTGGAAAGGTTGAAGCTTAACAGTTATTTCGATGCTGTTATTGATGGCACCAAGGTATCGAATGCAAAACCAGACCCCGAAGTATTCTTAAAAGGAGCACAAGAACTTGGAATTGAACCGGAAAGCTGCATCGTATTTGAAGATGCCCAAGCCGGAATTGATGCTGCCAGAAATGGCAATATGTTTTGTGTAGGGGTTGGTGCGCCAGAAAATCTAAACGGGTGGGACCACCTCATACCCGGATTTGCAAATGTAACATTTGAAGAAATAGTAAATAAACTGAAATTAGTTAACCTAAAATGAAGAAGTACTTAAAAGTAGATCCGTGGTTAATAATTGAGGATAATTTTAATCCTGATAATCATCGCTCATCTGAAAGTATTTTCAGTATTGGAAACGGACAATTTGGACAGAGGGCTAACTTTGAAGAAGATTATAGTGGAAAAACGCTTCAGGGCACTTATGTTGCCGGGGTATATTATCCCGATAAAACAAAAGTAGGCTGGTGGAAAAACGGTTATCCGGAGTATTTTGCTAAAGTACTGAACTCAACCAACTTTACTGGAATAAAAGTTAAAATCGACGGCGAATCTCTTGATTTATCTAAATGTGAAGTATTATCCTTTACCAGAGTTCTGAATATGAAGGAGGGGACTCTAAGTCGTGATTTTGTTGCAGAGATGTCCTCGGGAAAACAAGTTCAGGTTTCTGCCTGCAGGTTTCTCAGTATGGCAAAACCAGAGACCGGGGTTATTAGTTACAGCATAAAACCCTTAAACTTCGATGCCGAAATTGAGTTCACACCTTACCTCGATGGTAATGTTGTTAACCAGGATGCTAACTGGGATGAAGTTTTCTGGAAGCAAATTAAACATGAGGTTGATGGAAATGAAGCATATCTTCAAACACAAACCAAGAAAACCGAATTTGATGTTGCGAATGGCATGTTCGTTAAGAGCTATCTGGATAATGCAGAAATTAACATTACCCTAGAAAATAGTTCAAAAGAAGGGTTTGTTTCAGCAACATATAAGCAAAAGATCAGTAAAAACTCTGAGCTGAAAATCCTTAAATATATTTCTGTTTTATCATCACTTAATCATTCCAGGGAGAGCATATTAAGTGATGCAAAAAAAGTTGTCAGGGAAGCTGCTGCTGAAGGTTATGATAAGATGCTGGCAGATCATAAACAGAAATGGGCAAGCATTTGGGAACATAGCGATATTATTATTGAAGGCGATGCAGAAGCCCAGCAGGGAATCAGGTTTAACATTTTTCATTTGAACCAGACCTATACCGGCGAGGATGAAAGACTAAACGTTGGACCTAAAGGGTTTACCGGCGAGAAATACGGGGGTGCTTCTTATTGGGATACCGAAGCTTATTGCATTCCATTCTTCCTGGCAACAGCGCCACCGCGGGTATCAAAAAATCTGCTTCTATACAGGTACAAACAGCTGGATAAAGCCATTGAAAACGGGCAGAAACTTGGATTTACCGATGGTGCAGCTCTATTTCCCATGGTTACTATGAACGGCGAAGAATGCCATAATGAGTGGGAAATAACTTTCGAAGAAATTCACCGGAATGGAGCCATGTCGTATGCCATTTACAACTATGTTTTGCATACCGGCGACGAAGGCTATCTTGTTGATTACGGGCTGGAAGTTTTAATTGCTTTATCAAGATTCTGGGCTCAGAGAGTTAACTTTTCTGAAGAAAAGAAAAAGTATGTTATTCTTGGAGTTACTGGTCCGAATGAATACGAGAACAATGTTAACAACAACTGGTATACCAACAAGATTGCTCAGTGGACATTAAAATACACGCTTGAAGCAGTAATTAAAGTTAAAAAAGCAAATCAGCAAAAATATTCAGCATTAATTCAACGGCTGAAACTTGATGAAAACAAAGAATACAAGTTTTGGAATGAAATAATAAGCAATATGTATCTGCCCGAACGTGAAGACGGAATATTCCTTCAGCAGGATGGATACATGGACAAGGAACAATTAACAGTCGACAAGCTTGACCCAAAACACCGTCCAATAAATCAAAAATGGTCGTGGGACAGAATACTCAGATCTGTCTTTATTAAACAAGCAGATGTTTTGCAAGGTATTTATTTCTTTGAGAACGAGTTCAGCAATGAAACCATAGAAAAGAATTTTGACTTTTATGAAGCGCGAACTGTTCATGAATCATCACTTTCTCCATGTGTACATGTTGTACTTGCCTCAAAATTACAACGCATGGATAAAGCATATGAGCTTTACCTGAGAACTTCCCGTCTTGATATTGACGATTATAACCATGAAGTACATGAAGGACTGCACATTACCTCAATGGCTGGCACCTATATGGCAATTATTGAAGGATTTGCAGGCAAGAGGGTAAGCAATGGCAAGTTGGTTCTGAATCCTCAGATTCCGGAAAAATGGACATCCTTTACTTTTAAAATATTATTCAGAGGCAGTCAGTTAAGAATCGAATTTAAAGGTGGAGTTACCAATATTGAGAATGAGTCTGAAGTTCCGGCAACAATTATTCTGAAAGGCAAAGAATATAGAATAGGCGGAAATGATAAAATCAACATTAAAATTTAAGTATGAGCGACCCTTTATTGCATTATAATATGTTTAAAAAACTAACTTTTAAAAAAATAACTATGAGTTACAAACAACACTTATACAAAGTAGTATTAACCCTGCTATTTTGTTTCCTGTATGCATTTGGTTATGCGCAGGGTATTAATGTTACAGGGCAGGTAACCTCAAATGGAGAAGAGGCCTTGCCAGGGGTAAGCATTGTAATCAAAGGAACAACTACCGGTGTTATTACCGACCTGGATGGAAACTATTCTATCACAGTTCCCGATGCAAATGCTGTACTTGTATATTCATTTCTCGGTTACATTACCGAAGAAATTCAGGTTAACGGACAAACAACAATTGACATTGTATTAGATGAGGATTTAATGGAGCTGGATGAAGTTGTTGTTGTAGGTTACGGAATACAAAAGAAAAGTGACCTTACAGGATCAGTAGCATCACTGAAAGAAGATGATTTTAATAAAATTTCCTCAGCAACACCCGAACAATTAATTCAGGGACGTATTGCCGGTGTTCAGATTACTTCAAACAACGGAGAGCCCGGAGCAGGATCATCAATCAGAATCAGGGGTGCCAGCACTATTCGTTCGGGTCAGTCACCACTTTATGTAATTGATGGAGTACCTTTGGATAACTCAGCCTCTTCGCCTGATGGTGCTACCGCATCAGGTATTGGTGGTCCGGCAGCTTCAAACCCGTTAAACTTTTTAAATGCAAACGATATTGAATCGATTGACATTCTGAAAGATGCATCAGCAGCTGCAATTTATGGTTCACGAGGAGCAAACGGAGTAATACTAATAACTACTAAAAAAGGTAAAGAAGGTGTATCATCGGTTAATTATGCTGCTACCATGAGCATATCTAAACTTCCGAAGAAGCTGGATGTTTTAACTGCCGAAGAATGGTTAACATATCGCATCGATACTATTGGCCTTGATGCAGTTAATGAAAACCATGTGGGTTCAGAAACCGACTGGCAGGATCAAGTATTCAGAACTGCAGTTAGTCAGAGCCATAATCTCTCATTTTCCGGAGGCACTGAAAAAACCTCGTATATGGCTTCATTTAACTATTCTGACGAAAATGGCATAATTAAAAATTCAAATCAGAAAAGATATTACAGCCGCATAAACTTTACACAAAAAGCCATAAAAGATCGTTTGTTTGTTGAAGCAAACCTTACCGCAGCTCAGACCATACAAAATCGTCCGCCAATAGGTACCAATGGTTTTGAAGGAGGTTTATTATTAAATGCCTTAAAAGCTAATCCTACCTGGCCGGTTTACGATAGTACCGGTGAGTTTTATCAGTCAGAATCAACATCGGAAAGAAACCCGGTTGCCATGCTCGAGCTTACCGAGGATATTACCAGAACCAGTAGAATACTGGCAGGAGGTTCTGCAACACTCAAAATTATTGAAGGATTAAACTACAAAGGTAATTTTGGTATTGATTATACCGGGGCTAACAGAAAGACGATGCAAAGCCAGGAACTTAACTATCAAACAATGGGTGGGCAATCCAGCATTAATACATCTGAATTTATTAATTATGTTATTGAACACACATTAAATTACAACAAAAGTATAGGATCTAGTACAATAGGTGCGATGGCAGGTTTTTCCTACCAAAAAATCGATAAATCCGGGTACAAAAGGTCAACAGAAGGTTTTACAACACCTGAAATAAAATATTATTATAATCCTGAAGGTGGAGATGTTAATCTTAGAATTTCAGATTCCTGGGCTGATACATACCAGGAATTACAATCCTTTTTTGGACGTGTTAATTATAACCTGCAGGAGAAGTACTTAATAACAGCATCTTTCCGCCATGATGGTTCCTCTAAATTTGGAAAGGATGTGAAATATGGTAACTTCCCTTCTATTGCCGGTGCATGGCGACTTTCACAGGAAGATTTCATTAAAAATACGGGAATATTTAACAATCTAAAACTGAGAGTAGGTTGGGGTATGACCGGAAACTCTGAAATTTCAAGTGATAATTCAACCTATTTGTTAAAAGAAGATCCTGGTTCTAAAGCAATTATTGGTAATGTTGTTATTCCGGGTTTTAAGCTTGATAAAACGCCTTCTGATTCTTTATCGTGGGAAGCTACAAGGTCAACAAACATCGGATTGGATTGGGGTGTGTTAGGAGGTAGATTATCCGGTACATTTGATATCTTCCGAAAGGTTACTACAGATTTACTACTAACAAAAACAACAAAACCTTTATCTCCTACCGATCAGTTTGTTAAAAACCTCGAAGATGGGTATATATTAAATAATGGTCTGGAAATAGGTATAAACGGAGTAATTGCAGCAACAGATAATTTTGGTTGGGATGTAAACTTTAATTTTACAGCTATTCATAATGAAGCTGTTGATATTTTAGCTTCAGATGAAGATATTATTGCAACAGGATCAGTCGATGGTCAGGGCTTAACAGGTTCATATGTTCAAGCTTATGCCAACGGGAAGTCTCTTGCAACCTTCTATATGTATAAATTTGATTCTGTAAACGCACGTGGACAATTAGTTTATGTGAAAAACCCAGGTGGTTCAGTCGATTCATTAATGTTTATGGGTTCTCCTCTACCAAAATTTACAATGGGCTTAAACAACAGTTTCCGGTACAAAAACTTCGATTTCAATTTCTTCATTGATGTAGTTTATGGAAATAAAATATTCAATAATACAGCTATATTGCTTGAGAAAACGAACTTAAACCAGGCTCAGAATGCATTGCAGAGTTGGGTTGAGGATGCAGCTGGCTTTGGTTTCACAAACAGACAATCTGACAGGTATCTCGAAGATGGTTCATATTTAAGGTTGTCAAATGCAACTATCGGATACAATGTGAATGTTAACAATATTGATTGGATACAGAACTGTCGTATTTATGCTTCAGGGTACAACTTATTACTATTGACAAAATATACCGGATATGATCCTGATGTATCTTCCTCGGCAGATATGAACGATGTTAAGTCGCTTGGTATTGATTTAACCAATTATCCGAAAGCAAGAACATTCTTGTTTGGAGTAAATCTAACATTCTAAACTATTTAAATTGATAATTATGAATAAGAAAATATTATATATGGTACTGGGCACTTTTATGCTAAGTGTTCTGCTTACTACTTCGTGTACCGACCTGGAAGAAGAGCCAAGAGATAAAATTACTTCCGAAGTATTACTGGAAGACCCAAACTTACTAATTAACCTGGTTGCACCGGCATTAGGTCAGCTTAGAGGTTTTTGGTCTAAAGACAATGTATGGGGTGTTATGGAAGCAACTTCCGATGAATTATGTTTCCCAACACGAGGATCTGACTGGTTTGATGGTGGTGTTTGGCAGGAATATTGGAAGTTGGAATGGACCCCTCAGAACGGTGATGTTAAAAAAGTCTGGAATACATTGAGTACAGGTATAGCTTCAGCGAACTTTGCTATTGGTGTTTTAGGTGAAGATGAGAATGTTTCGGATGAAGTGAAAGAATACCGATCTATGTTAAGATTCCTGAGAGATTATTACATGTATCTTTTCATCGATTTATATGGCATATCGCCATATCGTGATCCCGCAAGTACTGCGTATGATGAATTTCCTGAAATTTTTAGTAGGGAAAAAGCTTTCTATTATGTTGTTAGTGATATGAAAGCCATTTTAAACCAAATGCCTGAGCGAGGCGATGCTGCATATGGCATACCAACCCGGGATGCAGGCAGAATGCTTTTAGCAAAACTTTATTTGAACAAAGAAATTTATACTGGGGTATCCGGATATGATTCTGCTAGGATATATCTTGATCAAATAATTAATCCTGGAAACTACCACCTGGCAGATGATTATTTTGGCATTTTTAAACCGAAAAACGATGAAAATTTTCTTCAACCAGGAGATGAGGCCATCTTTACTGTTCCTTTAGACGATGCTGATAATTATAATTTAGATAATGTGGTTATATGGACTAATATAACTTTCCATTATAACCAAAGCCTTTCCGGAGGCTATAATTCAAACTGGAACGGATGCATTGCTCCACAGGGATATCTTGAAGAGTGCTGGTTTAACGGTACCGACACTGCTACCGATGTACGTTGGGGAGACAGTTCAGTATATGCAGAATTAGCCGTTGTTTGCGGTTTTAACTACGGTCAACAGTATAATATTGCTGGAGAAGAGATTTTAGACCGTGGTGGTAATCCTTTATCTTTTACTTTTGAGTGCCCACTTGAAAACGCAGCAGAGGTACAGGGAGTTCGCGTTTTAAAATATTATCCTAAGGCTGTTGTTACTGTTGCTAGCAGGGTTGATAATGATTTTATTGTATGGCGTTATGCCGATGCTCTTTTAATGAAAGCTGAGTGTCTTGCACGCGGAGGTGATTTAGGTGGAGCTCAGAGTATTGTTAATGAAATACGTGCAAAAAGGGGAGCTCCCGAAATTACAAGCGGTTTTGAATTAATGGATATACTTGATGAGCGGGGTCGTGAGCTATACTGGGAAGGACACAGACGTCAGGATATGATTCGTTTCGGCACATACTTATTACCAAAAACGAATAAGGAAACCACTTCGCCCGAAACAGCCTTACTACTTCCAATTCCTCAGACTGCTATTGAGCCAATGGAAGGCAGACTGATACAAAATCCTGGATATTAGTATTAGAATTAGTATAGGTAAAAAATCCGGCTTTCAGAGGCCGGATTTTTTCCGTAAATTAATCTCATGAAACCCTTATTTAATAAAAAACACAATAAACCAACACCTTATGTGTAAAAACAAACTTTGGTTCATAGCCCTTATTTTTGTCAACACAATCTTATTTTCTCAAAACTCCTTAAAAATTGAACCACCGTTCTGGTGGGAAGGAATGAATTACGATACCCTTGAAATCTTAATTTATGGAGAAAACATAAGGCATTTGAAAGCAGATATTAACTCACCAGGAATTGAAATTACAAAAACAGTTACGGTTGAGAATCCAAATTATTTGTTTGTTGATTTGAAAATTGATTCTGATGCGAAAAAGGGCTTTAACCTTATATTATCAGACGGTGAAGAGCAAGTATATAAATTGTTTTATGAGTTAAAAGAAAGGAGAGAAGGATCTTCTCAACGGGTCGGATTTAACAGCTCTGATGTTATTTACCTGTTAATGCCCGACAGGTTTGCAAACGGTGATCCTGCAAACGACACTATTCAGGGAATGCTCGAAAAGCCTTACCGGGAATTATCACTGGGGCGTCATGGAGGCGATCTTAAAGGCATTCAGGATAATCTCGATTACATAGCCGACATGGGCTTTACGGCAATTTGGCCAAATCCTGTTTTCGAAAACGATATGCACCAGCAATCATACCATGGATATGCTATTTCCGATTTTTATAAGATTGATGCACGACTGGGAACAAACAAAGAATTTATGCAATTGGTTGAGTCATGTCACGCCAGGGGAATAAAAGTTATTAAAGACATGATATTCAACCATGCAGGCACAAAAAACTACCTTATCGAAGACCTTCCAATGAAAGATTGGGTTCATAACTGGCCCGAATTGACAAGAAGCAATTACCGGGGAGAAGTGGCTACAGATCCTTATGCTTCCGACTACGACAAAATTAAAATGAATAACGGCTGGTTTGACTCTACGATGGCCGATTTAAACCAACAAAATATTCATGTATTAAAGTATTTAGCACAAAACAGTATTTGGTGGGTCGAGAATGCCAATCTCGACGGTATAAGAATGGACACCTATCCTTATCCCGATAAGGATGCTATGGCTGTCTGGGCAGAAGCTCTGTATGCCGAATATCCAAACTTTTCTGTTGTAGGAGAGTCGTGGTTATCCGAAGTTTCTCATGTTTCCCGTTGGCAAAAAAATACAAGCATTAATGGATATAATTCTAATATCAATTCAGTATTTGATTTTCCACTTTATTTTGCCTTAAACGACGCATTAACAGAACCAGAAGGTTGGAATGAAGGTTTTGCCAAAATATACAGTGTATTAAGTCAGGATTTTCTTTATTCCCAACCCAATGATCTGGTAACATTCCTCGACAACCACGATGTGGCAAGGTTTGCAGATATTATCGATAGCGATATTAATAAATACAAAACAGCTGTGGTGTTCTATAGTACAGTTCGTGGCGCACCTCAAATTTATTATGGTTCAGAGATATTAATGAATGGTCAGCCCTATATCGATCATGGCTCATGGCGCAAAGACTTTCCGGGTGGTTGGCAAGGTGACAATGTAAATGCATTTACCGGCGAAGGCCTTACTGATATTCAGAAAGAAGCCCAGTATTTTATGAAGAAAATGCTGAACTGGCGAAAAACAAAAGATGTGATCCACCATGGAAGCTTTAAACACTTTATACCACAGGATGGAGTTTATGTTTATACGCGTTATAACGAAGATGAGGCTGTTCTGGTTATTTTGAATAAAAATGAATCGGAGTATTCCCTTAATCTTGAAAGATATCGTGAGGTACTTCAAAATGAAAATACTGCCTTTGAGGTCATAACAGGCCAGGAAATCAATTTCGCAGACGAGCTGCTGTTAAAACCTTTACAAGCGATGGTGTTAGAATTAAAATACTAAAACAGCATCAATTAAAAAATTTAACAATAACACGATGAAGAAAATTGCATTGTTATTAATTCCTTTTCTGGCATTAGCCTGCTCACAGCAAAAGTCAGAAAAAAGTAATATAATCCAGGGACTGGCAACTCCATTTCTATTACAGGGAGATACCAGTTTATTCTATCTTTCCGATTATGTTTTGGACTTTAAAGCTGTTGATTCCGTTGTTTTTCCGGAAAAGTTGAAGGTTAGCAGGGTAAATGACAGTGTTTTTAAATTAATTAAACCCTCGAAGTATGCTTCACTGGCATCTGTTTCGGTGTTTCAGTCGGGGAATAGCGAAAACATTCTGATAATAAATCGTGAGAAGCAAAAGATTGTTATTAAGCACAAATACACCGGCAAATACAAAAACCTGAAGGTTATCGGGAATATGAATAACTGGAACCGCGGGAATAAAGGCATGACTCTTATCGGCGGAGAATGGCAGCAGGAATTTATGGTATCTCCCGGAGTATATGAATACTTGTTTTACTCCGAAGGCTATGAGTTCTCCGATCCTGAGAATCCTTTAAAGATGGGAAATAACTCTGTGCTCCAAGTCGGAAAATTTTTGCCGGAGGATTTGCCGTTTATTACCGAAGAGTCCTATTCAGAAAAGAGTATCCGTCTTTCTGCTAACCAGGATATTACAAAGTGGTTTGTTCTGTGGCAGAATAAATTAATTACACCTTCAGTTTCAGGAAACCAGATAGAACTACAAATACCTGATGAGGCTTCACAGGAAAAACGTTCATTTATCAGGGTGCATGCCTATAACGAAAATGGAATTTCTAACGATGTATTCATACCTCTGGAATATGGGAAAGTGGTTGAAAGTACTTCTCAATTAGACAGAAGCGACAAGCAAACCATGATTATGTACTTTCTGATGGTTGATCGTTTTTGCAATGGAGATTCTTCAAATGATGAGCCTGTAGCTGATCCGGAAATTCTTCCTAAAGCCAATTATTTTGGTGGAGATTTAGCAGGTATAAAAAAGAAAATAGATGAGGGTTATTTCAATGATCTTGGAGTTAACACCATCTGGCTTTCACCAATTGTTCAAAACCCGAAAGGAGCCTATGGTTTGTTTAAAAATCCTCGCACAAAATTCAGCGGATACCATGGTTACTGGCCAGTTTCAAACACCAAAATCGATTACCGTTTTGGTACCGATAACGATTTAAAAGGAATTATTAGTGCCACCCACGAGAATGACATGAATTTCCTTCTCGATTATGTGGCTAACCACGTTCATCAGGAACATCCGGTATACAAAGAGCATCCCGACTGGGCAACAAGCCTTTATTTACCCGATGGTACAATGAACACCGAAAAGTGGGATGAACACAGGCTTACAACCTGGTTCGACACTTTTTTACCAACCCTTGATTTACGTAGAAAAGATGTTGTTGATGCCATGGTTGATTCAGCAGTATACTGGTATACAAAATTTGGCATTGACGGCTTCAGGCACGATGCCACCAAGCATATCGACGAACTTTACTGGAGAACCCTCACAAAGAAACTGAAAGAATTGAGAGGCGATAAGCCTTTCTACCAGATTGGGGAAACCTATGGAAGTCCAATTCTCATAAGTAGTTATATAGGTAGCGGAATGCTGGATGCCCAGTTCGATTTTAATACGTATGACAATGCAATAGCCTGTTTTGCTTTGGATAACGAAAATTTCGGCAGATTAAAATCGGTTTTGGGCGATAGCTGGAAATATTATGGATACCACAACCTGATGGGCAATATTACCGGCAATCAGGACAGGGCGCGTTTTATTTCCTATGCGGGCGGTGAAGTAAGTTTTAACGAGGATGCCAAAGTTGCCGGATGGATCCGAAATATTGGCGTTGGAGATACTGCTTCATACGAAAAATTAAAAATGCTTCAGGCCTTCAATATGACAATTCCGGGAATTCCAGTAATTTATTACGGTGATGAATACGGTATGCCGGGTGGAAACGATCCGGATAACCGCAGGCAAATGAAATTTGAGTACCTTACACCTCATGAACTGGATGTAAAGAAAACTGTTGAAAAACTGATAGACATCAGAAAGAACAGTATGCCCTTACTTTACGGGCAAACCAGAATTCTGCAGGCCGACAATAATATTTTTGCTTACCTCAGAGTTTATTTTGATAAAAAAGTTTTGGTAATACTGAATAAGAGCCGCGAACAACAAGATTTGAATTTTGACGTTGACAGTTCAACTGAACCTTTAGCTGAATTTGGCTCATCAGTAACATTTGAAAATTCAAAACTGAATGTATCGTTAAAGCCTGTATCATTTGAAATAATAAATTTTAAATAATTATAAATCATGCAAATTAAGATATTCTTTTTAGCCGCAATTTTTTTTCTGGCCTCCTGTACAGGGAGCAAAACAGACAATAAGCAGGAGCCTGTTGTAAAATGTGAGGTTAACCATCCGGAATGGTCTAAAAGTTCTGTTATTTACGAAGCAAATATCAGGCAACACACTCCTGAAGGAACCTTTACAGCTTTCACAAAAGAGTTGCCTAAAATTAAAGAACTTGGAGTTGATATTGTTTGGCTGATGCCCGTTTTTCCAATTGGCGAGCTGCATCGTAAAGCAACTCAGATGACTTTGGCCGGGGAGCTGGATGATCCCAAAGAACAGGAAAAATACCTGGGGAGTTATTATGCGATAAAAGATTATATGGATGTGAATTCTGAATTTGGCTCTGTTGAAGATTTTCAGGCGCTTGTAGGTAAAGCTCATGAACTTGGCATGAAAGTTATTCTTGATATAGCTGTAAATCATACAGCATGGGATCATCCATGGATAAAAGAAAAGCCAGATTTCTATACAAAGGTAAACGCAGATTCGATACCATGGAAACAAGAATGGATGGATGCTCACCCGGAGTATTTTAAACATTTGAAAGAGTTGGGTATGACCTATCCTATTGATCCAAATGAAACAGATTGGTGGGATACAGCCGATCTTAATTACGATAACGATGAGTTACGTGAGGAAATGAAGAAAATTTTTAAATACTGGATTACAGAATTCGATATTGACGGTTATCGTTGCGATGTTGCCGAGTGGGTGCCTGCTGATTTCTGGGATGATCTCAGACCCGAGCTTGATGAAATCAAACCGGTATTTATGCTTGCTGAAGCAGAATTTCCAAACCACCTCAACAAAGCTTTCGATATGAACTATGGTTGGGAGTTTCATCATATCATGAATCAGGTAGCTAAAGGTGAAAAGAATGTGCAAGCTTTAATGGAATATTTTGCCAAAAACGACAGTATCTATGACAAAGCCTGTTACAGGATGAATTTCATTACCAACCACGACGAAAATTCATGGAACGGAACGGTTTTTGAGCGATTGGGAGATGGTGTAAAAACCTTTGGAGTACTTTATTACACTGTTCCCGGAATGCCCTTAATTTACAGCGGACAAGAATATGGTATGAGCAAAAGATTAAAATTCTTTGAGAAGGATACCATCGATTTGAACGATAAAGGCTTTTATGATTTTTACCTTGCCCTGGGCAAACTGAAAAAAGAGAATACCTTATTCTGGAATGGCAATGCAGGTGGAGATATGGAAACACTTTGTGTTAAGAATAAAAAGGTATTTGCATTTAAAAGATTTACCGACGAAGCCGATGCATTTGTAATTCTTAACCTTTCAGGCGAAGAACAGGAATACACAGTTCCCTCAGGAATTGCCGGAGCTTACACCAATTATTTTAAGCAGGAGTCGGTAGTAATGAACGAAGAGGAGGTTAAAACTATCGATCCCTGGGAATATTTGATTTTAATTGAGTAAACTAGGAAAGTTATTTTCATTAAAAAAAGTTCAGTAATGAGCATCGTTATATTATTTTCGGAAACTTTAGTGGATTTTTTTAAGTTTGCACAAATTTTTGCTTATAAATAAACAGAATATCGGATGAAGGTATTATTACTGGGCTCAGGTGGCCGTGAACATGCAATAGCCTGGAAAATTAGTCAAAGTCAGAAGCTTACTAAACTTTATATAGCACCCGGAAATGCAGGAACAGCATTGTGTGGCGAAAATGTAAACCTCGAAGCCGATGATTTTGATTCACTGGCTGCATTTATTCGCAGTAATAGTATCGATATGTTGGTTGTTGGCCCTGAAGATCCGCTGGTAAAAGGTGTTATTGAATATTTTCAGTCAAAACCGGAGTTTAGCAGTTTGTTATTGATTGGTCCGGGTAAAGCAGGTGCAGATCTCGAAGGAAGTAAAGAATATGCCAAAGAATTTATGAACAGGCATAATATTCCTACCGCCGGATATCTTTCAGTAACTTCAGAAAACCTCAGTGAAGGATATCAATTCTTAGATTCTGTTCAATCGCCCTACGTGTTAAAAGCCGATGGTCTGGCTGCCGGGAAAGGCGTTTTAATATTAGATTCTCTGGAAGAGGCAAAAGCCGAATTAAAGGCTATGCTTGACGGTAAATTCGGTGCTGCCAGCAAGAAAGTTGTTATCGAGGAATTCTTGTCAGGCATCGAAATGTCTGCTTTTGTTATTACCGATGGGATAACCTATAAAATTTTGCCTGAAGCCAAGGACTATAAAAGAATTGGCGAAGGTGATACAGGATTGAATACCGGGGGTATGGGCTGTGTTTCACCCGTTCCGTTTGCCGATAAAGAGTTCCTTGCAAAAGTTGAGCAGGAAGTCATTAAACCAACTGTTGACGGTCTTCTGAAAGACAATATACCGTATACAGGGTTTATCTTTTTTGGATTGATGAATTTGAATGGACAACCCAAAGTAATTGAGTACAATGTACGTATGGGAGATCCGGAAACAGAAGTTATTATGCCCAGGTTAAAAACCGATTTACTCGAAGTTTTTGAAGCAGCAGCAAAAAAAGAACTCGACAAAGTTTCTGTTGAAATCGATGAACAGGCTTGTGTTACTGTTATGCTGGTATCGGGCGGCTATCCGGGAGGTTACCCCAAAGGCATAGAAATTAAAGGTCTTGATAAAACGGAAGGCAGCATTATATTTCATGCCGGCACAAAGCCGGATGGAGATAAAGTATTGACAAACGGTGGTCGGGTTATTTCTGTTAGTTCACTCGGTAATACTTTTAATGAAGCACTTAAGGTGTCCTATCAAAACGCCGAAATTATAGACTTCGAAGGCAAATATTTCCGAAGTGATATTGGGTTCGATTTGCAGAAATATCTGTAAAAACAAACATTTGTTGTTTTCTGTTGGATTTTTGTGATCTAATTTTGAATTATACTATCCCGTAGCGCGGAGAGTATAAAATAGTATTAATTATTCTGTAGATGAAAAGGCATTATGATTTTCTGGTCATTGGTTCTGGTCTGGCAGGCCTGAGTTTTGCATTAAAGGTAGCCCCATTTGGAAAGGTTGCCATTATTACAAAGAAAGAACTTACCGAGACGAATACATCTTATGCGCAGGGAGGCATTGCTGCTGTAACTTATGCCCCCGACGATTATGAAAAACATGTTCAGGATACACTAATTGCAGGAGCCGGATTATGTAATGAAGAAGTAGTTAGACTTGTTGTAAAGGAAGGGCCAAAGCAAATCAAGGAACTTATTAAGTGGGGAACGGAGTTTGATAAACAGGCAAGCGGAAAATTTGATCTTGCTAAAGAAGGAGGTCATAGCGAGCACAGAATTCTTCACCATAAAGACAACACCGGAGCTGAGATACAAAGAGCTCTTTCTGAAAAGGTGAGAAACCACAAGAACATTGATATTTTTGAAAATTATTTTGCAGTAGATATTATAACCCAGCACCACCAGGGGCACCTCGTAAAGAGAAGGCACAGTAATATTGAATGCTACGGGGCATACGTTTTAAATCAGGAAACAGGAAGGGTTTACACATTTTTATCTAAGGCAACATTAATTGCAACCGGTGGAACCGGTAATTTGTACGGTTCAACTACAAATCCTCAAATTGCTACCGGCGATGGCATTGCCATGGTTTACAGGGCAAAGGGAACGGTTGAAAACATGGAGTTTGTCCAGTTTCATCCTACTTCGCTTTATAATCCGGGAGAAAAACCTGCGTATCTGATAACTGAAGCATTACGGGGTTTTGGAGCCATTCTTCGTACCGCCAACGGTTCAGAATTTATGCATAAATACGATGAACGAGGTTCATTAGCCCCACGCGATATTGTTGCACGAGCCATCGATAATGAAATGAAGGTTCGGGGCGATGATTTTGTTTATTTAGACTGCACTCACCTGGAAGAAAAGGCCCTTAAGGAACATTTTCCGAATATTACCGAGAAATGTATGTCCCTGGGAATTAATATTGCTAAGGATTATATTCCGGTTGTACCATCGGCTCATTACTTATGCGGTGGTATTAAGGTCAACAGCCATGCGCAAACCTGGATAAAACGTTTGTATGCTGCCGGAGAAACGGCGTCAACAGGTCTGCATGGAGCTAACAGGCTGGCCTCAAACTCTCTTATTGAGGCTATTGTATTTGCCGATCTTGCCGCTAAGCATGTTCTGAGCACTTTTAAAGATTACCAATTCATGGAGGATATTCCGGACTGGAACGATACAGGTGTATCACATCCCGAAGAGATGGTATTAATTACCCAGAGTTATCGCGAAGTTCAACAGATATTCAGTGCCTATGTTGGTATTGTTCGCTCAAATATCAGGTTGAAGCGTGCACTCGACAGGCTCGAAATAATCTGGACAGAAACGGAAGAGTTATATCGTAAATCAACCGTGTCGGTTAAATTATGCGAATTAAGAAACCTGATTAATGTAGGTTTCCTGGTGATAAAGATGGCTATGCGCCGCGAAGAAAGCCGGGGCTTACACTACACGATAGATTATCCGCCAGACACAGGAGATTTAAACCTGATTGGCAAAAAGAATTATCCTGATTATTAGTTAAAAAACTTATATAGAAAGATTATTTTGGTTCCCAAAAACAAGTTTTGGGAGACACAATAAGCTCTTCTTTTTTAAGATCCTTCATGGCTTTATCCACTTCCTTTTTGTCCAGGTTGGTCAATTCAGCTATTTCACCGGCTTTTAGTGGCTTGCCGGCTTTCTTCATAGCTTCAAGAACTTGATCTTTAGCACTCATAATTACCAAGAATTTAGTTTGCTGAAAGTTAAACATTATCCTTAAAAACTATATCTATTTCTTCAGAACCTTCTTTAGGTATCAGTTCAAAAAAACCTAAATCGGTAATTTTAAACTCTCTGCTGGCAGCTGCGCCCGAAATAGCTGTCCTGATTTTTTTAGCCATTCCTTTTTCACAATCTGTATTGAGGTACAATTTTAAATTATTCTGTTTAGCGTCGTCGAAGCATAACAGGAAGGTATTGTTATCAACAAAAATCAGGTCATCATAATAGTATGAAATTTCAGCACCCAGTTCTTCAATAATTTCTTTGACAATACCAAATGGTCGCAATCTAATTGAATCCATAATTTAGCTAATTGATGATATTAATAACTGATAAAAAAGGTAGGCATTCTTCAGGTCTTCAGCTTGTTCGTAGCTCTGACAACTTACATGCAGCGTGTTAAAGCCTTCTTCCATTTCAGAACTTGAAAAATTCATATTCTTATTCTTCAGGATTTCTTCAAATTTGTTCAACTCTTTTGTATGCGTTACTTCTTTTCGGAATTCATTATCGGTCTGAATTTTTTCTAAAAATTTTTGTGCGTTTACAATTGACATATCTAAAAAATTTTTAATCCTACATTTTTGTACCTTTTTGCAAGCTTTTTTACATATACGAATACAGGTTTTTCAATATCTTAATAACAAATGTTGTATTTTATGTGTTATATAAATGTCGTAAAACACTTGATTATAAAAATGTACAAACTTTTTCTGCAAATTGATTTTTATACTATAAATCTTTTATTCCAAACACCTAAAATGCTTAATATTATAATAACAATTGATATGCCATAATTTTTTATACACAATGGAAAGTGAGAGAAGAAATAATGTTTTAATAGCTGGAGGTTCGGGCGAAATAGGAACTATGCTTTCCGCTTATCTTATTGAAAGGGGATATAATGTAAGCATATTGTCGCGGTCTGTAAGAAAGGTAAGAGAAGGAATAAAAATCTTTAACTGGAACCCGGCAAAGGGTATTATTGATGAAGGAAGTCTGAAGAATCAGGATTATATTATTAACCTTTCAGGAGTTGGTATTGCCGACAAACTATGGACAAAATCAAGGAAAAAAGAAATTCTCGAAAGCCGTTTGAACTCCTTAAACCTTTTGGAAAAGACATTACAAAAGTTGGGTGTAAAACCCGATAAAATAATCTCGGTAAGTGCAGTTGGATATTATGGGAATCGTCCGTTTGAAGTTCTGAATGAAGAAAACGGTGCTGGAGGGGGCTATCTTGCAGATGTATGCACGAACTGGGAACAAGCAGCCCATAAGCTGAATGCCTTTACAACCAGTTTAATTGTTTTGAGAATTGGAGTTGTTATTTCTCCGGGCATGGGTTTTGTCAGGAGAATTGCACAATTATTTAGGTTTGGAGTTAATATAATCCCCGGTAACGGCAAACAATATATGCCCTGGATTGGAGCAAAAGATCTGATTAGGATTTTTGAGTACCTCATGAAAAATTCAACTAAAACGAACATTTATAATGCTGTAAGTTCTCATGCAAATTCAATACTTGATATTCAGGAACAGATTGCAGATTACTATCGAAGAAAACTTTTAAAAATACATGTTCCAGCATTTCTATTAAGGGCGTTAACAGGTTCATTATCACAAGTATTTTTAAACAACCAGCATGTTAAACCGGCAAAGTTAATTGATGAAGGATTTGATTTCCGGGAATATTCTATTCGGGATGCATTACAAAACAATTAAAACTATTTTTTTATATGCTTTCCTATGAGGGCAAGTAGTTCTTCGTCATCAATGGGCTTTGTTATATAATCGTTGCAACCTGCAGTAAGGCAGGTCTCTCTATCGGCATTTTGTGCAAAAGCTGTTTCTGCAATAATAGGTATTTCCTTATTAAATTCACGTATGGCCTGTGTAAGCTCCAGCCCGTTAATATCAGTTAATTGTATATCCATGATTATCAGGTCAAACTTAGTGCCATCTTTTAGTATTTTTAATGCTTCGTATCCACTTCGGGCATGGATGATATTTGTTCCAAACTGTTCAAGTAGTATACGCAGATAATTAATGGAGTGTCTGTCATCTTCAACAATCAGGATAGAAATATTATTAAGGGTTTCAGGTATTTCAAGCTGCTCCTTATTCAAATCCTGTTCAATAGTGAAGTAAAAAGTCGATCCAACATCAACTACAGATTCAAGCCAAATTTTGCCTCCCATAAGTTCGATAAGAGGTTTGCATATAGCCAGCCCCAGACCATTACCACCAAATTTTCTTGACAGGTTCTCTTCGGCTTGTCTGAACCTTTGAAATATCAAATCGAACTTTTCAGGTGGAATTCCAATGCCTGTATCTGTTACTGAGAATTGCACCTTATTATTGGGAAGTTGTTTCACGCCTATATTTATCGATCCTTCAAGAGTAAATTTTATCGCATTGTCAACAAGGTTATTCAGAACCTGCATCAAACGTTGTTTATCGGTATACATCATAATATCACCCTCAATTGGAAGAATACTGAATCTGATACTTGTTTTTTCCGAAAATTCGAGCCTTTGGTTATGAATTACCAGAGCTTCGTTAAGGAAAGTTTTAATTGAAAAAGGTTCCGGGTTAATATCTAATTGACTTGCCTCAATTTTTGAGATATCAAGAATATCATCAATAATTCTCAAAAGGTCATCACAACGTCCTCGGATAATTTCTATGTATTTCTTTCTTCTTTCAGCATCCAGATCTTCATTGTCGAGTAGGGTGGCAAATCCGATAATAGCATTCATAGGAGTTCTGACCTCATGAGACATATTGGCCAGGAAGGCAGATTTAAGTTTATCTCCTTCCTCAGCCAATTCCTTGGCCTTTATAAGTTCGTATTCATATTCTTTGTTGGTGGTAATGTCTCTGCCAAAAGCAAAAACACTTTGTTCTTCAGTCAGGGGCTGAAAAGTCCATGAAAGCCATACAACCCTGCCATCTTTTGAGATGAACCTGTTCTGTTTGTGTTCTATTGTTTCTCCCGAAACCAGTTGTTCTTTAAAAATGTGTCGAATATTACCCGATTCAGCTTTTAAAAGATAATTATCAAGATTACTGTCTAATAAATCAGTACAATCGTATCCCAAAATATTTGAGAACGCCGGGTTAACTTTTTTCAGATTTCCATCCTTATCAAGGATACAGATTAGATCGGTAGATAATTCAAATATTTTATCAAGTTCAAATCTACTCTGAACATTTTGGGTTACATCATTAAAAACCAGAGCGAACTTATTTTGCTCGGGTATATAGGAAACGTATTCGAAATATTTATTGAATTGTTTGATATACTTGATGCTATTAGAGGGGCGACCAGTATTTAACACCTCATTGTAAATCTCAATCCAGGTGTTAAAATATTCAGGAATTAATTCTCTGAAGGATTTTCCAACCACACGATCGGCATCAATTTTCATTAATTTTTCAAATGCCGGATTTACAGTATTAAAGACTAAATCACAAGCCTCCAGCTCATCATTTAGAACCACATCATACAATACAAAGCCGCTTACCATTTCTTTGAATAAGGATTGAAAATTATCACGACTTCTTTTGAGCTCTTCGTTTTTTATCTCATGGAAAAGCCAGAAATATTTTTCGGGTTCATTCGGAGTTTGCAGAACATCAATATTTATATAATGATTTCGTTCAAACTCACAGTTTGTTCTTACTATGTCACATTCAAGTCCTTTTGCTGGATTCTTCAGGTATGCATATAAATAATAAGCTTCTTCGGGAAAAAGATGCAGAATACTTTTGCCTTCAATTTCCTGTTCGTTTTGACAAGTCAGGGAACAAAAATGTTCATCTGCAAATTGGATTTTTCCCTCAGAATCTGTAACCAGCATCCCTATAAGAGATCTAAATGATAGTTCGCTGTTTTGAGCTACTCCATGAACCGGCAATATTTTCAATAAGAAATAATCTACCTTCTCAATGGTGAATGAAAGACTAGATAATTTAAAGCGATGGTCCTTGTAATTAAGAATACAATTTGATGGAATTTGATTATTTAGATAGCATTTGTTGCAATATTTTTCTATGGGGCAAAAACAACTGAATAAATTTTTGCCGATAAGATCTTTTGAAACAAAATTAAAATCATGCTCGGCAATTTGGTTAATGGTAATAATAATAGCATTTGAATCTATAACAATAAAAGGTTCCTGTATTGCTGATACAAGCTCTTTTAGTCTATGTTCCATGGTTTCTACCATATTGCTCTCGCTCAACAGTTTGGTTGTATATAAGTTACAAAAAATAAGGTTAACAGCCAAAGCTAATTGTTAGTTTGTTAGAGTCTAAACAAGGAGCCTGAATTCTCTTTAATTATCAGAAGTCGAGTAAGTATTTATTGGTTTATTTATGTTTTTATTTTTTTAGTCGCAATGATTCATGTGTCTGATTTGGAATAATTAGAAAAACATACTTTTATCCATACTGAACAATAATAAATTAAAGTAGTTAGTATGAAGTATTTTAATAGTTGGCGAAAGTTTTTTTTTCATAACTTTAAATAGATATCCCGACAATTCAGAATTTTTAAAACAGAAATATTTAAGCTAAAAAGGACAGACTATGAAAACAAAAGTATTATTATTAGCAGTATTTGTGCTTGCATTGTATGCATGTGACGACCTGGGAGAAGTCAGCTTTGAAACAACCATTTCAGAAACAATGGTTGCTGACATTGTTGAGCCTGTAGGTGTTACAACAAATGATCTGAAATCGACGCTTGAAGGCTACAGTTATTACGAAGTTGACACGATAGACATTGCTGAAAACAAAGATTTGAACAAGTATCTGAAAAAGATAAAAGAGATTAAAGTATACGATGTTAAATGCAAATTGAATGGAATACCCGAGGGTGAAACAATTAATGAATTGACTATCAAAGCTAAAGAGGCAAACTGGTCTTATACTTTAAATAATTTGACAGACAACAATGCTGAAATTTCATTGGAAAACATTAGTGGAGACGATTTATTAGCCCTGGGAAATGAACTTTTAAATTATGAGAAGCTAACTGTTTCCATAGAAGGCACTTCATCGTATGCTCCGATGACTCTTAGCGTAAGCCTTGACATGAAAGCAAAAGTGAAAGCTGACGTTTTAAAATAAATTTCGGGAAGGGAGAAAGCTTTTTTTGCTGAATATAAAATTGAATAACAAACCCACTTCATAATCAGGGAGTGGGTTTGTTATTTCTATACTATTTAGTTATATGCTTTAATCTCTGATTAAAGTTTAATAATAGGCAGAGTCTTCTGTTCAGTGTTATTAGAAAACCTGAAAGTAATGAAGTACGTACCCCTAGGTAAATGTTCCGTAGAGATTTTAATGTTCCCTTGCATTGTTTCGGTAGTGGTAAAAACGGTTTTGCCCAGAATATTATGCAGTGATACGCTTTCAATTTCCTGATTGTTTTGAATGACTATATAATCGTTAAACGGATTGGGATAAACTAAAAGCTCATCTTTAGAAACAGAATTTGGAATACCACTGAACTCTACAATATTTCCCAGGCAGGTTGGGGCACTTTCGAGCGATAAAACATAGTTTAAACTGTCGGCACCAAATAGTTCAGCACTTGTTATCGAAACTAAAATATTACTGCCTATTTCGGGTTGTGCAAAATTAAGTTCCAGGTTGGAAAGCGTCAAATCATCCCATCTTATTTTCCCGTCAACGACTAAATTATTATCCTTGATAATTGCATTGGTTGTACCGTTATATGTTTTATTCTTCACCGAAAAATCTCCGCTTATTGTTACAGTCTTTGGCTCAATAGTAGCAGTTGTAGTTGCGCTTTCTGTTGATGAAAGAAAATATTTAAGAGAGTCAGAACCTATAAAAACAGCATCTTTAATTATCACTGCTTTATCGTTTCCGGCATTTTTGTCTTCAAAAACGAATTTTACTTGCCCCAATGCTATGTCTTCATGTCCGCTTTCAATTCCGGTTAATACGAGTTCATAATTGTCTGTTTCAACGGCATTTGTACCATCGTAGGTTTTACTATTGGCAGTTATGACACCGGTCAGGGTTAATGCTTTTTGCGGGATAAACTTCTTTGTATGCCCATAAGCTGTTCCATTGCTGTTTGTTGCATAAGCCCTTGCATAATAAGTATTCCCGGGAGTAAGACCATTTAGATCACATGAATATAAGCCAGTACCTGTGCCGTTTGTTACTGTTCCTTTATTTTTTTCAAGGGTAGGGTTGTATAAGGTATCCCAGACAATACCCCTATCAGTAACACTGCTTCCTGCATCGGAAACAATGTTTCCACCTGAAGTTGCAGAGGTGAATGAAATATTCTCAACAGGGTTTGTTAAAATGGATGGGGCTCCGGATTCTCCGTTATCCATTATTGTCCAATTGTAGGTATCGATTATACTTTGGCGGGCATCGGCAGACTCACCGGGAGAATAATTGCTCCATCCTGCAGAAAAGATTACATTACTCTGTAATTGCTGAGACGACCAGCTTTTTAACAAATTATTATAATAGGGCGTTGAAATTTGCATGGCGGCAAACATATCATACATATTAGTCACACTGCTTACATCCCAACTGCTAATGTCCTGGTCGAATTCAAATGCTGCCGGGAACATATGCGACATATTGGTAACATTGCTTACATCCCATTCCGAAAGATCCTGGTTAAAGACTTTACATCCATAAAACATACCAGCCATCGATTTCACTTTACCAACATTCCACTTACCGATGGGTTGATTAAAATGATCCATTGTACCGAACATAGCCGTCATGTTTTCAACATTGCTCACGTCCCAGTTACTTATATCCTGGTTAAATGAGGTAGCTGCACCAAACATGTATGCCATGCAGGTATCTTTGCTCACATCCCATCGGCCAATATCCTGATTGAAGACATAGGCACCGTTAAACATATGTTCGGTATTAATAACATTACTTACATCCCAGTTCCCTATGTCCTGGTTAAACATTGGGCAGTAATGAAACATATAGCTCATATCTTCCACATTACTCACATCCCAGTCTCCAATACCCTGGTTGAATGCATTCGCATTCCAGAACATGCCTGACATATCGGTAACGCTACTCACATCCCAATTCCCGATATCCTGATTAAAACTTTGAGTAGCCATAAACATTTCCCTCATCGTGGTAACATTACTCACATCCCAGGAACCAATATCCTGGTTAAAGGATTCTGCAGAATAGAACATGTTGTCCATCCATTTAACGTTGCTTACATCCCAATCACCAATATCGGAATTAAAAGATGAGGCATCATTAAACATGTAACCCATATCAGTAACATTACTGACATCCCAGTTTCCAATATCCTGATTAAATGATTTTGCACCGAAAAACATAGCGGACATATTTATTACACTACTTACATCCCATCTACTGATATTCTGATTAAATAGTTCAAGGCTATTAAACATTGATACCATATCAGTTACCTTACTCACATCCCAATTCCCAATATCCTGATTAAATGCCTCGGCCCATAAAAACATGCAGCCCATATCAGTAACATTACTAACATTCCAGTTACCAATATCTTGATTGAAATTACTGGCCTCTGAAAACATATAGCGCATGTTCTTAACATTACTAACGTTCCACGTACTTATATTTTGGTTAAAAGCAGTGGCTTGATAAAACATAAAACTCATATTTGTCACTTTGCTCACATTCCAATTTCCAATGTTCTGATTAAAACTACTAGCACTCATAAACATATAATTCATATCAGATACATTACTCACATCCCAATTATTTAAATCCTGGTTAAATAAAGTCGCCCCCTGGAAAGCATTTGATAAATTTTCTATTGTGCCGGGTATTTGACTTGGCACTTGAATAAGGTTTTTTGCTTTATAAAATGCTCTCGACAGACTGCTTAGTCCAACATCTCCAAAACTGATACACCTTGTAAGCTTGTCGTTTGTAACCCCGGCAATTGGGCTGAAACCAAACCAGCTTAGAGTGCCGCTTATGCTTACAGTATAAATACCTTCGGTACTGTAGGTATGATTAGCATTAACCGGTGTGTTAAATTGTTCCGGAGTTGTTCCATCACCCCAATCAACAGATACATCAACAGTACCGTTTAAGGGGACTGTTATTGTTGTGCCTTCTGAAAGTTCAGTATTGTATTCAAGAACCATTTGGGCGTTAAGACTGATTGTAATAAAAATCAGACTAATGAGAAGTATTTTTTTTAACATGATAGGAGTGGTATTAAAAATGAACATGAAGAGGATGGTTTGGTTTTTTTAACGATTAGTTTTTATACGATGAAGATGCATATTTGTTTTCAGGTATAAAACAAATACTATTAACAAATTCGGGTTTTAGATATCAATAATAGTTACAGCTGCATATTTATTATTATACCATTTTAGTATAAACAACAGGGAGATATTTCATGCCTTATTTAAAAAAACGCCAGTTAATCAGCGAGTTGAAGTATTAACACATACCTGCAAATTTGTTTTGTATGGGGAATTAAGAATGTTTTTCTGTAGAAATTTTAGAGAGAGCATCAATTACTGATACAATAATGTTAAATTGCCAAAAGCATATTATTTATAACACTTTATGAAACAAAAATTACATAAAATGAAATCTCGCATACTATTTTCAGGTCTGTATATTTTGTTCTTTAATATAGGCTTGAATGCACAACAGGCCTTATGGGGAGCACCGGAAATTGTTTCCCCTGAAATTCACGAAAACAACACGGTAACATTCTGCCTTTTAGCTCCGGATGCAGATACGGTAAAGATAACTGGTGATTTTCTTTCAACAGAAAAAGTAAATACACCTTATGGGTCAATGGATGCTCCGGGGAAGGCCTTGCTTGAAAAAGATGAAAAGGGTGTTTGGAGTTATACTTCAGAAGCATTAGACCCGGAATTATACAACTATTCTTTTATAGTTGATGGATTATCTATCAGCGATCCCGCTAACGTTTATAAAATAAGAGATGTAGCATCGGTGTTTGATATTTTTATCATTGGTGGGGGAAAAGCAGATAATTACCTGGTTAAAGATGTTCCGCACGGAACTGTTACAAGGCGCTGGTATGATTCTCCCGGCCTTGACATGAAACGCAGAATAACAATTTACACTCCTCCGGGGTATGAAAGCGGTAAAGATAAATATCCTGTATTGTATTTGTTGCACGGGGCCGGTGGAGACGAAGAAGCATGGATAGCGCTTGGTCGTTTGTCTCAAATAATGGATAATCTAATTGCTCAGGGAAAGGCTAAACCCATGATTGTTGTTATGCCTAATGGCAATGTTACACAAGTTGCTGCACCGGGAGAGGGACTTAGAGGTTTTTATAAGCCGCAGTTCATGGAGCCCAGAACAATGAATGGAGAATACGAGGCAGCTTTTACGGATATTATTAAGTTTATCGAGGCAAATTATCGTGTAAAAACCGATAAAAGAAACAGGGCAATTGCCGGTCTCTCTATGGGAGGCTTTCATTCCTTGCATATTTCCAGGTATTATCCGAATACCTTTGATTATGTTGGGTTATTCTCAGCGGCAATTTTGCCAAACAAGAATGTCAGCTCAAAAATATATGAAAACCTTGATGAAACCCTGAAGACTCAGAAGGATAATGGATATAAACTCTATTGGATAGGCATGGGTAAAACCGACTTCTTATATGAGTCAGGAGTTGAATATCGTGCAAAACTTGATGAAATAGGAATGCCTTACGAATATTACGAAAGTGAAGGAGGTCATATCTGGAGAAACTGGCGCGATTATTTGGTAATTTTTGCCCCAAAATTATTCCAATAAGCCTATATAGGGTTGAATCCGATGCGCCTGTATGTCAGTGAGATCAGGTGTTGCTCACAACATCAATCCTGAATAAAAAAAAAGCTTTAGTAATAATTGTAGCATTTACGGGAACTAAAATTTATTTGATAAATAATAAATCGAATAATAACAGTAAGCACATAATGCAATGGACAAAAGAACATTTTTTAAAACCGGCCTCCTGGGAATAGGAGGAATGCTATTGGCAAAAAAAGCAAATGCCCTGGAATATTATCCGAGGTCGGCTGATTGGGCAATTTTATATTCTACCTGGTGTGGCAGTTCACGCGATGCAGCAGTATGGATTTCTGAAGGAATGAATGGCCTTGCCAATCTTTTTGATGTTCGGGAAATTCCTGATCTGAGTATGTATGCCAACATTATTGTGGGTGGTTCAATCAGATCCGGGAAAGTTTCCAAAGAGCTGCAATATTATTTGAATAAAAATAAAGAAATGCTTAAAGGAAAAGTACGTGGACATTTTGCCGTGTGTGGAAACATGATGCAACCTCCAACCAGCAAACAAACAAACGAACTGATTAACAATCATATTGCTTTATTAACAGAAACCAAAGATGTACCTTCAAGGGTATTTCTTGGCAGGGTAACTTTTGGTTTGCTCGATGAAGAATCTGCAAAAATGCTGAAGGGATTCAATATGCCCGAATACGATAACCTCAAACGGGAAGAATGTATGGCATTTGGAAAGGAAATATTCAATTCATTCAAAGAATCTGTTTAGTAATACTTTTTCAATCTTTTCCATACTAATTAATTACTGCATTTAAAGAAATCAATTTTAACCGGCTTGTATTGAAAAATATGTTTTTACATTTAAATCAGAAAAACAGTATATTTTAAAGAAAAACTTTTATTCATTAACAATAAAAAAAGCAACAATGGCAGCATCAATATCAACACCAACCAAAGGAATACAATCAAGTGCCAATGGAAATTACACTTTCCCCTTAACTGTATTAACAACGCTCTTCTTCATGTGGGGATTTATTACCTGTATGAATGACATTCTCATTCCTCACCTGATGAATGTGTTTGAATTAGGATATGCCGAAGGCATGCTGGTTCAGTTTGTATTCTTTACTGCTTATGCGCTAATGTCGTTACCATCAGGGTCTTTAGTAAGCCGTATAGGGTATAAAAAGGGCATTGTTATTGGGCTGGTAATTGCCGGCATCGGAGCATTAATGTTTTATCCGGCAGCAGAAGTTCATTCATATGCTTTCTTCCTGGCAGCGTTTTTTGTTTTGGCAACAGGAATTACTTTATTGCAGGTTTCAGCCAACCCTTATGTGTCTATTTTAGGTAAGGCCGAAACAGCTTCAAGCAGACTTAACCTGACACAAGCCTTTAACTCACTGGGAACAACCATTGCGCCCTTTATAGGTTCGGCACTGATTTTAGCTGTTGTAGAACAGGGTGTAAGTGCTGCAGAAGAAGCAGCAGTGGTTCAAAATATGTACCTGGGATTAATGACTGTTTTATTTATTCTGGCAGCTGTTATTGCTTTTATTAAGCTACCGGTGATTTTAAGCAGTGATGAAGACCAAAAACCGGAAGCTTCAAAAAGTGAAGTTGAGAAGACACATAAAAATGCCTGGGGATTTACACACCTTGTACTTGGGGCAGTTGGAATATTTGTTTACGTAGGAGCAGAGGTATCCATTGGAAGTTTCCTTGTGAAGTTTTTCGCATTACCAGAGATTGCCAATCTTAGTGAATCTGCAGCAGGTAATAAAATTGCTTATTATTGGGGCGGAGCTATGGTTGGCCGTTTTATTGGTGCTGCAATAATGCAAAAGGTAAAACCTGGTAAAATACTCACATTTAATGCAATAGTTGCCTCCCTTTTGGTAATTGCAACCATGTTAGTTTCCGGGAAACTGGCTATGTATACCATTATTGCTGTCGGATTCTTTAACAGCATCATGTTCCCAACCATTTTCACATTGGCAATAAATAAACTGGGAATACACACACCACAGGGCTCAGGTATATTGTGTATGGCAATTGTCGGAGGTGCATTAATACCATTCTTACAAGGTGTTTTAGCTGACTCCTCAGTGGGATTGCACCATTCTTTTATACTACCTGTTTTATGCTACATATATATTGCTTATTATGGCTGGAAAGGACATTTTGTAAAAGCCTAGAAGGGTAGATGAGGTTGTCTCAATAATCCACTCATAATTATCGCTGCAAGTTGAGGATAGCGAAAAATGGATTATTGGAACAACCTCATTTTTTATAATAAAATCTCTTTTGAATCTTATTCAAATCTGAAAAACTCAACCGATTTCCTCAATACTTCAGCCTGTTCTTTTAGAGTCTGTGCCGAATTGGCAAGGGAATCTGCATGAGAGGCGTTATTTTTATTCTGCTCGTCAACTTGTTCTATTCCCTGATTAATTCGTCTGTTTTCATCCACTTGAACAGAACTGCCTTTCGAGATTTGATTTATCAGGGATACCGATTCCTGAATACGCGGTACAGTTTCCGAGAGACTTTCTGCTGTGACATTCGAAATATCTACTCCCTGTTTAATTATTATGTTGATATCGTTGGCATATTGCCGGCTGTTCTCGGCTAATTTTCTGACTTCGGCAGCAACAACAGCAAAGCCTTTGCCGTATTCCCCTGCACGAGCTGCCTCAACGGCTGCGTTTAAAGCCAGGATGTTGGTTTGTAAAGCAATATTGTTAATGTTGCCAATGTTTTGTTTAATTCCCTTCATTGCCTGAACAAGCTGCTCCATTTGATCATTTACCCTTATAATTTGTCTGGCACCTGCTTCAGAGTGACTTTCCGAATTCACAGCATTCCTTTTGTTTTCTTCCACTATGTTACTCATATGTTGCATACTTTCTTTCAGAAGGCTTACAATAGCAACCTGTTGGTTTGCACCCTGAATAAGTTCATCGGAGGTATGTGCAATCTCCCTGCTCATAATTAAAACTTCTTCACTACTTTTATTGATGTTGTGCGTTGCATTGTATATTTCTTTGTTTAGTATTTCAAGGGATTTAGAGATTTCTCCAACTTCGTTATTTTGGTTTTTACTTTTCAGGTGCACTTTCTTTGCAAGATTACCGGTAGCCAATTCACGAATAGAAGCATTAAGTTCTCTCAGCGGATCCCGTATTATTTTTTTTGCCACGAAATTCATTGTTACCAGCCAGACCAAACAAACAGGTATACCCCAATACAAATGAACCAATCCCAGTTGACCTATTGTAAAAGAAACAATACCCACACCCATAGCGCCAATAAAAACAGTTAAAGCAGTACTAAAAATGATGGTTCCCCGGTACAATATCCATACTACTCCAAAGCCAAATGGAATTAGACCAAAAACTACAATCAGGCTGAATTTTAAAATATCGTTCATGCTATAAATCTGAATATTAAGGTTATAGTATATCTTTGCGTTGTATTAATTATAAATTGAAATAAAAAGGCGTTAGTAATGCGAGAATGCTAAAATAATTGAATGAATGAATAAAAAAATGCTGGTATTTATCTCATTCACCAATTCATGCATTCTGGCATTCAGTTATTTAGTTGTTTTCATTTTTAATTTAAAATATGAAACTTTCCAACGCTTTCTTAAACTTATGCAAATATTAATTATAAGAGACTGCTTCTATTAAAGTTATCTTAAAAAATTAAGATTTGAAAGGCTTCCATGCGAATTTCGTGCTGATAAACTATTCTCCAATAATTTATTCAAACATACCGGCTGTAGAAAAACTAACAGGTAATAATTATTGCAATAATTCAGTTAAGCCGCAGAATTACACGATGTTTATTTTAAAATACATGCTTCCTGAAGTTTATTTTGGTCGATTAACTTGTAATTATCAAACAAGCATGCCTCTTCGCTTAGTAGTTTATTGATAGCCCGTTTTGTATTGTTTCTGGGGTTACTCTCCTTGTTTCTTATAGAGTGCGAGATAGACATAAATTGTTGTTTCAGTTCTTTTCTTCTGCAGTTTTCAGTAAGGTAAGCTGCAAGTTTTTTTTCAAAGCTTGCTCTATCGTTTTCATAATACCATTGTCAAGCTGAAAAACAGGAAGTTATCATCTGGTTATCAACTTTTCAAGAAAAAGCTTACAGGTTTAGAAAAGGAATTAAGATGAAGACTTTTTTGGATGTAATAAGAGACTGGTTGATACATTGCTGACCAAAAACAAAAACCCCCACCCTATAACTAGTATACAAGGATGGGGGAAAAATAAAAAACCCACCAAAGAACAACTGAGGTGGGAGTTGTAGTCCGTAGGGGAATCGAACCCCTGTTACCAGGATGAAAACCTGGCGTCCTAACCCCTAGACGAACGGACCATATTTTACTATGATATCTAATTCAATTGGCTGTTCTTAAGTGGTTTTCATCAAAAACCTGGTTCCCGATAGCTATCGGGACTAACCCCTAGACGAACGAACCATTTTTGATATCGTCTTGAAATCGGATTGCAAAAGTAGTAGAATTTTTAATTGCTGCAAATTTTTTTCAAAAAAAATTAATCCCAACTCATGGCAAACTCAACAACTATTCCGGCACTGTCTTTTCTTACCTCCGAAATAGCTACTTTAACATTTTCACAACCCGATAATTCGAGGGCTTTTTGCATCCATCCGCCAATACGGTTTTCAATTACCTCATGTCTTTCGGTAAGCTTACTCATTTCTACGCTTACATTTTTTTGTCCCGAAGCCACAACATTTATTTCACATGGCCTGTAGTAAGTCGAGAAAACCCTCGATGCTCTTTGAATAATATATGAGGGTGAAGCCGCTTTCACAAAAATTTTGTATATCCCGGTAAGAGCCTTTTGAGCACTGAACCTGCCTGCATCCCATGCCCCTTTCTTGAGATTTCCCGAGCAGAAAAATTCTCCAATTTTTTTTGTTGGATCAATAGCACCAGCCTGAACATTGTACCATTTGGTAGAGTCAATGGCTCCGGTTAAAATATCTTTAGAGTCTTTTGGCAGGGTCTCAACCCACTTTTGAAACTCAGAACTATATTCTGATTTTACATAATCCCTGATAGCAATTACAGCGGTTCCTTTAACTTCCATTCTTGTTTATGTTGTTATTAGATAAAATAAATTTAACAAAAAACCTGGTCTTTTAAATCGAATTAATAACAAAAAGATATTAAATCGTTATAGGTTAATCCATTAAAATTACCGGAACTCATAAAAAGGTAAACCTTGGTTTTTTTTGTTGAATCGGAAGATTTTAATGAAGTCCTGAATATATCGGTTGAATTTGTAATTACCAAATCTTTTTTCTGAAAAGCAATCTTAATGTCATCAATTGTTATTTCAGGAAGGTTTTTATGTTTTACTACTTCAGGGTTAAAATAAACAATGGCATTATCGGCATATTCTAAAGTGTCTTTGTAATCTTTCAGGTATTGTTTATTTAAACTACTGAAAGTATGAAGCTCCAGTACGCAGTGCAACTCACTTTCAGGAAATTTATTCCTCACGGCTTGCACGGTAGCATGTACTTTCGACGGGGCATGTGCAAAATCAAGAAACACTTTATTCTTCTTGTCTTCATGTAAAAGCTGAAGTCTTTTTGCAGAACCCGAGAAAGAAGATATAGCATCGTAAAACTCATTTTCACCTACCCCCAGCTTGAGGCATATTTTTTTTGCTGCAGAAATGTTACGCATATTATGCTCGCCAAAAATGCTAACCTGTACAGTGTCTTTTCCGTCTTTTTTCAGAATTGTTTCTTCATTTCTGTTTTCAAAAGCATGCATGCTGAATTCTTCAACAGAGATATCCTTTCTTTCAATCAAAGCCATGAGATCACTCAAAACAGTATCATCACTATTATAATAAACAACCCCGCCGGGTTTAACGGATTCAACAAGGATTCTAAATTGATCGACATACATTTCAAAATCAGGAAATACATTAATGTGATCCCATGCAATGCCGTTAATAACAGCAATATGAGGTTTATAATGCAGGAATTTTGGTCTTCTGTCAATAGGCGACGAAAGGTATTCGTCACCTTCAAAAACAGCAATTTCAGTATCTTGCCTCAATGAAACCATGGTGTCAAATCCTTCAATTTGAGCACCTACCATATAATCATAATTGATACCGGTGGTTTTTAATACGTGCATTATCATTGAAGTTACTGTTGTTTTACCATGACTTCCGGCAATAACAACGCGGGTTTTATTCTTGGTGTGTTTATAGAGAAACTCCGGATATGAATAAATTTTTATTCCAAGCGACTGTGCTTTTAACAGTTCGGGGTTATCTTTCCGGGCATGCATCCCCAGAATTATTGCGTCTGTTTCATGGGTAATCTGTTCAGGGTTCCAGCCCATTGTTTCAGGTAACAAACCTGCTTTTTCCAGACGCATTTTTGCAGGATCGAAAATTTCATCATCCGATCCGGTAACCTGGTATCCGTTCTCTGCAAGGGCCAGTGCAAGGTTGTGCATGGCTGCTCCACCTATTGCAATAAAATGTATTCTCATTTCTAGTCATTAATTCTACCGACATGAAATGTAGCACTGATGCAGGTTAAATAAAAAACTTTTTATTAACGCTGTTAAAGAATATTAATTTTCTCCTTCCCAGAACTTATTTTCCTGTATTCGTCTTACAATATTTTCTGATTCATGCAAATAGTAAGAGTTAACCTTATTGTAAGCTTTTGAGCTGTCGATATACATTGACAGGTACTTTTCTGCCAATTCAATATCCGACATTAAATAATAATAGGTTCCAAGGGTATAATACAGCATAACATTTTCCCTGTCGTATTGAACGGCCTTGTTATATGATTCAGTTGCCATCTCGTAATTATCTGACCCTTCATATGACCGGCCAAGCTCGTAGTAAACTTTCGATATAACTTTTTCATTAGGCCTCAACAAATTCATCGCCATGTTCAGATACTTCGTACTTTGCTCAAACCTTAATAAATCGCTATTTGCCTTACCAAGAAAATAATAAGTTTGGTAGTCATCAGTTTTCTGATTCAGAGCCGATTCAAGCCAGTGTATGGCTTGTTGATTTTCACCCTTACTCTGGTAAGAAAGGCCAAGGTACTTTTCTACAAAAAAAGAAGTGTCATTTTCTTCAACACATTTTGTAAAATGCACTATGGCAGAGTCGTAATTATGAATATTCAGGTAAGCAAATCCAATATTTTTTCTGAACTGGGTATCGTTTGAGTCAGTTGCTATAAATAAGTTCAATTCATCTACGGCTTTTTCATATTCGTTATCTTCAAGAAGCAGTGCACTAATTCGGTACTTCGATAGCTTATCGTCAGGATTTAATGCTAAAACCTGCCAGTAATATGGGAGAACAAAACTGTTGGGAACCTCTATGTTTTCTGCACATAATGCCAGTTTCCTGAGCGCCAGCCAATTTGTTGAATCTTTGCTGAATATTTCCTGGTAGCCAAGAAATGCCTTAATGTAATCTTTCGATTTGAAGTAAGCATTTGACAGTCTAAATTTTGCATTAATCAAGGTGGAGTCGATTTCAATAATTTTCTGGTATGTCTGAATTTCTCCTTTCGTGTTATCAGAAAGCTTACAGATATCAGCAAACTGGTACAGGTATGTAAGATTCAGTGAATCAAGCTGTATGGCTTTTTTTATTGATTTTGTTGCCTGAGTAATATTAAAATTCTTTTTAAACTCTTCGGATTCTTGAAAAAATTGAAATGCCAGTTCGTTGTTTTGCTGAATTACAGAGTCAGTTACTGTTGAGTAAGCTGTATTTTTTACTGTCTGTTCCTGGCTGTATAATTTGTAATTACTATATACCGAAATTATTAAAAGAAATAGACAGCATGTTTGGTTTCTTTTCATAGCAGATTACACGGGTTGGTTTATTATTGAACGGCGATTGCAAAGATTTATTATTAGATATCTTATCGGTTGCAGTAAAAAGTCGTTGGGGATTGCGCATTGCGGACGTATCCCGGTGCAAGGGATATGATACGGGCTTTGCAGCCCGCAATATCACCTACACCCCAATGCTTTTTAATGCGTGTTGGGTGTAGGTGGTTGTTCAAACCAATTACAAGTCATCTAGAGGTGAAAACACATCCTGAATATTTTGATTTGAAACATGTGTATATATAGTTGTCGTTTTAATATTCTTATGTCCAAGTATAGATTGAATCAATCTTAGATTTACACCTGCATCCATTAAATGCGTTGCATAACTATGTCTTAATGAATGAATAGTTACATGTTTTTCTATTTTATTGAATTTCACAGCCCTTTTAAGAATGTTTGATACACTTTCTCTACTATATCTGACAGAGTCAGCTCCTTCAAATAGAAATGTCACAGGTTTATGCTGGATCCAATATTTTCTTAATAATTCTAATAGTTTCTTTGATAATGGTACTATTCTATCTTTATTACCTTTTGAGTCTCGAATAAAAATCACCATCCTCTTAGAATCAATATCTCTGATGTGAAGATTTATCAGCTCACTAATCCTCAAACCACAACTGTAAATAGTGCTTATAATTGCTTTATGCTTTAGATTATTAATCGAATCAATTATGGATTTTACTTCTTCTTTTGAGAGAACTGTCGGCAAATAGTTTGTCTTTTTTGGCCGAACAAAAACACTATCATCAATAGGTTTCTTAACTATTTTATCATAAAACATCTTCAAGGCACTAATCATCTGGTTTTGAGCCGAACGAGAGCATTTATCAGCTATCGTTTTTGATTCCAGATATGCCTGAATATCAGCATCTCCAATCAATCTGGGATTTGTATTAAATGAATCCATGAATTGTTGAATTTGATGAACATAAAGTCTAATTGTCTGCTCGCTGTACCTATTGTACTGCATGTGTTTGATTAAGTAATAAATTTCTGCTTTCATTTTTATTGCAGAAATTATCAATTATGCAGGAATTACCACTTACACCCCACTACTTTACATAGGGGTATATATGAAATAAAAAAAACCTCTGAAGTTTTGAATTTCAGAGGCTTTTTAGTACCCAGAGCCGGTCCCGATAGCTATCGGGAGAACCGGCACGCCCGAAGGCACTGGTGTTTGAGACCAGCGCGTCTACCATCCCGATAATTATCGGGACCGCCATAT
>JAFGVA010000051.1 GCA_016938235.1 Bacteroidales bacterium | reverse complement strand
TGGCCGGGCTTAATATAATACATAAGGTACTCACCATCCCATTTCAATTCTTTGAAAGTGTTTTGGCCATCGTAAAAACTTTCGTAAAAGTTATGGTAATATGGGCCCTGCTTAATATCAAAAAAATCAGTAGTCTGAAACAAGACTGGTTCGGGATCCGACTCGATATAAGGCAGCAACGAATTTATAGTATGAATAGCTCCATTTTTCGCTGGGATATTGGATAAATCGAAATAGAATCCTGTATAGGACGAATCGGTCTTATTGATTTTAAAATCTTTCTCAACCCGGATATTCAAATAATTGTCATACGATATAAGATAGTAAACATCGCGCGGAGCAAAGTCAGAAAAATAATTTGCCTCGGACAGGCAGTGGTAAAGCATGTATTTATAAAAACCATTTTCTCTGTCTGTTAGATCTCCCGAGTCACTATACTTGTTAATAAGGTCATCAATCGTATAAATTCCAAACCGGTTAAAAAGTGTATCCGGAACGGCTAAAATGGTAAACCATGCCCTGGCAGTGGCATTACCAAACGGGAATTCAATTATTTTTAATGTGTCTTCGAGTCCGGTTCTGGCAAGTCCTTCAATAAAAATTGAATAACCTTCGTATGAATCCAGTACCTCGATAACATTTTTTGTAACAGGCTTCAAAACTTTATCGATTTCCTGTATATATCCGTTTGAGACATCAATATCTCTGTGTATTATAGTAGCAGTTTTATTGAGAACAATTTCAATGTCTGGCAAATCGGAAGCAACATTGTCTCCATTTGCATTTGCATAAGGTAAGGTACCAAGGCCAATTGAAGCTGTAGTAATTTCATGAGTAAAAATGTGATTTTTCACCATGGTTGTAAGTACATCCATTTCAATCTGGGTATAATCTGTAACGTTCAAATCGGCATAATACTCCTTCATGCCTTCATCGGTGGGTAATAATAAAGTAAACGGACCGCGAACCCTTAATAAATTATCAATTCCGGTATAGTTTAATACCTTACTAAACTCAGAGAAATCATCGTCGTGGGCTAATACGTAATCAGTAATAACCAGATCTTGATTTTTTGGCTCCCAATATACGGGCTTATCTTCGCAACTCAAACCCAATAAGAAGATATTTAGCAAAAGAGTCATCTTCAGTGTGATACCCATTATGCCAGTTTTATTCATTTTTGTTTTCATAGTCCTTCAACTTTTAGTCTGTAATATGGATTACCTATCGTAAAATGGGTTTTGCACCAGTTTTTTGTTTACCTGTATTTCGTTATAATGTATTGGCAGGTAGTAACTCATAGTATCCACTACTTTTGATCTCATAACAGCTAATTTTTGAGCATCGGTTGCTTTGGATAACAGCATATCCATAATGAGCTGTTTATTTTCGAAATGGTTTTTCTTGGCAAACCTTAAAACATCGTACCAGCGTTTGCCTTCCGCTGCAAATTCCCTTCCTCTCTCAGCGAGCAGGGTATTTCTGAAATTGACCAAAGAAAAAGTAGGTGTATACGATACACCGGCACGCTCAGCTATTAGTCTGACCAGGTAATTGGCTTCTTCAAAATTTCCTGTTTCAGCAAGTGCTTCGGCTTTAATAAAAAGAATATCGGCATATCGGTAATAAATGAAGTTTGCATCTCTTTCATTATCCGTTCGCTTTTTCTGATTCAGGCCTGTTTCATCAGTACCAACATATTTCCAAAGTGGCCCTTTTGAACCCGACATACGGATATCATTTTGCCTGTCATAATCGATATAACTTAAATTAACGCTTAAACTATTCAGGAGTGAAACATATATCGGATTTTCCTGTCCATCAAAATCGTCATCGTATTGAAGTTCAAAAATGCTTTCAAGTCTTGAATTTCCAGGGTAATATATTTTAAACCAATCGTTGCTTGGTTCCAGACCTAAAGCACCGCTGTTCATTATTGAATCGCAATATGTGATACACTCATTATACCTTTCACTCCAAAGCAATACATCAGCCATTAAAGCCTGAATGGCATATTTGTTTGCACGGCCTTTTAAGAGGGAAATGTCATTGGCAAATTTATCTGTAAAAGCAAGCGCACTGGCAACTTTTAAATCGGATACAATTTGATTTAAAACCACTCTTTCTTCGCTTTTGGGGAGGTAAAATTCAACAGTATCTGAAACAGTTGGGGATAAAACCAGCGGAACATCTTTCCACAATCTGACTAAATAAAAATAATTCAGTGCACGCAGGAAAAGCATTTCTGATTTTATGTCATCAATCACCTCATCTGTAAGGGTTTTGTCTTCTTTTTGAACAATTGGAGCATAATGCATTACAGTATTGGCAAGATTAATAACATTGTAGTATGAACTCCAATTTGCAACACCATTGGTGGTTGAAATATCGCTGGCTGCAATACGCTCGTAATCACCAAAAATTCCACCGCTTATTGAAATAAAATCTGCCCGGACTTCACCCATAAGAAGTGATTTCTCCATGGTGCCTCTAAGCGCATCGTAAGTAGCGGCTATTACACTGTTTATATCATCGCTGGTTTTCCAGAATTCTTGTTTTATTAACTCATTTTCCGGTTCAATATCAATCCAGTCGTTGCATCCTGTATTCCAAAGCAAGCAGGCGCCAAGAGCAAGAAAGATTTTTATTTTATTACGAGAAGCAGATATTTTCATCGTGTATTGTTTTATTTGTTTCAGTTATTAGAATGTTAATCCTACACCCAATGTATATCTAATACTTGGAGGAGTGCGGCTAAAATCTTTAGGTAATTGGTCGGGTCTGCTTGGAATTGATACTTCCGGATCCTGTCCTGAATAATTTGTCCAGGTATAAATATTGTATCCGGTGAAAAACAACTTCAGATCACTTAAATTTAAATTGGTAATCATTTTCTTTGGAAAATTATAGGTTATTGAAGCTGATTTAAAACGAATATATGAACCATCTTCAACAAAACGACTTGAGCCCAACCAATTATAACCTTCGTTATATAAAGCTCTCGGAACATCTGTTTCGTCTCCTTCCTTTCTCCATCTCCAATTGGTTGCTTTACTCTGATTATCGGAGTTATACATTTTTTCGGTATCCATACGGGTTTGGTTGATTATTTCCTGTCCGATTCTGTAATAAATAAACAGGTTAACTGTCAACCCCTTGTATTGTACCCGGGGGCCAAATCCTCCCATCAGTTCGGGGTTGGTATCGCCCAGGTAAACAATATCGAGTTCATCTATCTTTCCATCATAATTTCTATCGGCGTAATGTGCATCGCCTGCTTTATAAATGTAGGCTGAAGATCCGCCATGAATCATATGCATGGGTAACTCCTGTCCCGGTTCATATATCAGGTTGTCATTAACATCTCTAACATAGGTATCTTCGGTTTTTGAGTATACTCCTTTATATTCGTAACCAAAGAATCCTCCGATAGGTTCGCCGGGAACAACAGCTGTTTTATAGTTACCATTATCCTCCATGTTGCCCGATTCCAGACTAAAATTTTCTGGTAGCTGCAACACAAGATTTTCATTGTGCGAAGCATTAAAGTTGAAACTAATTTTAAGGTCATTCATATCAATTAACTTATAGTCAATTGAAACTTCAATTCCCTTATTTTGTAACTCGCCATCGTTTGTATTAAATGAACCAAAACCTGTACTTGTTGGAATTCCTGTATTCCATAAGAATAAATTATGGGTTGTTTTTTCATAAACGTCAAATTCAATATTCAGCCTGTTTTTATGGCCATAAAATGAAAACCCAAGGTTTGTCTGCTCAATATTTTCCCATTGTAAACCGGTTAATTCCATATTTTTTGGCACAACTCCTGCTGTGTTTAGGTATGCAAGATCATTTCCTGCCCTGTAAGTATTGAAATACAAGTAACTATCACCAGGTGCATTTCCGGATATTCCCCAGCTGCTGCGTAATTTAAAATCATTAATAAAATTAATATTTCTTATACCGGGTTCTTCTGAAATACGCCAGGCAAAAGTAGCGGCCGGGAAAATACCCCATCGTGCTTCACGACTGTATTTAGAGTTTCCTTCAAGTTTAGAACTTAGGGAGAAAATATATTTATCTTTAAATTTATAATGTGCTGAAGCGAAGGCACCAATGGATCGATACTCAGAAAACCAGGCATACATACTGGTAATAGTTTTATCTCCCACAGTAGATGTTTCATATTCCGAGAAAGATCTACTTGTTTCTAAATGGTAGGCTCTTGTTGTAGTGAGTTCGGCATCGAACTGACCCAGTATTAATAAATCATGCGTTTGGGTTGAAACCGGGGTGTAAATAATTTTCGTCATATTATAAATCGACGACTTATTGGTAAATTCATTTGTTGCCTTGCGGGTTACATTATCAGAAAAGTTAAATCCAATAGCTTTATAGGGGAGAAATTTCTCCATTTTTTTATCAAACACATCAAGGGTAATTGTTGAGTTCATGCTTAGTTTTTCTGATATATTGTACATCAGGTTAAACCCGGCTCTTAAATTGTCCTGATAGCGTTTATGTGTACTAAGTTTTGCAAAAGCAACCGGATTTACTATATCACTTGCAGTACCCTGCAGTGTTGTTGCGGGGGTAAAAAAATCATCGTACGGAACATTATTTGTATCTCTCACATAAACCGAAAGGTTGGGCATTTTTCGGTAAGCCATGGAACGCAGGCTTCTGTTACCGTTATAGTAACCATCTTCAAAATCATAGTTTGCATCCTGATTATAGTGAGTATAAAGAATATCGGAGTTAAACTTTAATTTAGATGATATTTGATAATCGAATGACGTACCCACATTTGTTTTAGCCAGCCTCGTGCCAATGGTAGTACCTTGCTCATCCTGGAATCCAACAGATACTTTATATCCGGATTTTTCTCCACCTCCACGAACCGAAAAGTGATGTTGATGGGTATAGGCAGTCCTGGTAATTTCCTCAATCCAGTTGGTATTTTGGGCATAGTTCCAATATTCTTCCTTCCAACTCTTGTCATAAGCAATCTCTCGTGCATGACTTCCTTCCAGATTACCACCTAAAAAGTTATTTCGCTCATCCAGATTATAATGCGATTCGGCAATAAGTTTTGAATATCCTCCACCGTCAAGCATCGGAATGGGGTCTGGTTCGTTTGCCTGAGTTACTTTATAGGTGTAATCAAAAATTGGTTTTGAACGAGTTCCTCTTTTTGTTTTTATCATTAGAACTCCGTTTGACGCTTTAGAACCCCAAATAGCAGTTGCTCCGGCATCTTTTAAAACCTCTATCGATTCAATATCTTCAGGTGCAACATCAATCAGGTTACCAAATTTTTCAACATCGGCGCTACCGAAATCAAAACTTTCATCTACCTGCGTATCGTACGGTATTCCGTTAATTACAATAAGCGGACTATTACGGGCGTTTAGTGTTGCTGTTCCTCGAATACGTATGTTCAAGCCAGCTCCCGGGTCACCGGAAACCGCAGAAATATCAACATTTCCCATACGTCCCTGTAGCATTTCCTCAACAGTGGTGGTCATACTCGATTTAAGTTCTTCAAGTTCCAGACGGTCAACTGCCACAGCTCTGTCGCGGATTGATATAATACCATCGTTACCCATTTTTTCGCCAACAACAGTAACGGCATCAATGGCAGTTGATGACTCAAAAAGGGTTACATCAATTTTTTTCCGGTTATTAACTTTAATAATTTGTTTGTCATAACCCAGCATCGATATTTGGATAGTGGTATTTCCGGAATTAACCTTCATAATGTAATTACCGTTTACGTCGGTAATGGTACCGTTGCTAAACCTTCCGTTTTCATCAACTTCTACAACATTGGCGCCAATTAAAGGCTCGTCATAGGTTCCGTCCATTATTTGTCCACTGATATAAAAGGTCTGGGAAAAACCCGCCATAGAAAGCATAATAAGCAAAACGCTAAGGCATATTTTCAGGGTTAAATTTCTCATAGTCAGATGGGTAAGTTATTATTGTTTTGTTATATTCTTATTGATTTATACAATACTTTTATTTCTGAAGTACAGTATTAATTTTATGGATTACACCAAACTCCATAAGTTTATTTGCATCGTCGTGGTCAACAGTTATGGTTTGTCCCGAGCCGTCGGTTATACTTAAGCTATGTACCGCGTTTGAAAAACTCAGGGTTTCATATACGATTTGTTCTCCAACAATACTGTTAATCAAATGTGTTGCATTGGTGCCAGAGAATACGCCATCATCAAATATGCAGCGGTTTCTAACGAAATGATAGTAAAT
>JAFGVA010000050.1 GCA_016938235.1 Bacteroidales bacterium | reverse complement strand
CGTCTGCAACTGTCCAGATGAAGTTTATAATTGGTTGTAGATTCTGTGTATTTAAACTCATATTTTAATTTGTCCTTTAATTCAATTAGTCAATAAACGCAAATGTATCAATTTCCGCTTGTGCGTCGGCAAGAAAACAGCTCTTTTGCAAGCTGAAGCATCGGCTTGTGTGTCGGGGCTTGCAAATGTGCTGTTTTGCGTTGGCTGTTCATTTTATCGCTTTTCTTTTTCTGTCATTAAGTAGCAAATTGTCCGCTGTGTCGTTTTTTTAGGCTTGTTGGTAACTCAATTGTATCTTTAAAATCTTCAGGAATTTGATTGCAACTTAGAACAGGAATTAATAAGAAAAAGTAGATTTCATACACAATTATGAAATTTATAAAATTAGGGTTTCATTTATTGAAAAAGCTCTAATATAATTATTTAACTGTTAAAGTGATCTTTTTCAAATACACCTTTTATTAAAAATAAAATCGATTGTTTTAGCTTAACTTAGATAATTCAATTTAGGTAATATAAACCGTCTTAATGTTTACAAAGTCTATAATTCCGTGTCGGGACAGTTCCCGAACATAACCCGAATTTTTTGTGCCACCAAAAGGCAATCGCGGATCCGATTTTACCAGAGAGTTCACAAACACTGCTCCATCATTAATCAGAAGAATAAGTTTTTTAGCCATGCCTGTAACTGAAGTGAAAATTGTTGCTCCCAGGCTAAAACGAGAAATATTGCTAAGCCTAACTGCTTCAAAGTCGCCCTTAAACGATATGAGCGAGGCAACCGGATCAAAAACTTCTTCATATTCTCCTAATAACTTCAGTTTAAATAGATTTATGCTTTTCAGTGTCATGATTTCCTGTTATAATTAAAGTTACAGGGTCAAACTATGATAAAATATTACATTCGGTTTTTTAAAATGTTTGTATACTTGTATGACTTATGAGAACATTTTTATTCATTGTTTTATTGGCTGGTTTATCCTCTGCTTATGCGCAGGTTGAGATACCCTTAACAGAAAGTGTGGAATGCACAATCATGCAAAAAAATAATTTTAGTTACTGTTTAAACAAAGAAACTTACACTGCTCAATGGACAGCATTAAGAATTTCAGCAGAAGAAATAGAAACGCATCAGCCCCTGCCTTCAGATTTGCAATTTTTCCCCGGAATTAAACAGTATGCCAACCTGGTATGGCCAAAACTTGAAAACCAGGTAAAACTTTGGGCTTTGGAATTCGATAGTGTTTATGTAGTTAGTGGTAAGGTGCCCCAGACATCCGACACTTCAATCTCAAATGCTGAAATTTATTTTAAAGCTATATTAAAAGGATGCCAGGGAGATGCCATTGGATTTCTTATTAATATGAATGACAGCGGAACCCTTAGCAGTTTCAGTCTAACCATCGATTCGCTGGAAGCATTGACTCATTTCGACTTCTTTCCATCTCTAAATACTGATTTGCAAGAAATTATTGAGTCCCGGTTTAATCCTGATTTCTGGCCGATTTCAGTTGAATAATTTTTGTCAGACAAGTTCGAAATCATACTTTTGCAGCACTAAAAAAGGCTCGTGAACAAACAAATTCTCCGATTAGCAATTCCATTTATAATTAGTAACATCACAGTTCCCCTTGTAAGTTCTGTTGATACAGCTCTGATGGGGCATTATGGGTCTGCAGCACATTTAGGAGCAATCGGACTTGGTGGAGCCATATTCAATTTTCTGTACTGGAATTTTGCTTTTATCAGGATGTCGGCTGTAGGTTTAACTGCCCAGGAATATGGAAAGAAAAATGAGATTGAAGTCTCAACCTTGCTGGGTCGTTCAATGCTGATTGCCATAACCGGAGCTATTCTGTTAATCGTCTTTAGAGAGCAGATCTGTCAACTCGCTTTTAAAATAACCAAGGGCGACCCAGATGTTGAACAATATGCCATTGATTATTACTCAATACGTATTTGGGCTGCCCCGGCAACTATTGGACTAACAGCTTTAACAGGCTGGTTTATTGGTGTTCAGGATGCTAAAACGCCAATGTTTATCGCTATTCTGGTAAATGTGGTAAATATTGTTTCAAGTTTTGCCCTTGTAAAATATACTGGTTTAAAATCTGAAGCTGTTGCCTGGGGAACTCTTATTGGCCAGTATAGCGGACTTGCACTTGCTCTATCTGTTATTCTTTTCCGATACAAAAAATACCTTTCATTGTTATCCTTTAAAAATATAACCAACCTGAGTACTTATAAGAGATTCTTCGGAGTAAATCTCGATATTTTTATTCGCACCCTGGCAGTAATCACTGTTTTAACCTGGTACAATTTTGTGTCGGCCGAACAAGGTAAAATTATTTTGGGGGTAAATGTTATTTTCCTGCAACTTGTATACGCTTTTTCTTTCTTTGTTGATGGATTTGCTAATGCAGCCGAAGCGCTGACAGGGAAATATTTTGGTGCCGGTCAGAAACAAATGCTTAAGAAAGTGATTCGATATCTTTTTTATTGGGGATACGGTATAGCTATTGCTTTTACAATTACCTACCTGGTTGCTTGGGAACCAATTATTAAAATATTTACAACCGATGTGGAAATAATAAATGCTTCGGCTAAATATATTGTCTGGATCATTTCCATTCCGCTTATAAGTATTATCACTTTTATCTGGGATGGCGTATTTTTGGGTACAACAGCCACAGCCGAACAAAGAAATGCTACAATTATTGCCGCAATTGTTTTTTTCATGGTTTACTATTTATTAAAAAACAGTATTGGTAACCATGCTTTGTTAATGGCTCAATTGGTATTTTTTGGAATGCGTGGTATCTTGCAAAGCTTTTTATATAAATCGGCAGTCTTAAATAAACTTAATACTATAGCTGTAAAATGATCTTCCTTTATAACCTTGGAATCCGCACCTATTATCTGCTGGCATTAATTACTTCGCTGTTTAAGCCAAAAGCCAGACTTTGGGTAAAGGGTAGAAAAAATGTATTTAAGCAGCTTAAATCTGAACTCGAAACAGAAAAAAAATATTGTTGGTTCCATGCTTCGTCCTTGGGTGAATTTGAGCAGGGAAGACCAATTATTGAAGAAATTAAAAAAACATATCCCGAAATGGGTGTTGTACTTACATTCTTTTCGCCCTCGGGTTATGAGATCAGAAAAAACTATACAGGAGCCGATATCATCTGCTATTTACCTCTCGATACCAGGCGTAATGCTCAAAGATTTATGAAACTGGTAAAGCCCAAATGGTGTTTTTTTATAAAATACGATTATTGGTTTCACTTTCTTAAACAGGCAAAAAAATCAGGAAGCAAGATTTTTCTTGTATCCGGCATATTCAGAAAAAAACAACTTTTCTTTAAGTCGTATGGCAATTGGTACCGAAAATTGTTAAATCAATTTGATCACTTGTTTATACAAAATAATGAGTCAGCCTCTCTTTTAGAAAGTATCGGCATAAAAAACTATACCGTATCGGGCGATTCGAGGTTTGACAGGGTTGTACAAATTGCAGAAAAAAGTAAAAACATTGAAGCTGCCGAACAATTTTCGAAAGACAATTTTACCCTGGTTTGCGGCAGTACCTGGGAACCCGACGAAAATAACTTGTTTAAGTTATTAGAGATTGGCGATAAATTGAAACTTATTATTGCACCACATGAGATAAACAATGCTCATATTAATAATATAGTCTCAAAACTTAAAGTTCCCTGTGTTTTATTCAGCAAATCGGAAAATCTAAAGGAAGTTTTAGAGGCTAAAGTGTTGATTATTGATAATATTGGAATGCTATCTTCGGTATATAAATACGGACAAATGGCATATATTGGAGGTGGATTTGGTGCTGGTATTCATAATACAATCGAAGCTGCAGTTTATGGCATACCGGTTATATTCGGGCCAAACTACCAAAAATTTCAGGAAGCCAGGGATTTGATTTCAAATGGAGGCGGTTTCAGCTATTCAAATCCGGAAGAATTAAACTCACTGATTAAGAAATATATTTCTGATACTCCCAATCTTGAAAAATCAGGTAAAGCTGCATTTGAGTATGTTAATAAAATGAAGGGAGCTACAAAACTCATTATCGATTTCTTAAACAAAATTTAAAATTGATTTAACAGCTCTTTTTTGGTTTACTCCTAAATTTGTGTTGAGTATTAATTCAATCGACTGCCTGAAGGCAGGATTATATAGGAAACAGCGTTTTGACGCTTTATTTGCCCGCAAGGGCTTTTTTTATACCGGAAAAATCAATATTCTATGTGCCCTGTTTTCTGCCAAAGTATAAATGCCTCATTATAATTCTGAGAATTACATTTTTTTACAATCAGCTTTCTATCACGATAAGGTTTTGTAAGATCTTCATAAATTGCCTTGTCAGAAAAATCAATGCCTGGACTTGATGCATCAAAACGGGTTGCCGCAAAGTATAAAACTGCAATTCTGGCCCAATATATGGCTGAATAGCACATGGGACAGGGTTCACAACTACTGTATATTTCACAGTGCGATGTATTGCCTTTCTGTGGAAGTTTAGATTCGCGTTTATTAATGTCAGAAAGCTTAAAAGTCCCCAATGATTTGCATGCGCTGCGTATTGCAAGAATTTCGGCATGAGCAGTAGGGTCTTTCAGTAGGGTAACCTTGTTACCGGTACTCCAATAGCGTAAAACCTCGCCTGTTTTGTCATCAATCTGAACAAGAACTGCTCCAAACGGGCCTCCCCTACTCTTTACTGAATCAGTTGCTGAATCGCAGGCCATTTCAATCCATTCGTTTGCTCCTGCCAGAATATTACAATATTGATCGTCACTTTTAAAATCAGACCCGGATGATTCAATCTTTGAAGGAATCACATATATTTTTCCCTCAAGTTCAACGGGAGCTATAAGACCAATATCTGACATTAGCAATAAACAATTTATAAATCCGATAACCAAAGATATAAATTGCCAGGCGACTTTATACTGACTATAATAATTAAGAGAATTAAATTTGCTTTTTAATTGGTAGATTTATCGTGAATTTTACTCCTTTCGGTTCATTTGATACCTCAATTGATCCTTCATGTTCATGAATAATTCCATAGGCCATGGCTAATCCCAGTCCGGCACCCTCTCCCGGCTCCTTAGTTGTAAAAAACGGATCAAAAACCCGGCTGAGATTTTCCTCAGGAATTGGATTCCCGGAGTTAAATATGCTGACAATAACTATTTCATCATCCTGAGCTTTCTTAAGTTCAGATGATATTTTAACATATTTATTCCGGAGTTCATATTTGCCTGCAGCATAAAAAGCATTGTCCAAAATACTGATAAAGGCTTGTTGCAGTCTTGTTTTATTTACAAAAGCTTCTTGTTGTAACTTAAAATCTGTACTGATTTTTACCCCTTCCGGAACTTTCGATTTAAGAATTAACAGCGCGTTATCCAGCAACCTGTTAACATCGGCATATTCGGGCACAGAAACTCCTCTTGATGAAGCTTCCATAATTCTTTTTACAATCTCCGATGCCCTGCTGGTACCCTCAAAAATCATATCCTGCGACAGTTCTATCTGGCTATAGACCTTTTTTTGATCTTCGTCAAGCTCAATAGTTTTAAGCAATTCTTTACATGATTTACTGAGAATTTCAGACCCCCCCTGAATAAAATTGAGCGGATTATTAATTTCATGTGCAACCCCCGAAGTAAAAACTCCCAAAGAAGCCATTTTTGCAGTTTGAACCAATTGATTTTGTGTGTTTTTAAGATTTTCAAAAGCAGCCTGAATTTCTTCTTTTTGTTGATCCAGGGTTATATTTTTCTTCGCTAATTCTACCTCAAAAGAAGAATTAAGTGTTTTCAGGTAATAAACTGAGGATGTAAGAAAGACATAAATAGATACCTGGGTTGTTTTGATAAATGTGAAATATTGCTTTATGATTCGTGTAATATCGTACTGTCGTTCTGTGCAATGCCATAATATTGTTTCCAGAAAAACAATCAGGATTAAATAGAAAAGAACAAAAATCAAATATTTGATTCTTTCCTTTGGTAAATTGAAGAGTAATTGGCCAAAAATGGAAAGGGCTATTAAAACATTTGGAAAATAAAGATAGTTATCTTCGTTTACAACATTAAAAAGCACGGCTGGTAAAAAAACCAGAACGAGCAAAGGTACCGTTATTAAAAGAAATCGTGTTGTTTTATGCCACGACATATAAGAAAAGTACATGGAAAGCAGGCATACAAATGCCTGAACCAGCAAACGGTAGTTATCAATAATTTCATAACTACTACTCTCTCTTTTATTACTTTCAGCAATAAAAAACAATACAACAGAAAGTACTAATAATATAAAATTTACTCTGTTAGCAAGAATTACTTCTCTTCTGTCAGCTGAATTATCGTTGTCTGTAATTCCCAGAAAAGAAATCCAGATCCAAATTTTCCGCATGGATTGTTTAGCTCTATAATTTATTTTCTACCTATAGTACTAATAATTTAAAATAAGTTACTACAAAAAAATAATATCACAAAAATCTTTACAAAAAGAGTAACACCCCGCGAAGAGTAAGAAAATTCTAAAAAGCAGCCATTAATAAATCAATATCCTTGAAAGGTATCTGGTACATGTCGCTTATTCGCTCATTGGTAAGTATACCGTTGTACAGATACACACCTTTTCGGACACTGTTATTCGCCTTCAGATAGGGCTTTATACCACCGGAACTTCCTAAATCAAGCAATATTGGCGAAAGAATATTACTTAAGGCAATTGATGCAGTGCGTGATACACGCGAAGGAATATTAGCCACACTATAATGCAAAACTCCATGCCGGGTATAAACCGGATCATTCAGGGTGTGACATTCTGAGGTCTCGATGCAGCCCCCCTGGTCAATCGCCAAATCAATAATTACAGCTCCCTTTTTCATTTTTTGTACCATTTCTTCGGTAACAAAAAACCTGGCACCGGTATCATGTAAATCTAAAGCTCCAATTAAAACATCGGCTGATAACAGATGGCGGGCAAAAACCTGCGGATGAAAAATAGATGTATGCAATCTTACGCCTAACCTGTTCTGCAGTTGTTCCAGCTTTTGCACCGAAGAGTCAAAGACTTTCACAAAAGAACCCATGCCTAATGCTGCCCGGGTAGCTGATTCAGCAGCTGTTCCGGCTCCTAAAATTACAACCTCGGTTGGTGTGATACCTGTAACACCTCCAAGCAGTACTCCCTTACCTCCGGAAATGTTACTAAGCATCTCGGCTGCAATAATAATAGATGTGCTGCCGGCAATGGCATGCATAGACTGAACTATTGGCTTGGAATCATATTCGTTTTTGATGTTTTCGAATGCGATGGCAGTTATTTTCTTTGCCATCAGCTTTTTAATATATTCCGGTTCGCGCTGGTTCAGGTTTAATGGCGACAAGATAACCTGGTTACCTTTAAGCTTGTCAATTTCTTTACAGGTTAAGGGAGAAACTTTAAGAATTATATCAGAGTTCCAGATTTTCTCATTAGAATCAACAATAAAGCCACCATGCTCGCTATAATCGGTGCTTACATATCTGGCACCCACCCCGGCATCTTTCTCAATTATCACATCGTGTCCGTTATTTACCAGAACCTCAACTGCCTCGGGGGTTAATCCAATTCTTTTTTCGTATTGCTGATCTTCTTTGGGCAGACCAATTAAAAGTTTCTTGTGCTTTTTACCAATTTCAAGCATCTCTTCCTGCGGAAGCATACCTGTGTACCTAAGGGGATTAGCAATCGATTCGCGCTTTTGATCAACCATTCTGTTTTTTTTAATCAGCGAGTAACCAAAATAAACAAAAATTGCCTATTTAAGCTCATGAAAAACGAAAAAAGTTAGTGTATCTGAAAAACCAACCTCCGTTTATTATCGTCTGCAATGTGTATTCTAACATTGATAAAATCTTGTGGAATAACAGCTTCGCCTCTTTCAGGCCATTCAATAAAACACCAGCAATCGGAATAACAATATTCTTCGAAACCTATATCGTATAATTCCGAGGTATCGTTTATACGGTAAAAATCGAAATGATATATTGAATCCTGGTTTTCTGTCTGGTATTCATTTACAATGGAGAAGGTCGGACTGCTTACCAGATCTGTAGCTTTTAATTCATGACATAAGGCAGTGATAAAAGTCGTTTTCCCGGCTCCCATCTGACCATAAAATGCAAATTTCTTTTTACCACTGGTAAGATGAATGAATTTTTTTGCAACCTGATCGATTTTTTCTAAATCCAGTATAAGTTCGAACTCCGACATTTTAGTTCCCGTTTTTTGCAAAGATATTCAGAATTTGGTTTGTTTTAGCCGATCAGACTTGTTTTGGTTTAAGTGTTACAAGAGGCAAAACCATTTCTTCGAGAGAAATTCCTCCGTGCTGATAGGTATTGGTGTAATAGTTTACGAAATAGTTATAATTGTTGGGATAAGCCAGGAAAGAATCGCCATAGGCAAAGATATACTTCGAACTAATATTTGTTTTTGGCAGGTAAACTTTTGAAGGATTTCGAACTTCAAAAACCTCCTTCGGGTTGTAAGAAAGATTTTTACCTGTTTTATACCTTAAGTTTTTTGAAGTACTGCGGTCACCTACAACCTTGATCGGCTTGTTTACTCTTATTGTTCCATGATCGGTTGTGAGCACAACTGTAATATTCTGGTGCGATAAAGTCCTCAGAAGTTCATATAAATGCGAATGTTTAAACCAGCTTAAAGTTAAAGACCTGTATGCAGAATCGGTAGATGCCAGTTCCCGAATCATCTCCATATCGGTATTGGCGTGCGACAGCATATCAACAAAATTATAGATAATGGTTACGAAATCGTTTTGCAAAACATCTTTTATATTATCAACCAGCTTAATTCCTGCCTTATTCGAAGATATTTTTGCGTAACTGTGCTTTACATTTACTCCTAACCGCTTCAGATAGCTTGATAACAATTCTTCCTCGTATTGGTTTTTGCCTCCTTCGTCATCATCATTTAACCATAAATCGGGATATCTTTCAGCAATATCCGAAGGCATCATACCCGAGAAAATAGAATTCCTGGCATATTGTGTTGCTGTTGGTAAAATGCTGCAAAACGCCTCTTCAGAATGGACCGAGTAAAAATCGCTAATCTCTGGCTGAATAACTTTCCACTGGTCGTACCGCAGATTATCAACCAATATGAAAACTGTTTTATTTCCCTTCTCTAATTCCGGAATTACTGATTTTTTTAAAACTCCCGGAGACATAAGTGGTCTGTCAGAATTTTCATTCTCAAACCAATTGAAATAATTGTTCCTGATAAACTTTCCGAACTCGGTATTCGCCTCGGTTTTCTGCATGCGCAGCACCTCACCCATGCTTTGGTCTTCCGAGTGTTCGAGCTCAAGTTCCCAATGAAGTAGTTTATGATAAACCGCAACCCATTCATGAAAACCAGTAGCCCTGTTTATATCAACACTGATTTTTGAAAATTCAGATTGGTAGGCTGATGTTGTTTCCCGAGTAATTAACTTCTTGTTATCGATATTCTTTTTAATGGTGAGAAGAATCTGGTTTGGGTTCACAGGTTTAATTAGGTAATCGGCTATTTTTGAACCGATTGCAGCGTCCATAATATCTTCTTCCTCACTTTTTGTTATCATAACAACCGGCAAAGAAGGTTTTAAAGTTTTAATTACTGAGAGGGTTTCCAGTCCACTTTTACCGGGCATGTTTTCGTCAAGAAATACCAGGTCGAAAGCGTTTTCTTTTACAAGTTTAATAGCATCGTCACCATTACTCGCTGTTGAAACCTTGTATCCCTTCGCATCAAGAAAAATAATATGCGGTTTTAGTAAATCTATTTCGTCATCGGTCCAGAGAATCGATACTTTCTTCATTCTAAATAATTTTTCTGCTCGGTGAATCCAATTATTAAATCAGCAGGCTTAAAGATAGGCTAAATTACACATTATGAAAAACAGTTCAGCGCTGATGCCAAAGAATAATACTTGGTTAATACTGTAAAAATTTTAATAGTGTTCTTCAGAATAAATCAGGTAATTTTCGATGCTTTTTGACTTTTTAAGAATTTCAAAATTTGATGTTGAAATCACAAATATTTCAGCATCCTGTGTGTTCACATCACGCCACAATTCAGTATAAGTACTGATATTATTGTAGTAAACCATTGCCTGTTTTGCGTCGGCAAAGGGATTAACTGCCAGCAAGGAATGATTTCCTACATCGGCCTTAATTACCTTTAGATCCTGCTCACTGTAATTATCAATATTAAAATTGATGATATTAAACATTAACTGGTTGGAACTAACATTTCGCTGAATTGCTATTACTACATAATGTTCTTCCTCTTTATTGTCAGAGAACAATTCTTTGGCTTCCATTGCTTTTTGTTCACGAGCTGCTTCAGGACTTGCATTTTGCAGATATGAAACAAGCGTATTCACATTTTGAATAATATCGGATTGCGGGTATTTAGCAATAAGTTTTTGTAAATCATCGATGAATTGAGTTGTATCTTTCGAAATACCTTCAGCAACTGTCACCAGGTATTCAAAGTTTGCCCGCAGCTCGCCTTCGGGATAATCGACTAAAGCTTTCCTTGAAACTGAGGCCGCTTGTAACAGATTACCCTGATCGAAGTATCTGTAAGCATTTTCATAGGTTTGCTTGTATTTTTTTTCTTCCTGCTCAACCTTTTTAAAATATTCAGGATCGCCCAGAACCTTTGCGTAATTGCTATTGGGATAATCATTCAGAATTTTTTGCTTGTATTTAGAAACCAGGTTAATATCCTGTTTTTCATTACCAATAGAATACAACTTATAGCAAGCCTGAAGCTCGTTTTCGCTACCCGGATAACGCTTCAACAATTCCTGGTAAGCATCAACTGCTTTATCGTAGTCTTTAAGATCGTTAGCATAGATATTTCCCATCTCGAAAAGTGCCAGTTTTATTTTCTCATGAGAAGCTGCCAGTGCACTATCTGTAAACGGTATATTGGCAAGATAAAAATCGCGGGAATATTTGTTTGATGTTTTCGCTGTTTTTGAGTCTCCCTGAAGGCTGTCGCCTGATTCATCTGCAAGTGATACATCCTCAATACTCATCGAATTCTTGTTCCTCCTCCTCCAGTTATCTTCCAGTTTCCTGTTTCCCCATTTTCTGCGGAATTCCTGTCTGCCCAGGTTTAACGAAGTAGCATTATAAAAATACCAGCTATCGTCTTTATTTGATGTAAGTTCAAATTGTTGTTGCGAGAAAAAAGCTTCCTGTTGTCGTTGTTCCTGTTCTTTAATTCTCGCCTCTTCTTCAGCTTTTCTTTCGGTCTGAATAATATTGTCGATCAAGGCATACACATCCTTGGTTGGCATTTTTGCTAATCCCTGCACACTATCCTGCAGTTCAACAGTTTTTATATATTCAACAAGATTTGTGAGGTTGGTTGACTTTGCAAAAATCAAGGCATAATTGGGATATCCATTGTCGATAACACCAACTGCACTGTCGTAATACGATTGTGCCTGGACATAATTGGTGCTTTCGTAAAAAATATCTGCTATTGTAAGGTAGGTAATAGCTTGCTGAGTTGGGTTGTTTTTACCTTTTGCTGCCGCTATTTTATAATACTCAACCGCTTTGTCTTTATCCCCGCTCTTGAAATACAAATTTCCCCAGGCATAATATACCTGATCCTGGTATTCAATATTTTTATCATCGCGAAGCATTTTCTGAAGTTGCTTTTCGATTTCTTTTCTTGAACCTGAACCCGACTGGTAAGTAAGTGCCATATTTATGCGGGCATTGAAAGTCATTTCGTAGGGAGGATTCAATTTAACTACGTTGTTATAATAAATTGAAGCATGCTGATTATGATCGATTTTCTGATAAAGCTGTGCTAAAATATAATTATAACGTTGCTTAAAATACTTTTTACGAACAAGCTCAAGTGTTTCCTTTAATAGACTTATAGATTCTTGATAATCTTCGGCCTGTATAGCCATATAAGCCTTGGTAATCAACAATTCGCTTTTAAGCTTTTTAGGAAAATTAACATCTTTCTCGATGGTGGCAATAATATCTTCTGCTTCCTTGGTTCGTTTCTTTTCTATGGCAAGACGGGCAAGCCAGATTCTTGCTTCGTGAACAGTTTCATCGTCGGGATAATTGCTAAGAATATACTGGAAAGTCTGTGATGCTTTATCGAATTCACGCTTATAAAAATGTCCCTTCCCCATAAGTAAATAAGCTTCATCGACCCATTTATTGTATTCGTTTTTATTATAAAAATCGCGTTCCTTGGCATCTAATACTTCATTATCATCCAATTCGGGTTTAACGGTTATAGAGTGCATTGATACAAGCTTGGTAGATTTCGAAATGGCTCTGTCCATATCAGAGCTTATTCCTGAAAGCTGACTCTCATCGTTGTAAAGAAAAACAGGGAGCAACTTGGTATAATTGTCCTTGTAGGATTGCTGTAAGGTAAGCATGCCTTTTTTAAAGGCTTCTTCACCATTAAAAAGAATATTATAATGTGAGGTGAGATTATGGTAAGCACGACTTGCACCTGTATTCTTTTTGGTACTACACGATGCCAAAACAATAATAAGCGCAACAAAAATGCCGTATTTTATATTTAAGGTTTTCAATAAACTAATTCTTCACAGTATTTAATATAACTGGAAAAGGTTAAACATATTTTGTTGCAAAAATAATTTTCCTGATGAAATAGACCTCAGGAATGAAATAATATTATTAAACACTAAACCGATTCCAGGGAAGTAAGTTTCGGCCATTCTTTACGAATTGACTGCTCAATTCCAGCTTTTAGGGTCATCATACTAAAGGGACAACCTTCGCAAGCTCCAAGCAGCCTGACCTTAACCACCTTGTCGTCAGTAACTTCAACAAGCTCTACATCGCCTCCGTCAGTTACAAGATAAGGTCTTACAGATTCGATAGCTTTGTTAATTTTATCGAGATCTTCCTGAGTTATTTTATTTGCCATCTTTTAAAAGATTTTATTTCGTTCCAGCATTAATTATTTTCAGCTTTTATTTTTAGAGCTTCATTTCGAATTGCATGAGCAATATCCTTAAAATAATTCGATGTTATACTTTTCTGCAATACCGTTGGAGTACCTGAGTCTCCATCTTCTCTTACACTTTGTACTATCGGAATTTGTCCAAGTAACTTAACATTCATTTCATTCGATAATCGCTCACAACCACCTTTCCCGAAGATATAATATTTATTATCGGGCAAATCTTCAGGAGTAAACCACGCCATATTTTCAATAATGCCAAGTACAGGAATGTTTATTCCCTTATTTCTGAACATGTTAATCCCTTTTACGACATCAGCCAGGGCAACATCCTGTGGTGTGCTTACAATTATTGCTCCGGTTAATTTTACATCTTGAGAAACTGTAATATGAATATCGCTGGTTCCGGGAGGTAAATCTATAAACAGATAATCCAAATCGCCCCAGTTACCATCTGTAACCAGTTGCTTCAAAGCATTTGAAGCCATTGGCCCTCTCCAAATGGTAGCATCGGCCGGATTAACAAAGAAGCCTATCGACAGAACCTTTACTCCATATTTTTCTATGGGTTCTATTTTATCTATACCGTCGATTTTTGTCATGAATGGCTTAGCATCTTCAATACCAAGCATTTTGGGTACCGATGGACCAAAAATATCAGCATCAATAAGCCCAACCTTTGCTCCTGTTGAAGCAAATGCAACCGCAAGGTTAACAGCTACAGTTGATTTACCTACTCCACCCTTTCCGGATGAAATGGCAATAATGTTTTTCACTTTCTCCAGCGGATTTTTAGGTTTTTGAGGCACTATTGGTTTCACCTGTGTCACAATTTTAATTTCAAGGGTTCCAAGGTCTTTAAGTTCTTCTTTTAATATTTGCTCACTTGCTTTCTT
>JAFGVA010000049.1 GCA_016938235.1 Bacteroidales bacterium | reverse complement strand
TTGCAAATTAGCCCTCGAATTTTTGCTAAGTTATTAACATAATATGTTAATAATCAGGAATATAATCGTATTTTAAGGATCAACTAAATAGAGATTCCGGAATGACGATTAGAATTAATCTACATTCTCGTGTAAATAGCGGTTATTATTGCTCAACCGCACTCCCCCCTCTTCATCATCGTCCTCCAGCGAAAAGCGTGATACTTTTTTTTCGGTTGAAGGAGTAGACTTGTCGAGCTGAACCTTTTTACGTTGGTAGGCTGGTTGATTCTCAAGTTCTTCGATATTTGATAATCGCTGACGATTACTTAAGTTGAGCTCTTTCATTTGCTCGTAATTACGCTTAAGAGTTTTAACCCTGTCGGCTGCTTTTTTTGTAACAAAATTCTTCTCGAGATTAGAGTTTGTGCTCAACTCATTAGTAGCACTCTCTCTTGAAAGATCGAATTCAATTGTTCGTTGAGTTACAACATTGCTTTCGCGCGGGCGCTCTGGTTTTTTCTCCCTCACCTCGAACCCGGTTTTTTCTTCGGCATTGTGTTGCTCTTCAATTGTAAAATTTTTCTCCAGCGTAACTTTATCAAGCTGGCGTTTGCGCAAATAAATTTCAGGAATACTGTTTGTCTCAAATCCAGTGGCAATAACCGTTACGCTTATTGCATCGATAAGATTTGCATCCATACCATTACCCCAGATTAAATCTGCATCATCACCGGCACAGGATTGAATATAATCGGTAATCTGGCCAATTTCGTCCATGGTAGCTTCTTCGGTGCCCGATGTGATGTTAATCAATATATTTCTTGCTCCGGAAATGTTGTTATCATTTAACAAGGGCGAATTCAGGGCTGTCTGAACGGCATCAATGGCTCGTTTGTCACCTTCGGCAGTGCCAGAACCCATTATAGCTACACCTGACTTAGTCATTACCGTTTCAACATCGGCAAAGTCAACATTTATATAACCATGAACTGTAATAATCTCAGCAATACCTTTTGCAGCAACAGCAATAACATCATCGGCACGGGCAAAGGCTTCCGACACTTTCAAGTCGCCGTAAATCTCACGTATTTTCTCGTTATTAATGATAAGCAGAGAATCGACATATTTTTCAATTTCAGCAATACCTTCCATTGCCTGGTTTACTCTTCGCTGCCCCTCGTTTCTGAATGGAATGGTAACAATGGCAACAGTAAGAATACCCAGTTCCTGAGCAGCTTTTGCAATTACAGGGGCTGCACCTGTTCCTGTACCACCACCCATTCCGGCGGTAATAAAGATCATTTTAGTATTGTTGGCCAACACTTCAATAATATCGTCGAGGTTTTCAATTGCAGCTTCGCGGCCAATTGCAGGCTTGTTTCCTGCTCCTCGTCCTTCTGTTAATGATGATCCCAGTTGTATTTTTACCGGTACCGGACTATTGGCAAGAGCCTGTGCATCGGTATTGCAAATCACAAAATCAACATCTTTTATTCCTCTGCGGAACATATGATTCACTGCATTGGATCCACCTCCGCCAACACCAATTACCTTAATAATTGATGAACGATTAACAGGAATATCAAAGTTCATTAAATCTTGCATAATAGTAAGTTTCTAGTTCAAAGTTCAAAGTTTCTGGTTACTGATCACTGATCACTGATCACCCCCTTATTAATCCATGCTGGCTCCTTTTTCCTCAAAAATTGTTGAAAAGCCTTTTTTAATAGCATCAAATAGTTTTCCCGAACCTTGTCTTCTGTCTTCCATTTCATCATCGTCTTCAAATTCATCTTCTACCAGGGTTTCTTTCTTTAAAGGCTCTTCAGTTTTCTCATATTTCATCCCTTCCCTTTGATTCTCAACACCTTTTAACAAAAGGCCAACACTTGTGGAATACATGGGTTGATTTATCTCATCGAGGCTGTTTGAAGCCAGATATTCGTTCGGATAGCCCAACCTTACATCTAATCCGGTTCTGAATTTTACTAACTGAGCCAGGTGTTTCAGCATGGCCCCGCCCCCTGTAAGAACTATTCCGGCACTTAGTTTCTCAAGGCAGTCGGAGTTTTCAATTTCAAACATTACGGCATCAATAATTTCTTCCATACGCGACTGGATGATATAAGCCAGGCTCTTAAATGATATTTCCTTAGGTTCGCGGCCGCTAATACCAGGTATCGTAACTACTTTATCTTCGGGAGCAATGTCGCCCAAAGCCATGCCAAACTGGGTTTTCAGAGCTTCAGCCTGTCTTGTAAGAATTGAGCAACCTTCTTTAATATCCATGGTTACTACATTTCCACCGAAAGGTATAACAGCTGTATGGCGTATTGCATCGTCATAATAAACTGCAACATCGGTAGTACCACCTCCTATATCAACAAGCGCAACCCCTGCTTCCTTTTCATCGTCGGTAAGCACGGCTGCCGAAGATGCAATGGGTTCCAGAATCAACTGGTTGACTTTAAGGCCAACGCGGTTAACGCATTTTTCAATATTTTTTGCCGAAGCTATCTCGCCAATAACTATGTGAAAGTTTGCTTCGAGGCGCCTGCCCGACATGCCAATCGGATTTTTTACTCCTGTTTCGTGGTCAACAATATAATTCTGCGGCAATACATGAATAATCTCTTCACCCAGATCAATTGGAATTTTTTGCATGTCAGCAATCAGCGCATCGATATCAGACTTTGTAATTTCATCACGATTTGGACCTAGGTTCAAATAGCCGCGGTTTTTTACACTTTTTATATGCTGACCGGCAATACCCACATAAACATCGTGCAAGGTAACTCCCGATTGTTTTTTTACTTCTTCAACAGAAGTTTTAATAGCATTCACTGTTTCTTCGATGTTTAGCACAACTCCGCGTTTAACACCTGTCGATGGAGTTTTGCTCATACCCAGAACCTCGAGCTTGCCGTTCTCGTTCTGCTTGCCGACAATGGCCACAATCTTTGTTGTTCCTATGTCGATTGCCGCAATATGTTTACTTTCCTGCCTCATTTAGGTAATATTATATTTTTGAACAAACTATTTGATCTTTGTATTTTAAATTGATTTTTAAGTATTTATTCCATCCGGTATTTTTCAGCCCTTCGTTATAGAATATCCAGAGTTTATCAAGCTTTTCCTTAAATCCTTCGGCGTTTCCGAGAATTATTAAATGCGGACCAACACGAGGAATTATTTCGTATTCACCCTTTTTGTTTAAATACATCTGTTCTATCTGAGAGTTCCAGAATTGGTTTTGTTTAATGAACATAGACATCTCATGAATCTCTCTCAGGTGAGTTGCCTTTTTATCGTATTGCTTAGCATAAATATTTTCCACCTTTCGGATTGAAAAAGGGGTTTTTATATTTCCGTTTACTACAAGCACATGGGGTGTAAACCTGGATGACATAGTAATTATGCTTCCTTCGGCATCGAGGTAGTAGTTCTGATTATACATATCAATAATTCGTACGACAGGCTCCCGCTGGTTTACCTTAATATTCAGTTTTCCATCGACAGTAGTATATGCTTCGCAGTTTTTAACCATAGTATTTGCCAGCACAAGCCGCTCAATAGAATCGGTATTTATGCTTGCAATAGGCTCTCCCAGAACAGCAAGATTGTTGCTTAAAATAAGTTTATTGATATCGTCTCTGTTAAGAAAGCGTTTGGCCAGGCTGTCAGCAATTATTACTTCAATTTTATTGCATAAAATACCCTCATGCTTTTGTGTTACAAAACCAGAAATACCAATCAAATAGACCAGTACAACAATCCAGACCGATATTTTCTTAAGCTTCTTCACTTATTAAATACTTTTTTATAGGCTCTATAAACTGGTCGATATCGCCAGCACCTACCGTAAGCAATACCTCAATATTTAATTCTTTTAGCATATAAAGCAAGTTTTCTTTTGAACAGCGATGCTTCACAGGCCCCTTAATTTTATCGAAAAGCATATCAGAAGTCACACCTGGCAAGGGTTTCTCACGTGCAGGGTAAATGTCCAATAAAATAAGTTCATCCAGCTTTGACAGACTCTCAGCAAATTCATCGGCAAAATCACGTGTTCTTGAATAGAGGTGTGGCTGAAAAACGGCGGTAATTTTTTTGCTTTTATATAAATCTCTCAGCGAACCGATAACAGCATCTAACTCCCGCGGATGATGTGCATAATCGTCGATATAAATACATGTTTCTGATTTATACTGTATATCAAATCTTCGAACCACCCCTTTTAAATCGGGCAACACATTTTTAAGTTTTTCAACCGGAACACCCAATGACCATGCTATGGCCATTGCAGCAACCGAGTTTTCAATGTTTATTCTGCCCGGCACCTGTATGGAGAGACCTTCAGTTTTTCCATCGGGTGTATTGAATGAAAACCTGTATTTTCCATCTTTCACAAAAATATCCGAAGCAAAGAAATCTGCTGATGCATTATCGAGAGAGTAGCTGTAACACTTACAATTTTCCGGAACAGAAACTTCCAGTCCATGTTTGAGGATTATGATTCCGTTTTCCTGAGTTTGTCCAAGAAATTTCGAAAATGTTTGTTTTATATCCTCAAAGTCTTTATAGATATCAAGATGGTCGGAATCTATTGCCGTTACAAGCGTAATAAACGGATGGAGCTGAAGGAAAGACCTGTCGAATTCATCGGCCTCGGCAATAACATATTCTGAATCTCCTAAAATTAAGTTTGTATGGTAATTCTTGGAAATACCACCTAGAAATGCACTGGCATCAATACCGCATTCATTTACAAGGTACGAAGTAAATGTTGTAACCGAGGTTTTACCATGAGTACCTGCAATGGCAATACCTTTCCTGGCATTAAACAGTAAACCAAGAACCTGTGCCCGTTTCATCATGGTAAACCCGTTTTCCCCGAAATAAACAAGCTCGCTATGATCGTTTGGTACTGCGGGAGTTCTGACAATCAGGGTTGTTTCCTTGTTCTTGTAATTTTCAGGAATAAGATTTATATCGTCTTCAAAGTGTATATGAATTCCCTGTAATTCAAGGCTTTCGGTAAGTGTTGAAGGTGTCCGGTCATAGCCACCTACATGCTTACCCTGAGCATAGAAATACCGGGCAAGGGAACTCATTCCGATTCCTCCGACACCTAAAAAATATACACTATCGATTTTTGAAAAATCCATTTTATTTCAAAAGTTTAATCAGTTCATCTACAATATCTTCTGTAGCATTTGGTTTAGCCAGCTTTCCGGCCTCAGCAGCAAAACCTTCTAGTTTCTCAACATCTGCAATCAGTTCAAATGCCTTATCCAGAAGAACGGCTTCTGCATCCTGATCCCTTATCATTAAGGCAGCTCCTTTTTCGGCCAGAGCCAGTGCATTCTTTGTCTGATGATCTTCAGCAACATTTGGTGATGGTACCAAAACCGAAGGTTTTTTTACCAGGCACAATTCTGATAGGCTCAAGGCACCAGCGCGGGATACAACCAGGTCTGAAACATTGTAGGCAAGGTCCATTCTTGAAACAAAGTCCATCATGTGCAGGTTTTGCGGCAAATTTGCTCCAATTTCTTCCTTCAGTTTATTGTAATAATATTTTCCTGTTTGCCACAATATTTCAATATTGGTGTTTTTAATTTCTTCAAGCCTCATTACAACTGCATTATTCAGTGTACGGGCTCCTAAACTACCGCCCATTATAAAAAGCACCGGTTTGCTCCCACTTAGTGAAAAATGCCGGTAGCCTTCGGCTTTTAATTCTTCTTTTATTGCAATTTTCCTAACCGGATTTCCTGTGTTAACAATTTTATCTGCCGGAAAATACCTGTCCATTTTATCGTATGCCACACAAATTGTTTTTGCCTTTTTTGCAAGAAGTTTATTGCTTAGGCCTGCATAAGAGTTTTGCTCCTGTAATAAACATGGAATATGAAGTTGAGCAGCTGCCCTGATTAGCGGAGCTGATGCATACCCGCCAACACCAACTGCCAAATCGGGTTTAAAATCTTTTACAATTTTCTTTGCCATTCTCTGACTTTTCAGGAAGTTCAGAATGACTTTTATATTTTCAAAACTTAGTTTTCGCTTTAATCCCTGAACGGGCAGACCAACAATCTGATAACCGGCAGCAGGAACACGTTCCATTTCCATCCGGCTTTCAGCACCAACAAAAAGTATATCCGCATCAGAATACCTTCTTTTCACTTCATCAGCAATTGCCAGAGCAGGAAAAATATGTCCTCCTGTTCCACCTCCACTTATTATGATACGTAAATTACTCTTCATTTTCTACTGCTGCTTCTGCCACAGCTTCAGCTTTTAGTTTTAATTCTTTTTCAATACTTCTGCTTACACTAAGAATCATGCCCAGCGCAGCAGCTGTAAATAATATAGATGTACCTCCCATTGAAATGAGCGGCAAGGGTTGGCCTGTAACAGGGAAAATACCTACGGCCACCGCCATATTTACCATAGCCTGTAAAACAAGCATAAGTGTTAATCCATAGGCCAGAAAAGCCTGAAAGGTTCTTGAACTTTTATTCACAATTACACCGGCCCTGAAAAGTAAATACAGGTATAAAAATATTACCAGCATACCTCCGATCAGTCCGTATTCTTCAACAATTATGGCAAAAATAAAATCGGAATATGGATGTGGTAAGAAATCACGTTGAACGCTGTTACCGGGGCCTCTGCCAATAAAACCTCCGGTAGCAATTGCAATTTTTGATTGATCGGATTGATAGCTGGCGTCCTTATCATCCTGGCTGATGTAATTCTCTACCCTGTTTTTCCAGGTTTCGGCACGGGTTCCCTCCACTTCGAGATGCAACATTATTGAAATAAGAGCAATAATAACAGCTATTGCAAGTGTCGACAAGCCAAAAATATATGCAAATCTGATTCGTCCAATAAACATCAGAATCATTGAAACACCAAAAAGTATAACAGCTGTTGACAGGTTTGCCGGCATAATCAGGCCACAAATTACTATTACAGGTGCTACCAGTGGAAGAAAACCCTGTCGGTATGACTTAACCGTATCTTGTTTCAACGACAACATACGGGCCAGGAACATAATTAGAACAATTTTTGCAAGATCTGAAGTCTGAAATGTGAGCCCAATGCCTGGTACTCTCAGCCAGCGTGAAGCATCGTTGATACTGGTACCAAAAACTAAAGTAATGGCTAACAGCGGAACTGAAATATAAAGCAATAATTGCGATAATCTTGAGAAGTATTTATATGGAACCAGGTGCACAAAATAAATTGTGATAAAACCTATAAACAGAAAAGCGCTGTGCCGGAACCAATAATACATTGCATTGCCACCATGATACCTGTATGCCAGAGTTTTTGTTGAGCTAAAAACAGCCAGCATAGAAAATACCATGAGGGCAATTATTACTCCCCAGATTACAGAATCTCCTTTTAAATATTTTTTCAGTCGTTCAACCATTATTTCAGAACATCAGTTTTTATAGTTCACGAACACACTCTTTGAATTGCTCACCCCTATCTTCATAGCTTTTAAACAAATCGAAGCTTGCACAAGCCGGCGACAGCAAAACAGTATCCTCTTTCTCGCCGAGTTTATAAGCTTTTGTTACAGCTTCTTTCATCGATGATGTATCAATTATTTTATCGACACAATCTTTAAATGCTTCGTGAATTTTTGAATTATCAACTCCCAGGCAAACAATAGCTTTTACCTTGTCTTTTACCAATGGTACAAGACTGGAATAATCATTGCCTTTATCTACTCCGCCAACTATCCAGACAGTAGGTGTTGTCATACATTCCAGGGCGTACCAGGTTGAATTGACATTAGTTGCTTTTGAATCGTTAATAAATTCTATTCCATGTACTTTAATAAACCGTTCAAGCCTGTGCTCAACACCTTTAAAATCCTGCAGACATTCTCTGATAACTTCTTTTTTAATCTCCAACACCCTGCTGGCAATACTTGCTGCCATAGAGTTATAGGTATTGTGCTTACCTTTTAACGACATCTCCGATAATGGCATTGACATTTCGTCGTTATTTACTTTTACTACCATATTGCCATTATCGACATATGCTCCCTTATCAACTATCTTTTCCTGTGAAAATTCTAATTGTTTTGCGCGTAAAACAATTCTCTCGAGCTCAGCAATAGTAATCTCATCATCGGAACAATAAATAAAGTAATCGTCTTCGGAGAGATTTTGAGTAATCTTCATTTTTGAATCGACATAGTTCTGAATGTTGTAATTATACCTGTCGAGATGATCCGGTGTAATATTGAGAAGAATTGAAATATCCGGTTTGAATTTATACATTCCATCAAGCTGAAAGCTTGAAAGTTCAATTACATAGTAATCGTATGTTTTTGTTGCAACCTGCATGGCAAAACTTTTACCTACGTTTCCGGCCAGACCACAATTTAATCCGGCACGACGCAACATGTGATGCAACAAAGAAGTTGTTGTGGTTTTTCCGTTACTTCCTGTGATGCAGATTTTTTTTGCTTCGGTATATCTACCTGCAAATTCAATTTCTGATATGATAGGAATGTTCTTCTTCATAAGAAGTTGTACCATATCGGATTTATCTGTAATACCGGGACTTTTTATTACTTCATCGGCGTTGAGGATATACTTTTCGGTATGTTGTTCCTCCTCCCATTCGATTTCGTAGTTAAAAAGAATTTCTTTGTAGTGAGGCTTAATTTTGCCAAGATCCGAAACAAAAACTTCGAATCCCTTAGTCTTCGCCAGAACCGCAGCTCCGGTTCCGCTTTCTCCAGCTCCAAGAATAACAATACGCTTTTCCATAGGTTCTATCTAATTTTGAGTGTGACAATAGTAATTACAGCAAGTAGAATTCCTACAATCCAGAAGCGGGTAACAATTTTAGCTTCGGGATATCCCTTTTTCTGAAAATGATGATGTAAGGGAGACATAAGAAAAATTCTTTTGCCCTCACCGGTTTTCTTCCGGGTATATTTAAACCAACTTACCTGCAGAGCTACCGATAATGTTTCTACCAGGAAAACACCACAGAGTATGGGTATTAATAATTCTTTTCTGATAAGGATAGCAAAGACACCAACTATGCCTCCAATAGCCAGGCTTCCGGTATCTCCCATGAATACCTGTGCCGGATACGAGTTATACCACATAAAGCCAACCATAGCGCCAATAAAGGCGCTAATAAAGACTACCAACTCGCCGGTATTTGGTATATACATTATATTGAGGTAGTCGGCAAAAATGGTGTTACCCGAAACATAGGCCAGAATGCCTAAAGTGACTCCAATAATGGCTGAGGATCCGGCTGCAAGGCCATCCAGCCCGTCGGTAAGATTTGCGCCGTTTGAAACAGCACTTATAATAAATATTACAGCAAGTACAAATACTATCCAGGTATATTTCCGGGCGTTCTCTCCCATCCAGCTAATCAGGTAGAAATAGTCAAATTCGTTGTTTTTGAAGAATGGCACATTAACTTTTGTTGACTTTACATCCTCAGTTAAAACCACAGTTTGTTCTTCGCCCAACTCATTTTCAACAATTTGTGTAACAGGAGTTCCGTCAGCCTGTAATACATTCTCACGAATGACAACATCGTTGTGAAAGTACATGGTTATAGCAATAATAGAACCCAGTACTATTTGTCCGAGCATTTTGAACTTGCCACGCAGGCCTTCTTTATTCTTTTTGAATACCTTAATATAATCATCGAGGAAACCTACAAAACCCAACCAAACAGTTGTCAGGAGCATGAGTAATACATATACATTACTTAAATCGCCAAACAGCAATACCGGAATAAGAATGGCCGCAAGAATAATTATACCGCCCATAGTAGGTGTACCTTTTTTTGAAAGCTGCCCTTCAAGACCCAGGTCGCGGATGGTTTCACCAATTTGCTTACGCTGAAGGAAGATAATAATTCGCTTGCCGAAGATCATTGAAATAATAAGCGATGTTATTATAGCCAAAGATGCTCTGAAGGATATGTAATGGAACATTCCGGCTCCCGGAAAATCAAATTGCTCTAAGTATTCAAATAAGTAAAAAAGCATTTTATTGGATATTAATCTGATTCAACATGAAAAACTCCGATACAATTTCTTTATCGTTAAAATGGGTTCGTACACCTTTAACCTCCTGGTAAGTTTCGTGTCCCTTACCGGCAATAAGAATGATATCGCCGGGTTTTGCAAGCATGCAGGCAGTACGGATAGCTTCCTTCCTGTCGACTATTGAAAGGGTTTTAATATTTTGATGCGGTTCAATACCCTTCATCATATCGTTCAAAATGTCTTGAGGCTCTTCAAATCTTGGATTATCAGAAGTGAGAATTACTTTATCGCTACCCGCGGCAGCAATATTTGCCATTTCAGGACGCTTGGTTTTATCCCTGTTTCCGCCTGCGCCAACAAGCGTAATTAACTGGCCTGAACCTTCACGAATACCATTTATGGTGTCAATTACATTTTTTAATGCATCGGGGGTATGCGCATAATCTACTACGGCAGTTACCCCGGTGTTTGACCTTACATATTCAAACCGGCCATCGACAGTTTCAAGGCAGCTAAGCTGCTGAAGTACCTCATCGAATTTCTGACCCAACTCTGTTGCTGCGCCACAAACAGCTAAAAGATTGCTGGCATTAAACTTACCAATGAGTTTTACCCAAAGTTCTGTTCCGTTGATATCAAGTAGCGTTCCATCGAAATGACTTTCGAGTATTTTTCCTTTGTAGTCGGCTGGCTTTAAAAGCGAAAAAGTTTTTACACTGCTCTTCGTATTCTGAACCATAACCAAACCTCTTTTATCATCGAGATTTACCAATGAAAAAGCATTTTCGCTAAGCGAATCAAACAATCCTTTTTTTGCTTTGATATAGGAATCGAAAGTTTTATGGTAATCGAGGTGATCGTGAGTTATGTTTGTGAATATGGCTCCATCGAACTCAAGACCGGTAATTCTTTTCTGGTCAATGGCATGAGAGCTGACCTCCATAAAAACATAATCACAACCTTCTTTAACCATCTCTGCCATAAGCCTGTTCAGATTAATGGAGTCGGGGGTGGTATGTGTAGAAGGTTCTTCGCGATCAGCAATCAGGTTTCTTACTGTTGAAAGCAGACCTGCTTTGTATCCCTGCTTTTGAAACAACCGGTGCAAGAGAGTTGCAATAGATGTTTTTCCGTTAGTGCCGGTAACTCCCACAAGTTTAAATTTCGAAGACGGATTGTCGTAAAAATTTGAAGCCAGCTGTCCAAGAGCCTTGTGTGAATCAGGAGTCTGAATTATGGTAACCCCTTCAGGAATATTTTCTGGTACAATTTCGCATAAAATACAAGAGGCCCCTTTCTCGATTACCTGTGGTATATAATCGTGCCCATCGCTGGCAGTACCTTTTTGGGCGGCAAACAAGTCTCCTTTTCCAACCTGCCTTGAATCAAGAACCAGGTTGTTAACCCCGATATCTGCAGGGCCGATAAGTTTGTAATCGATGTTAGTTAGTATAGTTTGTAGTTTTTTCATAGCTCATCTATAAAACTCATTTCAAGTATTACTTTCTGACCTTTTGATATTCTGCTTCCGGCTTGAATTGACTGACTTCTGACACTACCTCTTCCTCTCACTTCAACCTTTAAACCCATATTCTCAGCAAGGTATAAAGCGTCTTTAAGACCCATGGACACCAGGTTAGGCATGAGGTTATTAACCATCTTCCTGTTTTCCAACTTTACCTTGTCTTCATTTTTCTGGGTTAACACCCAGTCAGAGAGATTCTCATCCGCTTCAACCTTTATTCCCAGATCTTTTAATGCCGTTTTGGTTTGTAACTTCTCGCCACTTTTTGAAAAGGGAGCTTCGGCCAGTCTTATATCTTTTTTATTTAAAGGATCCTGAAGGTCAAGGCTGGTAGCATATACTTTATTTGCTATTTCAAGAAATACAGGCCCGGCAACACGATTCCCATAATACACGTTTTTTGATGGTGCATTGATTACTACAATACAGGAATACTCGGGATCCGACGCCGGGAAATAGCCAACAAAAGATGCCTGGTAACTCATTTGACCACCTTTGTATCCGTATTTTGCATTGTAAATTTGAGTGGTACCGGTTTTTCCGGCAATTTTAAAATGCGAGGCTTTGAGGTTCTCTGCTGTTCCATGCTCTACAACTCCCTCAAGCATTGTCCGAACCTTTTTAAGCGTAGGTCGAGAGCATATTGAAGGATTTATTTCTTCAACCGGAAATACCTGTTCAATTTTGCCATGATTACGGATTTCCTTAACAAAACGAGGTTTAACCATACGTCCATCATTTGCGATGGCGTTGTAGAAGGTTAAAATCTGCAGAGGGGTAAGCTTTACTTCGTAACCGTATGCCATCTGCGCTAATGATACCCCCGACCATAAGGGATCGCCCGGGTAATTAATCTGGGGGGTTCCTTCTCCGGGTATAGTCAAGTTTAATGGATCTTTTAATGACATTTTGTAAAGACGGTCAACAAATTCTGTTGGCTTTTTCTGATAGGCCCCGGTAATTATTTTTGCCATTCCAACGTTCGATGATTTTTCGATCACCTGCTGAACAGTTATTTTACCATAACCACCGTGCGTGTAACTCTCGTCGCGAATTACAATATCATAAACTTCGAACTTACCGTTTTGTGTATCAATGGTATCATCGATATCGATAACCCCTTGTTCAAGTGCAGTAATTATAACCGGAATTTTAAATGTAGAACCAGGCTCAGTGCTGGCTCCAACAGCATAATTGTATGTTTCGTAATAGTTATCACCCTTCTTTTCAAGATTAACGATAGCCTTTATATCTCCAGTTCTAACGTGCATTAGAACCACCGTTCCGTGCGCTGCATCCTGAAGTTGCAATTGCTGTTTAAGCGCTTTATGAGCTACATCCTGCCAATCGACATTGATGGTAGTAATAATACTGCTGCCATCTTCGGGATCAACCTCTCCCTCTCCGTCAATCGGCATCCATACCCCTCCGGAAAGTTTCTGCATTTTCATGAAACCTTTTTTCCCGACCAATACCTCATCGTAAGCACCATCTAAGCCAACCAGTAGTTTTGTTATATTTCCGTTTTTATCTTTTTCTTCTTTGGTGTATCCAATAGTTCGGCTTGCTAACTCTTCGTGTGGCCTGACGCGCTCTGTTTTGGATGTATAAATTACTCCTCCCTTATATCTTCCACGACGGAAAATTGGAAACTCTTTAAGCTGTTTAAGCTGGAGGTAATTCACATTGCTTTTTACCAGGTAATATCTTTCACCTTTCCGGCGGGCATTTTTCAATTCCCTTGCATACATTGAGGCAGACCTGTCTCTGAATAGACTTGATAAATGCCATGCCAGTGAGTCAACCTCGGCATTAAAAATTTTATCGGTAAGAGCAGGAGCCGCAAAGTCCATCCGAACTTCGTAATAGGGCACATCACTAGCCAGAAGACGCATATCATCGGCATAAATATCACCCCGATGAGAAGGAATTGTAAAATTCTTGATTTTTTCTTCCCTGGCAATCTGCTTCCAGCTTTCTCCTTTAATAAACTGAAGAACAATCAATTTTGATGCAATAACCACAGCAAATAAAAGGACTGACAAATAAACCAGACCTACACGCCATATGATATCTTTCTTAATTGACATTAATCTTCTACAATTATTTTATGTGGCGGACTTGAGGGCTGTTTCAACCCCAGTCCACGTTGTTCAACCATTTCTTCAAGCGTCGAAGGTTTACTGTCGTTCATAAGCTCCGATGCTGTTGTTATTTGTTCTGCGCGCATGTTTTTTACTTCCTCGCGAACAGTGATTAGCTGCCTGACCAATTTTTCGGCATTGTAGCGATTGCCGATATAGATAATTGCAAGAAATACAAGGAAAAGAATAAAAGGCAACTGCTTTGCAAACGCGGTACCGGCAAGCAGGCTTCCATCGAGCATTCCCTTAATTGAGAATCCTTTTATCTCTTCCCGCTCAACTTTAGAGTCAACAAATTCTATCTTCTCTTTTTTACTTCCCAGCATAGCCTAATTCTTTTCAGCAATTCTCAGCTTTGCACTGCGTGCCCTGTTATTTCTTTTAATTTCTTCTTCTGACGGTATAATTACCTTCCTGGTAATTGATTTAAACACCGACTTCTTGTTTCCATATAAATCAAAAGAGGTATCTTCCTCAAAAGCTCCATTCTTTATGAATGTTTTGACAATTCTGTCTTCGAGTGAATGGTAACTTATCACAACCAATCTTCCACCCGGTTTCAGCACTTGCAAAGTTTGCTCGAGCATCTGCCTCAGGTAATCCATCTCGTGGTTCACTTCAATCCTAATTGCCTGGTAAACCTTGGCAAGAAAGGAATGCTCGGCATGACGTGGTAAAACAGATGAAAGTGCCTCTATTAAATCTCGGGTATTGTCGATTGCGTCTTTCTCGCGATAAGTAATAATGCAATGGGCTACCCGGCGGGCATTACTCAATTCACCGTATTCCCGAAAAACCTTTGTAAGATGATTGAGATCATAACTATTCAGCAAATCGACTGCAGAAAATCCTGAATCCTGATTCATTCGCATATCAATAGCTGAATCGTGTCGGAATGAAAAACCTCTTTGAGCCGTATCGAAATGATGTGATGAAACCCCAAGATCGGCCAGCAAACCATCGATTGACTCAATGCCGTGATACCTCAAAAAATTCTTTAGAAATCTGAAATTATGCTGCACAAAAATGAAACGTTCGTCATCGGGCAGATTAGGTAAAACATCTTTATCCTGATCGAAGGCAATAAGTTTTCCAGTGGTAAGATGACTTAATATTTCGCGGGAATGACCACCTCCTCCGAAAGTGGTGTCGACATAAATCCCATCCGGCTTGATATCCAGTCCATGAACACTTTCTTTCAGCAGTACCGGTTGGTGATAATCTGTCATTCTTCTAATTCATCTATTAATCCGTCAAGTAAATTTTCTGCCATGTTGGCAAATTCATCATCGCCAAGCTCAACATTATCGTATTTAGTTTTAGCCCAGAGCTCAATTTTACCGGGTTGCCCGGCAAGAGCCACCTCCTTATCGGCATCTATGAGCTCCAATAAACGTTTTGGCAACAATATCCTGTTGTTTGAATCGATGGCCAATTCGGCAACTCCCTTAAAAAATACCCGCATAAATGTGTTATGCTCTCTTTTGTAGGGATTCAGTTTTTTCTTTAAAAGCTTTACCTGCTTATCCCATTCACTCTCGGGGTAAATTACCAGGCAACTTTCAAATACATCCTTTTTGACAATCAGCTTTGCAGGCACACCTTCTCCCATCTGCTTCAGAAAGGTTGAGGGCAGCATTAGTCGGCCTTTTGCATCCAGCTTGCAATTATAATCGCCAATAAAGTTTATCATATAGTCAGGATAATTGAGCGTAAAAATATGAAAATATTCCCACTTTGATCCATTTTGACCCACTTTTTCCCACTTTTGTTAATAACTTTATTTTTATTGTGGATTTTGTTGTGCAATTTTTTATAGAAATTTCGGACAGTTAAAAGGCAGCGTTAATTGCGGTTTTTTTGAGAAGGAGATAAAACACCTGCCGGATGGTAATTGCTTAATTCTGCTATTAGGTATAAACAAAAAGGACTATTTGGAGAAATTCAAATAGTCCTTTTTGTGTTTTTTTGTTTTAGATGAATAACATCAGCTTTTAGTTTAAAATAACTTTAGTATCAAGTTAAAAACATGATGCAGTTTATGCGATTCTTTATGGTTATATGAGTGAAAAACCAAACCAGAAGAGAAAGTGAAGACTAAACACTAAAGTCTTTTAAAGCATTTCGTTGCAAAACTTTTTCCTAATTTTACGAATCAATTTCAATATAGATAAAAATGACAGAAGCTGCCGGCAAAAAAATTAAGAAAGTCAATATCAGAGAAATTTTTAAAGAGAAGAACCCCAAAGTAGCCCGTATGATTCCCGGATTTATATATAAATACCTGGAACGTATTGCTCATCAGGACGAAGTAAATTATTTTATGGGTAAATATGGCGACAGAATAGGTATCGATTTTATTGAGGCGGCCATGAAAGAATACAAGGTTTCTCTTGAAGTTCAAGGCGAAGAAAACATTCCTAAATCAGGCCGGTTTGTATTTGTTTCGAATCACCCACTTGGAGGATTCGATGGACTTTTAATAATAAAAGCTGTATGTAAATTCCTTAGCCCGGTTAAGTTTCTTGTAAACGACATTTTAATGAATGTTACAAACCTGACTCCGCTATTTATTCCAATTAACAAGCATGGAAGGCAGGCCATGGAGGCTGCAAGAGAGATTGAAAATACCTATGATTCAGACACTCAGGTACTAACCTTCCCGGCCGGCTTGGTTTCACGAAAAATAAAAGGTCAGATTGTTGACCTTACCTGGCAAAAAAGCTTTATTGTAAAGGCTGTAAAATACCAGCGCGATGTTATTCCCATTCATATGAGTGGTAAGTGTACAAAGTTTTTTTACAGGCTGGCAAACCTTAGGAAAACCTTAGGAATTAAAGCCAATATTGAAATGCTTTACCTGGTTGACGAAACCTATCACCATAAAAATAAGCACTTTGTTATTAAGGTTGGTAAGCCTATACCCTGGCAAACTTTCGATAACACAAAACAACCTCTTGAATGGGCAAAATGGGTTAAGGAACAGGTTTATAAGCTTGACGGGGTGAGTTCGGTGCCGTTTTAAAATGGTGATCGGTGATCAGTGATCGGTGATCGGTGATCAGTGATCGGTGATCGGTGATCAGTGATCGGTGATCGGTGATCGGTGATCGGTTCTCAATTATACATTTTTCAAAATACCTTCAGAATTAAATCTTCACCCCCAGCAGGGTAACATCATCGATTTGTTCGGTATCGCCCTTCCAGGCATAAAACTCTTCGAGCAGTTTTTCTTTTTGCTGCTCCATAGGTAAGTTTGATATGGAAACTACTTTTTCGCGAAGATTTTTCGACATGTATTTCTTCAGATTATCTCCGCCAAACTGGTCGGGGTAGCCATCGGAGAATATATAAATCTGATCGCCCTTTTTGCAATCAATTTCGTGACAAGTGAAATCTTCTTGCTTATCGAAGACTGCAACAGGCATTCTATCTGCTTTATAGGTTTCTATCTCGCCATCGCGCATCAGCCACAATGAGTTGTATGCTCCGGAATAATATAATTTACTTTTTACCGGATCGAATGTGCATAATGCGATGTCCATGCCATCACGAGTCTCAGAAATTTCACCTCCCTGTTGTAAAGCCTGAATAACTCCAGCCCTAAGTTGATTCAATATTTTATTGGGTGCTGTAACACCACGTTCAAGCACTATTTCGTTAAGCAGACGAATACCCAACATACTCATGAATGCTCCCGGAACACCATGACCGGTACAATCGGCAACCGAGAAAACGAATTTATTGTCATACTCTCCAAACCAATAAAAATCACCACTTACTATATCGCGCGGAAGAAACAAAATGAAATATTCACTAAGATATTTTTCTACGTCTTTTGGCTTGGAAATTACTGCCTCCTGTATCTTTTTAGCATATTCAATACTATCGGTTAGCTCTTGCTTTTGCCGTTCAATTCGGGTTTTTTGTTCCCTTATTTCCTGGGTACGCTTTTTAACAGTTTCTTCGAGGATCTGTTTATCCCTCAGAAGCTTGCGCTCCCTGGTTTTAATTAAGGAAATGAAACCTGTCAAAATAATAAAAATAGTTACCAGAATAAACCACCAGGTTTTCCAGACTGGAGGCTTTATGATAAAAGAAAAAGAGGCGGGCTGGCTCCAGACTATATTATCAATGCTAGCTCTGACCTGAAATGTGTATTTCCCGGATGTTAGGCCAGGCAGAGTAATTGAATTTTCCTTGGTTGAAGGAGACCATTTCTCAGATTCTTTTGTTCGATAACTATAAATAATTTTATCAGGATTAGTTAAATAAATAGCCCGATATACAATTGAAAGTTTGTTTTCATTATGTTTCAATTTAAGGTCAAGTGGTACGTTAAACCATTTGCTAACATTAAAACCTGTGCTAATCCAATTAACTTCTTCGTAATTAAGCTGAATATTCGTGATCTCTATATTTTTTATTGAACTTTGTTCCTTAAACTCATCTATCTTTAGCTGGGTTAAATTATCTTTAGTTCCAATCCAAACATTATTATCTTTATCCTTAAAAATAGAGTTTATATTGCTTTCAGTACCGATAAAACCTTCACTACGAGAATAGCTCCGAATATATTTAACATGCATGTTCTTATTTAACCCTATTTGATTTAATCCCCTATCGGTTCCGCATAAAAGTGTTGTATCGTTATAAAAAAGTAAAGAATATACATTATTTGATAATATAGAGTTATCGTCAAGTATTTTTTGAATAGGAAGAGTATCAAGCTCTTTATCAAACTTAAATACTCCACCGCCAAAAGTTCCAATCCATATGTTCCCCATATAATCCTCAGCTAAACAATGTATCTTTTTGCTGTTTAAACCTTCAACTTCATCATAGTTGGTCATTGATGTTTCAGTAAAAGAAACCAATCCATTCAATGTTCCAATCCAAATTGTTTTTTCTCTATCCTCAATTATTGTCTGGACCTCGTTACTTACCAGTTTAGGATCTGAATTTTCAGTAAAATTTTTAAAACCTGATTCTATTAAAATACTCAAACCGCCTTTTGTTCCTGCCCACAAACGCTTTTTAGAATCAACATGAATGCAACTAACGGTATTATTTGTCAGTCCATTAAAACTATTGAAATTTTCAATTACCCCGTTACAAACCTTAAAGACTCCCCTATCAGCAGTGGCTATCCATATAGTCTGACTTGTTTTATCATAAAACATATCATTAACAAACAAGGATGCTTCTTTGAGAATAGTTTCAGGAATTGCCAGTTGTCCATTAATAAGTTCTGATTGTAGTATACCTGCACCTTCTGATGCAAACAGCAGACTATTATCGCCAGCTTGAATGATTGAAGTTATAGGTTCGCCAAAGCCTTCATCTTCTGCATAATGCACGAAATTAAAACCGCTAAATCTGCATATACCATTACTAAAAGTACCAAACCATATATTACCTTCGGAATCTTGTATTGAAGACAAAACCTGATTTTCGGGTAAGCCATTATTTTCATTGAAGTCGACAATTTTATTTCCCGACTGAAATATTATACCCTTTTTATCTGTACAAAACCAAATATTATTTTCTGAGTCGGGTAAGATACTCCACACAGTTTCAAAATTATTACCTTCAGAAATAGTATTAAAAGAACCTGTAACTTTAAATTTATCAGTACTATTATAAGCTTTAATTCTAAAAACACCTGCATCATAAGTTCCGAAAACAAGATCACCATTATTATCGGGAGAGGCTGTTATAACCATATTACTTGGGATTTCGCCTCTTTCTTCAATAAAGTGTAAAAACTCCAGAGAATCTTTATTCTGCGTAACCAGATTAACTCCTCCAACGGTTGATAACCATAAGCGATTCAGGCTATCTACCTGAATATTAAACACAAGCCTGCCCCTTAAACCTTCATCTTTTCCAAAAGTTTTTATTGTAATACTATCTCTAAAAAAATTTAACCTGTTTAGCCCTCCATCGTTGGTACCTACCCAATAGTTATCTATTGAGTCTTGATTGACACACAGAACTACAGAACCACGTAGTCCGTTGGAATTTGTTATGTTTTTAATATTGTATCCATTAAAAATGCTGATACCCCCATCTGTTCCAACCCAGATATTACCCTTTTTATCTTCAAATATTGTACGTACGATATTGCCTGCAAGTCCGTTCTTTTTTGATATTTCAATAAAATTCTTTCCATCGAAGCGGTTAATGCCATTTCCGTTTGTTCCAATCCATAAATATCCCCTGGAATCCTGCAGAAGGCAGTAGGCTGTAGACTGAGAAAGACCTTCGGCAAGAGAGTATTTCGTAAAACTATATTGCTGTGCCTGAAGATATGGAGCAAGCAGAAACAGAAAAAAAACTGAAAAGGTATGTATGCTTCTTTTAAGCACGAAAACTAGTCTTTTTTAATAAAGATAAACTGCCCACCTTCATCGCCTGTATCATGAATAGGTTGAAACTGGGGAGTCTGAGATGAATTGCTTTGAACAGGAATTCTGATTCCTTCGTATATCTGACTGGCATCGATATATTTTTTGTCGTTCTGATTTAACATTCTAAGCAGATAAAACGCAAATACAGAATGGCCATCTTTACCTCCATCGAGAACAGGTTCTACTCCCCCGGATGTTATGGCTTTCCTTGAAGATAATTCATTAACCTTGGCATAATATTTCTCAGAATCTTCGAATGATATCGGAGTCGTATTTCCTCTAAAAATATCGCCACTGAAACAGGCATCAGAAACTAACAATGTGTGCTTCGATGGTATACCTTTTAAGAAAGTTTGAATATCGGAATTTGAAATTAGTTCATAGGTTGATTTGCTTCTTGCACCATAGGGTACCCAGTAACCTTTATCAAGTTCTTCTTTGTATTCGCCATGGCCACTATAGAAAATAAACAAATTATCTTCGGGATTGACTTCTTGTAATAAGCCTTCGAAAGCATTCATAATACCCATCCTGCTAGCCTGTTCGTTATATAATGAAATAAACTTATCGAATTGATATTTTTCTTTCAACATCGCTTCAATAGTTTTCGCATCGTTCACTGCATTACTAAGAGGTACCCAATTGCCGGAATATTTATCAATACCTATTATCAGCGCATAAAACTTACCAAATTTCAATTCTTCAATAGCTCCTGCAACGTTTAAGCCTTTAAGTGGATCGCCACGATAAGCAGGATTTGATTCTTTAGTTAAATTCAACGATTTAAAATCACCTTCGCCTTGTTGCGAAAAACTAAATGCCGTTAAGAATAAGCATGAAAGAATGGTTAAACGGATTCGATATTTCATGGTAACTTTTTTAACATAATTACATTATCAGCATAATAAAATATTGCTAAAACTTATACACCAGTCTTACACCCGAACCATTCGGAACATACTGGTAGTGAAAGGTCATATTTTCGTAAAACTCCCTGTTCTTTGTTGTGTTCTTTTTACCTCTTAAAGCAACATGAACAACATCTGCAAGCCATACTGTTCCACCAATTGCAGTGAATATTATAAAGTCATGATGTGCAGTATTTGCTTTGTTATATAAATCATCGAAATTCTCCTGATTGGTTTCGTTTTCATACTGCCCAAAATAATCGTTTGAAACAATTTTTTGATATATACCATAACCGACGAGACCGTATGATGCAGCTGTGATGAAGTATGGTTTTAAAAGAGATTCTTTAGTATTTCTAACATAAGTATCACCTAAACCCGGCACAGCTAGAGACAACAGGGCATTTGCCGGACCTCCAAATTCTTCATAGGTATTAACAATTGTTATAACCGGCTTTATTTCTTCTGTTAATTCCAGTAAATCGTTAAATACATTCCAATAAATCTTTTTCTGTTCACCTCCTGACACAGGGAAACCAACATCTCCTGTAATTGAAGTAGGTGTTATAACTCTTCCTTCCTTGGTTTCAAAATGCAGCTTTATATCAAAACGCTGATAACGATTACTCCCAACAATGTCATATACAGTAACTATTTTATTTTCAAATAAGTAAAAATCGATATTTGCAATAGCAACATCTGAATTTCCAAAAACATTAATGCTATTAAATAAAAACAGCAAAAAAAATGGTATTGATAGGTATTTTCTGAAAATGTTCATCAGGAATAGATACTTTTTTATCAAATATAACTCAATGTATATAAAAATCAGATAAATATATACATTCTAAATAAGTTCAAAATAATATTTTTGATGAAATTATTGTCTATATTGAGATTCGCCAAGCCATTTCATTTAAATTTTAAATATGAAGAAGTTCTATCTAATCGTTATTTCAAGCTTTATAACATGCCAATTATTCTCTCAAACTATGGTTTCAGGAAACGTATCCGGAATATGGACGGTTGATGAAAGCCCTTATGTTATTGTTGACGACATAACAATAAGTTCAAGCAATTCGCTTACAATTGAAGCAGGAGTTATAGTTTTTGTAGGTAAAGATTTATCGATAAATGCTTCGGGCCCAATATATGTTAACGGCACAGCAACAAGTCCTGTTACTATAAAATCTCCCTCTGACACAGTTTATTGGAACCGAATATATATAGTAAATAATAATTCAACATTTAAATATTGTAATATTTCAGAAGCAAAAACTGGAATCTATTTATATGCTGAATCGGTTTATTCACCTACATACTCTGTTGAATTATTAAATTGCAATTTCTCCAATTGTTCCGAATATTGTATTTATGGACATGCATATGGAACATGTTATGCAAATGTTGGGGTATTCAGAACAGGCAAACCAACAATTCAAACTATTATTTCCAATAGTGTTTTTGAAAAATCAAATGCTGGATTTCATTTTTATACAGCTGGCTATAATACCTATTATGGAGCTTCTCAGGGCAAAGTGAATTCAACAATTACCAATTGCATTTTTGATAGCATATTAAACTCAGCTATTTATTGCGAAAACACAACATATAGTGGAAGTAGTAACATAAGTCTTACAAATAATAATTTTATTGATTGCTGGAGGGGATATCTTGCAAACGAACCATACGATATAACAACACAGAATAACATTTTTTCAGGCTGTAAAATTGGTGTTGAACGAACAGGAACACTAAGTGGTACTATTTCGAATAATTGCTTTTACAATAGTGATTCGGCAAGTTTTATCGGATATCCTTCGGCTTATGGCCAGGTTGTTATGACTAACAGAAATGGCGACCCCTGTGATATTGCAGCTAATATTTACCTGGATCCGGTTTTTACAGATACAATCTCTTACAAACTTGATGAGAGTTCGCCGTGTATAGATGCCGGAAGCACAAAGGAAGCTTTTTACGACTTATGTATTCCAGAGGGAAAAGGAACCGAGATAAACGATATGGGAGCTTACGGTGGAAGAGGTTCGTGCGGATATCCTAAACTATCTATATCACCTGCTTCCTCAACACTAAGTGATGTCTCTGGACGTGATACAGTATTTGTAGAAAACACAGGAACAGGCTCAATGAATTGGATTTCTTACGTAAATACTACCGATACTTCCTGGTTGAAAATAATTGAAGGTACCACTGGCACAGATGAAGGGTATGTTGTATATGAATACAAGCAAAATACGGGATATCAAAGACAAGGCAAACTCTTTATCGAAGCTGAGGCTGCCAGTCCCATGATTGATTCATCTGTTATTACCCAGGAAGAAAGAATACCTGACCTGGCCATATCCGGAATTACTTTAGACAAAGCTATGGTGGAAAAAGGCGGTGAATTAAAAGTAAACTATACAATCACAAACCAGGGAGAACGTGCCACAATAGCTACCAACTTGTATTTTTATATTTCAGAAAATAATTCTTTCGAAATAAATACCGACTTATTAGGTGATTCCGTTATTGTTGAAAGTATTGGTATTAGCGAATCAATAGACACAAACTATACCATAACCATACCGGACACATTACAGGTGGGTGATTATTATATTATTCCAATAGTAAACAGAGATTCCCTCGAACTCGAAAGTGTTTTTAGTAATAATTATGGATCAAGTCTTGTTGAGGTTCAGAACGATTGGCCCGATTTGCTCACTTCAACTCAAAGTCTATCTATAAATTCTATTGAGAGGGGTGGTTCTATTGAAATAAACTCCACCATACTTAACCAGGGGCTTAGAGCATCGAATCAGAGTTCTATTCAATACTATTTTTCTTACAATAATAGTTTTGAAGAAGAATCAGACCTATTGTTATCTTCTGAAGTACTTTTAGGTATACTTGAAGATCAGGAGATTATCGCTGCAAATACAGTAGTAATACCCGACAGTATACAACCCGGACAATATTACTTAATATCCTATCTGAATAAAGATACAATTGATTATGAGCTTAACTATAGCAATAACATCAAGGCAAATGCCTTCACTATAACCAGGCCTTTAGCTCCAACCGATCTTGAATCATTTGTTGTAACAGAAAAGCAAATCTATTTAACTTGGGTAGACAATTCTATTGTTGAAACCGGGTATGAAATCTACCGATCGAATACTTCCTTAGCAGAGGATTTCTTTTTGCTCAGCACAACATATTCAGATAAAACTAATTTTCTTGATACAAATAAAGTTAGTGACACATCTTATTACTATAAGATAAGAGCAATTAGTGTTGCAGATTCAAGTGAATTCTCAAATATTACTGATTGTGAAACTAATTCTACCGGTTCAGGACTTATAGTTCATTATCCATTCGACGGGGACACCTCTGATATAAGTGGGAACAATAACCACGCCACATTATACGGCCCTGTTTTTTCCACCGACAAAAACGACTCAACAAATACTGCTTGTTTATTTGATGGGGTTGATGATTATCTTGAAATAGGTAATGGTGTTAAGCCTGAATTCCCATTTAGTGTTAGTTCATGGATATTCTGCAATTCTTATAATGATGCATCATCAGCTATTTTCTCCACAGATGGAATGAAGAATGGAATCTATTATCGAGGAATTACTTTTTTTATTTTGCCGCAAGGAAGATTACAAGCCCTTATTGGTGCTGGAGATATATATTACAAAACATCAACAAGCATAGAACCTGTTATTTCTGAAAAGGAATGGCATCATATTGCTTTTGTTTTTCATAGTTTCTCAAACATTGAATTATATGTTGATGGAGTTTCGTATGATTTAGAAACAGGAGGAAGTAACACACATACTATGACACATTCCTCTGCAATAGGGTATATTGGCCAGGTACTTAGCAATTATTACTTTAACGGTAAAGTGGATGAGTTTAGAGTATATAACCGAAAGTTATCTCAATACGATATTGAATATTTATCAGGCGAAATCATCGAACTTCCAGATCCCCCAGCAAATCTGGTTGCAAAAGAATTATCCTCATCGCAAGTAAAGCTATCTTGGTTACGAAACTCAAGAAATACAACAGAAGTAGAAATTTCAAGGTCTATATTTAACAATGGTAATTATAGTATTCTCGACACTATTAGCTTTAGCTACAGCGAATATATCGACTCAAATCTAACGAACAACACTAAGTATTATTATAAGATTAAAGCCTTAGGTCCTTTAGGAAACTCGGAATACAGTAATGAAAGTCATGCAACAACCCTACACGAAGGAGTTCCGGAGGCAGATGATGTTAGCCATTGTTACGATGGCAATACGCCCACTCTTGAGGCCACGGGAACAGACATTAAATGGTACAGCAATATAACCCTGACAAGTTTATTGTACGAAGGAGATAATTACACATGTGCATTATCTGATCCTGGTGAATATTACTTTTATGTTACTCAGATTTACCAGGGAAACGAAAGTTACCCAAATACGGTTAAACTTACTATAAAAGAAAGACCTGATATAGAATTTGCACAGGATAAGAACGATATTCTCCCAGGGGAATCTGTTACTATTCAGGTTGATGGTGCTGAATATTTCTACTGGTTTTCCGATGGATACCTGCCAAATAGTGTGGGGAAACAAATAGTGGTTTCACCAGAAGAAAACACCAATTATTATGCAGTAGGTATTAATGCAACCACTTGTGAAGATACCGTAATGATTCCGGTTTATGTACAATGCCTTAACTGTGCCGATGGTGACATTATAACAAGCGATTCCGGAAGGTTCAACCATGGCTGCGAAAATCAGAACTATGCAAACAATTCGGAATGCTCATGGATTATTTCTCCTAGTGGTATTGAACATGTTTACTTACAATTCGAACCTGACAGTTTTGATGTAAAAACCGGTGACTATGTGAGGATATACGATGGGATGACAAATACAAGCACACTTTTGGGTGAATTCAACAACGATAATTTCCCTTACCAGGTTATTACTTCCGGCAATAAAATGTTGGTTGAATTAAACACTAATGGTACAGCTACAGGAAGTGGTTTCAGAGCAAAATACTGGTCTAGCAAGGAACAGCAAACTGAACCTGGAGATGGTATAACAAATACCCTAAAGGATAAAGTTATTCTATACCCAAATCCTACAAAAGGTGAATTAATAATTAAAGGTTTAGAAGATTTTAAGGATGTACATATAGAAATATTTGACATTGCTGGTCAGAGCGTAAAATCTCAAATTATGGAAAGCAATAAACTGGATATTTCAAGTTTTTCTGAGGGTATATATTGGGTGAAAATATTTAACGGGGAGGAAGTTGCGGTTAAGAAAATTATTAAGAAACACTAAAAGTGCTTGATCTCTCAAAATAATAATATAAAAATGAAACGATTTATCTTTATTGTTCTACTTGCAATGCTTGTTATAAGAGTATCTGCTCAAAGTAATACAGTTACAGGTAAAATAACGAAGCAGGGAACATCAAATCACTCAGGCATTTTGGTCCATTTTGAAATGATTGCACCAGGTAATTCAATTTTTGAAGTTTATACAGACATTACTGGTGAATATTTAGCAGAAATTGATCCTGGAGTTTATAACATAATATTTTCGGAAAGTGGTTACAAAAATAACTGGTTCATGAACCAAATCTTACTTACAGATAAAACACTTCCAGATATTGAGTTACAGGATAAAGGAAGAAAAATATTAATACCTTCAGAATTTACTACAATACAAGATGCATTAGATTATTGCAATTCAGAAGATTCTATAATAATCAGTGAGGGTACTTATTATGAAAATTTAATATTGCCCGTTGATAAAGAGCTTTTTATTTCATCAAATTATTGTTCAAAAAAAGATACAAGCATTATATCCAATACAATTATTAATGGTAGTAATAGTGCTCATGTTATAGAAATAAGTAATTATGCTGGTAATTCATTATCAATATTAGGATTGACAATTACAAATGGATATGATAATTTTCACGGTGGTGGATTATATATTACTACAAGCAATAATATTAATATCAGAAAATGTAAAATTACAAATAACACTGTTGGAACAACAAGTATCTGGGGAAATACATACGGGGCAGGAATTTATATTGGGAATTCTGTGGATTGCATTTTGGATTCATGCATGATCCTAAGTAATATTTGTTTAAATAAAAGTGGAATGCTTGAAAATGGATATGGATCAGCTGGTGGAGGATTGTGTGTTGAAAATAGCAACATCCTAATATACAATGCAATAATATCAAAAAACGAAGCCCATGGTGGATATTATTATGCAGACTATACTGGAGCAGGGGGGGTGTATATTTAAGAAATTCTACACTTGAATTACAAAAATGTGAAATCTCAGACAACTATACCCTTGGAAAGGGAGGGGCTATATTTGCAGACTATTTATCTGATGATATACTCAAAATTAATAACTGCATCATTTCAGATAATACTGCTGGCTCCAAGGGCGGTTGTCTATATATGGAAGATAACAATAGTTATTACTTTGAATGTCAATTAAATAACTCATTAATCATTGGCAATAAAAATAATTCTGAATCTTACGGTGCAATTGAAATATTCAATGCCGATAATTCGACAGGTGAATTTCGCAGTTACAATAATATTTTTTTTAGTAATGAATGCCCAATAGATATAAATATATATTGTTCTGAAGGAGGTACACCAATAGGAACATCAATTTGTAATAATTTATTTGAGTCCTTTAATAAATTACAAGGTGTTTCTTCTTTTATTGGTCAACTTTTTATAGAAAATACAAATGGTGATTCGACTGATTTATATGGAAATTTATCGTTAGATCCCTTATTTGTGGACAAGCCTTATAAGGACTATGCTTTAAATGAAAACTCCCCATGCATAAATGCAGGTAAAGCTGACACTTCGGGTTTAAATTTACCTGAGAAGGACCTAGCTGGGAATTCTCGAATAAAAAGTAATATAATTGATATAGGACCTTACGAATATCAACCTGAATCAGACAATGACCTTAATATCATTCAGTGGTTATTTCCTAGTGATAGTTGTAGCTTTTCAAACAGTCAAAATATAGCAATTAAGATATACAATAGAGGTGCATTGAGCCAAGCAGCTTTTAATATTTCCTACTCCTCAGACAACGGCCAAACCTACATCACAGAAAATGTTACAAAGACCATAAACTCTGGAGATACACTTATCTACACCTTTACACAAACTGCAGATTTTTCTTTTGTTCAAAATTATAACTGTATTGCAGTTGTAAGCCTGACCGGAGATGAAAACAGGGATAACGACACACTAAGAAAAACTATAAGCCATTACGAGCTTTCAACAAGTTTACAAGCAGATTTTGCTATCTGCAAAGGAAATGATTCGACCATATTAGCTGAAAGCGGATTTAACAGCTATCTCTGGTCGGATGGTTCTACAGAAAGTTCATTAACAATTAGCTCTGCAGACACATTTGTTGTTACAGTTAGCGATGCAGTTGGGTGTACAGCAACAGATTCTGTTATTGTGAGTATTATTGAATTACCGGATAAACCTGAAGCTTCTAGCGTTTCAAACTGCTATGGTGAAACAATAGACCCATTAACTGCTATTGGGTCAGCTATTAAATGGTACAGCGATGGTGAGCTAACAAACCTGGTATATGAAGGCAGTACATACAATCACGGCCAAACAGATGCCGGTAGTTATACTTATTACGCAACACAAACAACAAATGGTTGTGAGGGCAATGCCAATACTGTTACCGTGACCATAAACGATTTCCCGGATAATCCTGGAACTATAACAGGTAAACAGATTGTTTGCTCAGGAGAACCGTTTGTTCATTACGATGTTCCAGAAATAGCCTTTGCTGAAATATATACCTGGAACTTACCTGATGGCGCTTCCGTTTCTGAAGGTGAAAACACAAATTCAATTTCAGTTGACTACAGTTCAGATGCACAATCAGGAGATATCACCGTTATATCTTCGAACGGTTGTGGCTCAAGCGCTGCTTCTGCTCCTTTAAGCATAACTGTTAATGTAACACCTGCAGCTCCAACTTCTACCAACCTAAGTGCATGTTCAAATTCAACTATACCACAACTAGGTGCCGAAGGAACAGATATAACCTGGTATTCCGATGCTGAATTAGCAAATGAAGTCTTTTCAGGCAATACCTTTACTACTGGTAAAACGTTAGCAGGATCCTATGTCTATTATGTTACTGAAACTATAAAGAATTGTGAAAGTGAAGCTGCAAGAGACACCCTTACAATTCATCCCATACCACAGATTGATTCCATAATTACCACAGCTGTAAGTGATTGTGCCTCTGAAAATGGCTCTATTACTTTCTATGTAAAAGGTAATGGTTTGGAATACTCCGTTGATAATGGTGAAAACTTCTTTGCGACAAATGGGTTTACCAATTTATCAATTGGAAGCTATTATCCTATTGTTCGAAATAATAATGAATGTGAGATAAATCCTGAGGATATTATAATTACAAATCCTGATGCCCCTTTAGCCCCAGTGGTAAGCCCTGACACAAGCTATTGCTTTGGAGAGGCAATTTCTGATATTGAGGCAAGTACAACAGAAGACGGTACATTAACCTGGTATGCCGATTTTAACCACTCATCTATAATTGGAAACAACAATCTCCTTTCACCGGAAAATACTGTTGGAATAAAAAATTATTATGTGACTGAAAGTATTGACGGCTGTGAAGGCCCTCATGCCAAAATTGAAATAGTTATTATTACTGTGCCTTCAGCCCCTATGATAGATGAAATTTCTGTTTGTTTTGGTGATAGTATTCCTGATTTTATTGCAACTGGAATTAATGTTAAATGGTTTGAGGATGCTGAAAGAACCAGCCAGGTTGATACTGGCAATACATTTTCTCATGGTATTTCAGATGCAGGAGCATATACCTGGTATGTTTCCCAGGAAGTAAATAATTGCCAGAGTTTAAATACTGAAGCTGAACTTACCATTCATACCCTTCCAGAAATAAACTTTTCAAAAAACGAAGAGATTTGTTTTGGCGATTCAGTGCAGATTGGAAGTAAAAATAGCACAGGAAACAGTTATTCTTGGAAAAACAATGAAGGAGAAACTATTCAAACAGTTTCTGACCCTTATGTAAAACCATTATCAGATAATAAATACTTCCTTGAACAAACCATTGATTCTTCTGGCTGTAAAGCTTATGATTCTGTTTCTGTAATTGTCAGACCAATTCCAACAACCCATATTACTGAATCAAACAATCCTATTTTCATAGGAGAGCAATCTACTTTAGTTGCTTCCGGTGCTGTTAACTATCAATGGTCACCCGTATACAGGCTTAACGAAGTTTATAACGATACGGTGATTTCAAGCGCCCTTATTAGCACTAAGTATTTTGTGGAGGGTACTAATAATTTTGGTTGTTCAGTATCTGATTCAATATATCTTCAAGTTTTATGCACGCCATGCTCTGGTGGAGAAATTATTTATGAAAAAAGTGGTTCTATAAATCATGGTTGTACAGAGAATAATTATTCGGATAACTTAAGTTGTAACTGGCTCCTCACTCCAGCTGGCGCTCAGAAAATTTACTTTGAAATTGTATCCGACAGCTTCGACATAATCCCAGGTGACCAACTAATTGTCTATGATGGCCAGGATGCTAGCTCAAGCTTAATTGGTATTTACGACAATGAAAATATTCCGAAAGCAGTAATTGCCTCAACAAGCAACAAGCTGTATATTGAGTTTATTTCAAATGGCACGGATAATGGTAATGGGTTCCAGGCAAACTTTTGGTCAGATAATTCAAATACTCTTACAGGAAGCACCATAGAAAATCATAAAGTTAATATATCTCCAAATCCAGCTTCTGAATTGTTTTATATTGAAGGAATAACCCTCTCCTCAGATCCTTTAAAAGTTAGTATATTTACAATAACAGGAGAACTGGTATCGGAACATAAAATTTTACCGTCAGCAGGAAGATATCAAACAAAGATTCATGTGGCTGGTTTGATGAAAGGAACCTATATAGTCAGGCTTGAATCAGCTGAGTATGATCAGAATGAAATATTAATACTGAAATAACAAGCATTGTACCCTTCTGGTATTGCTATTCAGAAAAGCTCAACTTACCGTCCGGATCGGTTTTGATGATAGTAATATCAGAATTACTGCTTGTATCTTTCGATGAAGAACCAACAAATACATAGCCTCCATCAGGAGTTTGCAATAGACAATCAATTCCATCACAACGGCCTGAAAAGCTTTTTCTCCAGATTTCATCTCCTGCAGAAGATGTTTTGATGAGTTGAAATCCGCCAGTTAGTATGATTATTTCACCCGAATTATTTTCAAGAAAATTAACGTTTTGCTGAACATCGACATTCGAAATTGTTTTTTTCGAAAGAATTTTCTCACCCGAATTTTCAATTTTAATTAAGTTAAGCTGTGTGTTTGAAGTCGATACAGCCTGATTATCTGTAGATATTGCCGCAACAACCAAGTAATTCTGATCCGATGTTTCAACAACTTTATATTTTAAAGGAAGGCAATTTTCCAATACTAGGTATTGCCATAAAATTGTCTTGTTTGACCCATCAAGCTTAACAAGCTTTATCGATGATTTACTATCTTTATTGATAAGACTTAACATTACTATATTCCTGTCGGAGGTTTCAATTGCATATAGACAATTATCATCAACACCGGTATTAATATTATAGTAATATGATGTTTTTTCTGAATTCCCTACATCGTTGGTTTGTATAATATACGATTCATTGCCAAACACTTTGATTGCATCTGTTCCGCCTGCTAAATAGAAATTATTACCAAATTGTAAGAAACTTCCTATGGTATTCAGACTATTGGGTAAACCATATAATTGTGACCAGCCTATTGAGCCCGAAAAAGAAAGGTTTTCTAAAACTATACTTGAGGTGGTATCATCGATGAAAGTTGTTCCAGCAACATACAACTGCGAATTATTTATATTCTGAATCTGGCAACCTTCATCCATATTGTTAATTTCGGTAGTCCACACATGTTCTCCCTGATTATTAACCTTAATAACGAAAGACCTGTTGTCTCCTGATCCATTGCTTTGATTACCAAGAATATAAAAACCTTCCTCGGCTTGAGTTATGCCATTAGCTAAATCAATTATTCCAACATCAACCATTTGTTCAAAATTCTTATAGATGTAATTATGATCTGGTCTTTTTTGAAGATTCCATTCACAACCTATCGTTAAAAGAAGAAATGTTAACAGGACTAAAGTTATTCTTTTAGACATTTATACTATTTTGAATAGTTAAGGTATCAAAAATAAAAATTTAATCGATAAATTTAATTTTCGAACCAACTAGAAAATCATATATCTTCCCGAAATCGAAACACGAAACTCAAAAATCTTAAATCTTCACCCCCATTAAAGAAACATCGTCTATTTGTTCGGAGTCGCCTTTCCATTCATAAAACTCTTTAAGCAGGTATTCTCTTTGTTGATCCATTGGTAAATGTGAAATAGAAAGTAAATTTTCGCGCAGTTTTTTCGACATGTATTTTTTCTGTTCCGGACCACCAAACTGATCAGGGAATCCGTCGGAGAATAAATAAAGCTGATCGCCGGGTTGGCAATCAATTTCGTGGCAGGTAAAATCGTTCAGTTTAAAGTAAATTGCCACTGGCATTCGATCTGCTTTATAGGTTAAAACTTCATCTCCCCTGATTAGCCAAAGAGCATTATAGGCACCCGAAAAATAAAGTTTACCCTTTGATTTATCAATAGTACAAAGGGCCATATCCATACCGTCTTTAGTCGTCGATTCTTTGCCTTCCTGTTTTAGGGCATGTATAACTCCATCTCTTAACTGATCGAGTATCTCGTTAGGAGCAGTTACCCCTCGTTCTAACACAATCTCGTTTAACAAACGTATTCCCAACATGCTCATGAAAGCTCCCGGAACGCCATGACCGGTGCAGTCGGCTACAGAGAATATAAATTTATTATCGTATTCGCCAAACCAGTAGAAGTCGCCACTAACAATATCGCGCGGCAGGAACATTATAAAATAATCGCTAAGATATTTCTCTATCCCCGTAGGTTGAGAAATAACAGCATCTTGTATACGTTTCGCATATTCTATGCTATCGGTGAGTTCCTGTTTTTGCTGTTCAATGTGCGTTTTCTGCTCCCTGATTTCCTGGGTTCGCTGTTTTACGGTTTCTTCAAGAACTTCTTTATCGTGTTTTAGTTTTTGTTCCCTGTACCGGATATACCAGATTACCAGGTAAATAATTGCAGCAAAGAAAAGAAGAGTAAACCACCATGTTCGCCAGAAAGGAGGTTTAATTCTGAAAGCAAAGCTTTGTTCGTCGCTAATTAAACCTGATTTTGTTACTGCCCTGACTCTGAAATTATATTTCCCGGGACTAAGTTTTGAGAAGTCCTCGGTACGTTCAAGGCTTGGGTTACTCCAATCGCGGTTTAACCCTTCGAGAAAATACTGGTATTGTAATCCTTCAGAGAAATAAACCCCGGAAAAAGAAAAGTTTAAATAGTTTTCGTTATGCTTTAACTTTAAATTTTTCGGAAAACTATACCATTCATCCGGTCCGTCATCTTTTGATTGCCACTTAACAGCTTCGAAGTTTACCTCCAGACCTGTAAGATAAATTCGAGGCTTTTTATGGTATTTCTGCTCACGTTGCCTGTCGTAGCAGGTAAGTCCGGATTTAGTGCCAAACCACACATACGATGATTGATCAACCAGAATGGCATTCGGATTGCATTCTGTATTTAAAAAACCGTTGGAATTATCGTAGCTATGAATGGCAGAAACTAATGGAATTGAGTCATATTCTATTTCTATTATATTAGCTCCCTTATCGGTGCCGACAACAAGCAAAGTATCCTTAAATTTTGCCATAGAAAAAACATTATCTGACAACAATTTTCCATCTCCGGCAAAAGTCTTGAAAAGTGTATTTCCCGAAATGTTATCTACAGAACATGTATATATTCCACCGCCCAGCGTTCCAACAAAGAGGTTGTTTTTCTCATCCAAAACCAATGAGTTTATTCGAACATGCATTAAATTATTTGCTTTACCAAACCGCAAGACTTCTTCACCCTTTAGAACAACAATACCATTATTGCTTCCCAGGTATACATTCCCTTTTTTATCCTGAACAATAGCATTAACTCCATTTGCAAGTGAAGCTTGCTTATGTGTCAAATCCATTAGAGTGTCTTTAGTCAGCAGCGATAAACCCTTCCCTGTTCCTATCCAGATTTTACTGGTATCAGCATAAAGACAGTTTACCTCATTTCCTGCCAATCCTTGAGTTTCATTATAATGATAAACCTTATTATCTCTGATTAATAGAATTCCATCTGAAGCTGTTCCAAAAATTATATTATTTCCCGTAAGAAACAGTATTCGGTTTATATCGACATTTTCAAAATCATCAAGCATTACATTCTGTACATACTCCAATCTGTCGTTATCTCTTGCAAAACGATACAGTCCCAGGCTACCGGTGCACCAGTAGTTCCCACTTCTGTCCTGAGCAATAGAGCTTATAGCATTGTCAGGCAGTCCTGATTTTGAATCGTAATGAATGAATTGCCAACCGGCAAAAAGTTTAACTCCACTATTTTGTGTTCCAAACCAGACATTCCCTTCAGAATCTTCCAGGATATCGGTAACCATGTTTGATTCAAGTCCATTCTCAGCTGCCAGTATTTTTACAAAAGGATAATCGATATAAATCAGACCGTTATCATCTGTACCAATCCATACATTATCGCTTTTATCAACAGTAACTGAAAGAATATTATCATCGATATCATAGAAATAGCTGTTATAGCTTCTTTTTTCGTAACATGATAACGAGTCATACGACAGTAAAATAACTCCTTTATTTGCAGTGCCAATCCATATTTCTGACGAACTTGCCGCATCAATTGCAGTAATCTTAACCGGAGGAATAGCATATTTCAATCCCAGATCAATAGTATTCATTTCCTGAGCAGGATCCAATATTGTAAGATTGCTGTCGGAAACCAACCAGAATCTGCCAAAAAGATCTTCTTCAATATCGATGTAATGATTTGACTTCAAGCCGGATTCGATACCGTATTTTTCAATAATCTTTACCTGGCTCGCGGGGTTAACCCGAAGCGCTCCTTTATCTTTAGTCAATAACCAGATAAGGCCGGACTTTTCACAAAATAATTTCCCGATTTTACCAGTTTCATTATATGTGATTGGCTGGCTTAATTTTTCACCATCGAAGATAAACAAACCGGAATCGGCGCTAAACCATATTCTGCCCAGAGTATCTTCAGCTATATCGAAAATATTGGTTGTTTTTGAGGCATCATCAATTTCAAGAGGATAAAAATTATAGCCATCGTACTGACAAAGGCCACCGCCCTGGCTTCCAATCCATATTAAACCGCGGGAATCCTGGTACAACACACTTATTGATGAATTGGGTAATCCATCTTTAATTGAGAAACTTGTAAATGAATATTTTTGAGCTATTAATTGTGTACTGCCGAGAAAGAATAGTAATAAAAATACACAATGCTTGTAAACTGCTTGTTTAATAGTAGATTGACGATTCATTGACTGTGATTTTAAAACCAAGTTACAAAATCATAACATACAAGAGAATACTTTTTATTAAGATGATTAAAATCGTTAAATTGACCAATGCCCTGAAATTGTTGATACTCTGTTTTGAAACGGCTACCTTGAAGTTGTAAATTGTATACTATATACAACAAAATATTTGGTGCAGTTTTATCTATAACTTTTTTTGATTATTTACGTAAATAATTGTAAATCAAACCACATGAAATCTTTTCTCACATTTAAGCCTGTTAGTCTTTTGGGGCTTTTGTTTATCCTTTCTGTTAGTGTTTTGGGCCAGTATTGTGTGCCCACTTCAACTTATGGTCCTATTTATGATACCTATATAAATGGGGTTGAATTAGAAGATATTTCAAATCTAAATACTGGAGGCATATCAAATCCAACCTATAACAATTATACATACTTATCAACTACTCTTTCAAAAGATTCGACCTTTTCAATCTATATTACTGGAAGTCCATTTTATTCAAACATGCACTATATGGCCTGGATTGATTATAATAGGGATGGAAATTTTTATGGATCTGATGAAAAGCTTGGAGAGTTTATAACAACAGCTCCCAATCAAATCAATTCAATAAGTTTTACAGTGCCTGATACATCATTGGGAGGTGAAACCAGGTTAAGGGTTTTATGTGTTTGGAATGTAGTAAATCAAGATCCATGCGGGCCATTTGCTTATGGCGAAGTTGAGGATTATACAGTATTCATAAAAAACGATGCAATTTATGCTAAATATGATACTACCCAACCCTCTTCGTCAGGTACATCACGATGGGTAGATACTGATCAGGATGGAGATATGAATCTAAGTATTTCTGGTAGATATTCCACAACACTATCTTTTTTCAGAGGAGTCTTTTGTAGAAATGACGACGGCGTTTTTTCCACGGCAAATAGTTTTACCGCCATTGGAGACGGCACACATAAATGGTTCGATTATGATAATGACGGAGATCCTGATTATGTTTTTACTGGAAGGAATAGTTCAAACTATACAGGAATTTATCGCCTGGATAATATAGACGGTTCCGGTAATCATACATTCTCCTTACAACAAACTGCAAATTTTGAATATGTTGAAAGTGGAAGTCTTGATTGGGGGGATTATGATAACGATGGCGACTATGATCTAATAATTTGTGGCCTAAATGGTGCAAGTGTAGCAACAACTTCAATATACACAAATAATAATGGGGTATTTACTAATAGTGGTATTGAACTTCCCGGTATATATTGGGGAGAGGTTCAATTTATTGACTTTGATGTTGATTGTGACCTTGATGTTTTTCTAAGTGGAAACGATAATAACGGTAATACCTTTACTATCTTGCTGGAAAATGAAAACGGCAGCTATTCCCCACATCCATATCAATTTAGAAACATGGAAGGTACAAATTTTGCCTGGGGCGATTTTAATGAAGATGGTTATCCAGATCTTTTATTAAATGGAATGAATGGTCTAAGTTCTGAACTTATCTTGTATATTAATGATACTGGAGAATCATTCCACGAGTCTGATGCAAATCTTCCTGCTGGCTCTGTAAATGGCGTTGAATTTGGAGATATTAATAATGATGGTTTATTGGACTTCTTTGTAGGTATAAATAGCAACAACTCATTTTTTATTAATCATTCAAATGACTCATTATCGGCTCTACCATTTACAACAGGAACGTATAAAATTAATAATTGCGAATTCGGAGATTTTGATAATGATAATGATTTAGATATTGTTCTGAATGGATCACGCTATGTATCGATGGCTTTCAGTGCCTTTTCAACTAAAATATATAAAAACGAGAGTCTTATACAGAATACAGCCCCTACAGCTCCAACAAATCTATCTTCGAATGTTTTTGGAACTGGCGTTATACTTAATTGGAATCCATCAACTGATAATACAACAAACCAGAAATCTCTTACATATAACATTTATATTGGAACAGTAAGTCAGGGAGATGATATTGTGAGCCCACATTCAGTTATTCCTTCCGGGAAAAGACTTATATCTGTTCCAGGATATATTCAGGATACTTGCTGGATCATAAAAAATCTGTCGCCCGGAACATATTATTGGAGCGTACAGGCAATTGATAACAGTAGAGTAGGTTCAACTTTCGCTTTTGAACAGACCTTTACTATTGATGATCAATTTGATAATTATTGTGCTGTTGAGACAATTCATGCCGAAGCTGCCGCTTGGTGGGATTTTGACATGGACAATGACCAAGATATCTTCTTTACTATTGATGATACTTTAAGAATTATTACTAACACGAATGGTTATGTATCCTGGAACGAAGATACTATGAATCTTAACATTAAATTTGGGCTATATGACATAGATGACATTGAACCAGTAGATTTTGGAAATGATAATGATATTGACTTTTTAATTTCCAGGGAATTCGATAGTCTCGCGTTTTTAGTCCAAAGAGTTGGTTCAAATTTCGTTCATGATAGTTCCATATGGTTCTATAATCTTAACGATGGCTTTACCCTTTTTGCTGATTTTGACAACGATGGAGATAAGGATTTACTAACATCTGGCGAGGATACTAAAGTATTCCCACGCCCACTAACAACATTATTGTATGAAAATCAAGGAGACACAAATTTCACCCTTGCAGAACATAATATAGAAGGGTTCATATTCTGTGATGCTGTTGCAGGAGATTTCGATGGTGATCTGGATAACGATATTATAATATACGGTACAGACTCGTTGGATAGTCCTGGCATTTATTTATACAAGAACCAGGGTAACTTCAATTTTAACAAAATTCCAATTACGAACGATAAACTCGGAAGACTAATATTTAAAATGTCAAAAATTTATAAAGGAGATTTTAATCTTGATGGACAACCTGATATTTTCCTGACCGGAGTAGACAGCTTCCAAAATAAATATTCAAAGATCTACATTAATGATAATGGGATTTTTAATGAGGCTAATCTTGGGTTACAAAGTTGGGATAGGGTTGGTAATTATTGGGCAGATTGGGACTATGACGGTGATTTAGATATTATTGTTTATTCAAGCGACAATCCAGACGTTAATTATATAATAGTTTATATTGTTGAAAATGAAGAAATCGTTGACACCTACACAATAGATCCTAAAATCCGCAAGTAATAAATACAAGCCTAAATAGTTGGACTTATTGTGCGACAAAGTATTATTTCCCTTCCTTTTCGTGGTGGTATTTTGGACGTTTTGCTTCTTTACTTAAAAAATTATAACAGAATGGGGTTTGATTCTCTTGAGACAAACGGTTAAGGCATAGGTTTTTATATCAAAGGCACACTTTGTTAATTTGTTTAATAGTAAGATTTGGCTGTTCAATATTTCTTTAGGCTATGTCTTAAAGGCCAAAGAGCCATACAGCCTTAACTTCATAGTTCTACCCGATTTCACCCATTTGCCAGGTATACAAACAAAACGAAAGATGAATTTCTTAATTCTGAAATTAGATTTTAGGTGTTTATATATTTTAGAGAAGTGACTAATAATATAGTTATATAAGTTACGACATATAGCAGTAAGTATTAGAAATACTGTGTTTTGCTCAAGCTTTGAGAAAGGTAGGTTTTGCCAACCAAAATCATTTTTCAGTACATCAAATTCTCGTTCTGTCGCTCCTCTTTGATTATAAAAGAATACAATTTCGTCATCTGTTTTAGTGAAATCATTAGTCATAATACAACCATATACACAAGCTTCATTGGTAAACATATTAAGCTGTCCATCGCAATTAGCTTCTTTTGTAACAACAATTTTATATTCTTTAAGCAGCTCTTTTTTATTTTGCTCCTTAGCAGTTTTCTTAAAAGGTGTAAAAACTGCGGAACCTCTATATAATGTTCTACCATCTTTCGTGTCTATTTGCGTCCATTTATCTATAGAGTTAATAACTTCATAAACACTCTCGCTCATTTTTACGCGAACAAACACGTTGTCAACATATTGGTTAACCAGACTCAGGATATTAAAATTGTAAGATGCACTATCAGCTCTAAAATTTTTTACCTGAACCCCTTCTGATTTAAGGTTTTCAAAAATTACTTTTAAAGTTTCATCCTGTAAAGCGTAAGCAACACTGTTGCCATTTCTATTTTGAACACCAACAATATCGTTACCTATAATCGCTACTCCCGGCTGATATCCAAAAGCTTTTAAATAAGTGTTTTTTGCATCTGCCTTTTCGGTATAAATAATCGTATTGTCGTAATCCAGTGTTAGGTCATTACGAGTATATTTTTTAGGATTAAGTTTCTTTAGTAGCTTAATATTTAATGAGTTTAGTGCTTTATTTTCGCTCAACTCGTTAATGGCCTTCCCTCGGGGACTCTTTCGAAAAGACTTTGGAACCGAAAGTTCCTTAAATCTACTTAATATTCGGTCAGGACTTGGTACATTCATATAAGGAATGTCACACAAAAAGTTTTTAAAATTATGACCTAAATCTTCTATGCTTTCTCCTCCACAAAAGTAAATCGACCAAAAAGAATATAGGATATCTTTCCATTTGTATTTGCTGTTTGATGATAGCTTAGGAAGGTTATCTTTAAATATCTGATCAATTTTAAGATTGTCGAATTCTTTGAGAACAAAGTTTAAGCCCCCAAATGGAGAAATTGGCGCACTATTTAGTATTTTCATATCGGTATTTTGTAAGCAACACCAATTTAGGTGAAAATACCTTAGCTGTAAAGCCCAAATGCAGTAAGCTTTACAGCTTTTTTCAACAATTTACTTGCGGAATCTAGGTAGATTTTAGTGGCTACTTGCTACACGATAATATTCCTATTGTTTTTGCAGATTTAGATAATCAAAAAGGACTTGATATAGTCTATGGGTTTATGAGTCCACTTCAAACCTGTATACTTTATAACAATTGGGGTACAAGCGAAAGAGTAAATAGTGCTCCTCAAAATTTGTCCTTTGAACAAAATGGGTTAGATATTTTTCTAAATTGGGATAAGATAAATAACCAATATGGTTACTCATACAATATTCGTTTAGGAACAACTATTGATTGTGATGAAATTATTCAACCCGAATCGGACTTGTCAACTGGTTACAGATATATACCTCAACCTGGAAATGCATCTTATGGACACAGCTGGAAGGTTAGTGGATTAGAACCCGGTAAATATTATTGGAGTGTACAGGCTATTGATCAGTCATTTTCAGGAGGACCATGGTCTTTTATTGATACATTTTATGTTTCTACTCTCGATGCAGATTTTACTTTTGATACAACTTGTGCTGGGCAACCAACAACTTTCGAAGATAAGTCAACAGTTCTTGGTGAAGATATTATAGTAAACTATTTCTGGGATTTTGGCGATGGCTCCAATTCCACCCTTAAGGACCCAACACACACCTATGATACTGGTGGCACCTATACTGTAAAACTAACAGTTGTATCAGAGTTTACTGAACAAACCGATTCGGCTGAGGTATTTGTAAAATACAAACCTCAGGCAGAGTATTCTTCTGAGCCGGTGTGTTTAAACACAGTATCTGATTTTACTGATAATACAAATACCAGCAATATCACCGTAAGTTCATATCTGTGGAATTTTGGAAATTCCAAAACTTCTGACGAAATTGGTAATACCAGTCATATTTATACTGATACTGGAACCTATAATGTTACTCTGATTGTTACGGCTACAAATTCCTGTTTTGATTCCTATGCAAGTAATGTTTACATAGCACCTAATCCACCATCAGCAATAATTCCTGTTGGTAATATTATTAAATGCCTGGGTGATAGTGTTATTCTGTATCCCGCTGAAACCAACGCAAACTATACTTATAGGTGGAATCTGGATGGAGTTCAGATTCCGGGAGCAACCTCTGATTCATTAACTGTTTCAAATATTTCCGGAAATTATTCCTTATATGTTCAGAATAGTACAAATATTAGTGGATTACTATGTTCAACTACAAGTTCCAACAAACAGATAACTTTTAATCCTGTACCAGATGTTCCGATGATTAATGCAGTAAAAGATACTTTCTATTTCTGTCCTGGTGACAGTATTTTACTTGATGTTACAAATAATCCGGCACTTCATTTCGACTGGCTCATTGATAACCAATCTACCGGAACCTCATCGCATGAGAAATTTGCAAAAGAAAGAGGAGTATATATTGCCAAAGTTACAGATACGGTTTATCATTGCAGTTCACTCTCTTCCGATACCGTTGTCATTATACATTATCCTGAACCAACAGGTTATCTGATTGAAAATGAAAGCTCGCTTAATATCTGCAATGGCAATAGCAGTAAGTTAAGGGTTCCATATAATCCCCAATTTAGTTACCAGTGGCTAAAAGATGGTGACATTGTACCTGCCGAGACTGCCGACAGCATAGATGCTTCACAAGCCGGCACATATACAGTAAGAATTATTAATGAGCATGACTGCAATGCCATAAGTGTAAATTCGAAAATACTGATAGTCAGACCATCTCCGGCAACACCAGTTTTAGAAAGTATTGGAAATACAACATTCTGCCAAAACGACTCTTTAATAATCAGGATGATAGGTACAACCAGTTATAAAGATTACATTTGGTCTGTAAGCGGATATGAAGATTCAGAAAAGGAGATCGTTGTTAAAAGTGCAGGAAATTACAGGCTCACTGTTATTAACACCCAGGATTGCGCCTCAGCACAATCTGAAGCTGTTAGTGTAACTGTAAATCAGAATCCAGCTACACCTGCAATCAGAAACCAATCCAGTACAAATATCTGTGATGGAAACACCGTCAGATTAAGTCTGAATAGCTCTCCTACCGGACTCAGTTTCCAATGGCATGATATTTTAGGTGCTATACCAGACCAAACTTTAGCAGATATTGATGTTTATGAGGCCGGAGAATATTTACTTGAAGTTATAAACTCATCCGGATGCAGTGCATACAGTTCTCCCATTGTGGTTACTGTTGCTGAATACCCAACGGTTCCAGTCATTGAAAACCAGACACCAAACGGATGCCCCTTTGACCAGGTTATTCTCGAAGTAACAAACTTTAATCCAAATTACGACTATTACTGGAATCGAAGCAATGAAAAATGGTTTGATTCTACCAGTAAAACATTAATCGGAATTTTGGAAGAAGAGAGATATTTTGTAACTTCTGTTAATCCGGAAAACAGAGGCTGTTTTGAAGAATCAGATGAAATCGATCTTACTTTTGAGTCAGACATTGAAAAACCAAAACTAACCATATTCGGACCTACAATTTGTTATGTTGGCTGTTCAAACAACAATGTATCAACTTATCGCTGGTATATTGACAATGAAATTGTTAAGGATGAAACAGATAAGATTTTAATGATTGGTTCAATTGAAAATCTGGAAAATGATACAATTTTTATAAGTCTTGAGATATCTGATGATTCAGGATGCACAGCCATAGCAGATACATTTATTACTGAAAAAACAAAATTTAAATTAGCCGGTTATACTCCTCCAGATTTATCAATCATACTCTTCCCTAATCCAAGTCAGGGAATTTTTAATATCGATTTTGAAGGAAGTTATTATGGCTATATCTCCCTGGAAATTTTAGACATTACCGGAAGGAAAATCATTTCTGAGAAAATTGAGAAATCTGCCTATCGTATCGGAACTGAACAAAATCCAAACCTAAAAACCGGAATATACACACTGCGTATTATTGCAGAAAATAAGGTTTGGACCGAACATCTGATAATTGAGTAACATTTTTATGCATTTATCAATAATTCGTTGGCTTTTAGAGGATTGTTTTGTATATTATGCTCATATTAAATCAGTCTCAAATGAAACCCGCTGTTGTTTTCATAGTTACCATTGCATTTCTCAAGATTACAAACTGCCAGGACTATTGCGCAGTAAATCATACATCTGGTTGTTCTTTTGATTTCATTAATGGAGTTGTATTAAATACCCTTTCAAATAATTCAACTGGGTGCTCAGGATCAACTTATACCCTTTATGATAACCTGACCACTGAGCTAATTGTTGGGAATAGTTACAATCTTAGTATCACCAGTGGCAATTTCAGTTCCAACTATTACTATGCCTGGTTAGATTATAACAATGATGGTGACTTTGATGATGCAAATGAATATTTAGGATATGTTCATTCAACAGCCACTTATCAGACAAACTCTATTCCATTTACAGTTCCTTCCGATAATCCGTTTGTTAAAACAAGACTTCGAATAAGGTGTGCTTATGGTACTTTTTATAATACCCCGTGTGGAAATTACACATATGGCGAAACGGAAGATTATGAAGTAAGCATACACACCTTTACTGAAAGTAGCCAGGTTTTTTCAGGAACATACTATCCATTTTCGATAATCGATAGTGACTCAGATGGAGATATGGATGTATTTCTGAATGATAGAATTCATGTTAATAATGGATCTGGTTCTTTTACACAAATACCAACTGATATTTCCGGACAAAACACTATTAATCAAGATTGGGGCGACATTGATAATGACGGTGATCTGGATTTGTTGGTAGCAGGAATAGTTTCCCCTGGCATGACAAAACTCTTTGAAAACCAGGGCTCAAATGTTTTTTCTGAAGTAGCTGCTGGATTAACACAAGTTGAGCAGGGAAACGCCAAATGTGTTGACTTAGATAATGACGGTTTAAAAGACATTATTGTTTGTGGCAACGATATGCTAACAAATGAGGTAATAACTAAATGCTATTTAAATAATGGAGATTTGACGTTTACGGAAGTTGAAACAGGTATTAAAAATATGGGTGTAAATCCTTCAATTTCAATAGCTGATTATAATACCGATGGCTTAATGGACATCTTAATAAGCGGACGAACTATTGATGGAAACCTTTATACAACATTATATAAAAATCAAGGAAACTTAATTTTTGAAGAATTGGATACCGGTCTTCCAATTATTTATAATGGTTACTTTGATTGGGGCGATTTTGACAACGATGGCGACCTGGATTTATTAATAAATGGTCAAAAATTGATTGACAATAGTTTTGTATTATCGATATATGAAAATAATGGCAATGACGAATTTCTTGAAGTTAATGCAGGACTGCAGGGCATGTCTCGAGGTTGCTGTCGATGGGGCGATTATAATAATGATGGATATTTAGATATAGCTACTGTTGGCAGGTATTTTGACGAAGGATGGAACAGGACAGCTTTGATTTATAAAAATAATGGCGATGGTACATTTATTGAAGTCGAAAATATAGTAGCAGGCGCGGCAGAAGAAGGCTATATTGATTGGGCCGATTTTGATAATGATAACGACCTGGACTTGATGATATCAGGTATGGGGCCCGGAGATATAGAATTTGCAAAAATATTTTTGAATAATAGGGATTTAGGGAATTCAATACCTTCGACTCCATCTGTATTTACTTATTCAACCAGAGGAAATGAAGTAACTATACAATGGAAAAAGAGTAATGATTCCGAATCAGGAATTAATGGTTTAAACTATAATATTAGCATTGGCTCCTCATCAGGTCAGGCCGATTTAAAGAGAGCAGATGCCAGATTATCAACAGGCACTCAGTTATTATGCAGAATTGGCAATTGCGGTAAAAACAATACTTTCAAGTTTTCAGGGCTTGATGCAGGTACTTACTTCTACAAAGTACAAGCCATTGATGGCGTCTATAAGGCTTCGGCCTTCTCTTTAGAGCAAAGTTTTCAAATAAAAGAAATCTTCTCAGAAGGAGAAATAGACATAAATGTCACTAATTTAAACCCTGATAATCCATATTTAAAGATAGCAGATATTGATATAGACGGTGATTTAGATTTTTCAGCCGGAGGTTTTAGTTCTACTATTCTTGCACAAAATGATGCCGGAGTTTTTAGTACAAAAATTAATAATTTACCTGTTATCAAAAAATGTGGATTTGATTGGGGGGATTTTGATAATGATGGAGATTTGGATTTATTGGCTATGGGTGAAATTGAGGGTGCTATATCTTCTTTAGTTTTTATTAACGAAGGCAATTGGAATTTCACAGAAAAGGATTTTGGTTTACAAAGCCTCCGTTTTGGCAACTGCCATTGGGCCGATATTGATAACGATGGAGATTTAGACATAATACTCGTAGGAGGGAGAAAAAACACTTTATCTGTTACAGGTATTTGGATTTATGAAAACAATAATGATACTTCATTTAATTTATCACAAAGCATAACCGATTTCGACTTAGGTTATCCGGCATCTGTAGTGGGTGATTTAAATTCAGATGGGCAGATTGATTTAGTTGTCGCCGATTCGAGCGCTTCCGTCATTTACTATAATAATTTAGGCATTTTTACTGCGTGTGGGGCTTTTATTAAAAACCTTTCAAATGGTTCAGCCGATTTAGGAGATATCGATCATGACGGTGATTTAGATTTACTAATATGTGGTTTTGATGAATATAGAAATAATTACACAAAAATATACCGAAATGATGGTATGCATAGTTTTTCTGAAATGAATTTTATTTTAAGAGGTATATCTGAAGGAAAGGCCCAATGGATAGATTTTGATGGTGATCATGACTTGGATATCCTATTATCAGGGAAAAGTAGTGTTAATATCAAGAAAGTATATTTCTATGAAGGAGGGGATTACATAGAATTAAATACTAATTTCTTTGAACCACTTTCAAAAGGGCCATATTTAACCGATGTGGCTGACTTAAACAATGACAGAGACCCTGATTTTATATCTAGTGGATTGGGAACTCCAACTGGAGAGGTGGTTTTAAAATATACAAATAACGGAAATTACTCCCCCACTCAACTAGATAGCCCCACTGAATTAAGTACTCAAACAGAAGGGTATGGAATTCGTTTAAGCTGGACACCTGTAAATGAGAAGGGCGTAACCTATAATGTTTGGGTTGCTACCAAGGGTTCTGATTTTGACATCGTCTCTCCAATGAGTGATACAGCAACAGGCTTTAGATATATTCCCGAACGGGGAAACGCTTCAGTAAATAATTTTTTTATCTTAGACTCATTGCCCGTTAATGAATATTTATGGGGCGTTCAAGCTGTTTCTTCCGGTATGATTGGTGGAACATGGTCTTCAGTTGACACATTCATTATTAATGATGTCAGCCCCGATTTTAATTATGACACAGCTGTTTGCTATGGAACTCCCACAACCTTTGCAGACACATCAGTTACAACCGATACAATTATTGCCAGAAAATGGTTTTTTGGAGATGGCACAACCTCCACTGAACAAAACCCCACAAACCCAATCCATCTCTACCAGACAGCCGATACATTCGAAGTAACACTTTGGGCCTACACCGAATCGGGTGACAGTGCAAGCCGAACCCACCAAGTTATTGTAAAACCCTCGCCAACAGCAGCATTTACAGTTGACCCAGTCTGCAAGGGAGAAACCTCTGTAATGGCTGACCAATCCGATGTTTCTCAGGTAGTGGTTGCTTCCTGGCTCTGGAAATACAGCAACGGCGACTCATCGCTTTACCAGGGAACTGTTAATGAAAAGTTTGACGAAACAACCTCTGTAACACTTACCATTACTGCTAACAATGGTTGTTCAGACACTGATATGAAAATCGCAGAAGTTGTTGAATATTCCCAGTTCAATATTGATTTAGCCAATTCATCGTATAACACCCAATTTTGCCAGAACGATAGCACAATTCTGGTCGCACCTTATTTTGTCGACTGTACTTACCGCTGGCAGAAAAACAATGATAATCTGGGTGTTTCCGACACCTTTCTGATTATTAAGGATGTAGCTTCTGTTAATACCTACAGCCTTGAAATAGAAACCAACACAGCCAATTGTATTTCAGAAGAGTCTGCCCTTATCACTGTTTCAGAGAACCCGCCTACCCCGCAGATAACAATAGAAGAAGGTTACCACAACAGGCTGTGCAAAGGCGATACCTGCAAACTTACAACTCCTGTATTAAGCGGGTATTCTTACTACTGGTATAAAGATTCGGTAATTATTGGCAACGCCGGGGCAGTTTTTGCAACCGATTCAGGTATGTACTCAATTACAGTTGTAAACAATGCAAGTTTGTGTAAAAACATAGAATCAGACACAATAGAAATCGAAATTGTAGGTGTACCCGCGGTGCCACAAATTGTTCCGGGCGATGACCAGGTTATTTGCTTGGGCGACACCATAACTTTCAGTATTTACAACGATGAAACCTTACAATACTATTGGTATCGAAACGGCCTACACCAGGCAGAATTTGCTTCAAATATTCTAAAGGCTGGCGTTTCGGGAGAATACTTTGTGGTTGTAGTTAACAGCGAAGACTGCTCAAAGCCCAGCCAAAATGCAGTGAATGTTACTGTTTTTGAATCTCCCGATAAACCAACAATTCTCATCGAAGGCGAAACTGAATTCTGTTCCGATATTAACGAAACTCAATTAAGCTCATCGGGAACTGCCGAGGTATTTCACTGGATTTTTAATGAGTCA
>JAFGVA010000048.1 GCA_016938235.1 Bacteroidales bacterium | reverse complement strand
TGTGTTAAGCTGAATAAAAATTACATTTTCTGCATAATCATTGATGTTTAACCCTGTAATATTTTTCACGCTGGTTGTTACAAATTTTGGATCGGGGTATTGCAATGACATCACAACAATACTGCCTCCGTTTTTTAGCCAAGATGCCAGGAAATATTCACCAATAAGCGGTTTGCCTGATCCTCCCAGACCAGTGATGATTGTCGTCGATTTTATGGGTAAACCGTCGGGAAGAATTTGATCGAACCAGTCAATATTTGTTTTAATCGTTTTCATTCTCTTTATTTAAGAGGTCTAAAGTATTTACCCCGCTGATGTATTGTAATAATTTTTGTTTCAGGATATCCGATTCAGGTAGGCATTTTATTTTTTTCACCAATCGCAAAATAGGTTCATAGCGGTTGTGTTTTAGTTCTTTTTGAAGTTTGAGAGCCGAAATAATTCCTCCTTTTGCACTCAGATATGCAATAGCTGACATCCAATATTGTAATGGCAAATTACTGTTCTCCATAACAGTGCCGGTCTTTAACGAAGTCCTGTAATTACATTCTTTACACTCATACTTTTTTTTATCATTCTTCCAGTAATGATTTTTGTTTCCGCATTTTTTACAAATTATTCCATGTTGTTCCCTGATTTCCTTTAAAATCTGGATACAAATATCTTCTTTGCTAAATATTTTATAATATTCCTTAAAATTGTTCATAGTATAAAGATACAAAATTAGGTCTAATAGCGGATAATTACATTAAAAAAAAATAATAGATATTAAATGCTAATAGTGGCTGCATTCATTTTAGCATTCCGCACAACTTGTTTATATTCACAATAGAAGGCTAAGTGGCAAACATCAAGATTGTTATACAATCATACTGCTTATCGGATTGACAAGAAACTACCCAACCTGTCTATCATATAATTATCTGTTAACAGATAAAAAAGTTTTAGCTGTTAACAATTAATTATTGAATAATGACACCTTTCATAAAGCTATTTAACCATAGAGTGTTAGTATTCAAGCACTGTATAATCAAGATGTTTTCAAATAAATGATAACACCTTGAAGTATACTTGATGATCAATTAAATTCTACCAATATTCCAAATTCTTCATCCTTTATTACATATACATCAACCTCCAACTCATTCTTTAATAATATCATTACAACGTATTATTATTTAAAGAATCTAACACATTTCTACTACAATGAAACATTTACAAAATTATCTTTTGGTCATTGTCTTTGCATTGGCAAATTTGATATTATCAAATGAGGTATCAGCACAATCACTAGATTACGATCTTGAACCTATTCCAGATGTGCACGAACCATTACCTGAAAATTCGGTTTCAAAAGGCGATTCTAAAACGTTTGAAGAAGTGAAACTGGATCTTCCTGTTTCCTCCGGTCCTTTTGAACCAACCTGGGAGTCGATTGAAGCTAATTACCCCGGAACACCCGACTGGCTAAGGGAAGCAAAATTTGGAATTTGGATTCATTTTGGGCCACAAGCTGCCGGTGAAAGTGGCGACTGGTATGCCAGAAGACTTTATTCACAAGGTACAACTGCTTATAATAACCACCTGAGTAACTATGGACATCCATCAGAAGTTGGTTATAAAGAGGTGCTTCGCGACTGGAATCCTGATAAACTGGATCCTGCGGTATTGGTTGAACTATACAAGAATGCAGGGGTGAAATACCTAATAATTCAAGGAGTTCACCACGATCAGTTTGATATGTGGGACTCAAAATATCAACCATGGAATTCAACCAACATGGGTCCCAAACGCGATTTAGTTGGTGAGTGGGTAACTGCAGCTAAAAATGCAGATATGCGTTTCGGTATTACTTTTCATCATGAATATTCATGGTGGTGGTGGCAAACTGCCTTTCAAAGCGATGCAACCGGCGATAAAGCCGGTGTACCATACGATGGTAATTTAACGCTTGCCGATGGTGTCGGACAATGGTGGGAAGGTATGGATCCACGTTACTTATATGGCGTTAACTTACGTGAATACGAGGGAGTTTCAAGTGCAGCCAATTCTAATTGGTCCCCACCTTCGGCAGGTATCTTTAACAACCATTTAGAATTTAACGAATGGTATGCAAAATGGTGGGCACTGCGCATGATGGATGCTGTTGATAAATACAATCCCGACTTTATTTATACCGATGGAACCGACCAGCAACCTTTTAGTGGATATGGTACAGGTACAGGTTACAAGTGTGATGCCATGCAGCGTGTTATAGCCGACTTTTACAATAAAACATTGGATCGTCGTGGTGAAGTTGATGTGTTTAGCATTGTCAAATTCCGAAACAAAACCAATGGTACGGTTAATACAGAAGAAGGAAGTATTCCTGGAAATATAAAAACCGATCAGGCATGGATTGCAGAAACTCCGGTAGGTGATTGGTTTTATGCTCCAAACTTTACATATAGCTCTGATGCTGTGGTTCGATACTTACTGGAACAAATTGCCCGCGATGGTAACGTTGGCTTATGCGTTTCGCCCCTACCTGATGGATCGTTTGATGCAGGAAGCATAACAATGCTTACGCAAATTGGTGAGTGGTTAACATTTAACGGAGAAGGAATATACGGCAGTCATGCTTGGGAAGTATTAGGAGAAGGCGCTAACGGCAATCTAAATGTGCTTCCTGGCGGAAAAATTGGTAGTAATCAGGCAAATCACACTTTTTATACAACTGATTTTCGATTTACTGTTGGTAAGAACGACAGTTTGTATGCATGGTGTATGAAAGTGCCTCAGGCAAATGAAGAACTTACAATAACTTCATTAGGTGCATCAAGCGGTTTATTGGCAGCACCAATTAGTTCTGTAAAACTTTTGGGCTATGATGGAGTACTTACATGGAGTCAGGATGCTGATGGTTTACATATAACCTGCCCTGCTACGATGAATTATAAAACTGCTGTTGGTTTTAAGATTGGCCCAAGTATTTATAATTATGCCGGTCTTTCTAAATTAATAACCGAAGCTCAGGCGAAAATTACAGCGGCAGAACAGAATACTGGTCTTAACACCGGACAGTACATTCAGGATTCTATTAATGCATTAAAAGATGCAATCATTGTCGCCCAGTCCATTGAACCTACCGGCAACGATTCTACTATCAAAGCAGGTATATTAACATTAAAGGAAGAGATAAACAGCTTTAATGAATATGGTCAGATACAAGGAGGAAAACTGTCTTTTCCGAACACACAGAACATAACACGTGCAGCATTGCAGGAGGCTCGTAACTTTGAAAGGTCGGATGAAGGTGTTTTTGGAACCGGACGATGGGGATTGTTGGCCGAACCCTGGAAGTATACCAGCAACATTGTAAATCAGGAAGGAAATTCGAGAGGTGGTTTCGATAATTATGATAACAGTCAGTCAGTGGGTATTCAAAAGTGGAACTCGTCCGATCCGGCAATCGAGAACGGTATGATCTATCAAACCACAACACTTCCTGCTGGTAGTTATAAGCTTAAAATTAAGGTTAATGAGCAATGGGGATTGCAAGACGGGGAGATTTATATGAATGTTGCTGCCGGAGATATTCTGCCATTAACAACAGACGTGCTAACAACAGCATTGGCATATTACGATATGAAAAATTCTTCAACAGGAGGTCAGGTTTCAGCTTGTGCATTTTCATTGTCTGAAGAAACAAAAGTGAGTATTGGGTGGACTGCAACCATTGCATCAGAAGCTGCAACCCGGAGTATGAGGGTAAACGAAATATTACTTCTGGATGGAAATGATAACGATATTTCATCGACATACCTGGTTAATTACACAAGTATTCAACGTAAAGACGCTTCTTATAGCAGATTCGGGACTCCTAAAAACTGGACTGTAGAAAACTTTTACTGCCAGACAAGTTCCGAAGGATTGAGAAATGGCATTGATAAGTGGTCCGGTTATAATTCTTTAATGATGGGCTTTTGGGGGGACGCGGCTAATGCTGTTGGCGATCCATCGAATGCAAAATTGTATCAAGAGGTTACACTTCCAGCCGGTAAATATGCATTTACAGCAGCTTACGATGCAAATTACAACCTTTCTGAAATGTATTTGTTTGTATCAACATCAGTTCCTGATCTTTCAAATCTGGAGGAGACTGCCTTGTCGTTTTATTCGGTTTCAGGTGCTCCAACAAATGGAGAGCATTATGGTTTAACATTCACTATTGACGAAGAGACAACTATATATTTAGGATGGATTGGAGATTTAACTACGAGTTCTAACATCGAGTTTAGAGCAACAGAAATCAATCTATTACGCATTTTATCTGAAGCAAGCGATTATTTAAACGAGGGAGCTTTTGATGCAACAGTTGCTAATGAAGTTTACACTATTGGTTCCAGTGAATTCGATTCACTGGATAACTTAAGTTGGCATGTATCTGCTGATAACGTTAGATATATTAGAGGAAATACTAATGGAAACACATAAGTGGCTCAGTGGTTTACGTAAATTCGGAGCATTTAATCAACTACGCCAAATCTGCGATTTGACGGGTTTGTTTGATATTTTAAATTTGTGTCAAAACGCAAATTTGGCTCTGTGCAACTTGACAGGTAAGAGCTTTGAAATCACTTACGTTTCTTATATTCACCGTTGGGTATCATTCCCCCTATAATCATTAAGAATTGAACAACCAAAAATTTCTCGATTCTTAATTTATGATTATTGATTACTTTTGCTAACGAGTTT
>JAFGVA010000047.1 GCA_016938235.1 Bacteroidales bacterium | reverse complement strand
TATCACCGGCTGCTTCACCATCGATGTCCTGCCCAATTTGTTGCCAAGTGCCTGAGTTGTTGTAATACACTCTGACATGACCAGCATCTGCTCCATTGCCATCATTATAAGCAGCACCAATAGCTACCGTGTTTCCATCGGTAGAAAGACTAACCGAAAAGCCAGACATATCACTTGTAGCTTCTCCATCAATATCGTTGCCTACTTGCGTCCATGTTCCTGAGTTGTTTTGATAGACTCTAACATGACCGGCATCAGTTCCGTTGCCATCATTATGTGAAGCCCCAATAGCCACTATTTGACCGTCGGCCGATAGGCTAACTGCATTACCCGACCAGTCACCTTCAGCCTCACAATCGATATCTTGACCAATTTGTTGCCAATCCCCTGCTATGTTTTGATACACTCTTACATGACCACCAATAGCTGGATAGGGATAGACATTGCTATAATTAAATGGAGCCCCAATAGCCAAAATATTACCATCGGCAGATAGGCTGACTGAAATACCTGACATGTCACCGGCTGCTTCACCATCAATATCTTGGCCTATTTGCTGCCAAGTTCCTGAACTTTTTTGATACACGCGAACGTGGCCAGCATAAGCTCCATTGCCGCCATTAAGATAAGCTCCAACAGCTAAAATTTGACCGTCGGCCGATAAGCTGACAGAGTTGCCTGAGTTGTCACCAGCAGCTTCTCCATCGATGTCCTGACCTATTTGGATTTGGGCATTTAAATTGCTTACGGCTAGGCTTAAGCTTAAAAATAGTAAGAGTTTAGTTAGTGTGTAAAATGCAACAATGTTTTTCATGGCATATTTTTTTCGTTAGTTTCTTAAAATACATTTCAATATAAAAATACATATTTAATTTAAAAAGTCAATATTGGGTCAAAACAAAAAAAGCCCATCATTTCTGATGAGCTTTTGTACCCGGGGCCGGGGTCGAACCGGCACGAACATAATGTTCACTGGATTTTAAGTCCAGCGCGTCTACCAATTCCGCCACCTGGGCAACCTTCAAAAAAAAAAGAGCGAGAAACGGGATTCGAACCCGCGACCCCGACCTTGGCAAGGTCGTGCTCTACCAACTGAGCTATTCTCGCTTATTGCGGGTGCAAATGTAATAGAATATTTCAAATTTTAAAAATAATTTTAAATAAAATTTTCATTAATTATCTTACTATTTTCGCTCATTCCCAAGACATATTTCTAATTAATTGTTTTTCAGATCTATATCATTTTGTTGCTTTTATAATTGATTTTGATAAAATACTTATAACACTTTATAAAAATGCGCAAAATAAAGTAAGTATTAAAACGGAAATCCACAAGTAGATCATTTTTATTGTAAACTATAGATATTTTTTGTCGTACCTAAACAACAAAAATAGGGACACGCCGAAGCCCAATATTAGAGTAGGCATAATCTAAAAGTTATATAATATGAAAAATGTATCAAAAGTCTTCTTAGTATTAGTTATTCTAATAACAACTAATATGTATGCCCAAACAAGCAACGATTTTACAGTCGTAGACGAAATCGCAGACAACGTTCAAAATTTACAAAACAAATACAAATCAAACAGTAACGCTTTTTTTACAAATGGAATTGAAAAAAATGCCGTGTACCAAATTACAGAACAACTCCAATCAAAATCTCTTGAAAATCTGCACTTATATGTCGCAGCAAAGCCAGGCTCTATTGTTTTCAATAGTATCGCACTCAATATTGACAACATCGATATGTATTCAAACTTGCTTCAAACTTGGAGTTTATTCATCCACGGTACAGTTTTCATACATAACCCTGATGTTTTTAATGGAGAAGATGGTTTGACCTTTAAAACCAAATTAGAAACATTAACAGGTCTTAGCTTCCAAGCTACAAAATAGTAACCAAAAACAATTTGAGATATGAAAAAAATTATCCTTTTTTTAAGAAATGTAACCTTGTTAACATTAATAATGTTAACATCAGTAGCAATTGCACTTCCTCCGGAAACGGAATATACAGGTCTTATTCCTCAAACGGGAAGCAGTGTAAATGGTCCAGCCCAAGGTTATGAAGATGATGGCTATTGGGGTCCTAATCCTATTGGCTTTACATTCAACTTTTTTGGAAATGATTATACTGAGTTTTATGTAACCTCTAATGGATTAGTCACATTTGGAGGAAGCTCGACTCAATATTCTAACAATCCTATACCGACATCAAGTGGTGCCAATAATTATATCGCAGCCTTTTGGGATGATATAGTAGTTCATGCGACAGGTGACATTATGTACCAGACCATTGGTACTGCACCTAATAGAAAACTGATTGTGCAGTTTAACAATATGTCTTTTTATGGATCTCCGGTTCTTTTAGGAACTTTTCAAGTTATTTTATACGAAGGTAGCAACTGTATACAAACACAGTATAGAAGTATCGTTGACTTAACTTCCGATAGAGCCAGTGGAAATTCTGCAACAATTGGATTAGAAAATGCATCGGGAACAGCTGGTGTTACTTATTCATATAATACCGGAGGAATGATTCATTCCGGCGATGCTATTAGATACTGTTCTGATGGCTCTGGTTCGTATACTATTGACGACAATGTACTTTACGAAGGTGTTTTACTAGTTGATGCTATTCCTAGAGCAGGTATTGCGAGTTTAGTAAGTCCGGGTTATGGTTCGACCATTGGCGAGGAAATTACTTTTCAATGGGATGTAGCAGCTAATGCAGTTTCTTACAATGTTCAAATTTCTCAGAATTCAGATATCAGTAGTCCGATTCATACATCTGCCGATTTATCTACATTAACTTATGACTATACTTTATCAACCGATCAAACTTATTATTGGTCCATTAATGCTAAAAACAGTGCTGGATTAATTACATGGTCCGAGATTTGAATGTTCCATACAAGCTCAGCACCTCCTTTAGTAGCTGTACCTCAAACGATGTATTTAGAACAAGGCGAACAACGTACCGCTACACTAATGTTTACAGGTGGTGATGCAGGTAGCAAAACAGCTACTGTGACAAGCTTACCTAGCGAAGGATCTTTATATCAATATGATGGTGGTGCCTTAGGCACTCAAATAACAACAATTCCTACAGCTATAACAGATGCTTCTTTTAAAGTCATCTATGTTGCGGATGGTAATTTTGGCAATGGCGCTGGTAATTTTGATTTTAATTTTTCAGATGCAACAGGCACTTCGGCTGATGCAACTTATTCAATTAATGTATCCCCTCCCGGTATTCCTAATTTTATGTTTGCGGCAAAAGAATCCGACAGAGTCGAAATTACGTTTGATAGAAACATGACAGACCCAACAGGTAAACACTTAGAATTTGCAGTTCAAGATAATGGCATTGGAGTAACATCAACTTCTTGTAATTTAAAAGCCGGTGACCCAACAACTATTGTTGTATATACTTCGCCCGGTTTAAATACCGATAACACAATTACTGTTGCTTATACAAAAGGAACAGTTACTGCTCAATCAGGTGGTGAATTAGAGTCTTTTGACTTTCAACTTGCAGGGAAAATGGCTCAAGTTATCAATTTCGATGCTTTAACAGACAAAACTTACGGCGATCCTAACTTTTCGTTGTCTGCTTCTGCTTCATCCGGATTATCAGTTGTTTATAGTTCATCTAACTCAACTGTAATTTCTGTTTCAGGTTCAACAGCCTCGGTTATTAATGCCGGTGCAACGTTAATTAATGCATTTCAAGCAGGTGATGCTACCTACGCTGAAGTTAATTACCAAAGAACCCAAACAGTAAATAAAGCCACTGCAGCAATTTCAATCACAAATACAGAACAAGAATATACCGGATCTGGTATTGCTGTAACAACATCAACCACCCCAGGCAGTTTAACAACAAAAGTTGAATACAACGGGGCTTTAGCACTTCCCATCAACTTAGGAAGCTATAGCGTTGATGCTGAAATTGAAGATAATAACTATCAAGGATCAGCTTCTGCAACACTTACAATTTCCGATCATACCGCTCCAGCTCCTGATATCTCTTCCCTTCCTACAATTACGGAAGAATGTTCCGCCACAGCTACAGCTCCTACAGCCACAGATATTCATGATGGTACAGTTACAGCCACAACTAGTACAAGTTTTCCGGTAAGTGAAAGCACAACTGTAACATGGACGTACACAGATGCTAGTGGCAACTCTGTGAATCAAACTCAAGAAATTATTATTGACGATGCTACAGCTCCTGTTACGCCTACTTTGGCTGATATTAATGGAGAATGCTCGGTAACTGCCGTGGCTCCTACTACTACAGAT
>JAFGVA010000046.1 GCA_016938235.1 Bacteroidales bacterium | reverse complement strand
CTGCAACAGGTGCAGTCGCTCACGCAAAAAGTGAAACTCAAAAGGCTCATTGCAAAATGCCTGATACGCTCCAGGCTTTGTCTCGTCGGTAAGCCCCCGGGTAAGGTTCGCCTGCGGGTCAAGATCCACCAGCAGGGTAAAGTGCCCCTGTTTCGCCAGACAAACTCCAATCTCGCGGGTAAGCGTGCTCTTGCCAACACCGCCTTTCTGGTTGCTGAACGTGATTATTTTTGGCATGAAAGAGCCTCCTGACACATGAAAAGATTTGACAATCTCACGCAAAGGAGGCATCTTAAAAGCGGTTGGTGATGATCTCCTCGCGGGATTGTCCCTGTAAGCCCTGACTGTTGGCGCAGTCGGGGCTTTTTTGTGAAAAAAATTACTTTTTCTCGCAATTCACTAAAGAGTGAATCAAATTTACTCCAAAGTTAACTACCATTACTTTTAAAGTCAAGTATATTACTTAAAAAGTTGATTTTTCTCTTTACATTTTAACAAACATATACTCTTTAATAAATATTATGAACAAAAAAGAAGAAAACACTTCATTTTCAAATCGCCTAAAAACTCTGCGGATGCGAAAAGGTCTTTCGCAAAAAGCCTTTTCTGAACTTATAGATCTGAATCCTGTTCAGTATAACCGGTATGAAAATAAAGGCATTTTGCCCTCATCTGAAACATTAGGCAAGTTAGCGTGTGCGCTTGAAGTTTCTGTAGATTATTTAATAGAAGGTCAGGTAGAAGACGCGGCCTTTGCCAATTTTGAAGACAAAGACCTATTAGAGCTGTTTTCGGAAGTATCGAAGCTTGATCCTGAAAACAAGAACTACATTAAAAAAGTTTTAGCTGATCTGGTTAAACTCAAAAAATTTGAGATGCTGGCGAGCTGATTTTTAAACGATTACCCGTATTTAAAAATGAAAAGAATGAGCGATTTAATCAGACCATTATTACAAATTATCTGTTTCATAGAACAATTAAACACATTTGCATCTGATAAACGCTATCCCATTAACATCTTTGCCAACTAAAGATTTAGCTAGTTCATCAGAAACTATAACTGTATTTTTATCTTCTTCAACTCTAAATATATGAACATCAGTAGGGACTTCCTTTTCCCTAATTACACAATCACCCACTATCGATATTTCATTACCACCTGAATAACTGACACCGGAATTCTTTATATCAATGCATTTAAAGGCTTTAAATGGATGAAGAAGATTAAACCCTTTAATTTTATCTTTAGTATTATTGTTTATCAACTCAAGTGAAATCACTTGAGCATCTTCATTAAGAAAGGGAAATAAGAGATTAATCATTTTATCAGAAAAAATAAATAGAGATAAAGGATTCCCAACTGCATCAGTAATATCACTATTTAAATTGTCTGTATAAAACTTAATATTAGAAATGTCTTCGTCAATTTTTTTTGGCAACCATAATTTTGTTAATTCAAAACTACCAAAATCATAATCCTCAATTGATAATAAATCATCACGAGTTGAATCTAATGTTAGTATATTAAAATTTCTCATGGTATCCATACATCCTTATTTGAATATGGGTTTAATACTCCATTTTTTATTGAATTTTCAATCTCTGTTAATGAATTATCTAAAGCATTTTGAGCACCACTTTTCCCTTTCCCAATTGCACTTCTATAATGTTTATTGAATATATTTTGAACACCTCTATGGTATTCTGGGGAGTGTCTCCCAGCATGATTACCCAAATCCATTAAATTATTTCTATATGTTTTCAGGTTAACTTCTGCTTGTTTTACAAGGGGATGATTTTGATGATTAAAAGTTTTATTGCTCCATGGAGCCTTATGATGAACTTGAACTCTCCCACTCTTCGACGCCTGAATGGAAAATTTGGTGCCTCTCGCCTGGAAACCACCGGCTAAAATGCCAGAGGCTACATCAAAAGTCATACCACCCGCAAGGTAACCGCCGTTTGCGGCCCAGGAATCCTTAATTGCCGATAATGTTCCTCCCGGATCCGAAGCAAACGAAGCAACCCCTTTTAAAGTTTCCAGACTCTTTGGTGCCGTTTGTGAAAGAACACCTGCAAAGGCACCAACACCAGGTGCCGCCATGTTTCCTGCTAAAGCAGACGCTAAAACGGAAGTACCAAGCGCTACATTATCTATACCACGATCGGCAAAGCCGGCAAAATAATTGGCCGTTGTACTCTCTTGAAATCCAAATTTAGGTATTGATGCTACAGTTTTATTAAAAACCCTAATCGGCGCGTCTTCAATTCGATTCTCGACATTACGGACAGCTGTTGGTTTCCCCATGCAACTATTAACATTATACTCACCAACAGAATCTACCGCATCATTACTCCACGGTTTAGCAGGATCAAATCCTGTTCCACTCCACGCATTATGACCAGTAGGGTCTTTGTATAGTACAGGATTATTAGAAACATAAGCATACCGGTTCCACCCTGAAACAGAATACTCACCGTCAATCACGGTATCGGCTGTTACAAACCTCGCAAGCGCTGCGTCGTAGTGTCTGGCGTTGTAGTAATAGTAACCGGTCTCTTCATCCAACTCCTGCGAGTTATACTTGGGATTATCGTTACTCTCACCCTTTTCTAACCAGGTTTCTCCGTATGGGAGGTACTCAAACTTCTCTAAATCTGAAGAAAAAAGCCTTAATAAAGGCAACATTTCAGGTAAT
>JAFGVA010000239.1 GCA_016938235.1 Bacteroidales bacterium | reverse complement strand
TAAGGTTGCAAGTGACTTGTCTAAACTGTCAGGCACCTTTAAGGTTGCAAGTGACTTGTCTAAACTGTCAGGCACCTTTAAGGTTGCCTGACAGTTATTCAATTCAATATCTTTAACTCGAATTAAAAAATGAAAATGATTGGGCATCAAGCAATAGGCAAAAACATCTATAAATTCAACTATATATTTTTCGAATTTATCAAGGAAGAAAGCATAGTTTTTATCCTCAACAAATAAATTCTCATTTCCAACTGCATGGTTGAAAATATGATAGTAATTATTGGGTTCTAAATGAGTCCTGTAATCTTTCATTTTTATTTTTTATCTAAGCTGTCAGACACCTTTGAGGTTGTCTGACAGCTTAGATCATTAAAAATTTTTGTTTTTGCTAACCACGAACCAGGTAATCAGGTCGTAATTTTCAATTTTATAACGCTCTTCGGGTATTTCTTCGTCATACTGTTTCAGTTTCAGGTTGCCGCCATCAAAAATATCGTTTACCAAATCGTTTTCTTCCTGTCCGAATTTCTTTTTCATCCAATGGTCGATGTATGTTTTTAAACGGGTAATGGTTTCCTCGTCGGGCTTTTCGATAAATGCCGGAACAAAACGCTTACTTTCCTTATGTTCGCGAAGCGTATAAAGCACTTCCATATTGTTTAGCACATAAAATTTACCATCGGTAGATGTATAGAACAATTCAAGGTTTTTATAGCGATGTTCCTTTTCATTTTCAATTCGTTTGGGATAACCCAGTAAGCCGATTAATCCGGGAGAAAAGGCATGTACTTTTGATTCGATAATGGCATTGAAACCTGTGTAAACACCATTGGGGATTTTTTCCAGTTCATCACGCCGGTTGCTGAATAAATCGAACAATTCCTGACGGAATGTTTCGTACGACAGGTCGTTGAAACCAAATGAACCGGCTTTTCCTTCAATATCTTCCCAGCTTATTTCAAGTTGCTTGAATAACTTGGCAGCCTGTTTGGTAATGATTTTGTCTTTATCATCGAGTATCTGGTCGAATTGCTTTGAAATGGTCTGAACTTCTGTACCCACCAAAGCCCCTGCAGCCATGCGGGATTCAACACGGTTTTTCAGGTTCAGGTATTCGTCTACGTTTTTGGCAGGCCAGAAATTAACACCATAAATATTTTTGTGTTTCGAACCAATACGGTCAATACGTCCAAAACGCTGAATCAGGCGAACAGGGTTCCAATGGATGTCGTAGTTTATCAGATAATCGGCATCCTGTAAGTTTTGTCCTTCACTTAAACAGTCGGTGGCAATCAGGATATTTACATCTTCTTGTAAAATCCGGTGAGTAGCTTTATCGTGTTTTTCAATAATGGTTTTCCAATCATCAAAATTTTTAGGCTCTTTCAGGTTATTTTCTTCGTAAATGTATGCCCAGTCCTTTTCCCTGTATAGTTTTGTTTCAGGGGCAAAACGTTCCAATAAAGGTTCAAAATCGTCTTTGCCTTTTCTTCCGATATCTTTGAATGTACATTGGTTTTCGGTACCGGAAACCAAGGCTAACTTATCAAAACCTCTAAGTCGTAACTGGTCATATAGATATTTTGCTGTATCACGGAATACACTGAAAATAATGAGTTTTCGCTCGGGGCTTTCTTTTCTGGATTCAACGATAACCTCTATTAACTTTTGAAGTTTTGAATCGGCTGAATGATGGTTGGGTTTGGTTTCAAGTTCTTTCGTGATGGAATCATCCAGTATTTTCAGGTTTTCAAACAAAGCTTTCAAGGCTTCGATATCGTGTTTCAGGTCTTTCTCAAAAGCATCGAGGTTTACAATTTCGCTTATTTTAATTGGTTTTTTTCTTCCAATTTCATCAATACCGTCAAAGTCAACATCGGCAAGTATTTCATCAATTTCAAGCGATTCTTCGTTAATTTCCATATTTATTTCAAAACTGTCAGACACCTTTAAAGGTGTCTGACAGTTTTGGTTAATTTTATAATCCAAAACCCGCTTGTAAACCGTTTGATGGTAGGAATAAATTGATTTAACAGTTTCAAACAAGGCAAACCAACTTGATTCCATACGTTTGATAAGCAAAATGTACATTATCTTGGCCAAAGCTTTTTGTCTGTACCTTTCGTCCTCCAAAGCATCTTTGGTTTTGGTTTGCTTCATGTAAAAAGCCGGTTTGTAAGCCGTCATGTGAACATTTTCAATGGCATCGAGAAGCATTTCAATGGTTTTGTATTTCCCGATTTCAATCTGGTCGCCCGGAATGTTTTGTGGTGGTGCAACATTTGGGAAATGTAAACCTTCGTTTAAGTGTTTTTTTATCAATTGTCTGGTACGGGCAACAACAGTAGCATCAATTAATTTGAAGATTTCTTCAGGAATGTTAGCACGTAATTCACTAATCCTGCAGTCGTCCCTAAATTGCCACTTATTGAAATACTTTTGTGCATTGGCGAATTTTTGTTGTAACGATTTGATTTCAATGCCTTCAATTTCTCTAAATCCTGTGTCATTGCCACCAACCATTAATTTAAACTGATTACGGATATCTGTAAGCTTATTGTTAATTGGTGTGGCGGAAAGCATCAAGGTTTTAATATCCCTGTTCCCAAGATTCAGATAAAAGTTTTCAATCAGAAATTTATAACGGTTTGAACCATCATTCCGCAGGTTATGGCTTTCATCAATTACAATAAGCATTTTTTGGAAACGCTTGAAATTGGTCAATGTCATACCGTCTTTATTCATGCGGTTTTCAAACAAATCGGTATGATAGCGAATAAAAAAATCAAATTTATCAGCTTCAAAAACGGAATGTCTGTCTTTAAGGTAGCGTTGCCAGTTATTGGAAAGTTTTTTAGGGCAAAGAAGCAGAATTTTATAACCTTGCAACTCAAAATATTTCATTACGGCAAGCGCACTCCAAGTCTTACCTAACCCAACAGCATCGGCTAAAACAGCACCGTTGTATTTTTGCAGCATTCTTAAAAGGCTCATAACACCCTTTTGCTGAAAAAGAAATAGTTTATTGAAAATAACAGTATCTCTCAGGTGTGCTATATCTCGTTTCGATGATATGTCAATATCAAATTGGTCGAAATCCTCCTTAAAAAGTTCATAAAGAGTTTTGTAATAAAGAATTTCAGGTTCGTATTTTTCGAAGAAATCAGAAATCAACGAAATCAGAAAATCCTTACATGTTTGTGTCTGGTTTTTATCAATTGAAATCGAATCTTTTGTTGATTCTGAAGTCCATAACAATTCAAACCATTCACCGGCCTTTTCAAATCCAGCGTCGGTTCCGTTCACCAGTTTATTTAATTCGATATTGGCGGATGGTTTTAATCCAATCCCGGCATCAGTAAAGTTGGAACTACCAACAATATAAAAATTGTCTTTGTGCTTTGATATATTTGGGTTGTGGTAAATATATGTTTTTGCGTGGCAAAAATTCTTGTCAACTGTTTTTACTTCAACATTATCCTGTTTCAGAAAACTAACAGCTTTTTCACAGTCGTCTTTTAAATTAAAAACATCATTTACCTCATGTTTCTGATTGATAATATCTACAATGTTTCGGCGAGTTGGTTTTACAGAAAATAAGTCTCCTAGAATAATCCTGTAATGAGTTTGTGTTTTTATTTTATCGAATAGTTTTGAAAGAGCAGAAATCGTAAAGTATCCAGTTACAAAATCAAGTTTCCCGTCTTTTATGATGTTGTTATCAAGATACTGATATATAGAAGTTTCTTGTCCTTTAATTAATTCGTTTTTGTTATCTATTAACATAAGAAATCAGATTTTCTATAAAAGTAAAATAATCAAGTTAGAAATCCGCTTGCGAGGGGAAGAAAAACAAGTGTGTGGAAGCCTTTAGATTTATACTCTCTTATTAACAATAGTAATTAACATATAAAGTGTATGTTGTTGATTTTCTTTTCTTTTTGTACAGTATAGTTAAGGGGAAACCTATAAATCAAAGCGGGTAGTTAACAAGCTGATTTTTATAATTATTTCTTCAGGTAAACCATGTCAATTAGTTATTTTCCATCTTCATACAAGGTTTTGCTTCTTGTTATTGGTAATTTTTTCTATACTCATTAATTACTAATACTTAGAAAAACATATATGCTTCATAATCAGCCAACTAATAAATACTAAAAACAAATTCAAAGCATCTACGAACCAATATTCAATACTCTGCATTTTTTATTTAATGTGCTTCCAGCCAGTTTTCACCTGTACCTGTGTCCACGGTTAAGGGAACAAGCAGATCGGCAGCTCCTTCCATTTCTTTTATAACAAGCGCTTTTAGTTCTTCCAGCTCAGGCTTAAAGACATCGAATACCAATTCATCGTGTACCTGCAAAATCATTTTCGATTTAAACCTGCCCTGCATCGCCTTATGAATTCTAATCATGGCTATTTTAATGATATCGGCAGCTGACCCCTGAATGGGAGAATTAATAGCATTTCGCTCAGCAAAACCACGAACCATAGCGTTTGCAGAGTGAATATCAGGCAAATAGCGCTTTCTACCGAACATTGTGGTTACATACCCGTGCTTTTTAGCTTCTTCTACACAGGCATCCATGTATAATTTCACACCCGGAAAAGTTTCGAAATAACTATCTATCAATTGTTTAGCGTCTGTTCTTGATATTTTCAAGCGCTCCGCCAAACCAAATGCCGAAATACCGTAAATAATGCCGAAGTTGGCAGTTTTTGCCTGTGAACGCATTTCACGTGAAACATCGTCTTCGCTCACCTTGAAAACTTTTGCTGCAGTTGAACGGTGAATGTCTGAACCTTGTCTGAAAGCCTCTATCATATGTTCATCCTTGCTTAAATGTGCCATCAGACGTAATTCAACCTGGGAGTAGTCGGCAGCTAAAAGAATATATTCCGGACTCGTAGGAATAAATGACTTGCGGATTTCTCTTCCCCGCTCTTCGCGAATAGGAATATTCTGCAAATTAGGATTAACAGAACTTAACCTGCCTGTAGCTGCAATAGTCTGATTGAAGGATGTATGTATCTTATTTGTTTGTTTTTCAATTAGTTGTGGCAATGCTGAAACATAGGTTGATTGTAATTTTGAAAGGGAACGGTACTCTAATATCTGGTTAATTATCGGGTGTTTATCTACCAGTTTTTGAAGTATTTCTTCACCTGTACTATATTGTTTGGTTTTTGTGCGCTTTGCATTATCTGAAATGGCGAGTTTTTCGAAAAGTATAACTCCAAGTTGTCGGGGCGAAGCAATATTAAATTCTTCACCGGCAAGTTTATAAATTTCCTTTTCAATACCCGAAATTTCATCCAATAAAACCCGATTATATGTGTTTAAAGCATTGATATCCAGATTGAAACCTGATTGTTCCATGTGGAACAATACCTCAACAAGTGGCATTTCTATCCTTTTTGCCAGATCAAGTAGTGCTGCTTTTTCTAATTCAGGCTTCAAAACATTGTATAAACGTAGCGTATAATCGGCATCTTCGGAGGCATAATCCTTGACTCTATTAACATCGATGTTTTGCATATTCAATTGTTTTGGCCCTTTTTTCCCTATCAATTCAGTTATTGGAATCATCCGGTATCCAAAATATTCCTCAACAACCAAATCGAGTTTATGCCTGCCGTCGGGTTTTAGAAGATAATGAGCAACCATAGTATCGAACAAAGGGCCTTTAAATTCGGCGCCATATTTATTTAAAAACTGCATGTCGAATTTCAGGTTATGCCCTATTTTCTCAATACTTTCATCGGAAAACAAGGCATTTAATTCCTGAACATATTCTTCTGTCTCTTGCCTGGATTTACAGGAAATATAATATGCTTCCTTTTCTGAAATTGACAGTGCGATACCTATTAGTTCATTGGTAAAAACATTAAGGCCTGTTGTTTCAGTATCGAAACAAATTAATTTCTTCTCGCTTGCTCTTTCAATAAATTCAATTAATATGTTTTTTGAATCAAGTAATTTATAGTCGACATTTTCTGCAATAAAAGATTCTTTTTCATTTTCAATAACCACCTGCTGACTTGTATTTTCCATATCGCCAAAAAGCGAACCCTGCACAGGTTGAGAAGGGGCTGCGTGTTTACCACTGTAACGATTCTTTAATACCCTGAAATCCAGTTTATCAAATAAGGGTACAAGTTTATTGGTATCAGGTTCTTCCAGCTTATACGCGTCAAAATTTATATCGATTGGAACATTTAAATCAATGGTTACCAGCTTTTTAGATAAAATTACCTGTTCCCTGAAGTTTTCAAGGCTTTCTTTTTGTTTGCCTTTCAGCTCATGGGTGGAGGCAAGTAGATTCTCAACCGAATGATAGGTTTCAATAAGCTTTTTTGCTGTTTTTTCGCCAATACCCGGTGCGCCGGGAACATTATCGGACGAATCGCCCCACAAAGCAAGAATATCGATAACCTGTAAGGGTTCCTGAACGTCGAATTTTTCTTTAACTTCCTGAATTCCAATTATTTCCTTCTCTCCTCCTCCTCTTCCCGGTTTATACATAAAAATTTTCTCACTAACCAGCTGCATATAATCCTTGTCTGGTGTCATCATATAAACCGTAAATCCTTCTTTTTCAGCTTTTTTAGCTATAGTTCCCACAACATCATCGGCTTCAAAACCAATTTTTTCAACTATGGGAATATGGTATGCATCAAGTATTTCCTTTATATAGGGAACTGCAAGTTTTATATCTTCGGGGGTGCTTTCACGATTTGCCTTATACTCTTTGTACATTTCGTGCCGAAAGGTTGGTGCAGGAGGATCAAAAGCCACAGCAATATGTGTCGGTTTTTCGTTTCGCAAGATTTCATCAAGCGTATTTACAAATCCGAATATTGCAGAAGTGTTCATACCTTCCTTATTTGTAATCGGACGATTAATGAATGCATAATAAGCCCTGAAAATCAGTGCATAAGCATCGAGAAGGAAAAGTTTCTTTTCTGAATTCATAAGTAAATTTTATGCAATGAAGTTAACCAATATTGCGTAAGGAAAACAATGAAAGTGAATTCTGAACAATACCACGAATCTAAGTAATTAAATATTAGCCTTTTACAAATAAAAAAACCGGCAACATTAAATGCGCCGGTTCTTTGCTGATAAACTATTTCTTTATTCACATGCACAAGTGCTGATGCACTCAATTAATGTGTTTAAACGTTCATGTTTAATGCTGTAATAGGTGTTTTTACCTTCTCTTTTAGCAACCAGTACATCTTTATCTCTTAAAATACCTAAATGGTGTGATGCTGTTGATTGCTCAATTCCTAAAGTTTCGTGAATTTGAGTCACTGTCAGGCGTTTCCCGTTCTCAAGCTGATTCAGAATAGCTATACGCATAGGATGAGCAATTGCTTTAAGCATACTTGCAGCTCTCTCAAGTTGTTCTACTGTATATTCGCTTATTAACATTGAACTAATTTATTTATGCAAATATATAAATATTTTTGATATGTTAATTTGCCGATATGATCTCCTTAACATTTATTAGCAAGCTGAAAACCTAAATGATTTCTATATTTGTCGCACCAATCAGACTCTACTTTTATTTAAAACTGATTAATATTACAATCTCAAACTATTTATAAAGCACCTAAAAGTTTTAACTTTATCAACATGAACACAGTAAAGGAAATACAACAAGTAGTTAAAGAGGAGTTAAAGGTTTTCAACACGAAGTTTGATGACTCCATGAAAAGCAAAATTCCTTTGCTGAATATAGTTACGAATTACCTGCGCCGAAGAAAGGGGAAGCAGGTTCGTCCATTGTTGGTGTTTTTATCAGCCAAGTTGATTGATGAAGTTTCTGAATCGACATACACTGCCGCCATCTTAATAGAACTTTTACATACTTCGACCCTGGTACATGATGATGTGGTAGATGATGCTCATGAACGCCGGGGTTTTTTATCGATTAATGCTTTATGGCGATCAAAAATTGCTGTGTTACTTGGTGATTTTTTATTGGCAAAAGGCTTGCTAATTTCAATTGAAAACAATGAATTTGATCTTTTAAAAATAACTTCTGAAGCTGTACAGGAAATGATTGAAGGCGAAATGCATCAGCTTCAGAAAACACGTAAGCTTAATCTTTCTGAAGAAGAATATTTTGAGATTATCACACAAAAAACAGCAACCCTATTAGCATCCTGCACATCCAGCGGTGCCCGTTCCGTGACCAAAGATTTAGAAAAAATTGCCTTGATGAAAGAATTTGGTCTTAACCTGGGAATTGCTTTCCAGATAAAAGATGACTTGTTTGATTACGAGGCAAACTCGGTAACCGGTAAACCAAAAGGAAATGATATAAAAGAAAAAAAGCTGACATTACCACTTATTGCAGCACTGAATAATTCTCCTAAAAATGAAAAGCGCAAAATTATAAATTTGATAAACAAAAAATCTTCAAAAAGAGATACTTACATGCAGGTAATTAAATTTGTTAATGAATATAATGGAATTGATTATGCCAGAAATAAAATGTTTGAATTCAGAGATAAAGCCCTTTCAAATCTCGAGAGTTTCAAAGACAGTGATTCCAAAAAAGCCTTAATTGCATTAGTAAACTATATTGTTGAAAGAAGAAAGTAAAATTTAAACTTCTTTTTTAAAAAAATCAATAATCTTTTGAGCTGTTGATTTTGGAACAATTTCAGCAATTTCATCCAAGGTTTTTACTTTCAAATCTTCTATCGAACCAAATGTTTTAACCAGTTTCTCAAAAGTTTTTTCTCCTACTCCTTCAATTTTTAGCAAATCGTTTTGGAGCATCTTCTTTGAACGAATTTTTCGGTGAAAAGTAATGCCAAATCTATGGGCTTCATTTCTCAAATGCTGAATTAACCTCAGTGTTTTAGAATTCTTGTCGAGATAAAGGGGGACAGAATCACCAGGAAAATATATCTCTTCAAGTCGTTTTGCGATACCAAGTACAGCAATTTTACCATAAAGATTTAACTTTTTCAAGCTATTCACCGCAGCTCCAAGTTGTCCTTTACCCCCGTCGATAATTATAAGTTGAGGTAGAGATTTTTCTTCTTGCATAAGACGATTATACCTGCGAAATATAATTTCCTCCATACTTGCAAAGTCGTTTGCACCAACTACTGATTTAATATGAAAGTGCCGGTATTCTTTTGCCGCAGGTTTTCCGTTTATAAAAACAACACAAGCTGCCACAGGTGAAGAACCCTGAATATTACTGTTATCAAAACATTCGATATGAACAGGAGTTTCTTTTAAACGTAAATCGGTTTTTACAACATCGAGCAAACTACTTTTATTGTATTTAGTAGCGATTTCGCTTTTCTGAATGTTTCTTTGGTGAGCGTATTGCCTGGCATTTCTTTCCGATAATTCAAGAATTTTTTTCTTGTCTCCAATTCTTGGAACCGTAAAATTTATATCTACTAAACTATCTATTTTGAAAGGAACAATTGCTTCTTTTGCCTTACTAAATACTTTTTGTCGAATGTCATATATAGCAAATGCAAGCATTTCTTCTTTGGTTTCATCAAGTTTTCTTACCAATTCTACTGTGTGAGATTGAACAATTGCACCATTATTTATTTTAATAAAATTAATAAACGCAAGATCGTCTTCTTCGATAAAACTGAACACATCGAGATCATTAATTTTTGGATTAACAATATTCGATTTGCTTTGATATCGTTTCAATAATTCAAACTTTTCTTTTATCTTATTTGCCTCTTCAAATTTTTGTTTCGATGCTAAATCGAGCATGTGTTTATACAAATAATCCAACACGTCCTGCAAATTACCCTTCAGAATTTTTCGAATATGTTCAATTGATTCCTGGTAATCTAATTCATCTTGTAGTCGTATGCATGGAGCCTTGCAGTTTCCGATATGATGTTCGAGACAAACCTTAAACTTGTTGTTTGAAATATTTTCTTTTGTAAGAGAAAATGAACAGGTTCTTATTTGGTAAAGCTTACGAACAAGATTAATCAATGTTTTAACCATGTAGGCCGAAGTATAGGGTCCGAAATATTCAGAGCCATCCATGATTCTGTTTCTAGTGGAAAAAACTCTGGGAAAAGGTTCGTTTTTTATACAAATCCACGGAAATGTCTTATCGTCTTTCAGTAGAATATTATACTTCGGTTGGTGTTGTTTTATGAGATTATTTTCTAAAAATAAGGCGTCGGACTCGGTTTCGACCACGATGTGTTTAATGTCGCATACTTGTTTTGCCAGTTTCTTAGTTTTAAAAGACTCGTATTTTTTAGCGGTAAAATAAGAAGAAACCCTGCTTTTCAAATTCTTTGCCTTACCAATATAAAGCAGCTTCCCAGCCTTATCATAAAATTGATATACGCCTGGTGATTTTGGTAAGTTGCTAATAATCTGTTTAGGATCCATGGTTAAATAAAGCAAAAATTGTGTTCCACGTGGAACATTTGCGTTTTATCGGCCCAAATATATAAGCAATACATTAATATCAGAGGGTGAAACGCCTGGTATTCTGGATGCCTGACCTAAAGTAGAAGGCTTAATCTTAGTTAATTTTTGTCTTCCTTCTGTTGAAATTGATTTCAGGTCGTCGAATAGTATGTCTTTAGGTATTAAAATGTTTTCTAGTCTTTGAATCTTATCGGCTAATAGTTTTTCACGAAGAATATATCCACTATATTTAATCTGTATTTCAGCGTTTTCGCAAATGTCTTTAAACGTTTCGTTGTTGTTTATAGAATTTAAGAAACCGGGGGTGTTATTCAAAAGCTCGTACAAATTTATTTGCGGTCTTTTTGCGATATCCACTAATTTAATTTGCTGCTTAATTTCACTTGTTTCCTTCTCCACCAAATACGAATTAATTTCGCTTGGCTTAACACTAAAGTTTTCGATTTTAAAAATAAGATCACTTTTTTCTTTTAACCGTTTATTCAGATTTTCAATACGTTCATTTTTGGCTAATCCGAGTGCGAAAGCTTTAGGAGTTAATCTTTCATCGGCATTATCTTGTCGTAATAAAATTCTATATTCGGCTCTCGAGGTAAACATACGATACGGTTCATCAACCCCTTTTGTAACTAAATCATCAATAAGCACACCAATGTATGCTTCATCGCGAGCTAAAACAAAAGGCTCTTTTTCTTGTATTGATAAATGTGCGTTTATAGCAGCAATTAATCCTTGTCCGGCTGCCTCTTCGTAACCGGTTGTACCATTAATCTGACCAGCAAAATACAAATTTGAAATTGCTTTTGTTTCTAAAGTATGCAAAAGTTGAGTGGGCGAATAATAATCGTATTCGATGGCATAACCAGGTCTGAAAATTTTTGCATTTTCAAAACCAACAATTGATCTTAATGCTTTGTATTGAATGTCCCAGGGTAAACTGGATGAAAAGCCATTTAAATACATTTCATGAGTATCTAATCCTTCGGGTTCTAAAAACAGTTGATGCGTTTTTTTGTCGGCAAACTTTACGAGTTTATCCTCGATACTCGGACAATACCTTGGTCCAACACCATCGATTGTGCCATTAAATAAGGGACTTTTATCGAAGCCCTCCTTAAGAATATCATGCACCAAATCACTTGTGTATGCAATATAACATGAATGATTAGTCTTTATTTTCTTATTTAAAAAAGAAAAATTACCCCCCTCTGTATCGCCTTTTTGCTCTTCTAATTTTGAAAAGTCTACAGATCTTCCATCAATTCTGGCAGGTGTGCCCGTTTTCATTCTTCCAACTTCCAAGCCTGCTTCAGCCAGTTGTTTTGATATTCCGTAGCTTGCCGGTTCTGACATTCTTCCACCCTGAAGCTGTGTACTTCCAATATGCATTAAACCATTCTCAAAAGTACCATTGGTTAAAATAACTTTCTTAGCATAAAACCTCAAGCCCATTTGAGTGTGTACGCCTTCTACCCTATGCCCGTTAACAACCAAACCGGTAACAGCGTCCTGCCAAAATTCAATATTAGGGTTTTCTTCAAGTGCCTTTCTCCATTCTAAGGAAAATTTTGTACGATCTGATTGAGCACGAGGACTCCACATGGCCGGCCCCTTACTACTATTCAACATTCTGAATTGAATCATTGTTTTGTCAGTAACAATTCCAGACATACCTCCCATTGCATCAATCTCACGCACTATTTGACCTTTGGCAACACCTCCCATAGCAGGGTTGCAAGACATCTGTGCAATCTTAGTCATGTCCATTGTAATTAGCAAAACTTTGCTACCTAAAGTAGCGGCAGTATGTGCAGCTTCAGAACCAGCATGACCAGCACCAACAACTATTATGTCGTACTCAAATTTCATCCAATAAAGTTTGTGCTAATTTATTTATATTTTCTCTAAATAACTCAGATACTCATTTTCCTTTTCAGTCATAAGAGACTTTTCACTTTCTGAGCTATCGTTATAACCATTAAGATGCATAATACCATGAATAATAACACGATACATTTCTTGTGTGTCTATAATACCATATTTACGGGCATTGGATTTAACGGTGTCAAAAGAAATAATCAATTCGCCGTTTATTATGTTAAGTAGAGAGTTGTCAAAGGTAATTATATCAGTAAAATAATCATGATTTAAAAACTCTTGATTTATTTCAAGAATTTTTTTGTCACTCACAATCTGAATATCAATTTCTCCTAACTCAGATTTTTCTAAATTTGATATCAGGCTTAAAAGAGATATGACTTTTTCTTCAGAAAATATTTTGTAGGAAGGGTTTTCGTAAAAGAAATCAACAATCACGATTCTATTTCAATTTAAAATCGAGTTTAACAATTGCACCATTGTTCTCGAAATCTATTCCATCTGAAAGTTTTTCCATGAGAAATATTCCACGTCCATTTACATTCTCAATATTTTCAGGTGCTGTTGGATCGGGAATATGACTGAAATCGAAACCAGGACCCTGATCCTGTACTCGAATATTTAATGTATTTTCTTCGATAGTAAAGGTAATGTTAACACTCTTTTTTTCATCGAGTTTATTACCATGAAGTATTGCGTTATTCGCAGCTTCTAAAGCAGCTATAAGTATATTGCCGTATTGATCTTCTCCAATATTGAATTCTGCAGAGATTTCATCTATAACTTTTTCAATTTTGCGAAGGTTATCAATTTTTGAAGGTATGCTAATTGTTCGTTCCATTAAATCGATGTTTATTTGGTCAGTTATACTAATAAACTACAATATGGTTACCAAATTATGATGCAATTTACGATTATTTCAACAAATGTGTGTTTTTTTAAATCTAAATAATATTAACCATTGACTAATTACTAATCCATTTTTCGGGATCTAGTTTTTCTAATCCCTTCCATATCTCCAGATGAACCAATGAATTATTACCTTTTGATGATTTGGCAGCAGTACCTATAATCTGTTTTGCCTTAACCTGATCGCCAATATTAATTTTCACATCTTGTATATTATGATATACGGAATAATATCCACCGTGCCGGATAATTATACTCAGATTAGCTCCTTTAATATTAAATATTCTGGTTACCTCTCCATCAAAAATTGCACGCACAGACTCGCCCTGTACCGTAGTAATATCAATTCCATTATTTTTTGTAAATACTCCCGGCTGGCCAGGATATGGATTTGAACCAAATTTCTCAGTGATAACACCTTGACGTGTTGGCCAGGGCAACCTACCGAAATTTTTTGCAAAATCATCGGAGATTAATTGTTGTTCGGGTGTAAGTCTGGCAACTGAATTCTTTTTTGCTTCTTCACGTATTATAGCTTCAATTTTTGCATCTAACTCCTCTTCTATTCTGTTCTTTTCATTAATTTCGGCTCTAATTCTGTTTTCTTCTGTCTTTAAAGTATTTATTGTCGCTTTTCTGGTCAGCTTTTCTGAGTTTAACTTATTCTGTTCATTTTCTAAAGAAGATATTGTATTCTTTAATTCATCTTTTTCCTTTACAAGCTCCTTTATCTCAAACATGACCCGACCTTTTATAGCCTCTATTAATTCCAACTTTTTAATCCTGGCATCTTTTAGTTGCTCAAGATACTTTTGCCGTAAAAAAAACTGGTTCATGTTTTCGCTGGCCAACAGATATATTATGGAATTATAATTTTCATGATTTTTATATGCGTAGTAAACAAAATCGGCATATAAATCTTTTTGGTGATTAAGTTCGTTCTCCAACTCTTTAATTCTTTGCTCTCGATACTGTATTTGATTTTCTAACTTTTGAATTTGCTGATTATAAACAAGAATAAGATTTTCGTGACTATTTATTTTTGAATCAAGTAAACGAAGTTTTTCAATATTTGAGCCTTTTTGATTAGTAGTAGCCTCTAATAATTTCTTATTGTACTCAATTTCACGCTGAATTTTCTCTCTTTTAGAAAATAAGTCATCCTTTTTTTCCTGAGCAGCGAGATTTATAGTAAAAAATACTACAAATAAATATGTTACAAAAAATTTAATCCTCTCCACAGATTATTTTTGCATTATTAATTTTTCCAGTTATTTTTTCGATATCAGCATATCCATAATTCAAAGCATATTCCCAGGCTTCAATAGCGTCTTTACACCTTTTGTTTAATAATAAGGCATCGCCATAATGGTCAAGAACTTCCGGATTATTATGCGCCCCGTTTTTAATTGCTCGTTCAATATATTTTAATGCTTCTTCTTTTTTTCCTTGTACAAATAAAATCCAACCATATGTATCTAAGAAAGTAGGATTATTGGGATCTTTCTGAATTGTAAAATAACTCAACTCCTCTGCCCTGTCAAGTTTTTCGTTTCTTAGAGATAAATAATAACTGTAATTGTTTCGAACAATAAGGTTTTCATTATCAATTTTTAATATCTCTTCGAAAATGCTATCACTTTTAACATAGTCTTTCAATGCTCTGTATGAATCCGCCTTAATATTTAATATCTGAACTAAGTCATCAGGCTTATTTCCCTCTATACTTTCGCCTCTCTGAACAATTTCTATTGCCCGATCATAGTAATTATTGGCATATAAAGCATAAGCAGTGTAGACGAATAGAGCAATTTTATCAGGAAATTTATCTAAAGCCTGTTTATATATATTAACTACATTATCATAGTTACCCACAAAATTGCTTATCATAATATACTGTTCATATACAATATATGCATCGGCATTATTTTGAATAGCATTCTCAAGTTCATGTAAAGCATTTAAATAATTCTGACGCTTTACATAATATTCTGCTCCTAAAGTATTGGGTCTGGAATCTTCGGGATAAACTTCTTTTAGTTTATTTAATAGGGTTTCAATAAAAGTTGTATCAGACTGAACCGCAATAGGATCATACAAATAACCTAATACAATTCTTATTTTATCTTCAATTGTTATCTCGTCAGCTTCAAAACCACGCTGGTAATAGAAAAGAGCAGAATCCTTCAAATTTTGTTTTAAAAAATAATCGCCATAAGATATATTTGCTAAGCCATTACCACTATCCTTCCTGAGCAATTCCCGATATATTTTACCAGCATAATTAAACCTGTTTATTTCGCTTAAATACTCAGCCAGCAAACCATAACTTTCGGTTTCTTCAGGAAATAACTTTACAATTCTCTCAAGTTCATATACAGCTGAATCCTTCATATTCAGTGCATTATAATTACGATATTTCATTATTAAAACTTCTCTTGCATCAGGTATATCTCTTTCCAATGCATTAATAATATCCATTGATTTGCGAATATTCCCCTGTTTTGAATAAAACACTGCAAGATTATAGAGATATTCGGTATTGGTACTATCAAGCGCAACAATTCTTTCGTACAGGTATACCACACTGTCGATGTTATTCTGGTATTGATATATATTAGCCAGGTTAATTAAATACCATTTGTTAGTTCCATCTGCCTCAATTGCCTGTTTCCCATAACTTTTCGCTTTTTGAATGTTGTTTACAGATAAATAAATATTGCTTAACTGATAGTAGGGTGCAGCTTTCTCGGGAAACTTACTGATACATAAATTATAATATGAAATTGCTCTATTTAATGTTGATACATCGCCTAACAATGCATACTTAGTAGCCTCGGTAAACAAATTATAATATTCTTCATAATTTTTTTCTGAACGCGCTTTAGTTGACTTTTCAGGTCCGGTACAGGAAAAAAATAATGTAACCAATAAAACAACAATAAAAAAAAACTTAAATCCCCTCATATTCTGAATGATCACCTAAAAACATTCTGCCCTTTGCATTATTAACTTTACAGAAACTACCAATAATAGAATTATTAAGTTTACTGTTTTTTATTTCAGCACCTTCGAAAACAATACAATTATCCAAATCGGAATTTTCGATTATCACATTTTCCTCAATTGTTGAAAAACCCTTGATCTTTGAATTAATTACATTACTGGTTTCAGCAATGTAGTTCTTTATACCGGATATTTCTACAATCCTGGAATTTGTAGCCAATAATTCATTTTTGTTACCGCAATCAAGCCATTCTTCAAGCTCGGCACATTTAAGTATATCACCTTTAGCCTTTAATGTCTCTAAACAGTTTGTTAACTGAAATTCGTTGTTTTCTCGTAAATTATTTTCAATTAAATGTTGAAGTTCGAATTTCAGTTTCTGAGCCTCTTTAAAATAATATAAACCAACAATTGCGTTTTTTGAAACAAAATTTTTAGGTTTCTCAACAAATTCGGAAATTATATCATTCTCATCCTTTCTGACAACCCCATATTTTTCGGGATTATCAACGAGCATTGTCCAAATAATGCCATCAACATTTTTATCAATATTTATTTTTCCTTTAAATATTGTATCGGCAAAAACAACAAATACTACATCTTGCAATGCTTCTTTGGCACAATAAATAGCATGTGCTGTACCAAGCGCCTCATGCTGATAATGAATAAAACCTTTACTTCCGATTTTCTCAGCGGTATTAATTAAAAGCTTCTCTACCTCTTTTCCGAACTCTCCAATGATAAAATGAATTTCTTCAATTGGGTTATTCGTAGAAATCTTAATTTCTTCAACAATCCATTCAATTATCGATTTACCACAAAGTTTTAAAAGTGGTTTTGGAATTGTGTTGGTATGCGGTCTTAAACGGGTACCGCGCCCAGCCATGGGTATAATAACTTTCATATATTCATTCTATTCTTTTCCTGTATGACCAAATCCTCCAGCACCTCTGTCGGTTTTACTCAAAACATCAACTTTTTCCCAATTAATTTGTTCATGCTTTGAAAGAATCATTTGCGCAATTCTTTCTCCATCCTTTATTTCAAAATCATTGTTAGACAAATTGATAAGTATTACACCTACTTCACCCCTATAATCCGCGTCGATAGTTCCCGGTGTATTAAGTACGGTTATTCCTTTTTTAAAAGCTAATCCACTTCGGGGTCGAACCTGTGCTTCATAACCTACAGGTAATTCAATAAATAAACCTGTTGGCACCAGTGCTCTTTCCAGTGGTTTTAAAACAATACTTTCATTTAAAAATGCCCTTAAGTCGAGGCCAGCACTGTGAATTGTTTCATACTTAGGTAAATCGTGATGCGATTTATTTACTATTCTAACCTTCATGTGATCTTTTAAAAAATATTTCTATTAAATTTTCCTTATAAATAACAAAAGTAGAAAATAATACAAGCAAAAAGAGCTTAAACAGATAGGAAAGTAATATCATATCAATTTCCACAAATCTGTCAACAAAATATATTGCTACAGCCAGCAAAATATAACCAGTAATTCGCGGAACATTGTATGGAATAAGATAATATTTCCGACTCAGAATATAAGAAATAATAACCATTACAAAATAGGATGTTACATGGCCTACAGCAGCAGCATAATAACCATATTCCGGCAGAAAAATCAGGTTCACCGTAATAGTTATAAGTGCACCGACAGTAGTTATAATAATTGCGTATTGTGTTTTATTTGATAGCTTAAACCAAACTGATAAATTAAATAATATACCATAAAGCACATAAGCTAATACAATTAGAGGCACAATTCTTAGCCCACTATAATAGGTTGATGCAATAAAATACCTGGCAATATTTAAAAATAACAAAATGCCTAGACCCATAAACAAGGTAATACCAACAAAAATGTGCATTACCTGAGCATATCTTTCTTTTGAATCCTTTTGCTTTTCGTAATTAAAGAAAAAAGGTTCGGCAGCATACCTGAACATTTGTACCACAATTAAAATTACAGATGCAAGTTTGTAGTTTGCTCCATATACACCAAGCTGATATAATGCTTCACTTGTATTAGCAAAAACATGTTTAAAAATACTTCTGTCAAGTGTCTCATTAATTACACCCCCTAAACCTGAAACCAATAAAGGGATACCGTATATATACACTCTTTTTAAAATACTAAAATTGAAATACTTAATATTGTAAAGACGGCATTCCGGTATAAGGAATATGAAAACAATAGTACTTGCTATAAAATTTGAAATAAATATAAATCTTGCACTAACCAGTTTATCAGCATTCAATATGAAATCACTTCCAAATATTTTTGGACTTACTTTATAGTAGAAAAGCATAATACCAATATTCAAAACAACCAGTACAATTTTCAATATAGCAAACTTGCGTGCTTTATTTTCAATTCGAAGCTTCGCAAACGGAATTGCACTTAAAGTTTCAATGGCAAGAATACCCCCCAGATATTTTATAAAATATGCTTCTCCCTCGTATTTTAAAGCCGAGGCTATACCATCGGTACAGTAAAAAATAACGAAAATAAAAATTGCTGTTGTGACCAGTATGCTGGTAAAAATAGTTGAAAATACTTTTTTATGGCTTTTTTCAATATTAACATAACGGAAATATGCGGTTTCCATACCATAGGTTAGCAGAATCATCAGGAAAACTATATAAGCATACAATTCAGTAACTTTTCCGTATTCTTCTATGTTATATTTAAAAAGGCGGGTAAAGAAAGGAGTAAGTATAACAAAATTCAATAATTTCGGAACCATGGTTCCCATGCCATAAATTATGGTCTGACCTGCAAGATTCTTTAGCTCTTTCAATCTAATTCATTTTTAATACAGCAGACAATTCGTATTTTTGTAAAAACAAACAGCATGAAGAAATTTTTTGTTCTCTTTTCAGCTCTGGTTTTATCAATAATTGTCTTTTCACAAACTCAATACCCTGTTGTTGTAATGGAAACAACCATGGGGGTTATGAAATTTGAACTGTATGACAATACTTTTCGTCATTCAGATAATTTCGTAAAATTAGTTAAAGATGGTTATTATAATGGTCAACTTTTTCATAGAGTTATTAAAGATTTTATGATTCAGGCTGGCGATAACATGTCGAACATTGCAAAACCGGGCGAAAGTCTGGGTCATGGTGGAAAAAAATATACTATCCCGGCAGAATTTTTTCCGGAGTATTATCATAGAAAAGGTGCATTAGCCGCTGCACGGCAACCCGATAATATTAATCCAAATAAGGAATCATCGGGTTCACAATTTTACATTGTTCAGGGACAGGTTTTTGATACATTAATTTTAGCAAAATTTGTTGAAAAAAAAATGCATGTTCCGTTCACTCCTGAACAAACCGAAATATATGTTACACAAGGTGGTACACCACATCTCGATTATAATTATACTGTTTTTGGAATGATTATGGAGGGCCTTGATGTTCTTGAAAACATTTCTAAGGTTCCGACAGATACAAGAGACAGGCCACTTACCGATGTGAGAATTATTAAAATGTTTACTGAAGAAAATAAATATAATGAAGGACAAAATAAATAAATTACTATCTGCTATTCAGGAAATATCGATTAATACAACTGCAGAATTAGATGAATTTCGCTTGAAATATTTGAGTAAGAAAGGTGAAATAAATAATCTTTTCAACGATTTTAGAAATGTTTCAGCCGAAGAACGTAAAGAAGTTGGCCAATTAATTAATAATTTGAAACAACTGGCTCAGGACAAATTCACAACAGTGAAAGAAAGTCTTCTTTATGCTCAGGCTGTTGATGTTACTGAAGATTATACCAAAAGTTCTGAGCCATTGAACACAGGCAGCAGACATCCGATATCACAGACACGCCGCGAAATTGTTGAAATATTTTCACGCATGGGTTTCACTGTTGCCGAAGGTCCAGAAATAGAAGATGACTGGCATGTATTCTCCGGATTAAATTTTCCTGAAGAACATCCGGCAAGAGACATGCAAGACACTTTCTTTATAAATAAATCGCCCGACATTTTATTGCGTACCCATACTTCTTCGGTGCAGGTAAGAACAATGGAAAAAAATCAACCACCAATTCGTCAGATTTTTCCGGGTAGAGTTTTTAGGAATGAAGCTATATCGGCACGTTCACATTGTATTTTTCACCAGATAGAAGGACTATACATTGATAAAGATGTTTCATTTGCTGACTTAAAGCAAACGCTGCTCATTTTTGCCAAGGAATTTTTTGGTCCGGACACAAGCATCAGACTTAGACCTTCATTCTTTCCTTTTACAGAACCATCGGCTGAAATGGATGTTTCCTGCTCGATATGCGGAGGTAAAGGTTGCAATGTTTGTAAGTATACCGGTTTTTTAGAAATTTTAGGCTGCGGAATGGTTGATCCGAATGTTTTGGAGGCTTCCAACATAGACTCAAAACAATATACCGGCTTCGCATTTGGAATGGGTATTGAACGAATAACTATGCTTAAATATCAAATTAAAGATATTCGCTATTTTTTTGAAAATGATATTCGCTTTTTAAAGCAATTTTCAAAGTTTTAATCAGAATAAAGTCTGTTCTTTTCCAAAATTATATTTACCCAGGTGCTTGTAAGCAAGTTCGGTAGCTTCGCGTCCCCTGGGTGTTCTTTTTATGAATCCTTCTTTAATTAAAAAAGGTTCATATACATCTTCAATAGTACCAGCATCTTCTCCAATAGCAGTTCCTATTGTATTTAAACCAACCGGACCACCACCAAACTTTTCAATAAGGGTAAGCAGAATTTTATTATCCATATCGTCCAATCCCTTTTCGTCAATGTTAAGGGCGCTCAATGCATAATTGGTAATTTCCAAATCAATAGAACCTGTTCCCTTTACCTGAGCAAAATCTCTTACTCTTCGTAATAAAGCGTTCACTATTCGTGGGGTTCCACGTGAACGTCTTGCAATTTCAATTGATGCTTCCTTGCTTATTGCAACATTTAAAATACTTGCTGATCTTCTTACGATACCTGCTAAAATTTCCACATTATAATACTCTAAATGCGCATTAATACCAAATCTGGTTCTTAAAGGGCTGGTCAACAATCCAGCTCTGGTGGTAGCACCAATTAAGGTAAACTTATTAATTGTAAGTTGAATACTTCGTGCATTCGGACCCTTATCTATCATAATATCAATAACAAAGTCTTCCATAGCACTATACAAAAACTCTTCAACTACAGGACTTATCCGATGTATTTCATCAATAAATAAAATGTCATTTTCATCAAGATTTGTTAATAAGCCGGCTAAGTCGCCCGCTTTCTCCAGTACCGGTCCGGAGGTAATCTTTATACCAGACTCAAGTTCATTAGAAATAATATGAGCCAGCGATGTTTTTCCAAGTCCGGGAGGTCCGGATAATAAAACATGATCTAAATGTTCTTTTCTGTATTTAGCAGCTTCAATGAATATCTTCAGATTTTCAGTTATTTTTGGTTGTCCTTTAAACTCATTTAAAAAACGAGGACGTACAACATTATCACGTTCAAAGCTTTCTTTAAGTTGTTCTGCACGAATATCAAACTCTTCTTTCATATTAATCTATAACTGTTGGTAAATTGGCAGGGAAATCAATTTTAACACCATTAATACGATATTCAACATCGTTTTTATAGGTAATTGTAATTAATAACTCTCCCTTTTCACTATATCTTTTCCAGTTTTTTTGTTTTAAGCCCATTGTGTAATATTGTTCTTCTTTGAGACCACCATTGGGATAATAATATTTATGTTTACCATTTGGACTACCCTGCACAAAATCACCTTCGAAACACAATACTCCGGAATCGTAAAAATATTTCCACTTTCCATCCATTAATCCTGTCACATATTTTCCAACTGCTTTATTATCGTTAATTACCGTTATCCATTCTCCTTCCCTTTCTCCATCAAAATATTCTCCACTAACAATAACCTTACCTAACACATCGTATTCGGTATATGTTCCTTCTTCTTTTCCGTTGTAATATTCCTCTTCTTTCCAGATTGATCCATCTTTATAATAAAATGTCCAAAGTCCGTTTAATTTTCCACGTACATATTCGCCAGTTTGTTCTACCTGACCATTATCAAATAAAAATTTCCAGGTTCCGGTTCTGAAGTTGTTTTCATACTTTCCCTCAGCTATCACATTACCTTCAGGATTATAATATTCCCAATTACCAACTCTGTTTCCATCAGTATCGAAATAACCCTGCGAAGATAACTCAGAATTATCGTTATAAATTTTACCCAATATTTTATCTTCTTCCCTTGTAAAAATTTTATGAATTCCTACAGGTTTATCGTCAATAAAAGAACCACTAGATTTAAGAGTACCATCAGAATAATAAGTTTCTTTTTCGATCGATTCAACTTCGTTTTCTTTCACTTCCTGTACCAGTTTTCCTTCGCGGTATAAGAGTGTAAGAATTAATTTTCCGTTGGTATCATATTCTTTGTAATAACCATCGAGCAAACCATCTTTATAGTAAAATTCCTTATGCACCTTTTTATCAGGATAAAATTCTTTCCATGTACCCTGTTTTAAGTTTTCATTATTGTATCGGTTAATACGTTCTCTTTCAATAACTGAACCATTTCTATACCTAATTATTGCAATAATATTTTTATCTTCATTATATTGATAGGAAATTCCGTTTTTCAAATTTTCTGAATATTCTATTTCTTCTTTTAAAGCACCATTATCGTAATAATAATAGCTTATACCTTGTTTTTCATTGTTTACAAATAATTCTTTTGATTTTATATTCCCAATATATGATGGAATATTGCTGGTTGTAACGTATTCAAAGGAATAACCGTTTTTTAACCCATTCAAATAATTAATTTTTGAAATTGTATCACCTGTTATGCTATAAAAAACCCAGATACTGTCAAGTTTAAAATTTTTTCTGCTACCTTCAGATTTTACAACACCTGTTGGGTAGTAGTTTATCCAATATCCTTCTGGTTTACCATTTACCAGCTCACCTTCGCTTTGTAAACTACCATTAGGATAATATATTTTATTATATCCATTGGGATTAATAGCAGTCGTCTGACCTAAGCAATAATTACACAGTAATAAAGAAAAAAACAGAAAATATATATTTCTTCTAACCATAACTTATAATCCAAGTTTAAAAGATATTTGTAGCATTTTTCTAATTGGAATTTCAGCTTTTTTTCTAATATCTTCATCCATTAACAATTCTGGCTGTTCATATTTTAAAGCTTTGTATATTTTCTCTATGGTATTCAATTTCATAAAATTACAATCGTTACAACCACAGGTTGAATCTTTTGGTGGAGCAGCAATAAATGTTTTATCAGGACAAGCTTTAATCATTTGATGCAAAATTCCAGATTCGGTTGCTACAATATATTTATTTTCTTTGTCATTTTGAACATATTTTAATAATGCTGCAGTGCTTCCAATAAAATCAGAAACAAGTAAAACAGGTTTTTGACATTCGGGATGAGCAATAATTTTAGCATCAGGATTATCTTTCTTAATTTCCAATATTCTTTCTAATGAAAATTCTTCATGAACATGACATGCTCCGTCCCAGATAATTATATCTCTTTCTGTTTGACTTTTAATATAATTTCCCAGATTTCGATCTGGTGCAAAAATTATTTTTTCGTTTTCAGGCAGGCTATTTACTATTTGCAAAGCATTTGAAGAAGTACATATTATATCTGTTAAAGCTTTTATTTCAGCAGTAGTATTTACATAGCTGATAACAGTACGCTCGGGATATAATTCCCTGAACTTTTTAAATTCCTCGGGTGGACAGCTGTCTGCCAGTGAACATCCCGCCTTCATATCGGGTAATAGAACTTTTTTTTCGGGACAAAGTATCTTAGCAGTTTCTGCCATAAAATGCACACCAGAAAATAAAATAATATCAGCTGTAGTCTTTGCTGCTTCCTGAGCCAAAGCAAGACTATCTCCAATAAAATGCGCAATATCTTGTATATCACCTGTTTGGTAATAGTGCCCCATAATAACAGCATTTTTATCGGTACACATTTTCTTAATTTCAGCAACTAAATCAATATCTTTATCTACCTCAACAGTTAAAAATCCAAAATCTTCGATATCTTTTAACTTAATCATAAATATTATTATTTTATAAATTTAAATTTTAAATGATGATGATAATAGGCTGTTAATATTGTTTATAATGTTTTTGTAATTTTCTTTGATGGTAATAACTAATACTTAATCAACAAATGCATTAACAATTCATCAGAATACAAAATTACTGAAAATCATGGTTTTCTTAATATAATTAACAAGTTGTTAATTTCGGGATGTTTGAAAAAATTACAAGTAATAAACAGGTAAAAGTTGTTAAAAAAACTGAGGAAAAAGCAGAATAAATAGCCGCTTTTTTATTTTGAGAATTGATAGCACTACTTGTATAATTCGAATTTTTAAAAAGTCAAGTCATTTTTATCAGAATCTATTGAAATATTTTAACAACTAATAAACAGTTATTAATAACAATGTGTTGGTATCAGTAAAACGACATTTTTTTATCTTCGCAAATCATTTAAAACTCAACAAAAAGTGAAAATAGCAATAGCAAGCGATCATGCTGGGTATGATTTAAAAATTGAACTCATAAAATATCTTGAGAACAAGGGATATTCAATAAAGGATTTTGGATCTTTTTCTTCTGAAAGCTCCGATTATGCTGATTTTGCGCATCCATTAGCCGAAGCCGTTGAAAACGGAGAATTTCCTTTTGGTATATCGTTATGTGGAAGCGGTAACGGAATAAATATTACAGTTAATAAGCACCAGGGAATACGTTCTGCCTTATGCTGGATACCAGAAATTGCTGAATTGGCACGTCAGCATAACAATGCCAATATTTTAGCTTTACCGGCAAGGTTTATTACTTATGACAATGCTGTTAAAATGGTTGATATTTTTCTTACTACTGAATTTGAAGGCGGAAGACACGAAAGAAGAATTAATAAGATTCCCTGCAAATAAATTTTAGTTGCGTATTTTTTTCTTAACCAGGTATTTGGTTAATATAAACTGATAGGTTAATAAACCAATTGCCAGGCCAGCCATATCTGCTAAAAAATCGTAAATATTTCCGTTACGGCCTGTAATTAAACTGTATTGAATAAGCTCACTTGAAGCAGCAAAGGAAACGGAAAACAGGCTAAAATACAGGATTGTTTTTAATATCATTTTTTCATTGTCAACAGCAAATAGAACGGTTAACAGAGCAAACATCCCAAAATGGATAATTTTATCGCCGTGGGGAATATTTAAAAAAGAAGATTTTGGAATTCCACTGGTAGGGGTAAATAACATGTAAAGCATCAATAAAAACCAAATAATGGTCTTGTAATAGTTTTTAATGAAGATTTTTATCTGCATGAAGCAAAGATATTTGATTAATTTACATTCGAATTTATAAAACGCAAAATGCAGTATATTGTTATAATTTTTCGTAATTTATACATTAGTAACTATACTATAGCTTAGTGATTTCTATTTTTAAAAAAATAAACGATCGTAACGAGGCTGTTCTAAAAAAGAAGGGGATTACTGAAGATCAAGGTTTTCCTTACCTTAAAGAAAAGCTTTTCTTAGTTAGTATCGAGGCTCTGTTGGTAATAGGAACTCTCGCTTATATTCCCAGCCTCATTCTTGCTGTTGTTGAAAATCAGATACTTATTGTTGTAATGGACTCTATAGTAATGGGGTCTTTTATTTTCTTTGCTTTATTCGGTAAGATTCCGTCAATTGTTAAAATGAAGGTTATTTGTGTTTTGCTTTATGTTTTGGGTGTTATTCTGCTTTATATTAATGGTCCCCAGGGTACAGGTTTAATTTATCTTATGGGATTCTCACTTGTGTCGAGCACATTTTTGAATTTCAGATCCAGTATAATATCACTAACTGTTAATTTGTTAACTATAATTGTTTTTGGAATTGCCTTGCGTTTACAACTATACGATAGTCCTTTCTTTACAGGTTATAGTCTGCAGCGTTGGATTATTGTAGGTTTTAATTTTATGGCAATAAACATAATTATGGGTGTTGCAGTAGCTTATTTTGTTTTGCTTTTAAAACGATCACTTTCTGCAGAGCAGGAATTAAAAATTAAACTAAGAAAGAAAAGCGAACGTCTGATAGAAGCAAAAATAAGAGCTGAAGAATCTGATCAGCTTAAGTCATCATTCCTGGCAAATGTGAGTCACGAATTCAGAACTCCCATGAACTCTATTATGGGTTTCACAGAGATTATGATACATACCGATCCTGAAAAGGAGAAACGTATGCGTTATCTGAATAACATACATAAGAGTAGCGAACAGCTTTTGCAAATTATTCATAACACGATTGAATATTCGAAGATAGAGCTGGGAACCATAGAGTTAAATCTTTCTACTTTCCAGTTGGATGAGGTTTTTGATACCCTTTACGAACAGCTTTTACATAATAAAACGAATGCAGTGGGTTACCGTTATGTTGGTTCCGATGAACTACTGTCCTCAAAAATCTACTCCGATAAAGAAAAACTTTTCCAGGTTTTTACAAACCTGATTCTAAACGCATTTAAATTTACAAATGAAGGAGAAGTTGTTTTTGGTGTAGAAGAGTCGGCACACGACAATTTTTACCAGTTTTTTGTAAAAGATACCGGAATAGGTATTCGTAAGGAGAAGCAAAAAGACATTTTTACCAGGTTCCATAAAGAAGACGACTTTAAAGCAGGAACAGGGCTTGGATTGTCGATAAGTGCAACCCTTATTATGCATATGGGTGGAAGAATATGGCTTGAGTCTGAACCCGGCAAGGGCACAATATTTTATTTTATTATTCCTGTAGTTTTTAAGAAACGAATTTTAGATTAAACTTGTTTTCCACAACAGTTTTTGAACTTATTTCCGCTACCACAATAGCAGGGATCATTACGTTCGGGTTTCTTTAGCGGGGTATTGCCAAGATCTGCTTTTGATAAATCTACAGAAAAGAAAAAGCTTAAAAGCCTATAAAGTTCCGGATGTTTCGTTTTTAAAAGTTTAGGACGTTCAAAGAAGTATTCGGTGATTACCGAGAAAAATTCTTCTTTTGCAACTCCGCCGTATGGATTGATATCTGATTTCAAGGCATGAATTTCTTCCATTTTTTGCTTTACAAGGTTAATCCAGGGAATTGCAAACTGATTTTTTATTAGTACTTCTGGTATTCCGTCTACTTTTCCATCGGATTTGTCAATGAGGTGTGCAAACTCATGAAGGCCTACATTTTTTTTGTCTTGCGGATTTTCAAAACCATTAATTAGTGTCGGTTTTGATAGAATCATTTTTCCTTCCATATAACCCGAACCCACCATTCCTAAAATTCTGCTTCCGGTACTCTTGTATTCAAAATTTTCATTAAATGCCGAGGGATAAATAAGCACTTCTTTCAGATTGATATACTCCCAATCGGGGAAAGCAAAAACAGGAATAATGGCGCTTGAAGCCACCAGCAAGCGCACTGTATCATCAACTTCACAATCGATCCCGGTAATTCGGGTGGTATTTAGAAATCGAAGAATACGGTTTTCAAAAAGAATTTTATTATTAATATCCAGACTTATATAGAATTTTACTTTCGATTGCAGAATGGTTTTCCATTCCATTGGAAACACCGGTAATGGGTTTTTCTTTTTGACATTTTTTTTACTTACAAGCACAATAAGTAATACCAGGAAGGCAAGAGGAATTAATATTTCAAACATTAATGAATAAAGATTTGCTACAAATATTACGATAATTTATTAAATCGATTAATTAATCCATAAATGAATGATATACAAAAACTTTAACTTGGCTTTAACAATTTGATATGAAATATTTTGTGCTAAAAAGCGTCATCTTTGTATAGATGAAAAAGTTAATTTCCATATCGATTCTATTTATATATTTAATTCTTACTGTAGTTAAATCGGTAAGTCTTCATTATTGTCATGGAAATTTACAATCGGTAAATGTTCTGAGTCATACCAGTTCCTGCTGTAGCACTGAAACTATACCTAATGCTGGTTGTTGCCAGGATGTTGTGTTAAGTGTTGATTTTGATTCAGATCAGCTTGTTGCAAAAGTTCAATCGATCTCTAAAATTTATCCGGAAAAACACCAGGTTCTTCCTGTTTTTAAATTGGGTTTAGATATACTGGTAAAAGCTGATTTTATTAAAAACAGCACAATTCAGGTTGACAGTTCACCCCCCAAAATACTAAGGCTATTTAAGCTTGACAGTTCCTATATTTTTTATGGTTAAAACAAACGGGACCATGCAAATATTATGTAAATAAATATGCATGGTATATTTCTGTACCAGTTATACTGTTTAATCATAAATTATAGAGTCATGAAAAAATATTCATTAATAATAATCACAATTCTTATATCAACTTTTCTAGGAGACGTTTTGGCGCAGGATGCTAAAACTGTAACTGCTAAATTTCATGTTGATGGCGTATGTATGATGTGTAAGGAACGTATTGAAAACGCTGCTTACATAAAAGGAGTTAAAACTTGTGAATGGGATAAAGAAACAGGTGAGTTGGAGGTAGTATATAATACCGAAAAAACAACCCTCGATAAGATTCATAAAAGCATAGCAAAAGCGGGACATTCGACTAGCAAAGAAAAAGCTGATTCCGATGCTTATGCAAAATTGCCAAAATGCTGCGCATATGACAATGGTGCCGAAAAGCACTAAGTTCATTATGAAGAAAACTCTTTTTCTGTTTCTCCTATTCTGTTTCCCGAACGTTTTTTTAATTGCGCAGGTTGAAAAAACAAAGATAAATGGAACAGTTTATGAGATTCAAAACGAAATAGAAATTCCACTTATTGGAGTCAATGTTTATTGGTCGGGCACCACAATTGGTGTGGTTACCGGAACAGATGGCAGATTCTCAATAGAAAGAACAAAAAATTCAAACCAACTGGTTTTTAGCTATGCAGGATATCAGCCTGATACACTTATTATTCAAAATAAATTAGCAGAAGGGATAAAAGTTGTATTATCAGGTGCAATTGAGCTTGAAGGAGTTGAAATTGTTAAACGACAAAAAACGATGGAATTTTCGATGATTCAGCCAATAAAGGTTGAAAAAATTGGAGAATCCGAACTTCAAAAAGCTGCTTGTTGTAATCTTTCCGAAAGTTTTGAAACCAATCCTTCGGTTGATGTTTCGTTTACCGATGCAATTACCGGCACAAAGCAAATACAGATGCTTGGTCTTGCGGGATCATATACCCAGATAACACGCGAAAATATTCCGGATGTCAGGGGATTATCATCGGTATTTGGGATGGAGTATACACCAGGACCATGGATCGAAAGCATACAACTAAATAAGGGAACCGGCTCGGTAGTAAATGGTTTTGAAAGTATTGCCGGACAAATTAATGTTGAATTGCGGAAGCCTTTCGATTCAGACCGAATTTATTTCAATTTATTTGCAAACCAAGAGAGTAGGGTAGAAGCTAACTTAAATCTTACTCAAAAAGTAAACGATAAATTTTCTACAACACTATTGTTGCATGGTCGCAATAGCTCTCTTGCTATGGATAATAATGCCGATGGATTTATTGATAAGCCTATAGGGAATCAGATTATTGTTTTAAACAGGTGGCAATTTATAGGAACAGAATCTGGATGGAGTTCCCAAATGGGTATTAAGGCTACTGTTAATACTGGTGTTGGTGGCGAAAATGGTTTTCCAGATTCGAAAGAGTCGGGGCTTTGGGGCTATGAATCCGATACCCGAAGGCTTGAAGGATGGGCAAAAGCAGGAAAGATTTCGAACTCTAAGCCCTACCAGAGTTTTGGGTTTCAGTTTTCGGGATTATTACACGAGCAGGAATCTGATTTTGGAATGAAAAACTATGTTGGAGATCAGAGATCGTTTTATGGGAATTTCATTTTTCAATCAGCATTTAAGACAACTCTGCATAAATACAGAACAGGTGCAAGTTTTCAGTACGATGATTTCGATGAAAAATTGGACAGCTTTAATTTTATTCGAAAAGAAATGGTACCCGGCCTATTCTTTGAGTACACCTGGTCGCCAAAACCGAATTTCGATCTTGTAGCAGGAATTAGAGGGGATTATCATAATAATTATGGTTTATTTTTTACCCCACGATTGCACCTTAGATATGCACCTTTTGAAAAAACAGTAATTCGACTTTCGGCCGGTAGCGGACAGAGAACGCCATCTATACTGGCAGAAAATATTTCGGTGCTTGCTTCGGCCAGGGTGTTAACAATTCAATCAGAAGCCAATAGTCGACCTTATGGTTTAAATGCAGAAAAAGCCTGGAATTTTGGAGCTAACCTTACCCAAAAATTTAAACTTGATTACCGCGACGGTGCAGTAAGTTTCGATTTTTACCAGACCAGGTTTGTAAACCAGGTAGTAGTTGATCTGGATGAAAATCCACAACAGATAAATTTTTATAATCTGAACGGAGAATCCTATTCTACAAGTTTTCAAACACAAATTGATTATGAATTGATTCGTCGATTAGATGTTCGATTGGCATACAGATGGTACGATGTAAAAACACAATACCGCACGGGTGTTTTATCAAAGCCGTTGGTATCTGCTAACAGAGCTTTTCTGAATCTGGCATATGAAACCATGAAAAAGTGGAAGTTTGATTATACCCTTCAGTGGTTTGGGCCTAAAAGAATTCCTAATACCGAAAGCAATCCGATACAATATAGGCTGCCTGATTATTCTCCTCAATTTTTATTAATGAATACTCAGGTAAGTAAAACATGGAGAGGGAAATTTGATATTTATGTTGGAGCTGAGAATTTATTAGACTATAAACAAAATGATCCAATAATTTCCAGAGAAGATCCATTTAGCCCCTATTTTGACAGTTCATTGATTTGGGGACCCGTATTCGGGCGGATGATTTACGGTGGATTAAGGCTAAAAATCAAATAGAATATTTTAAAATATTAAACATTGCAAAAAAAGGGTAACCTATAGTGTTACCCTTTTTTTTAACATAATATTTAATAAGAAGGATATCCGAAAGTAAGTGTGCAAGACTGTATGTTTGTAAAAGCATAAGCAAACATGGCCATCTTTGTTGTGATAATATTAATTCAACAAAAACCAATTGCTTATGCC
>JAFGVA010000238.1 GCA_016938235.1 Bacteroidales bacterium | reverse complement strand
TTACCACTGACAATATTGCTAACACAATTCTCAAAAGAAATAGTATATGTATTACTAGGTGAAGATTTCAGGGAGGCCTGGAATATTTTACCCTATATTTTCTTTTCTTCTTTAATATACGGAATAACCTACTTTTCTGAGGTAAAACTTAAATTCCAAAACCAACTTAAAATCTTGTTCAGGGCATCGCTGTTTTGTGCCCTGATTAATATCTCTTTAAACCTGATTTTTGTATCAAAATTGGGGTATAAATCGGCTGCTTATACCACCTTAATTTCGTATTTTATCCTGATGGTAATCTTATACAGGAAATCTGAACTTAAGGTTTTTAAACATATAGATCCAAAACTGATTTATAAACTTATTGCCGTTCTGGGTGGATTATTATTAATTGATAATTACCTCCTAAAGGCATTTCTTGATTTCAATATCATAATAGAAGCAACAATCAGAATAACTATATTTCTTGGCATTTATGCGCTGTTTACTGTTAAGGAAATAAGGGGTTTCATTAAAGTTTTTAATGGTTCTTAAGGAATAAACTGCAGTCCATCATTTATAGTTACACTGCTTTTGTTCTTCTAATCAAGGCCGGTAACCTGTTCACCTCAAAACTATAATACTCGGTTTTTATTGCTCCAAAACCTTCGAAAAAATAGGCTATTGATGGAATATTTGAACCCTCAAAATCAAGAATTTGATGCGAACCTGCATATTGCTTTATAAAACTGTCCAATGCAAAATATAAAGCTCTTTGTTTTCTGCCTGCCTCATTAGCAGCATTAAACAATAAATACCAGCGCTTTTTAAAATTTACAATTGCTGTTAATGCACACATTTGTTCTGCAGAATCGTATGTGGCAAAATACTTTCCATCACAATTTTTTTTCAGAGTATGCAAAAGGATTTTCATATCAGACCAAACCTTCGAATCAAAACTGACATGCTTATAATCCATGCTGGTGCGGGTAAAATCAACAAAGTCGTCAATATTTAAATATTCTTTAATCAATAATCCCTTATTTCTGGATGACTTAATATTTTTTTTATGGTTTTTACTGAAATTGCTAAAAAGTTCTTCGTAAGTTTTACTTAAATCGAGTTCAAAATTTGTGTTTATCCCGGTAAAAAAAGATTCAAGTTTCAGGTAATCTGAACTGGCTACACGAAGAATTGCATACCTGTAAGCAGATTTTATGGTATTCAGAAATTTCTTCTCTATTTCGGGAGTTATTGAATTGCCAACAATTCTGTAACACTGAGAATAGTTTGGCCTAACCAGGTATTTGATGCCAAATTTCTTTTTCACCGGCAAGGGAAAAATGGCTGCATAATCATCTTGTATAAGAGCTTCCCAACCGGGTGAAACAGCGTCGAGATACCATGAAAGCATGTAGATTGAAGCATTTTCTGAGCTTTCAACAATTGAATCCCATTTCTTTTTATTAATTGCAGTATGCTTTAGAATTTTTATTGCCATTAACCTGCTTCCTGTTGATTTGCATAATCAATACCCCACTCGAAAACTTCTTTCCAACCCTGCCATTCGCCTTTGTCGTTCAAACTGTCGTTATGCCAAAGCATTGTAAACTGGCCACCAACTTGCCTTACAGAATCAATAAGTTCTTTAATTTTTAATTTTGATTCCTCAGTATTCAAATTCATGTAATCTTTCAGGGTTCTGTCCATTACAACAAAAGGTACCAGCATCAAATGCGTTTGTTTCTCTAGCTCTAAATCGTAGAAAGGAAACGGACGGGATATGCCTGCCCTGAACCCGACTTTACTGCTCCAGCCAAGACTATGTTCTTCGCGTATCCCGAGTTTAATAAGATTTCGAAAAGTATCAGGAAATGTGAATTTCAGGAAATGTTGCCTGCTCCTGTCTATACGTTTTGTAAGTACCGCACACAATTCGTAATATTCCCTGCTCAATGTCTTAAAACTGTAGTTTGATTCGTATGTGGGATGTAAACCATACTTATTATGTAAATACAGGTTGTGGAGTAATTTTCTGTAATTTTTATTTTTTAGTGAAATTGCCTTATCAAACTTACTTCTCCGGCCTCCAAGAATAAAAAACTGAATTGGAAGTTTAAGGTTTTCCTGTTTTTTAAGAATATAGGAGAATGTATCGGCAGGATCTTTTTCTTTTCCGGATAATACGCTTATTCTAATCCCCAGTTCTTTAAAATCCATCCTGAAAAAAGTACTCAAAAGACCTCCGGTTACACGAAGAAAACCTTTATTCTTATATTTCCAGGCATTATCAATATCGATGGTAAGCAACTGGTTGAAAGTATGTTCCGGAAAATTAATTTTCAGCTTCTTAGCCAACAGTTTAACCCAAAGTTCTACAATAGGAATAGTATGAAAGCCATTTCTGAAGGCAAAGCTATCTTCGGCTCTAAAGCGACCATGTTCATCAGGCACAAAGGGCAAATATTCTTCGAACCGGCTTACCATAAAGAAAACCGCCGAAAAAACATCAAAAGGAAAATCTCCCTTTCCGGAATAAAAAATACAAGGAAGGCCTTCGTACTTTTCCTGGGGTATATTAACCGGTTTTATATAGTTAGAATGCAAAAGTCCGTTTGGAATTATTTGCATACTGCTTTTAATATATTCGCCCGAAGAATAATTAATTATTTGTACATCCGTATCCTTGTCAGGAACCTCTGAAACAAGAGCATATTCGCAATTAAGAATTACCTTAAAAATTACTTCTAAAGTGTATTTAAGACGCTCTGTAATATGCGGACTATATACAATCATTTTATCCTTTCAAACTGGTTAAAACTAATTCATTTTTAAACTAAAACCTTCGTTACATGAAGGTTTTTATAAACTGAAACGATATTTTACACCTAAAAATTTTGTTGTAAAAGAAATAATGAGGATGATTTTGAATAGGCATTTATTGCTGGCCCGAATTCAACAATGATTCGATTACATTTAGTAAATTCTCTTGATCAATAGGTTTTGTAATAAAGTCGGAACAGCCTGCATCTATGCATTCCTGCTGATCTTCTTTAGATGCATATGCTGTTTGGGCTACAACAATAACCTTGGGATACTGTTTTTTTATTTCCTTTGTTAAAACAATGCCACTTTCGTCTGGCAGCCTTATATCCATTAAAACAATATCGGGTTTTTGTTTGTTTTTCAATAGTTTACGAACCTCATTGGCGGTCATAGCTTTTGACACCTGAATTTTGGTATCATAAAGAAGTTCAACCAGATATTCACTGTTTGCCAAATCATCTTCAACCACCAACACCCTTTTATCTATCCAGTTTCTATTTCGTAAATCGCCTTTTTTACTTAGTTTTTCAGATACTTCAATTTTCTGAAATGGCAGTGTGAAATTAAAGGTTGAACCTTTTCCGTATTCCGACTCAACCCATATTTTACCACCAAGCAATTCTAATATACCTTTACTTATTGACAATCCGAGACCGGAGCCTCCATATTGTCGTGCCGCAAGCGATTCGTCAGCCTGTCTGAACCTATCGAAAATTATATCAATTTTATCCTCAGGTATTCCAATTCCGGAGTCGCTGACTGAAAATTCGATTACTGAATCAGTTTTACCCAGTTTAGCTTTTAACACAACTTCGCCTTTAGGAGTAAACTTTATGGCATTATCCAACAAATTATTAATAACCTGCATTAAACGCTGCTTATCGCTCGATATGGCCAGTTCTTTAATATTTTCGGAAATTTCAAGCTTAAGAACAACTTTAGAAACATCTGTTTTCTTTAATTTAAGGTTGTAATATTCAAATATTTCTACAAGCAATGTGTCTAAATGTATTTCTGAGAATTCAAGTTTTAGCTGCCTGTTTTCAATTTTTGAGATATCCAAAATATCTTCTATTATTCTTAATAAGTCATACGATCTTTCCTGAACCAGTTCGGAATACCTTTCTCTTCTATCCTGGCTTAAATTGGGCCTTGCCAAAAAATTTGAGAAGCCTATTATAGCATTCATAGGTGTTCTTATTTCGTGACTCATATTAGCCAGAAAAACCGATTTTAACCTGTCGTTTTCTTCAGCTTTTTGTATTGCTGCCACTAATTCTGAATTTTTTACAGCAAGCTCATCGTTTTTTTCTTTTAAGGTATTTAAGGCAGTTATTAACCAGGCATAAAATTTATCAATTGCAAAAACAATTACTAATGCAGAAAAGGCACCGCCAACTATTGTGCTTAACAGAGCTGGTGTAGCAAGTGCATATTCATTAAAATTTATTTGCAAACTTAATATGCCCCTTGCGTAAAGAACTGCAATTAGTGACCTGGTAATAATTGTAAACCCAATTGTAACTAAGCCCAATTTCCATCCAAAAATGAGCGTTGTTAATGTTGAAACCAAAATAAAATGAATAGGTCCGCTAATTACCGTAAAAGTGATGTTTAGCAATACGCCTGACATGAAAAACAAGATAAAAAAAATAGATGCTTTCCATATCATGGAAATCTTTTTTCTAAGCAGAAAAACAGACCAAACTAATATAAACAGCAGACAATTATAGAGAAAAGATGGTTGTATTCCAAGCTTTGTAAACCTGATAATACTACTATAAAAGGCAAAGGTTCCGAATATACAGGAAAACAGATAAATGGTATCAATAATCTGATTTCGTATTGTATATAAATCATCGGCTACTGCCAGGAATAGCTGGTTTGGTTTATGGATTTTCCTGTTCTTTAGCATCCCCACAATTATTGCAATACCTACTAACTAGGTGCAATTAATGAAATAATGGCTGAATAACCAAATACAGGGATATAATTTCGGGATTCTAATAATCGAAGTACACCTCTGTGATTCCGGCTCCGCCCCTGTCGGCATGGGCATCGGTGCATTTCGAAATATAATTTAACGACAAGGCATAATCGCGAATTAATTGCCTTAAAATGCCGTTACCTTTACCATGCAGAATAGTAACATGCCTTGCATTTGCCATAATAGCTTCATCGAAAAACTGCTGCACAGTATAAAGTGCATCATCGGCACGTTTGCCTCTAACATCAATTTCGGGTTTAAAATTCAGCTTTCTGTTGGTTATGTTTTCATCAATTCTGACAGCATGTTTTGGCTTTTGCTTATCCTGTTGCTGAGAAAGTTCAATTTTTTCAATTTCAAGGGTACTTAGCATGTTTCCAAAAGCAATTGTAACATGTTTACCTTCCATTTTTATTATTTCGCCTTTAGTATCAAATCCTTTAAGATTTACAATATCGCCCGGCTGAAGTTCAATTTTTGGCTTTACCTTTTGTTTGTTAATTTTTGACTGTGACATATCGGGACTATGTTCTGCAAGTTTTTTCCCTGCTTTCTCAAGTTCCTGTTTTTTAGTTGAATACCTGTCATTTAACTCCGTTTGCTTTTCAAAGTTCTTTTTAAACCCTTCTATTTCTTCACGAATTTTTTTTGTTCTTTCCTTGTCAGCCTGTGCTTCGCGAATTTCTCTTATTGCATTTTCAACCTTAGCATTAACCTCGCTTAATAATCTTTTTGCCTCAGTTTGTGCTTCTCTAAGAATTACTTTACGTTCTTTTTGTATATCATTAAGCTCGTCGGAGTATTTATCGTAAAGATTATCGAGCGTGCGTTCCACCTTCCTTATTTTTTGCCTTTTAGTTTCCCAATAGCTTTTATCGCGGGCAATCTCTCTTAACTGTTTATCGTAATTGAAATGTTCCTGACCAACATTCTCAGTCGCTTTATTAAGTATATCCTCGGGCAAACCAATTTTACGGGCAATATCAATGGCAAATGAACTGCCGGGTTTACCCATTGAAAGCTGATACAAAGGTTTGATAGACTGAGTGTCGAACAACATTGCCCCGTTCATTATTCCCTCGGTTTCGCTGGCAAAATGTTTAAGATTGGCATAGTGCGTGGTAATAATTCCATAAGCTTTTAGTGTATGAAGTTTTTCCAAAACTGCCTCAGCTATAGCGCCACCAAGAGCAGGTTCGGTGCCGGTTCCAAATTCATCAATCAGAAATAAGGTTTTTTTATCGGCACGTTTAACAAAATACTTCATATTCTCCAGATGACCTGAGTATGTGCTTAAGTCATTATCGATTGATTGTTCATCACCAATATCGATAAAAATTGTTTCAAAGATTCCACACTCCGAATTCTCACCCATAGGAACCAGCAATCCGCATTGCAACATATACTGAAGCAATCCAACCGTTTTTAAACACACTGATTTTCCACCTGCATTTGGACCCGAAATTACAAGTATTCGTTCCGCGTTATTAAGAAACAGACTTAAGGGAATAACATCTTTATTTTCTTTTTTATGCGCTAAATAAAGTAAAGGATGAACAGCATTTCGCCAGTTAAACTCCTGTTTGTTTTGCAGAACAGGTTTTACAGCTTCGATTCGTATGGCAAACCTGGCTTTTGATCGCAGGAAATCCACTTCACCCAGAAAGAAAAAGCTTTGTTCAATCTCACTAATCGACGGACGAAAAAAATCGGCAAATGCTCTGAGTATTTTCTTTATTTCCCTGCCTTCGGAGATTTGCAGTTCCCGAACTTTGTTATTCAACTCAACAACAACTCCGGGTTCAATAAAAGCAGTTTTTCCGGTTGACGATTCATCGTGCATCATTCCGCCAAGCATTCTTTTATTTCCGGAAGGAACAGGAATTACCGGCCGGCTATTTCTGAATGTTATTTCAACATCGTCATCAACCAGTCCGTCTGATTTGGCTTTCTTTAATACCGATTGAAGTTTTCGGTTAACCTCGTTTTGTTTCTGCTTAATCTGAGAACGTATATCGCGTAATTCGTTTGATGCAGAATCTTTTACCTGGTTGTTTTTATCGATTATCCTGTCAACTTCGGCTATGACGTTGGGGAAAACCTGTGTATTATTGGCAAGTCGGGCTATTTCAGGATATTTCTCTTTCTTATCAGCTGACTTAAAAAACCTGCAAACAGCTTCTATAGCCTGCAAAGCATTCCTGATAATAATCAAATCCTGAATTTCGGGTGTGGAGCCGTCAATGGCCATTTTGGAAACATTATTCCTGGCATCGGTAAAATTATCCTGTGGAAAATTTTCCTCAAACAATAAAATCTGCTTTAACTCGGCTGTAAGTATTAACTGAGAAGCTATATCTTCATACTTATCCTGAAATTTTATTTGCTCTACCCTCTCACGACCCAAGCCACATAAACAGCCTTCATGCAGAAACGCACGAATTCTGTCGAAACCTAACTTAACTTCAAATGTCTCCGGATATATGGCCATTTATCTTTTATAAGCGGCACAAAAATAATAAAAGTGAATAAGAATACTAATACTAAAAAACCAGAACTGAAAAACGCTTCAATCCTGGTTTTGTAAAGTTTTATAAAATAATTGTATTATAATCTGATAAGCAATCAGGCTAATTCAATTACCACAAATGATGGACTAATTTTTTAATCCGGCTATCGTAAATTTCTTTAATTTTATTCATCTGCAGCTCTGTAAGTTCGGGAAAATCAAGAACTTTTAAATTCGATTCCACCTGCTGAACTTTTGAAGCCCCGGGAATAACACAACTTACTGCATCAAACTGTAGTATCCATTTAAGAGCAACCAGGCTAAGCTCTTTATCGGGAAATAATGATTTCAGTTCTTCAACAGCATCAAGGCCGGTTTCATAATCAATACCGGAAAAAGTTTCACCCTTATCGAAAGCAGCACCATCGCGATTAAAATTACGGTGATCCCCCGCACTAAATTTGGTGTCTTTTGCAAATTTGCCTGTAAGTAGTCCACTGGCAAGAGGCACCCGCGCCAGTATCCCAATATTTTTCTTTTTAGCCTGTTGGAAAAACAACTCAGCCGGCCGCTGACGAAACATATTAAAAATAATCTGGACAGTAGTAACATTCTCGTATTCAATTGCTTTAAGTGCTTCTTCAACTTTCTCTACACTTACACCCATATTGGCAATTTTACCTTCATTTTTAAGTTTATCAAACAACTCAAAAATTTCTGGTCTATAATACACTTCGGTTGGCGGACAGTGCAACTGTATTAAGTCCAGACATTCGAGTCCTGTGTTTTGCAAACTATCCTCAACAAATTTTCTTAGTGTTTTTACGTTATATGCTTCGTTTACATGTGGATTTAACTGTCTGCCACATTTTGTAGCAACATAAAGCTGTTCTGATCTGCTCCGGACAAATTTCCCAACAGCACGTTCACTTTCTTTGCCTCCATCGCCATATACATCGGCAGTATCGATAAAATTAACACCATTATCTACTGCACTGGCTAATATTTTTTCGGCATTTTCAAAACTGAATTTATCACCCCATCTTCCACCCACCTGCCAGGTGCCAAGGCTTATTTCAGAAATTTTTAACCCAGTTTTGCCCAATATCCTGTACTTCATAACAAAAACTTTTTAATATAATTTACAAAGTAAGAAAAAAAACCGGAAGCGGTTAAAAAGAGTTGAATGTTTGATGTTAATGACTCCGTTTTTTTTGAGAACAACAGATTTAATCACGGGTCATAATCCACTCACTGCCTGACGATAGGGTAATTTCATCTTTCAAAATAAAGCCGCATTTCTCGTAAAAGTGATGAAGTTCAAATTCTTCAATTGCCAGCCAGAATTTTTGTTCCGGGTATTTCTTAATCAGTTCATTAAGCCATAGTAAACCAAGTCCTTTTCCCCGGTGTTGTTCAACAACCCAAATATAAGCCAGGTACAAAAAACCCTTATTAAATAAATTTTCGGCCACAGATAAATACATGAAAGTATCTGGCGTTGGCTTTGAAAACACAAGTCCCCCAGCAATTATTGACCTCTGCTTTTCAATAGTTAAAACCTTTGTTGAATCCTTATATTCCGGCCAAACGGGCAAGATACTTTCTCTCCAGTCCAGCGGCAAAACAGAAAAAAAGGTAGAAGGACTTGATGTCCGATCGTTCATTACAAAAGATTCCATGCCCAAAGTTTATCAGAGTCTTCGGTCCAGCGATCGCCTATATCTGTACGGTAATAAACATTATTAATAAGTACATTATTAATTCTGTTATAACATGTACGTTGCGCTTCTTTCATGGTAATTCCCGTCCCTGAAATCAGGAGAGGCATACCAGAATCGCCCGTAATCAGCCATTCACCACTTACCTGCTTCAGATGCAGCAGGTGCACCCCTTCTTTCATAGGCTTTTTAATAACAACAACGGCATCGCGCGAAAACAAATCGAAGGTTTTCGGATCGCTATACGGGAAAGGAGGCACAACAAGATAAGCACCAACCTGAAATCCTCTTTTAGTATTTATTTTAAAATCGACACCCGAGGCAATATTTTCAAAAACATCTCCTATCGGATCAGTAATTCCGGCTCTTTGAATATAAATTTGAGGAAATCCAAGCCGGGCGGTAAATTCCAGCGGATAAATTCCATTCCCGTTTACAATACAATTAATATCTATATGACCAATAAAACCATTGGTTTTTAAAGTCTGTTCCATTTTCCGGAGAGTGGCATCAAAAATGGGACTTTCATCTGTCCAGAACATGCTTGTACCCATTTCTCCGGTAGATACCCCCAGCTCCTTCGGAAAAAGCTTTTTGTGTTCAAAGGTTATGTTTATTGGTTTTATAAACTTATTGCCATTGAAGAATGCCGATGCGGCAACTTCAACACCTTTAACCTTACGTTGAAGCTGAAAAGTTCCCATGTCGCCCCAGGTTTTTTCATAAGCCTTTAGCACTCTGATGATATCGCTTCCATCTTCTTCTTTACCAACAAACAACAATTGCTTGTTTTCCTGGGCTTCACCACTTGGCTTAATGACGTAGGCATTGGGGTTTTGCTTTACATATTGAATTGCATTATGAAAGGAGTCAAACTCTTGATAACCAAGGATTTTAATTTTATGTTTTTTCAGTTCCTTCTGACCAAAATTCCGATCAAGCTCAAGCATATCGGAATATTCACAGCCACCAAAAACCAATTTTCCGCTTTTCCGTAATTCTGAAGCAATTTTGCCGTATCCTGTATAATCGAAGAAAATTATATCGGCCCAGGCGATGTGTTTTTGCCAATCGCGGGCTTTGGGAACAAAACCATCACCTATCTCACGGCATGGTTTATACTCAATGTAAAATTTTACATCATTTCCTTCTTTCAAAATTGAAAGGGCAATATCTAAAGAATCACCCCATTTCGAAACGATTAAAAATCGTCTCTTACGCTTTCTGCCCGATGACATATATTTTTTAAAAATCGAAGCAAAAGTATATTATATTTTTTTTAAATGCAGATTAAGTTTAAATTAATTTAACATGATTAAATACTACCAGGATTAAATTATCTTAAGACCAATTCATATGTTTTAAGATTGTTTTCATTTCTTTGTATAAAACTTATTTAGATGTTTAGTTTTGGGTTATTTGCCTCTCATGTTCCATATATCGTATTGCTGGCAGCCTATCTGCTGTATTTTATTACTGACTTTAATCAAAACAATAGAGACGATACCGTTATTTTTATTGAAAAGCACAAAGAAAACGTGCAAGAATTTAGTTTAGATTTATACACTGATGCCTATTTCTATTCAGATTTAACTGATGATTCTAATCTAACTGGTTTTTATAAACTGCCATCAATTTTTCATCTACAATTAAAAACAAGACCCATTAAGTTACCACCGTATTCTGAATTAAATACATCGAAAAGAAAATACGGAAAACAGCCTTTTACCCGACCTCCGCCATTACCAGCAGATTGCTTTAAAATTTAAGTAGCTATACTTAATTAAATTAAATCCTGTTTTAAATTTTCGAAACTTAAGAACAATGATAAAATATATATTTATTGCTGGACTTTTGCTTGCAGCAACAAGCATTTATTGTCAAAATGTTTTATTTAAAAACGACTCCACAGCAACTCTCGAAGCATCTATTGGTGAAGTTATTATTGCAGCCTCAAAAGATAACTCTGAACTAAAGAAACTACCCACAAGTACTGATTTAATAAGCTCTTTCTTAATCAAATCGAATGAAATAAGGTCTTTAACCGAAATTAGCGGATTGGCCTCAAACTTTGTAATGCCTGATTATGGTTCAAAATTAACCTCTCCGGTTTACATCAGGGGTATAGGTTCGCGCATAAACTCTCCTTCGGTAGGTTTATATGTTGATGGTATACCCTATTTCGAAAAAGCTGCTTTTAATTTCGACTTTTTCGATGTTGATAAAGTAGAAGTTTTAAAAGGCCCCCAGGGCACTCTTTACGGAAGAAACAGCATGGGGGGAGTAATTAACGTGATTACCAAAACACCCATGAATTCTCAAGGAACCAATGCTGGTATAAGCATCGGAACTTATGGAAATTACAAATTTAATGCAGGTCATTATAATAAATTTACCGACAACTTTGCTTTTTCGATATCTGCTAATTATCAACACAATGATGGGTTTTACACAAACCGTTTTTTAAACAACAAAGTGGATGCTTCCGATTCTTATGGGTTTAGAAACCGTTTGATATATATAATATCTGAAAGTTTAACTATTGAAAATATTGCCAATTTAGAACATAGCCAGCAAGGCGGTTATCCATATGCTGTTTATAACGATTCTCTGAATAAAACAGAGGATGTATATTATAACCAAGCAAGTTCTTATGCCCGAACCATACTTTCTGATGGTTTAATTTTAAGACTATCAAAAGACAATTGGGAATTAACAAACACACTATCGTATCAATTATTAGACGATGTTCAAAAAATTGATCAGGACTTTACTGAAGATTCACTCTATTTTGTTGATCAACAAATGAAACAAAATATGTTTTCCAACGAAATTATTGTTCGTTCAAAAGAAAATAAAAAATATAATTGGTTATTTGGTGGTTTTGGTTTTAAACAATTCTTTGACAAATCGGTTACCGTTGATGCATATGCTAGTAATATGTGGTACCTTAAAAATTATGATTTGGAAGTATCAAGCTTTGCCTTATTCCACCAATCTATGTTTAATCTTTCGGAGCAATTAAAACTTACAGCAGGCGCTCGTTACGATAAGGAAATAGCATTACTGGATTACAGGTATAATCTGGAAATATCAGGTAATCCGGCAACCAATACCGATACTGTTTATCCGAAATTAACAGATCATGTATTACTCCCCAAATTAAGCCTAAGCTACGAATTTAAAAATTCAACACTTTACGGATCGTATACCACAGGATACAAACCAGGAGGTTTCAACTCAAGTTTTGAAAAACCTGAACACTTGGCTTTTAAGCATGAGAACAGCCGTAATTATGAGTTAGGTTATAAAGCTTCTTTTTTAAATGGTATTTTATACAGCGATTTAGCAATTTTCTACACGCAATTAAAAAACCAGCAGATTTACCGCACAGTTCCTAGTGGCAGAGGTTCTTATTTGGACAATGCCGGTGTTTCAGAAAATAAAGGTTTTGAGATTTCCACCAAAACAAATTCATTTTCCGGTTTTTCGGCAATGGTATCATACGGTTATACGCATTCAGAAATATTAGAGTATGAGGAAGATTCGGCAAGGATATACAACAACAATTTTAGTCCCTATATTCCGCGTAATACATTTGCTATTCAGCTAAATTATTCAGTTTTCCTAAAACAGATAAGCTTTATTGATAAGGTTGCCTGCAATATTACTTTCAATCAACAAGGTGAGTTATACTGGAACCTCGAAAATAATTACAAAGAAGAAAGGTATGGTTTATTAAATGCAAAAATTTCTTTTATCCGCAAAAGTATTCAACTTGACTTTTGGGGTAGAAATTTAACAAATACAGACTATAATTCCTTTTTATTTGAGGCCTTGGGTAACACCTATGCGCAAACCAGAAAGCCTCTACACTTGGGTATGAATTTTTCGATCAATTTTTAAATATATAAATGAGAAACAACAAAACCTGGTATAAATTTCCGGTGTTATTTAGTTTATATATAGCACAATCAGTACCCATGAGTTTTTTCTCAACGGTGGTTCCTGTAATCATGCGTCAAGAGAATTACTCTCTTGAGTCTATTGGTTTATTACAATTAATGAAATTACCCTGGATTCTGAAATTCATTTGGGCTCCTTTTGTAGATAATAAATCACAAGACCATAAACAAATCCGGAAGTGGATTGTAATGTCAGAATTGTTTTATGCAGCCATAATTATTGGCATTGGTTTTTTTAATCTGCAAACCAATTTTAAAATGATCTTAGTACTTTTGGTAATAGCTTTTATAGCATCGGCTACACAAGACATTGCCACCGATAAATTTGCCATCGCTATACTGCATAAAAGAGAACGGAGTTTGGGCAATAGTATGCAGTCGGCGGGCAGTTTTATAGGGAGTTTATTAGGTACAGGGGTGCTTTTGTTAGCCTATTATTATTTTGGTTGGCAAAACCTGCTGTTCATATTAGCTGTTTTTGTGTTATTTGCCATAGTGCCGCTTTTCTTTTTTAAACCCGAAATACAGTCACAGTCAGTTGATAAAAACCGTGTTAAAATACAAGATATTTTTCTGTTTTTTAAAGATAAGCGCTGCAGTAAGCGTTTGTGGGTTTTGTTGTTTTACTATTCTGGAATTATTGGAGTTTTGGCCATGCTAAAACCTTACCTTGTAGATTTGGGCTACAATGTAAAACAAATCGGATTTATGTCTGGTATTGTTGGAACCTCCGTTGCGGCTGGCGCATCCTTTCTATCCGGTCTCATAATAAAAACAATTGGTCGAAAAACTTCCATCTACTTGTTCGCATTTATCAACGTAACTGTTGGTGTTTATTTCTATTTTTTATCCGGAATAACACCCTCAATAAATCAAATTTATATTGGTATTTGTTTGGTTTGGGGCGCATACGGACTATCATCGGTGGTCATTTATACCACATCAATGGATATGGTACGTAAAAACCGGAAAGGTACCGATTTTACCACACAAATTGTAATAACACACCTGAGTGGGATGATTATAGCCATTCTAAGTGGTCATCTGGGAACACGGATTGGTTACAATGGCATGTTTCTGGCTGAAATAGTTCTTGCACTTATTGCCATTTTAACATTACTTTATAATTATCCGATTAAAATTTTTAAACGCCATGCAGATAAATAAAGAATTAATTGAAAAATATAACAATCCTGTTCCTCGTTATACCAGCTACCCCCCAGCAAATCATTTTAGTGATAGTTTTACAGCTGATAATTATAAAGAACTAATACAGACATCAAACACTTCACAACCAGAACATATTGCATTTTATGTGCACATTCCGTTTTGTAAACAAATTTGTTATTATTGTGGCTGTAATGCGCTGCCAATAAACAACAAGAATGAAATAGACAAGTACATTCAAGCATTAAAAAAAGAAATTAAACTGGTGATTTCTATGCTGGATAAAAACAGGAAAGTTTCTCAGATTCATTATGGTGGTGGTACACCAAATGCCATTGAGGCCAGGTATTTAAAAGAAATTAATGAGCTGTTTTCTATAAACTTTTCGTTTATCGACCGGCCTGAGATTGCCATTGAAATACATCCGGGAATTATTAACAAAGCATATATTGATGAACTATTTAATGCAGGCTTTAATCGCTTTAGCATAGGCATTCAAGACTTTGATGAAAATGTATTAAAAAGCGTAAACAGAAAACCAAGTGCTATTCCTATTGAGGAGTTGATGCATTATATGCGTTCAAACCCGCAAACAGCAGGACTGAATCTCGATTTTATTTACGGACTTACCGGCCAAACGGTTGAAAACTTCACGAATGCTATTCAAAAAGCCATTGAAGTACGACCCGACCGACTGGTAACCTTCTCCTATGCGCATGTACCCTGGTTAAAAAAACATCAGCAAATACTAAAAAAAAAGGGATTGCCCAGTTCCGATGAGAAACTGAATATGTTTTTAGCAGCATATAATCTACTTCAAAAAGAAGGTTATCAACCCATTGGTTTTGACCACTTTGCTTTACCCGACGATGAATTAAGCTTAGCATTAAACAACCACTATTTGCACCGAAACTTTCAAGGATATTGTACTCGTCGAACAACTGGACAAGTTTATGCTTTCGGGGTTTCAGGCATCAGTCAGATAGACAATGGTTTTGCTCAAAACACCAAAGATATATTTAAATACAATCATCTGTTGAATAATGGTATTCTTCCAACAGAGAAGGGCATTACAATAAATTATGAACAAAAAATAATTCGTGAACTAATCATTCAACTAATGTGCAACCAATATATAAATTGGGCACAAATTGCCAAAAGCTTTAATACCTCGGCTGAAAAAATTAAACAACTGGTAAACTTTAATCAAGACCAATTAGATACTTTGGTATCAGATGGTCTAATTTCATACACGAATGACGATCTTCGCGTAAGTGAGATTGGTAATTTCTTTATACGTAATATTGCCGTTTTGTTCGATCCGGCCTATAAACTGGTTGAAAATAAGTATTCAAAAACGGTGTAATATGGGATTAGAAAAAATCGATGCGGTAGTTTTAGGTGCAGGATTGACAGGGTTGACAGCGGCCTATTATCTGAAAAAAGCCGGAAAAAAAGTATTGGTTTTGGAAAAAGAAAACAGACCGGGTGGGGTGATCAATTCCATTAAAAAATCAGGCTTTTTATATGAAACCGGTCCCAATACCGGAATTATTGCTTCACCGGAACTGGTTGCTTTATTTGATGATTTAAAGGATATTGTTTCCGTTGAAATTGCCAATCCTAATGCCAATAACCGATGGGTTATGAAAAACGGCAAATGGAAAACCCTTCCTTCTGGTTTTATGACTGCAATAGGCACACCGCTTTTTTCGTGTTGCGATAAATTCAGGATTTTAGGCGAACCCTTTCGCAAACCCGGAACCGATCCGAACGAGTCGGTTGCCGATATGGTAATACGACGCATGGGAAAAAGTTATTTAGATTATGCCGTTGACCCTTTCATTTCAGGGATCTATGCAGGAGACCCAAATTTGCTAATCACAAAATATGCACTCCCAAAGCTTTATAATTTGGAACAGAAATACGGAAGTTTCATAAAAGGTTCCATCAAAAAGAAAAAAGAACCCAAAACCGACCTTGAAAAAAGGATTAGTCGCGAAGTTTTTTCAATAGCTGGTGGTTTATCTAAACTTACCGATGCTATCGCAAATGAAGTGGGCAATGAAAAATTATTTACAGGAGTTAAAAATCTTAAGGTAACCCCAAATGATGATCAGTATAAATTGTGCTTTACCCTTTCCGGTGAGAATATCCAAATAATGTCAAGGCATGTGGTAAGTACTTTTGGTGGAAAAGTTTTGAGCGAAATTTTTCCATTTATAGATCCTAACGAATTGCAACCCGTTTTAGACCTAAGATATGCAAAAGTGGCACAGGTAATAGCAGGTTACAATAGTTGGCAGGGCATCAAATTAAATGCTTTTGGCGCATTAATTCCCTCAAAAGAGAGCAAAATCAGCTTGGGTATTCTATTCCCCTCTTCGATTTTTTCGAACCGGGCACCCGAAAAAGGAGCCCTTTTATCTGTATTTATGGGCGGAATTAGAAGACCCGAATTATTGGAAAACCCCGATAAAAAATTAAAAGAAATGGCATTGAAAGAAATTCGAGAAACTTTGAAAACAACTTTGATGCCTGATTTGTTGGAAGTATATCGCTATCCGGCAGCCATTCCCCAGTATGAAATTTCATCCGGAAGGCGTTATGAAGCTATTGCAGGTATTGAAAGAAAACACCCCGGACTAATATTGGCCGGAAATATAAGAGATGGTATTGGTATGGCTGACCGGGTAAAACAAGGCAGGCAAATCGCCGAAAAATTTTTACTCTGATGAATTGTACCAATATAATACTGACCGCTTTGGTGATACATATTATCATTCCGTCTGTTTATGTGTAAGAAAAAAGGCATCCTTTTGGTAAATGTGGGCACACCTGACAAACCACAAAGAACTGCTGTTCGTAAATACCTGACCGAATTCTTAAACGATCCGTATGTGATTGATATTCCATGGTTGAGCCGCTTATTACTGGTCAACTTATTAATCATACCATTCCGTACGCGGAAATCAACCAAACTATACCAGCGCTTATGGACTACACAAGGATCTCCTTTACGGGCTTATCTTGACAACCTGGTAGAAAAATTGCAACAAAAAGTAAATGAAAACACCCGGATTTATGGAGCTATGCGTTATGGTAATCCAGGTATGAAAACTGTGCTAAGACAGATAGAAAAAGAGGGTGTAAAGGAATTGATCGTGCTCCCATTATACCCTCAATATGCTACAAGCACTACGGCAACAGTAAAAGTAAAACTTGATAAAGAATTGAAAAAATGGGTGACACAGCCTGAGATTCATTTTATTTCGCAGTTTTATAATCACCCCGCATTTATTGATGCTTTTGTACAAAACATTCAACAATATGATCCGCAAAGCTACGACCATATTTTATTTACATTTCATGGATTACCTTTGAGACAAGTGGATAAAATGCACCCTGAAATTTCATCAAAAAAATGTTCTTGTACTCAAAAAATGCCAAAACATGGCAAAAGCTGCTACAAGGCAACCTGCTACCATACCACCCGATTATTGGTTGAAAAGCTTAAATTGAATACTGAACAATACTCGATTGGGTTTCAATCACGTTTATCGAAAAACTGGCTAACCCCCTTTACTGATGAAACTATTATTCGTCTGGCCCAGCTGGGCAAGAAAAAAATATTGGTAGTTGCTCCATCTTTTGTGTCCGATTGCTTAGAAACAACAGTAGAATTGGCACTGGAATATCAGAAATTGTTTCTGCAAAATGGCGGTAATCAGCTAACGCTGGTGGAAAGTTTAAATGATAAAGAGAATTGGGCTGATACGCTTATTAAAATATTTAAGGAATATTAGTTTAAGATTCTAAGTACCATTCCTATATAAACACCATGATCTATTTTCTTATATCGAATATTCAGTCAAAAGCTTAAATATATGCTAATCCTATGTATGCATTAAGAACTTACATCCACCCCCTGATTTTATAATAAAAAATTGCAAATATTTCTCTTGTAACGGTTATTTCATATTTCAGGTAACTCCACATATTATATCTAATATTCAGAAGCTTTTTCTCTCCTTCTTTTCTTCTTCCATTTATTAATTTATTTTCATCAATAGCATTTTCGAAAGCGGCTGTACCGCCAACATGAACAAATCCATTCTTCTTAAATGTTTTAACTGCCCGAAACATGTGTTCTGGGGATGTAACAATGCGCACTGAAATGGTATCTAAGCTTGAAGAATGCATCATTTGAGCAATATTTTCTGCCTGTGTATGGGTACTAATTCCTTTCGGTTCAAAAAAAATGACAGAACTATCAACACCTCTCATAATAAGTTCACGCGCCATTTGCAGTTCATGAGAATACTGTTTGTAGGCCGTATCGGGCGGAAAAGCAATAATAATTTTTGAATCGGGAACCTGCTGCCATGCCCCGGCTGTTGTATATGTTCTTATTAAATCTTCGGGACTGGGCATACCAACACCCCCCAACAATACAATATAATGAGGTTTTTTTTCCAGATCGGCACCATGCGTCCCCAACCAATAGTAGGCATAAAAAGGAATATCGGTAAAACTTAGAATTACAGCAACTATAAACAACCAACCTAAAAGCTTTACAAATTTACTAAAGTAAAGTGCTAACGATTTTAAAATCAATTTATAGGATAATAAATTCTGAAACATCTTGTCAGGTTTGGAAAGCTCCAAATTATAAAAAAAAATATGCATTGCATATTACTGTAGCAAATATTTCGCGAATCGCCTTGAACAACCTTTAAAGCATGTTGTTATAATTCTTTATTCACAAATCAATTTTTCAATTTTAATATAAATGAGCAAAAAGACTAAAAGCAAAAGACTGGTAGAGGTAGGTAACTCATTTAACAGTTTGGTTGACGAAATACAACCTGACACACTGTATCGCATACACGAAGTAAGAAATCTGACTGATTCGACATATGTACTTCGTTTTGACAGAAATGGAATGGAGTTTGCACCGGGACAACACATCACTCTGGGTCTTCCGGGTGAAAACCAGTTAAGAGAATATTCAATTTACAGTCCTAATAATGTTGATTATCTCGAAGTGATTATACGGGAGGTTGAATCCGGAACTGTTTCAAAAAAACTAAGAAAACTTAAAAAGGGAGACTTGGTTAATGTTGAAGGTCCTTTTGGCTTTTTCACCCCTGATTCAAGAAAAATTGAGCAGACAAAATTTCTTTTTATAGCAACCGGAACGGGTATTGCTCCATTTCACAGCATAATAAAATCGTATGCAGGTATTAATTATACTTTACTTCATGGTATTCGGGTTCACGAAGAAACTTATGAATCTGATGAGTATAAAAAAGGGCGTTACATAAGCTGCACTTCACGCGATACAAAAGGTGATTTCCATGGCAGAGTTACAGATTACCTTGTTAAAAATTCTATTGATTCCGATACTTTAGTATATCTTTGCGGCAATTATGAGATGATTCACGCCGTTTATGACATCTTGACTACCAAAGGATTATCTCCGGATAATATTAGAACCGAGGTGTATTTCTAAGCGGCAATTGCAGTAGGGAAATAAGAATGAAACATTCATGGCAATTTATGTTATCAAATTCAACTGTGATACTCGTCATGGATGTTCCATCTGACCTTTGAAGATATATTTTAGACAGATGAAATATCATGTAGTTACATTAGGATGCCAGATGAACAAGTCTGACAGTGAACGACTGTCGCATGTGATTGAAGACATGGGGTTTGTATGGACCGATAAAGAAGAAGATGCCAATTTGCTTGGCCTTGTAGCCTGTTCGGTTCGCCAGAAAGCAATTGATAAAGTATATACCAAAATTCACAAATGGAACAAGTGGAAAGCAAAGAAAAACCTTGTTACATTTGTTTCGGGCTGTGTGTTGCCTGCTGACAGGGATAAGTTTCTGAAGATGTTCGATCTTATATTTCAAATGAGTGAACTTACCCAGTTTCCGGCAATGCTTAGCCAATATGGTGTTACCACTCCTTTTAAACTACAAGACGATAATGAATTAGTATTGCCTGAAGTAAGCAAAGATGTTAAGGTTGACTTTGACTTCTCCTTGTTTAGTATTGATGGGAAAACCACTATTGCAGGACAACCTGTTATGATGAAACAACCGGACACAAAAATTGAAAGTTTCTGGAACATAAAACCATCGTATAATTCGAAGTTCGAAGCTTTTATTCCGATACAAAACGGATGCAATAAGTTTTGCACCTATTGTGCCGTACCTTATACCCGGGGTAGAGAAATTTCACGTCCTTCGAAAGAAATTCTGAATGAAGTAAAACGCCTTGCAGAATCAGGATACAAATCGATTACGCTGCTGGGGCAAAATGTAAACTCCTACGGACTTGATAAGAAGGGTAAGGAAATAAGCTTTGCTGAACTGCTTGGGAAAATAGGTGAGTATGCTGATAGCTCAGGAAACGATTTCTGGCTATATTTCACATCGCCCCATCCGCAGGATATGACCGACGATGTACTTGAAACCATTGCAAAACATAAATGCCTGGCAAAGCAAATTCACCTGCCTCTGCAATCAGGCGACGATCATGTTCTGATAAGAATGAACCGCAGTCACTCTCTGAACGATTACAGAAAGATTGTACAAACAATACGAAAAGTTCTGCCGGAAGCTACCCTATTTACCGATATTATTGTTGGATTTACTGGCGAAACAGACGAACAGTTCGAAAATACAGTAAAAGCCATGGAGGAATTCCGTTTCAATATGGCTTATATCGCCCGTTATTCGCCCAGACCCGGTGCTACAAGCTCTCGCTGGGATGACGATATCTCTCATGTTGTAAAAAAAGAAAGATTGCACAGATTATCAGACCTTCTGCAGCAACACTCTCTTTCTTTGAATGAAAAAATGGTAGGCAAAACCTTTAAATGCCTGGTTATTCAGAAAGACAGAAAAGCAGGGCATTTATCGGCTGTTACCGAAGGTAAAATAATAGTCCGCTTTGCATCAGAGCATACCGAACTCATCGGACAATTTGTTGATGTTGAGATTCACTCAGCAGCAGATTTTGCAGTTGAGGGTGACTTAACAAAGGTTTATGAACCTGTGAAAGAGAGCGTGTAGTAATGAAAAGGAAAGTAGCCTTTAAAACACTGGGGTGCCGGTTAAACCAGTTCGAAACCGATTCAATAGTTACCGATTTTCATAAAGCCGGTTATGAGATTGTACCCTTCGAAACCGATGCCGATGTTTATGTAGTAAACACCTGCACAGTAACTAACCAGAGTGATCAAAAATCGAAAAACACCATAAATCAGGCTGTACGATTTGCTGCCAACAAAGGGCTAACAGTTGTTACCGGTTGCCTGGTTAACAGTCAGAAAGAAATACTGGAAAACCGGGGTGACATCACGTATGTTGTTGAAAACAAGCAAAAAAGTTCAGTATTTCCATTGGTAGATGCTCATTTTAAAGGAGAAATTGTACATCCATCTGATTTTAAACAGGATTTATTCAACTTCTCGGTGGTAGAAAAAGGGTTTCACACCCGCAGCATGATAAAGGTACAGGATGGATGTAATAATTTTTGCACCTATTGCATTGTTCCGAAAGTTCGTGGAAGAGCCAATAGCCGACCCGTAAAAGAAGTTCTTGAAAACATAAAAAGAGTTGTTGATCTGGGTTTCAAAGAAGTTGTTCTTACAGGGGTGAATATTAGCAGGTACAACAGCGGAGGTCTGAGTTTTGAAGATTTGGTTGAAAAAGTACTGGAATTACCAGGTGATTTTAGAGTAAGAATATCGTCCATCGAACCTGAAGGTTTTACCCGGAAGTTTATTGAACTTTTCGAAAATCCAAAACTGAGCCCTCATTTGCACTTATGCCTGCAAAGCGGCTCCGACAATGTTCTTGAGAGAATGCGTAGGTTTTATTCGGTTAAAGATTTTATAGAACTTACTGAGAAATTTCGCAAAAAATTTCCTTTATTCAATTTCACAACCGATATTATTGTCGGTTTTCCGGGTGAAAAAGAAGAAGATTTCAAACAAAGTATTGAGGCATCAAAAAAAATAGGATTCAGTCATATACACACATTTAAATATTCTGTAAGAAAAGGCACGATTGCCGAAAAACTTCCTGACCAGATTCCGGAAAAGATTAAAACAGAACGAAGTTCAATTATCAGGAATCTGGCTGAAGATTTAAAACTGGAATACCGAAAGCAGTTTATTGGCCTAAACCAAAAACTATTGGTAGAAAGACCTTATGGTAAATCAGGCGCCCGTGGTTATGGCGAACATTATATTCCAATCGCATTAAAGGGTGGTGCTTATGAACGCAATACCTTCGTTGATGTTATTATAAAGGAGATAGCTGATGATAAAGAAAAAACAGTAATTGCCGAACCTGTCCAATAAACTCTGTATTAAATAGTTAATTTAAAAGGTATTTAGTTTTTTCTGAGGGATAAGTTTATCAGTAAATGAGGGCTACTATTAATTTTTGTTAAATCAAAGTACCTTTGTAATAAGGCTTTTCCCCGGTACGTTATGATTAAAAGATTAATCAAATGAATTTTAAACTAAAATCCTTATTCTTAATTGTATCATTGTTTGCCATAGCGATGGGATTTCTCGAAAGTGCTGTGGTTGTTTATTTACGTGAAATATATTACCCCGGAGGATTTGATTTCCCTCTTGCACCTATTGACAGTCATATTGCAATAACTGAAATACTACGTGAAGCTGCAACTATTATAATGCTTTTGACTCTTGGTATATTAGCCGGCAGAAATACCGCTTCGCGCTTTGCCTGGTTTTTATACTCATTTGCAATTTGGGATATTTTCTATTATGTGTTTCTAAAGTTTTTATTGAACTGGCCCGAATCGTTGATGACCGATGATTTATTATTTCTGATTCCGGTTACCTGGGTTGGTCCCGTAATTACACCTGTTATTGTTTCGCTGAGTATGATTGGGCTGGCCGTTATTATTTTAATATATGACAATAAGAAAGTCATTACCAAAATTAAGAAACCGGAATGGATGCTGCTTATCACAGGCTCTGTTATTCTTATACTTGGCTTTACCTGGGATTATTCGGCTTATATGCTGGAAAACTATAGTTTTTCGGAAATCTGGACTATGCCGGAAAAGCAGACCTTGTATGATACTGCCAGCGCATATATTCCCCGGAAATTTAACTGGTTTTTGTTTTGTTTAGGAGAAATTATTATTCTGTCGGGAATTGGTATATATTGGAATCGGTTAAGGAATAAAACATAAAAAAACAATTTGTGCGTATGGAAAACTGCACCGGCACTAAGTGTTAAGGTCACGCGTTACAAACGCGCGCCAGATATGAAAGTTTAACTGGTTGTTGTATTGTTTGGGAGAATTAATTATTCTGTCGGGAATTGGAGTTTATTGGAAAAAGCTTATTAAGTAATAAAGTTACGCGTTTGATAACGCACACCAGTAAAAACAACAAAATGGTCACGCGTTGGAAAAACAACAAAATGGTCACGCGTTACAAACGCGCGCCAGATATAGCATATATTCCCCGGTAATTTAATTGGTTTTTGTTTTGTTTGGGAGAAATAATTATTCTGTCTGGAATTGGTATATATTGGAATCGGTTAAGAAATAAAACATAAAAAAAAATTGTGCGTATGGAAAACTGCACCGGCACTAAGCGTTAAGGTCACGCGTTACAAACGCGCGCCAGTAAAAACAACAAAATGGTCACGCGTTGGAAACGCGCGCCAGCTATATAATTAAGAATGCCGATTAATGAAAGATGCGTATTTATTAACTGAAAGGAATAACCTTATAATTTACATAACCCTGAAGACCAACTTTTAAGAATCCTTTTATCTTTTTACTTGAATCTTTTGTCTTGACAAACTACCTTAACCTGAAAACATACGTTATTGTGCCGGATTGGTACAAAGGAGCATCTTCTTTTGTATTGAATTTGCTAGACAAAGCAGCTTTCTTGGCAGCAGCCAGGAGATAATTGTCTAATGTTGTAGAACCTTTTACGCCGGGAATCGCATTAGTCACCCTACCAGTACGATCTACTGTTACCTGAACAACTACTTTTCCTTCCTTTTGGTGATCAAATACAGGAGATGGTAAAGAAAGAGCAGAACGACCATCAAGGCTGAATGATATTCCATCGCCAACTCCTCCACCCAATGAATGATTATCGGAGGTCACATCGCCATTTTCTGAGCCCTGGTTACCATTACCGCCAGATTCTCCTTCGGAGGCAGTTGAAGTTGTATTTCTGTTTTTGCCGAATAAGGCACGTTGATCAACTACCGGTTCTGGTTTTTCTTCCACCTTTTCTTCTACTTTCTTTTCGGGTTCTTTTGGAGTTGTAACGGTTTGCTTTTGCTGTTTTGGAGCTTCTACAGCCGGGGCATCCTCATAATCCTGGGTCATCTGGGTTTGCTGAACAGGTACCGGCGTTGAAACTTGTTTAACTTCAGGCTGCTTTACAACTCTTTCTACCGGACGTGGCTCAACATTTCCAAATCCGGTTTCATCATCTCCGAAATTTATCATAATTCCCTCTTCGGAAGGAAGTGGTAGCGGAGTAATAAACCCGAAAAAAAGAAAGAAAAAAAGTGCAAGCGTATAAACGCCTGCCGTTAAAAGAAATGCCCTGTTATTCCAATCCATAGATCATTCCACTAAAAAACTCTTATTCGGGCGCAGTGGCCAATATAACTTTGTACTTATTTCGCTTAGCAATATTCATAACCTTCACCACATATTCAACATCAACAGATTTATCGGCATGAAGAGAAATTGTGGGTTCAACCCTGTATTTCAGTTCTTTCTGAAGCATAGGTTCAATCTGGCTAAACGAGACTTTCTTAGTTCCAACGTAATAGTCAATATTTTTTGTAATAGATACCGTTACATTAGGTGTTGCCTGCGTTTGATTGCTGCTTTTGGGTAACAAAAGCTTAATTGCATTTGGAGCAATTAAAGTTGAGGTAAGCATGAAGAATATTAAGAGCAGGAAGACAATGTCTGTCATTCCCGACATACTAAACTGCACACTAACTTTATTTCTGCTGCTTATAGCCATAATGAATTATTTTGCTGGTTCATTCAGTAAATCCATAAACTCAGTAGTTGTTGCTTCGAGTTGATAAACAACTTTTTCGACACGAGCAACAAGAACATTGTATGCAAAATAGGCTATAATTCCAACAATTAGACCGGCAACTGTAGTTACAAGCGCTGTATAAATACCGTTCGACAACAATGAAACATCAATATTATTACCGCTATGAGACATATCATAAAATGCCCGCACCATTCCCATTACTGTTCCCAGGAATCCAATCATTGGAGCGCCACCGGCAACTGTTGCCAGAAGCGGAAGACCTTTTTCGAGCTTGTAAATCTCAAGCTTTCCAACATTCTCAATTGCAATGCTTACATCATTTAGCGGGCGACCAATACGGTTAATACCCTTTTCAATCATTCTGGCAGTAGGATTATTGTATGATTGGCAAAGAGCTAATGCTGAATCAAGCTTACCATCGTGAATATAATCCTTAATTCGATTCATGAAATTCATATCAAGCTTTGCAGCTTTTTGAATGGCAAAGTATCTTTCAAAAAATATATAAACAGCAAGTATTGATAACAATACAATTGGCAACATGAGCCAGCCACCCTTCTGAGCCACCTGAAAAAATGGCATTTTCATATCACCGGCCTCATTGACCATTGCTTCGGCAGCACCTGCCATCTCTGTCTGTAGAATAAAAAATGCTTTAATCATGGTAAATATCGTTTCTCTAAAGTTAAATAAACGTATAATGTGAAGTGTTTATTTTTAGTTTTATTTATAAACATCAATTCATACTTGATTCTTCTTCTCTAACTGCCTTATCATTAGTTGGTTTGTTCTCAATTTCTTTCTTCTTTTTTTTGCCGAAAAGAGCTTCAGAATACCTTTCCAGAACTTCGCTTATTTTATCAAACTCTTCGGTATAATAAAAACCCAGTCCATTGGTATGATCTGAACCATACCCTTTAATTTGTTCGCTTTCATAAGCCCTGCTGTACATTCTGGCCCTAAATCTTCCATTTCGGGTAATCTTGTAGTCAGCCTCAATATCTCCAACCAGGTTACTGGTATTTTTAGCTTCGCCATTCGTTTTATTTTCACCAACACTACCATTAATACTCAAACGATCGTTAAGCAATTGTGTAGATAATGCAACTTCTACCTGTCGTTCGCTCATGCCACTTCCAGGCCGATAGGTAAAGCCTACATCGAAATCGTTACTGATTTGCGATAGCCAGTTGCTAATTTGGTTCGACAATAATTCACTTGCGCTGATCCCTGTGGCTCCGGCAAGTTCGGTGCCTCCAAGACTGGCAGATTGTGCTGGCAGAAAACGGTTTAAAATCATAAGTGCCAGAAACTGTTTACCTTTCTCCTCATCGGTTGAGATACGGCTTTTAACATTTTCATTATCCATCTTATCTGAGAATGGAAGCGCTAAATCGTATGTAACAACAGGCTCCATAAGCTTGCCCGAAAGCTTAAGTATGCAATCTACAGTTGTCTTACTGGCACTGTCAAAAGAAGGTGACAAACCTGAAAGTGATGCTTTTGTCCGGTAATATGTATTGATATCTACATCGGCATTTACCGGATCTCCTGACCACCTTAATGTGCTTCCCTGTTCAACCTTGAAACGCTTATTAACAAGCACATCCTGAAGCGTAAATAAATAATCCCCGCTTTCAATTACGTATTCACCAAACATTTTAAAATCGCCCAGGGTATTCAATACAATGTGTAAATCGCCATTCCCTTTTCCTTCAATTACATCGCCCATGGTTGGGTCAAAAATTAACCGTACTTCAGCATCGGGAGTAACTTTGAGGTTGAAATCCATTTCAATACCTGTAAGACTTACATTGTATTCCTCTTGAATATCTTCCTCAACTGTATCAGCATCAGCATATTTAATAAAACTATAATCAGAAAGCTCTTCATTTCCTGATAAAGGAATATTAAACACAGAACCGGGCTCGGTTCTTGCAGAAACATCAAACTTTATTGATTCAGGGTCACCATGAATGCGCACCAGACCTGAAGCATAAGCATCGCCGAAAATCATTTCATTATCCTGTTCGGTGGTGTTCATAAACAGAAATTTTTGAGCTTCAATATTTAAATTTAAATTAAACTCCCTGAAATATTCGGTTTGAATTAAACCATTTAGTAATGCTGTATTTCCGAACTTATCAAATAATTCTACATTATCAAACACCAGGTTATTATTGGTAATCCAGAGTTGCGAGGTGAAATTATACCTGGTTTTAAGATAGTCAACGGTGAATGCAGCTTTCTGAATATTTAAATCGCCATTTATATTTGGCTCAGAAGATGTTCCGGTAACAATTAAAACACCAGTCGACATTCCGCGAATATCTGTCATAACCGCATTTAAATAGGGGTTTATAAAATCAATCTTGAATTTTTCAAGAGTCAGAACCAGATCCATCTCACCCTCTTTGGTAGGATAAATATCACCACTAATGTTCATAGTATTTAATTTACCCCTCATAACATCAGCATTTACGGCAAGAGACTGCTTATCGGGATCCCAGCTGGTATTAATGTATGTGTCGCCAATAGTTTCTCCGTTAAGTTCCAAACCTTCGACATAAAGCGATGAAAAAAGGAGCGAATTTGACAAGCCGGTAATTGAGGCTTTTCCATTGAGAATACCTCCGAAATGAAATGCACTGGAACGGGTAAAAGCATTCAGATTAGCAAAATTGAAGGAATTAAATTCACATTTAATGCTGTCTATTGAACCGGTATCATTAAGGCTGCCATTGGCTTCAATATATTCGTTATTGTGGCGAACACTAAAATTTGCAACTTCAATTCTGCTACTATCAACCAGCAGTGCAAATGGTTGCAATTTCCACAATGAATCATTTATGGTAATATCTGTACTGTCAATCTGCACCAGACTTTTTAATTTCTGACCCGGTTCGTTTAAAAATGTGAGGTTTCCACTTAAAGAACCCTTATATAGCGATGAATCCCAATTTAGCCAACGCATGGAAAAGCCTGCATGATTCGAGTCAAGAATTGAATACAAGGTGTAATTTTCGAATTCGAAACGATTGTTCAGATTAATATTCTGACAGCCTATATCTATCGACATGGAGTCATCGACAGATGAAGTATTCAGCGTAAGGTTTTCAAGAATGGTTTTCTGAATTTTAATTTCCGGAGACACTAAATGAACCTCTGAGTTTAAGCTTCCGTTACGAGATAAATTCCCTTCAATAACGGTCTTGGGATTTAGTCGGTATTCCGGAGTGAAAAATTCGAAGAAAGGTTCACTGTTTTTAAAATTCAACCTGTAATCAAAATCGCAATGCGACTCAAGGTTTTTATCATCAACCTTAATGCCCAAAGCTGGTAGATAATTGCTTACGAGGTTTAAATATTCATAGCCCAATTGCGAAAGCTTAAAATGCCCCGATATCTTAGCATTAAGAAAATCTGACTCCAGTTCTAATTCGTTCAACACACTGTCATTCCTGATATCCAGGTTTAAATCGTAAACCTGTATTTGTGCAGTCGATTTTGAAAACAAGGAATTTAAAAGCTTTACATTACCATTTATTTCATCGAGATTGTTTCCGGATATATTAGCATTCATGAGAAAAGAAGCATTGTATTCCGGATCCTTTTTATTGATATTCAGTGCATAAAGATTTGTGTGTAATACATTTGCCGAAAAAACATAGGATCTAATCTCAGATGAAAGGTCAACTAAACCATTAAAAAACACCTGGGCGTTTGGATCGTCAATATTCAGTTTCCCTTTGAATCGTTTATCATCAAAATTACCATCAATTGTAATAGCCTGATAGTTATAATTATTAACCTCAAACTGACTTATATCTCCATCGACATAAACCTCAAAGCCATTATCGATTATGCTAATTCCATCAACCGCCAGATCGAGACTAATATTCCCAATCATTTCAGGATTTGAGGTTAGAACACCTAACTTGAAATTGTCAGTATTTAGCTGTCCCGAGAAAGTTAAACTATTATTGGTATCGGGTCTTAATGAGATATCCATATTTATGGTGCCCAAATCTGACTCCAGACTACCGTACGAAACAAAATCCTTAAAAAATCCGGTAAAATTACCTGTATACTTATAGGTTTCAACCTTACTTAGTTTATTCGGCAACTTAATTTTTTTACCTCCTGGCAGCTTTAGGTTGTTTATATCATAAACATTGGTTGAAAACGCCTTGATGTCGAAAATCAGGAATGTAGAAGCAATATCTGGTAAACCATCAATATCGAACTTACCTTGAATAAATGACTCCCGGCCAAATTCCAATCTAAAATTTCGTGCATTTAAGTTCGATAGTGCACCATAAAATTCACCGGAAACAATAAAAACTTCGTTAAGTTCTTCAGAAAATTCAGCGAAATATGCCAAATCGAGCCCGTTAATAACTGAACCAGAAGTGATAAATGATAAATTTACGAGGTTATATATATCATTTCCAAAGTCGGCATAATTATTAAAATCAAAATGCAATTTGGGTAAATCTAAAACCGACTTTTCGGTTTCTATATTCATTTTTTCAAAATAGAACTGCGTGTTACATAAATGGAGTTCTGTTTTAAGTTTATTAACTTCTAATCCGCACTGTTCTATGAATGACATTTCCTTAACCGCAAAATTAACTGTATCGGAGAAGCCCATTACATTTGTTAATTCAAAGTTAAGCTTGCTTAATTTCATGTCTCCTGGTTCAAAACCAAAACCTCTAACCGCCGTGTTTACATTCTGATAAGACATTTTACTGTCAGTCACCTTTATTCTTTTCACATAGGTTGGTTTTGGAGCTTTTCCACTTTTTCCAGTACTTTTTAATGAATCAATAAGAAATCTGACATTAAGCACCTGATTAGAATCAACATTAAACCGAAAATCTGATTTTTCAAATTCGAGGCTGGCAATGCTTAATGGTTTCTCTTTATGGAATATTACATTTAGTAGCAGACCAGGAAAACGGACATTAAATTTTTCGGCATAAGCCAGGGTATCAAAATTCTGATCGGTAACCAGCAAATCGGTAAGGTAAACTTTACTGAAGAGCCCGACTTTTACTCGTTCAAAACTGATGGCATTTCCAAATTTTTCTTCCAGTTTACCAAAGGTTATATCAACTGTTTTTTGTTGTATTTTTGGAGAATTCAGCGCAATGAGCAATAAAATACTCAGGAGAATCAGCACAAAGCTAAGCCACCCAAAAGCATTAATGATTTTTTTGATAATTTTGCGCATCTGAAATAATATATTGCAAAAAAAGCAAAAATCGTGCTACAATCTATTATTTCATGCTTTTAATTGTGTTAATATTCGAGTTTTACTTCTTTACGGTTTGAAAAAAATATTGATAGGGATATTTGGGAAGAGTATGAGCAAAAAAGATATAGTCATTTTGGGAATTGAATCATCGTGCGATGATACCTCTGCAGCAATAATTCGTAACGGATTTGTTTTAAGCAATAAAGTTGCAAACCAGGATGTTCATAAAAAATATGGAGGAGTAGTACCTGAATTGGCATCCAGGGCACATCAGAAGAATATTATTCCTGTTGTGGATGTAGCGATAAAAGAAGCTGGTTTAAGGCCTGAAGATATTTCGGCCGTTGCTTTCACAAGGGGGCCGGGTTTAATGGGTGCATTACTTGTCGGCACTTCATTCGCCAAAGGTTTTGCCATGTCAAACAATATTCCGATGATTGATGTGAATCACCTGCATGCTCATATTTTATCTGTATTCTTGCAACAGGAGAACGAAAACAAACCTTTGCCCCCATTTCCTTTTTTATGCCTTTTGGTTAGTGGAGGGCATACCCAAATATTAATTGTTAAAAATCACCTTGAATCGGAGATTATTGGTCAAACAATTGACGATGCTGCAGGCGAAGCTTTCGATAAGTGCGCAAAAGTAATGGGTCTTCCCTATCCGGGTGGACCTTTAGTTGATAAATACGCCAAAGAAGGCAATGCACATGCAATTGAGTTTAACAAACCAAGAATAGAAAAGCTGGATTACAGTTTTAGTGGACTAAAGACATCTTTTTTATATTTTTTGCGGGACCAGGTTAAAGTAAACGAAAACTACATAGAGGAAAACAAGCGAGATATATGCGCTTCTTTACAAAAAACAATTATCGAAATTTTATTTGACAAACTAATTATTGCTGCAAAGCAAACAGAAATTAAGCATGTGGCTATTGCCGGAGGTGTTTCTGCGAATAGTGGACTTAGAAATGAATTACTAAAACAGGGCGAAAAACATAACTGGAATGTGTACATACCTGAATTTAAATACTCCACCGATAATGCCGCCATGATTGCAATTGCAGGCTATTATAAATATCTGAATAAAGAGTTTGCCGGACTTGCAGCAGCACCCTACGCCAGAAATAAAGTTTAAGTTTTCGGTAGTCAGGAGTCAGGAGTCAGGAGTCAGGAGTCAGGAGTCAATCAACTAATCAACACACTTTCTGCAATCTTTACAGCCTTATCAAATTCCTTATCAAGTTGTTCATTTATACCCCTGCAATGTTCTACTACTGCTTTTGACCAGTTTACATACTCAATTTTTTGCTTTCGGGTCCAGGTAAACCTTGTTTCGAGCATATCAAGTATATTACATGTCTTGTCAGCAATCTTAATCATCTTTGCCCGGGCCGAAAGCTCCTCAGCTTTTTCAACCTGCAAAGCCTTTCTAACAGATTTACTAAGGCTCATATCATCGGTAACATCTAAAACCACATTTAAAACCTCAGTCCCAAAGCGCTCTTCAATTTCAATTGGTGTTGTATTTGTATCTTCAATTGTATCGTGAAGTAATGACGCAATTAATAATACCATATCGGATTCGCCGCCAGTGAAAGCCAGCAAGTTTGCAACTGCAGCCGGATGATTTATGTAAGGAACATCTTTTTCGCCTTTTCGTCTTTGTTTACGATGTTTATCTGCCGAAAATTTAAAAGCAGCAATTAAATCTTTAACTGTTAACAGCATATTGTTAATTTCTAAATTTGCTTCAATCTTAAAATTAATCTATAATTGTTTAGCTTTTATAGTTTATTAATAATTTAGTTTCTGATCATACAATAAAGAACTGAATTTATTGTAATTTTAAAGCAAAAGGATTTACTGTAATTCCACATGTTTCATGGATAATCTTCTAATTCAGAGCACCAAACGTACTCCTGAGGTAAGTTTTAATACCGATGGCAGGCTTATGATCAGTGGAAGATCTATCCCCGAAGATCCTACCCAGTTTTACGACAAACTTTTTGAATGGGTCTTTCACTATTGCCAACAACCAAGTGAATCTACCACTTTTGATATTTCTTTAGAGTATTTTAACAGTGGCTCTTCCAAAGCGATTCTTGAGATTCTTCGGGCACTGGTCGATTCTCCCGTAAAAAACAGTCAGATTAACGTTAACTGGTATTACGAAGAAGGTGATGATGACATCCTGGAACGAGGTGAATACTATGAATCCATCCTGGGAATTAAATTTAATTTCATAGAGACTGAATAACAATTTCATATTAAATCTCGTTATAATTACTAATTTTAGGCCGGCGCTTAAAGTAAGGTTATAATAAAATCCCTGATTTATAGATTAATAATTTATAAAAGTGATTGGCAGGGTATTTGTAAGTTTTTTGTGATTTTTCTTAGAAACCAAGTATATGAAATTAAAAGCAGTATTTTTTTTAACTGTATTGACAAGTTCTGTATTCCTGATACCAATAAAAGCACAGGAAAAAAATAAATCAGAAGCATGTTACACAACAAACAACACCTTTAAGGAAGGTGAGGTACTATCCTATATTGTATCTTATAACTGGTTTGTGGTTTTTGCCGAAGTTGGCGAGGTAACCCTTTCTATTAAAAAGGATAGAATATTTAACCAAAACGCGTATCACTTTGTAGGCGAAGGTCGGTCATTTGATTGGTGGGATAAATTTTTCAAGGTTCGCGACCGTTATGAAGTGTGGGTCCGCCAGGATAACCTCAGACCTCTTTTTTTTCAAAGAAATAACAGAGAGGGTAATTTCCGACAACATGAAAGTTATACATTCGAGGGAGACTCATTAATATACCGCAAAAATAAAGTTAACGACAGACCTTTAAAATACGACACACTGCATATTACTCCCTGTGCATTTGATGTAATGGGTGCTTTACTCAGAACCAGAAATCTCGATTATGATAATGTTAAAGTTGGAGAGAAAATTCCGGTAACAGTGGCATTGGATAACGAACTTTATGATTTATATTTCAGATACCAGGGAATTGAAGATGTTAAGGTAAAAGGGTTAGGCACCTTTGAATGTAAGAAATTTACAGTTCTTTTGGTTGAAGGAACTTTATTTCACGAAGGTGAGGATATGATATTATGGGTTACCAACGATAAAAACCATATACCTGTATATGCCGAGAGTCCTATTCTGATAGGATCAGTTAAAGTTAAGATTACTGATATTAAAGGAAACAAGCATCCGCTAAGTTCAAAGAAATAACGCACATACAGTAATTCAGATACTTAGATGTGATTGTTATTTAGAATCACTCTATTTTACTCAAGAAATGAGAAATGTAATTTTTTGTTAGGGTTTAAGATATATTTTTGTATCACCCTAATAAATGACAATTCGAATGAATTCCACTGACTGTATTGAGCAGAAAGGAATAATTGCAGAGATTGAGAATGGTGTTGCTCATGTACTGATTACATCGGTATCGGCTTGCGCTTCATGTCAGTCAAATGGCTCCTGCCATATGAGTGAAACAGCCCAAAAAGAAGTAGATGTATTTATTGGTACCAGTAACTTTCAGAAAGGTGAACTTGTAAAAGTGCTTATGAAAAAATCGCTGGGACTGAAAGCTACTTTCCTGGCCTATGTATTACCTTTTTTAATTCTGCTTGCAACCTTAATCATCCTGACAAATATTGGTATCGGTGAGGCAATTTCCGGAATAATATCGTTATTAATTCTTATTCCGTATTTTTTAATATTATATTTTAGTAGAAATTCACTACAGAAAATGTTTCAATTTACATTGAATAAAGTAAGTTAAATTATATGCTCCTAGTTATAGTAGACACCATTGCAACTTTAAGTGGATTGGGAATTACAGCTGCTGTAGTTCTATACTTCGTTGCCCAAAAATTTAAAGTTTATGAAGATCCCCGTATTGATGAGGTAGAAGAAGCGCTTCCGGCAGCCAATTGTGGCGGATGTGGTTTTGCGGGATGCAGAAATTTTGCTGAATCATGCGTAAAGTCTGAAAGTTTTGAAGGTTTATACTGTCCCGTGGGCGGTAACGAAGTTATGACTAATGTTGCCAGAATACTTGGCAGAGAGGCTATAACCCAGGATCCTCAGGTTGCAGTACTTTTATGTAATGGTACTTGTGAAAACCGACCAAAAACTTCACACTACGACGGTGCCTCAACATGTGCAATAACCTCATCGGTTTATGGCGGCGACACCGGATGTCAGTTTGGATGTCTTGGACACGGAGACTGTGTTGAAGTCTGTGATTTCGATGCGCTTCACATGGATCCTGTTACCGGACTGCCGGTGGTTGACGATAGCAAGTGCACAGCATGTGGGGCATGCGTAAAAGCCTGCCCAAAAAATCTATTTGAGCTCCGAAAACGCGCAAAAAACGATCGCAAAATTTATGTGGCCTGTAAAAATCAAGACAAAGGTGGCATTGCTAAGAAGAGTTGTTCTGTGGCCTGCATTGGCTGTAGCAAATGTTTCAAGGTCTGCCCCTTCGAAGCAATTACAATGGCTGATAATCTAGCTTATATCGATGCAGATAAATGCAGGTTATGCAGAAAATGTGTAACTGAATGCCCCACAAATGCAATAATCGAAATTGGATTTCCGCCTCGCAAAATAAAAACAGAGGAAACAGCACAAGCAAATCCGGATAAAACGGAAAACAAATCTGACAACAACTATTAAAGGAGGTTACCGTGTTAAAGACATTTGCAATGGGTGGTGTTCATCCACCAGAAAATAAACTCTCAACAAAATCAAACATTACCGAGCTGCCTGTTCCTAAAGCAGTTATTATTCCTCTTGGACAACACCTTGGAGTACCGGCAAAGCCCCTTGTAAATAAAGGTGATGACGTTAAAGTAGGCCAGCTTATCGCTGCAAGTGAAGGATTTGTTTCGGCAAATATTCATTCTTCAGTATCAGGTAAAGTATTAAAAATTGATAAAGCTCTGGACTCAAGCGGATATACCCGTGATGCAATTTTCATTAATGTTGAAGGCGATGAATGGGAAGATTCAATTGACAGAAGCCCTGAAATAAAGAAAGAAATTAGCCTGAGCGGTGCCGAAATCACTAAAAAGCTGGCAGAAGCCGGGATTGTAGGACTTGGAGGAGCAACTTTTCCTTCGCACGTTAAAGCGTCTGTTCCTAAAGGAAAGAAAGCTGAATACCTTATAATAAATGGTGTGGAATGTGAACCATACCTTACTGCCGATCACATGATCATGCTGGAAAAACCAGAAGAGCTTCTGGTAGGCATTGAAATTATAAAAAAAGCTTTGGGCGTATCAGCAGCAATCATTGGTATTGAAAATAATAAACCTGACGCTATTGAAAAGCTCTCAGATATTGCCGGTTCATATAGTGGTACTACTATTCAGGCATTAAAGGTTCAATACCCACAAGGTGGTGAGAAACAATTAATACAAGCCATTTTAAAACGTGAAGTACCCTCCGGCGGACTTCCGATTGACATTGGGGCTGTTGTTTTCAACGTGGGTACGGTTTATGCCATTTACGAGGCTATTCAAAAAAATAAGCCCTTGTTCGAAAGAGTGGTCACGGTTACTGGAAAATCAATATCAAAACCTTCGAACTTTAAGGTCAGATTGGGAACCCAGGTTTCGGAACTGATTGAAGCTGCCGGTGGTTTACCCGAAGATACGGGCAAAATTATAAATGGTGGCCCCATGATGGGCAAATCGTTGGCGAGTACTGAAATACCAGTAGTTAAAGGAAGTTCAGGAATACTAATTATAAAAGACGAAGAATCAAAACGTAAGGAAATTAAACCTTGTATTCGCTGTTCAAAATGCGTATCGGTTTGTCCAATGGGTTTAGAGCCTTTCCTGCTTGGTGTGCTGGGTGAAAAATCTATGTTCGCCAGGCTCGAAGAAGAAAAGGTAATGGATTGCATAGAGTGTGGTTCATGCAGCTTTACATGCCCTTCGGGAAGGCCATTACTCGATTTTATTCGTTTTGGCAAATCAAATGTTGGTAGAATAATCAGATCAAGAAAACAATCATGAGCAAACTAATTACAGTATCGCCTTCGCCCCATATACACAGCGGGCAATCGGTCGAGAAACTGATGTATGGAGTTGTTATTGCCATGATGCCGGCCATGCTGGTTTCCTTTTACTTTTTTGGATTGGGAGCCATTTATGTTACTCTGTTATCGGTCGCATCGTGTGTAGGCTTCGAATACCTCATACAAAAATTTATTCTGAAGCAGAAACCCAGTATTACTGATGGTTCTGCAATAGTAACAGGTATTCTTCTGGCTTTCAACCTGCCTTCCAGCTTACCTCCGTTTATAATCATTGTTGGAGCTTTGCTTGCAATAGGAGTTGGTAAAATGACATTTGGAGGTTTGGGTAACAACCCTTTTAACCCGGCATTGGTAGGTCGTGTATTTTTGCTTCTCTCCTTCCCTACCCGGATGACGAAATACCCCCTGGCAGAGGGCTTTAACACACCACTGTTAATACCTACAAATGATAATCTAGACGCTGTAACTGGTGCTACACCACTCGGATTGGTTAAGGAGGGTTTGAAAAACGGCGAAAGCATCACCTCAATCTTTCAGCATAACGGAATTAACTATACCGATTTCTTCATGGGAAGTATCGGTGGTTCATTAGGCGAGATTGCTGCCTTCGCTCTGATTATTGGACTGGTATATATGCTGATAAAAAAGATTATCACCTGGCACATTCCGGTATCAATTGTTGCAACTATAGCAGTATTTACAGGAATTCTTTGGGGTTTTAATCCCGAATCGTATGCCGACCCCTTATTCCATATCCTTACCGGAGGTGTTTTACTCGGAGCAATATTTATGGCTACAGATTACGTGACCTCTCCCATGAACCCGAAAGGACAAATATATTATGGAATTGGAATTGGCGTAATTACAGTTGTAATAAGGGTATTTGGTGTTTACCCCGAAGGTGTTTCCTTCGCAATATTAATCATGAACGGATTTACACCTCTTATTAACCGATATGTAAAACCCCGTCGTTTCGGAAAAATATCATAAACTATGGCAAAGAAAGAATCGACATTTTTAAGCATGGTACTTACACTGTTTCTCGTGACTCTCGGAGCCTCGGCTGCATTGGGTTACGTTTATGAACTGACAAAAGATGCCATAGCAGACGCAGAATCTGCTAAAAAGAGTTTAGCTGTTAAAAGGGTTGTTCCTGAATTCAATAATAATCCAACAGAAGAATTCATTAAAATTCCGGCAGAAACCGAAGGCGATACCTTATATTTCTATGTTGCCAGGATGAACGATGATACAGTAGGATATGCTATTGAGACTTATTCGAAAAAAGCATTTGGCGGACTGCTCAAACTTTTGGTTGGACTTAAGCCCGATGGAACAATTAATAATGTTGCAGTTCTTGAGCACAAAGAAACTCCGGGACTAGGAACAAAAATGACCGAAGAAAAATTCAGCAGTCAGTTCCCGGATAAAAATCCCGCTAAATTTATTCTGAAAGTTAAAAAAGACGGAGGTGATGTGGATGCCATTACTGCATCGACCATAACTTCAAGAGCATATTGCGATGCCGTTCAAAGAGCATTCAGTGCTTACACTGAGACTCAAACCGAGAAAGGAGGTATGAAATGAACCAATGGAGAAATTTTATTAAAGGTTTTATTAAGGAAAACCCCGTTTTTGTTCTTTTCCTTGGAATGTGTCCAACCCTTGGAACAACAAGTTCTGCCATCAACGGAATTGGTATGGGACTGGCAACAACCTTTGTGTTAGTTCTATCGAACGTTTTCATTTCCTTGACCGCAAGATTTATTCCGGACAAAGTACGTATTCCCTCGTACATTGTAATCATTGCTTCATTTGTTACTGTGGTTGATTTAATTATGAAAGCATACACCAACACACCCGGACCAAACGGTGAACCCAGTTTATACGATAACCTTGGGCTATTTATTCCACTTATTGTGGTAAACTGCATTGTTTTAGGCCGTGCCGAAGCATTTGCATCAAAAAATTCGGTTTTCTCATCATTTATTGATGGATTTGGAATCGGCTTAGGATTTACCTTTGCACTCTTTATTTTGGGTTCTGTTCGTGAAATTCTGGGTAGTGGTACTTTTCTTTATCCGGCCCTCAATTTTAAATTTATAAAAGGCGACGGAATGCTGGCATTTGTATTAGCCCCCGGGGCTTTCCTGGCATTAGGCTACCTTATTGCCATTATGAATATTGTAAAAAAACGCTTCGCTAAATAATATACACTATGGAACTGATTCTTATTATAATAGGCGCCGTATTTGTTAATAACATCGTACTATCCCAGTTCCTGGGTATTTGTCCGTTTATTGGTGTATCCGGAAAAGTAAATACTGCTATTGGCATGTCTGGTGCTGTTGCGTTTGTAATGGTTATTGCAACAGTGGTGACTTACCTGGTTCAAATTTTACTTGATAAGCTGGGGATACCATTTATGCAGACCGTAAGCTACATTCTTGTAATTGCTGCACTTGTTCAATTAGTTGAAATTATATTAAAAAAGGTCAGTCCGGCCTTATACCAGGCATTAGGTATATTCCTGCCACTTATTACCACTAACTGTGCTATACTTGGTGTTGCAATTCTAACTTATCAGAAAGAACTTGACCTGGTATCAGGGGTAGTGTTTGCTTTTGCCAATGCAGTTGGTTTTGGATTGGCTTTAGTTACATTTTCTGGTATCAGGGAACAACTTGATCTTGCCAATGTACCCAAAGGAATGAAAGGTGTACCTGTGGCATTTATTATTGCAGGCATCCTGGCCATGGCATTTATGGGATTTGCAAATATTGTATAGGCCCGAACAGTTATTAAAAAAACAATAAAGCTTTGCAGTTGCAGGGCTTTTTTTAGGCTTTAAGGTAAAGCCTCCGGAATATTATGTTCAATTTTGCTTTCCCGGATATTTCTTTTAATAAAAGGAGTGGTATCATAAATAACTGATAAACTTAAAACCATCAATATACCAATGACCAATCGAATAAACTCCTGCTTCTTAAATACATCACTTTTCCTAATAAACAGGTATTCGATAACACCAATAATTAATGCCAAAAAGGACGAAACCAGCGACAAATTTATAATCATAGCAAAATTAGGCCATTGCATCAGAGTAAATAGCACTCCAACTAGAATAATGCAAAGGGTAAAATAGACAAGCTTCATGCAAAAGCTGGCCCACCTTGAATTCCCTGACTCTCTGCTTAGCCCACAAAAAAAATAGGTGTTTGATAATATAACCAAAGCAGCAGTTATACCTATCTCGCTGCCAGCAATATTCATTCTTGTTAGAAAATAGCTGGCAAAAGCAAAAATTAAAAGAATCAATTCAATCTTTATCAACCTTTTGTATAACCAGTCACCAACTTTTTCTAACTGTTTTTCGAACATACCATTCATATTTCTGCAGGATTGTGTAGGGTTAAAATTATTGTATAGTTTGAATTTAACATAATCGTAAATGAAATAAAAACAAGACTTTAAAAGGCAATATATAAAATTATGCTATTAAACTACTTGAAATATAAATTGTTATTATGCAAACAAAAAACAATAAAGCTATGAATAAAAATGTTGGAAAAACAGATAAGGTAGTTCGTATAATTCTAGGTTTGGCTATAGGAGCTGCCGGAATATATTTCAAACAATGGTGGGGTTTAATTGGAGCTGTTCTGCTATTAACTGCCCTTATTAACTGGTGTCCATTATATGTTCCGTTTAAACTAAATACGTTTAAAAAATCTTAAGATTTTTTCTGAAAAAAAATAAAGGTGTTCTGTGAATTACAACAACACCTTTATTTTTTAAATCGTGCCCTTATAAAACTTACAACAAATGCAGTTAGAGCATATATTGAGGTAAACATCATAATAATAAGCCTCATTATTGCAGCTGTATCATTTCTGGCTATTGCTCCCGTCAATGGTTTTATCAATCCAATCAGAATTAATAAAGTTAAACCAACGGCTATATGCGCTGCAACTTTATTATCCTTTGCAAACCAGGGGGTAAGAACTACCAGAACTACTCCTGTAAATACAGGAATTAATGCTGTTAGCGATGGGGTATCTGAAGCTAAATAACCCCAAAGACCAAATAAAATTAATACAATGGCATTTTTTAGACTGGCAAGATGAGGCTTTAAACTTAGCATTTTGTTTAGATTTTTTGTTTGGTATCAAGAACAGCACAACAAATAACTTGTTCAAAAAAAATTCCTGACAACATTAGCATGTAGTATTAATACACAAATGCTGAATCGTAAATAAACGACAGGTGTTCTTCGTATATTCTTTTATTCAAATCTTTTTGATGACGGATATTGCTGGCTGCTTCTTCTACTTTAAGTTTATAGGGAAGAAAAGAAATCTGCTGCCTTTTTCATTTATTTTGCAACTCTCATTTATGCTGTAAAAACTGCATCAGATGCTTTTAGTTTTTTTAACAAACAAAAACAAGGTATAAAACCGAAACCCTCAAAAGGATTGAAAACTATATATTTTTGCTGACGAATGTGCTTAAAAATATATTGTTCAACCAAAATAAAAACACCTCTTGGATTTTCAATATCGGACGACAACTATTAACAATGAAATACCTGTTAAAACAAAGTTTTACATCTTTTTAACATATTATTAGTCAACAAAATTGTGTATTTCAAGGTTATAAATAAAAAAGCAATATGAAGAAATTATTTTTAATTGGATTTTGCATTTTTTGCTTTGGAAATCTTAAAGCACAGGACACTATGAAATACAACTTTCTGACAGAAATCGAACGCTATGTAATCGAGGACAAAGGTACCGAAAGACCTTTTACCGGAGAATACCTCAATAACCACGAAGACGGCACCTATACTTGTAAACGCTGCGATGCTCCTTTGTATAAGTCGAAGGATAAATTTGATTCGCATTGTGGCTGGCCCAGTTTTGATGATGAAATTGAGGGGGCAGTTAAAAGAGTACCCGATAAAGACGGACGAAGGACTGAAATAGTCTGTGCAAACTGTGGTGCACACTTAGGTCATGTATTCGAAGGTGAAAATTTCACTCCCAAGAACACGCGCCACTGTGTAAATTCAGTTTCGTTGAATTTTGTGCCGGAGAAGAAATAGAAAAACTCAGCGTCATTCCTGCGAAGGCAGGAATCCTTCTTTCTTTGGTATCTCTCATTAAACCGATCCCTGCCTGCGCAGGGATGACGTATGTTTTTAACATTGCAAAAGACTAAACCTTTTTTCTCAGCATTCTTCTTCGTCTGGTGCCTGTAATAACAAGAATGAATAAAAGAGCCAGTGCAGTTACAAATGTTATATTTATTGCCCACCTGTTTACAATTCTCGATTCAGAAACCATTTCGTAATCATTTATAAAGAAATAATGTTCTGAAAAGTTCCAATAACTTTCTGCGTTTTTAATACTATCAGCATTGGTATTCAACAGCAAACCTGGCATTTCAACCACATTCTTTATTTCTTCATCTGCCATATAAAACTCTGCTACCAATTCAAGTCTATCATCGAATTTCAAAACCTTAGTTTTTAAGGCAGAATCAGCATTAGCGTTTATATTAAGTTTCTTTATGAAAACTTCATATGGATCTTCAGTTTCGTATAAATCATACCAATGGCCAAAAATCAAATCGAAATTACACTCCTGAAATAAACTTTCTTTGTTGTCTAGCAGGTAATGATATACAGAGGTATCAATATCGGCATAATAATCAGATACAACACTGAATAGTTCTTCGTAGATATTTCTACCCATAAATTCCGAGAACCTGGAAAGTACATCTTCTTCCAAGTCATCCATTCTAACACTATCTTTATGCGTTAATTCAGGAATTTGATCCAGATTCTTAATGTGAACAAGACTGTCATATTCAGGTAAGTAAGTATAATCGTCATCCATTATATAGCTCATCTCACTTTCTGTTAAGAAATCCTCGGGAGGGTAATAATCGTAAGGAAAACTTTTTAAATAGGTTTCGGTATATTTCAGGTAAGTGAAAAACCAGCGAAATTTCTTTTCAAACCTGGTTTCAATTTGAATTTGAGTACTTGTATCGCTTTTAACTTCCAGAAAACTGTTTAGTTCTTCAACATTCCGAAATGTTTTCGTAGCTGTATATTCCCATTTTTTATCCGAATTAGTATCGCCTGGCACTTCGTAATACATACCTTGAGATATATCCCAACTTGAGTCGGTTGGTATTTTCATATTACCATCGAAAACAGAGGTGGAATCATCGCAAACTACCTGGATGGTTCGAGTTACAGAACCATCAGCATTAATTTTTGTGGTAATTTTATAATAATCGATACAACTGTTAGCTGTAATGGCAATTATCATTAGTATCAAAGCTCTTAGAATTCTTGAATTCATGGTATCGGTTTTAATTGTTACTGGGTAATCTTGAGTTAGTACTTTGCTGCAAAAAGTTAAGAATCAATTTCTTCCTGTCGGCACTGTTCGCTGAAAGAAATTCTTCCTGCTCCTGCAAACAAATGGTATTGGTGTATTCTTCTAACTGATTATAAGAAATATCGGAAGCCAGATTGAGCAGGCTTTGTGTAAATTCTTCATCGCTTACCATTAATTTTTTAATGAAAATCTTCGATTGTGCTAAACAGATTGAATAATTTTCAACCTGCAGCGATACAGATTTTTGTTTATTGTATTTTACGGCTAGCAATACTCTTTGATTTTTAACATATAAGCTTTGCTGAAAGTAAAATCCTGCAAAGGCGCCTATGATAAACAAGGCAGCAATTCGCAACCATCTTATCCTTTTTTCAAGCCTGATAATTTTCGGATTTCTTTCAGGAATGACTGAAAGAATCTCTCTTGTCAGAGCCTCGGGATTTGGTATTTCTGGTGATTTTTCTCTTAGCTCCCCGGTAATTCTTATGTAATCTTCTTGCTGTTTGTACTTTTCCCGGCAAGTTTTGCAAGTAGCAAGATGGTTATAAAACTCCCGTTGTTCCGCAGCACTAATTTCATTTAGATCAGATAGTACAATGTACTTTTCGAATATTTTACACAACATATGCACTCCTCCCCTCTTCTTTTTTTAACAAGGTTTCTCTTATTGTTTTTCGGGCATAATACAAGTTAGATTTCACTTGTCCTTTTGTTAGTTTCAGAACATATACTGCTTCGCTCAACGATAAGCACTGCAGATCGATTAAAACAAAAGCAAGGCGTTGTTTCTGTGGCAAACTATTAGATAATAGTTTTATCTGCCTTGCCAGATCGCGGTTTATAAGCGACTGTTCCATGTCTTCAGATACTTCAACATCAGAAAAGCCATACTCTATTTGTTGTTTATTTAACTTGAGCTTATCGAGACATGTGTTCACAATAATTCTGTAAAGCCATGTTGTAAATAAATGCTTATGCTTATAGCTATCCAACTTATTCCACACTTTAATAAATGAATCCTGAACAGCATCTTGTGCATCCTCAGTAGAAAGCAGTATGCGAAAAGCCAAAGCAAAAGCATATTCCTGAAGTTGTTTAACTATTACTTCGAAAGCTTTCGCATCTCCTTCGACGGACCTTTGAATAATTTTAGGATCGGGTTGTTTTATATTGGATTCGACTTTTAGCATTCTTTGTTTCTTCATGCTGTTTAATAATGAAACGACAGAATTTCTGTTTGGTCAAATGACAAGGTAAGTTTTTTTTTACTAATTGTTGAATGCTTGATTGCTCACTAAACTTATGATAAATATAATTGTTTCATAGCAAGGGATTAAACATCTTTGTTCATGAAATCAAAACAAGATTAATGAAGAAGATATATTGGATATTTGCAGCGGCTGTGCTATTTTTTGTGAGCTGTGATACAGAAAAAACTACAAATGATTCCGAAGAAAAAATAATAGGCAAACCAGAAATTACTATGAAAACAGACAGATTAACTCCTGAACTATTATGGTCGTTAGGCAGAGTTGGCGAAGTTGCACTCTCACCCGATAAGCAGACTATCGTATTTGGAGTAAAATATTACGATATATCTGAAAACAAAGGCAATACCGACCTGTATTCAATGAAAGTAGACGGAAGCAATCTTAAACAAATAACACGTTCAGTACTTAGCGAAGGAAATATTGCCTGGCGACCTGATGGGAAAAAGATTGGTTTTCTTTACAAAGATGATTCCGGCGTTCAGCTTTGGGAAATGAACCCCGATGGCACAGGAAGAAAAAAACTTTCTTCAATCGAAGGGGGAATTACAGGCTTCAAATATTCTCCTGACCAGAAGAAAATTCTTTACACAAAAGAAGTTGGAAAAAAGGATCTGGTTAAAAACAAGTATCCCGATTTACCAAAAGCCAATGCTTATATTGCTGAAGAGCTTATGTTCAGGCATTGGGATAGCTGGACAGAGTCGTATAGCCATATTTTCATTGCAGATTATACCGGTAAAGACATGCAAAACAGCAAAGACATCATGGAGAATGAAAACTTCGATTCACCCAATAAACCATTTGGTGGACTGGAACAGGTTTGCTGGTCACCCGACAGCAAAAGTATTATTTACACCTGTGTGAAGAAAAACGGAACCGAATATGCAGTTTCAACTAACTCTGATTTATACCAATACAGTGTTGAAACCGGTAATACCCAAAACCTCACAGAAGGAATGATGGGATATGATAAAAACCCGGCTTTCTCACCTGATGGGGAACTGCTGGCATGGGAAAGCATGGAACGCGACGGCTACGAAGCGGATAAGAACCGCTTATTCATAATGAACCTTAAAACCGGCGAGAAAAAAGATTACAGCACCGGATTTGACCAGAATGTTAACGGGTTGATTTGGAATGATGAAAGCTCAAAAATATATTTCACCAGCGACTGGTATGCCCGGTTCCAGGTTTATGAGCTGGATTTAGCATCAGAAAATATCAGAGCAATCACCGAAGGCAACCATAATTATAATTCGGTATGGTATGCAGGCGATAAACTGATTGGCACTAAGATGAGTATGTCGATGCCAACCGAGATTTTCTCCATTTCGCTGGCTGACAACAATGAAACGCAACTATCGCAAGTTAATACCGATTTGCTCGACAAACTTAAAATGGGAGATGTAAAAGAACGCTGGGTGAAAACAACCGATGGAAAAGATATGTTGGTTTGGGTAATATATCCACCCGAATTCGATGCGAACAAGAAATACCCTGCATTGCTTTATTGCCAGGGAGGACCACAATCTTCTGTTAGTCAGTTTTTCTCTTACCGCTGGAATTTCCAGATAATGGCAGCTAAGGATTATATAATTGTTGCACCAAACAGGCGGGGTTTGCCAAGTTTCGGACAAGAATGGAATGAACAAATCAGTGGAGACTGGTCGGGACAAAACATACAGGATTACCTGAGTGCTATTGACGAAATTTCAAAAGAACCTTACGTTGATGAAACAAAACTGGGTGCTGTTGGAGCAAGTTACGGAGGTTATTCCGTATTTTACCTTGCAGGGCATCACAATAAACGTTTTAGTGCCTTCATAGCTCACGACGGAGCTTTCAACCTTGAATCGATGTACCTCGAAACAGAAGAAATCTGGTTCCCGAACTGGGAATACAAAGGACCATACTGGGAAAAAGACAATAAAATTACTCAAAGAGCTTATGCTCAATCGCCACATAATTTTGTACAGAACTGGGATACTCCCATTATGATTATTCACGGCGAGAAAGACTACCGAATTGTATACACCCAGGGCATGCAGGCTTTTACAGCAGCTAAGTTGATGGGAGTACCGGCGAAATACCTGCATTTTCCGGAAGAAAACCATTGGATTCTAAGCCCGCAAAATGGAATATTGTGGCAAAGAGAGTTTTTTGGCTGGCTGGATAAGTGGCTGAAATAATTTAGAATGAATAATTGAGAATTGTGAATGTAGAATCAATGTCGTTTAGTTAAGCTATAATCGTTTGTAATTCATATGATAAAGCCTTTTTTGTCGATGTTTTCTTTCGTTTTTTCTA
>JAFGVA010000237.1 GCA_016938235.1 Bacteroidales bacterium | reverse complement strand
TTGCCTATAAATCAACATGTATAAGCTCGTCTCTCGGTTGTCTTTCAATGTACTTCGCCCCTTTTTAGCGGCTGCAAATGTAGAAGGTTTAATTTAATCTGCAATAGCTAAATTGCTATTTTTTGAATTTATTTTTCATTACTCTGAAAATCTGACATTTAACAAACATTAACTTTGCAATGTTCATTCAATATTCCCTTTTTTAGATTTTAAATGATATATTCGCTCTTAGAATTCTAGTATATATAAATGAGCAACGCTTTAGTAATTATTCCAACTTATAATGAAATAGAGAACATTTCGAAAATGATTTCGAAGGTATTCTCTCTACCTAATGATTTCCATTTGCTAATTATAGATGATAACTCACCCGATGGAACAGCCCAGATTGTAAAGGATGAGCAAATAAATTATACGGGGAAGCTGCATATTTTAGAACGTGAGGGTAAACTTGGATTGGGTACAGCTTATATAACAGGTTTTAAATGGGCTATTGAGAAGGGATATGAATATATTTTTGAAATGGATGCGGACTTTTCTCATAATCCTGAAGACCTTATTATACTGTATGAAGCATGTAAAAACGGTGCTGATCTGGCAATTGGCTCAAGGTATAAATCCGGAGTTAATGTAGTAAACTGGCCTATGGGCAGGGTACTTATGTCGTACTTTGCATCGAAATATGTGAAACTTATAACCGGTATGCCAATAAATGACACTACTGCCGGATTTAAATGTTACCGTAAGAAGGTTCTTGAATCTATTAACCTCGATAAAATAAGATTCAAAGGATATGCTTTTCAGATTGAGATGAAGTTTACTGCCTGGAAGATGAAATTCAATATTATTGAAATACCTATAGTATTTACTGACAGAAAAGAAGGGAAATCAAAAATGTCAGGCGGTATATTTAATGAAGCGTTTTGGGGAGTAATAAAATTGAAATTTGGAAGTTTGTTTAAAAAATACGAACCTAAGGCTGCCTGATAATTCAGGATATCAAATAAATCTTATCATGTCTTCTTTTAATTAAGTTTTGTAACTTAGACTAACTTTCTTTGTTTACTTCCATATTTTCTATTTTCTAAAATAAACCAAAATGGGAACTCTATTCATTAAGAATGCAACTATTATCAATGAGGAAAAGCAAGTTAAAGCCGATGTATTAGTGGAAGATGATTCTATAAAAAGAGTATTTATCAGCAATGAAGACATTCAAGCCGATATTACTATTGATGCACATGGCTTTTACCTTTTACCCGGAGTTATTGATGACCAGGTGCATTTCAGGGAACCCGGACTGACACATAAAGGTGAAATAGAAACCGAATCGGCAGCAGCAGCAGCCGGAGGAGTTACCAGTTTCATGGAAATGCCCAATACATTTCCGCAGGCAGTAACACTTTCTGAACTTGAGAAGAAATACGATATTGCTGAAGAAAAATCGTGGGTAAACTATTCTTTTTACCTGGGAGGAACGAACGACAATCTTAATGAAATAAAGAAATTAAATCCAAAGAATATCTGTGGCGTTAAGGTTTTTATGGGCTCATCAACCGGCAATATGCTTGTTGACAAGAAGGAAAGTCTGGAAGGAATATTCTCAGAATCTCCAACCATAATAACTACACATTGCGAGGATGAAGAGACAATACAGAAAAACACCTTTTATTATAAGGAAGAGTTTGGAGATGCCATTGCTTTCTCTTATCACCCCTTAATAAGAAGTGAAGAAGCCTGTTATAAATCTTCTTCGCTGGCTGTTGAACTAGCTACAAAGTATAATTCACAATTACATGTTTTACACCTGTCTACAGCAAAAGAACTTGAACTATTTGACAGCGAGAGTGATTTAAGCAAGAAGAAGATAACCGGAGAAGTATGTGTTCACCACCTGTGGTTTAACAGCGATGATTATCTGAAATATGGTGGCAGGATAAAATGGAATCCTGCTGTTAAAACGGCTGAGGATCAAACGGCACTTTTAAATGGGCTTATTAAAAACAAATTGGATGTTATAGCGACCGATCATGCACCTCACACATTAAAAGAAAAAGAAAACACATACTTTAAAACTCCTTCGGGAGGTCCATTGGTTCAGCATTCTCTAATTGTAATGCTTGAGATGTATCACATGGGAAAAATAGATTTGGAAACCCTAGTTAGAAAGATGTGTCATGCTCCAGCTGATTTATTCCGAATTAAAGACAGAGGATATATAAGAGAAGGATATAAAGCTGATTTAGTGCTTGTTGATTTAAATTCGCCCTGGAAAGTTTCTGCTGAAAATATATTATATAAATGTAAATGGTCGCCCTTTGAGGGAACGAAATTTAATTCAAAAGTGATGTATACTATTGTTAATGGCAAAATCGTTTATGAAAAAGGAAAGCTGATACAAAAATCTGCAGAAAGATTGATTTTTAACCGATAACTAACATAAACTGAAGTATACTATGAAAAACACAGTCGTATTATTCCTCTCTACCCTGCTTGTAATGCTTTTGTGGAACTGTAACAATCAAACAACAAATGAAGTAAAAAGAAGTTTCATTAGTACCGACAGCATTATCGGGGTAAAAGTAGCTGACACTATTATTTATGATGTTATAATAAAAAACAATAATCCGGAAGATTCCTGGTCAAGTGAGTGTTTGAAATACTTAAAACATGATGCATTAATTGATTCGATTTTTGATGCTGTATATTCCGGAAAATTTAAAGCCTACGACCATTTCACAGGCAGCTTATTATCAATTAAATCGATTAAAGAAATGGAAACCCAGGATGGCTTCTCCAGAAATGCAATAGGTAAAATTCAGTTTTCAGAAATATGGTATTTCAGTTCAGAATATACTGTTTTAAATAAAAAGGTGATAAGCATGGTTCTTGGCCTTGAGCAATACAACAACCTCGGAGAACTTAAAGGTTATAAGCCTGTGTTTAAGGTTTACCTCAATTAAAACCATTCATACTGTTTTTTTACATCGGTTTTTTCAATATTTTTGCCCCCCAAAATAAATTACAGGGAATTATGCTGACAGTTGAGAAAATCGGTGGTACATCAATGACTCAGTTTCAAGATGTATTAAACAATATCATAATAGGAAAATCAGGTAATGTACGGTATAACAGAATTTTTGTTGTTTCTGCCTACGGAGGAGTAACAAACTGGCTACTTGAACATAAAAAAACAGGTGAACCCGGAGTTTACGAAAAATTTGTAAATGGAGACGATTACCTTGCTGCATTAGAATCTGTTTTGGAGAAACTTATTGAACTTAACAAAAGCTTTATTGATATTAAACTTGATCAAAAAGTTGCTAATGACTTTATTACAGAAAGAATTGAACAGGCAAAAAGCTATCTGAACAATCTGAAAAACGTATTAGCAACCGGCTATGTAAGCAGACTAAACATTTTTTTGGCTGCCAGGGAGATTCTGGCTTCAATTGGCGAAGCACATTCGGGATTTAATTCAGTAAATATTCTTGAAAATAATGGCATATCTGCAAAATTTATTGATTTATGCGGATTCAATGATTCTGATTACCTCACGATTGACGAACGCATAAGCCAAACCTTTAAAACAATTGACCCCAGTAATACCCTTGCCATTGCAACAGGTTATACAAAGGGCACTGAAGGCATTATGCGTGAATTTGATCGTGGATATTCCGAAGTAACATTTAGTAAAATTGCCGTAACATTAAAAGCCGACGAAGCTGTAATACACAAAGAATTCCATTTATCATCTGCTGACCCAAATTTAGTTGGTATTGATAATTCGATTCCTGTTGGTCAAACAAATTACAATGTTGCAGATCAGCTGGCAGACATAGGTATGGAAGCCATACACCCTAAAGCTTCCAAACCCCTTGAGATGGCTGGCATAAATATAAGAATTAAAAATACTTTTGAACCCGAACATCCGGGAACTCTGATTTCCAAAACTTATGTTGACACAAATGCTAATGTTGAAATTATTTCGGGTTCTGACAAACTTGTAGCGCTGGAGATTCACGATCCCTCTATGGTGGGTGAGGTTGGTTTTGACCTAAAAATTATGGAAGTTTTCAAAAAATATAACATCAGCTATATTTTGAAGGCTACAAATGCTAATAGTATAACTCAGGTTGTATGGGAAAAGGATCTTAACGACTTGCTGCTTAGCGAGCTTAAAAATGCTTTTTTTGAGGTAACTTACAAGAAAGTTGCTATAGTTTGTGCTTTAGGAAGTAATATTGCTCACCCCGGAATAATGACTAAAGCTGTGAAAGCTTTGGCCGACAACAATATTAATATTGAAGCCGTTTCTCAATCGCTAAAGCAGGTGAATATGCAATTTGTTATTAATCGTACGGATTATAAAAAGGCAATAATAGAGCTTAATAAGGCTTTGTGCGTAAAATAATCAGGAATAAATTATTACAGTTTCCTCACAACCATCTGCACCGTCATTTGATTGTGTTGCTCCAGTAATACTTCTTTATTAATCAGAACCCTGTCGATGGTTTGTTGATCGTAATACCGAATTGTGATTAACTCTAAATCTTCCTCGGTTGTTATTTTATAATGTTTTTCCAGCTCCTCTACTACAGGCAAAATTCGGCTTGAATCGTTATTTACACAAATACGGAAACTAACAGCGGTATTCTGCATCAGGTTTGCCCTCAGGCTGTATTTTGCCATTATACTAAAAATTCGTTTAAGGTTATGCTCCGCAATAAATGACAAATCTTTTGGATGCACTTTAATTAACACCTGATCTACCTTAAAAATAAAGCAGGGAACCAGTTTTTCATAGTTGAAATTCCCGATTACAGAGCCTTCTTCTTCGGGATTAAGAAATGATTTTACATACAGCGGTATGTTGTTTTGTTTAACAGGCTGTATGGTTTTGGGGTGTAACACACTTGCCCCGTAAAAAGCAAGTTCGATTGCATCGGTATAGGTAAGTTTCTCGAGCTTAACAGTATTACTAAACCATTTTGGGTCAGCGTTCAGAATTCCAGGAACATCTTTCCAGACTGTAAATGATTCGGCCCCAACAAATGAGGCAATAAGAGCTCCCGTATAATCAGACCCTTCGCGACCAAGTGTGGTGGTTTGGTTGATTTTATTGGACCCTATAAAACCCTGAGTCAAATATTTTAAGTTGCCTGAAGGCAGAAAAACATCTTTTGCCAAATGAGCAGAAATTTCAAAATCGACATTCGCTTCTCTATAAATATCGTCGGTCTTTAATATTTTACGAATATCGATCCATTGGTTTTCAATATGGATATATTCAAGATATTCGCTAATAATTTTTGTTGACAAAAGCTCTCCATAAGAAACAATCTGATCGTACTCAAAATTATAGTTCATTGATGGATCGGTTAGTAATTTATACCGAACTTCATCAAGCATTTCTTCAGTGTATTTATATATACTATGGTCTTCCGGAAAAAGGTCTTTTAGAATATTCCAATGAAAATCCCTTACATCATCGAGATATTTAACAGATGAATTATCATTTTTAAAGTAAGCATTTACAACCTTTTCCATTGCATTGGTCATCTTTCCCATGGCCGAAACAACCACCACCAATGGTTCTTCATAGGTTTTTAGTATAGAAGCAAGGTTTTTAACTGCATGTGCATCTTTAACCGATGCCCCTCCGAACTTGAATACTTTCATGAATTAAGCATTATTTTAAGACTAATTTAAGCTTAAAATAAATTTATCACTTCATCAGATAATATGATTTTACTCACAGATAAGATTTATTGTGAGAATTAAGATAAAGAAATTGAAAACTTACCAATTAAAACTAACGCAGGATGGTTTGGGATGTATGTGACAGCATAATATAACAATACCTGTAAGTACAAATATTCTTTTAATCTATTACATAAAAATACAGCTTAGAAAGCTGAATAATATGAAAAAACCAAAAGCCTTTATTAATGGCTGATTCCACGTCTTTCAAGCTCCATTTGAATCATAGGATTGCCATAACTGATTTTCTGGTCTGCTTCAAAATCGTATAAGGTTAATATTCTGAGGTTATAATAGGCTTTCCAATACGATTCAAGCGTACGGATGTAATCGCGCCTGGCAGATTCTCTTTCCTGGAGAAAAATATTCAAATCAGTAATACTTATTTCTCCATTCTGAAACTTTTTTTGGGCAATCTGGTATCCATTCTCTGCCACAACATCGGCTTCGGACGAGGTTATTAATTGTTCTTCTAAAAGTCCAAACTGCTCCACTTGCATGACAACCCGTCTTTCAAAATCTTCTTTATCTTTTTCTACATCGTAAACTACCAAATCGTATTGCGACTCAGCAAGTTTCACTGTGGAGGCTGATCTTCCCCAATCAAGAATTGGAACACTAAGAGACAATTTAATTCGCTGAGATTGCTCGGGGTCGGTATATACGTCACCCGCCATTTCGGCATTGTTACTAACTCCATAATTTCCTGAAATTGCAGCACTTACTCCTGTGCTACGCTTAGCTCTTTCCAAATCACGTTCGGCCTCTACCAACCTCCGTTCAAACCTTGGGGTTTCTTTCCTGTTTGTATGTGCTTCATTAACAGCCTTTTCGACATCTACCTCGAAGAATTTTACATTCATAGGTAAAACCGGTTCTATCTGTTGCGACTGATCCATCCCGATAAATGATTTTAGTTCAAAGTCAGCATTCTTTAACTCCATGCGAGCTGTATTTAATGCTTTCCTCGAATTGTAAACCGACAATTTTATCCTTTGGTAATCATTTTCGGAAATGCGCCCCAGCTTTATTTTAGTTTCGGCAATCCGCAAATTATCTTCACTGTTCTTAAGACTGTTTTCTGCTAACTTATAATCGGTCTGTATTTTTAAATAGTTAAAGAAACGCTGAACCGACCATAGAGAGATTTCTTCAATAGTTTCAATTAAATCTTTCTGTGCTTCTTCATAAACAAGAGGTTCGGTTTTTCGCGACCATTTCATCCAGTTATACTGAAATAGGGGTTGGTAAAAGCCAATTAAAAAGGGCTCACCCGAGTATTCAATCGTGCCGTCTTTATAATTCTGAACCCGGAACAAGGAGCTTGATGCGTAAACAGTGGTTCCGGTTAATCCTATTGCCTGATTGAGACTAAGAGTACTCGACATCTGTCCTAATTCTGTTGGAACAAATTTGATACTTCCGTCGGGTTGCTCAACTGCTTTGGTAGTACGAGAATAGTCCGGAATATCGCCCCTTAAAACTAACTGGGGCATGTTCTGAGTCTTATAGTTTCTGTACCTCCAGTAATAGTTTACGTTAGTATTCTGGGCATTTTTTACCGAAGGCGACTGCATTATTGCTAATTCTATTACATCCTGTATATTTAAGGATACCCGTTCCTGGGAATAACAAGGACTAAGAAAGCCGAAAAATACAATAACAAAAAACGAAAAAAATTTCATGGTAACAGACAAATTTATTTTACAATTTCTAGTGTACTGAGTTGTTTAACTCCGGATAAACTTGAGTTTATTACCATATCTCCTGAATCGAGACCATGTAGAATTTCTTTATAAACTGTTCCGTCAAGACCAAAGTTCACTTCCTTCCGAATAGCTTTATCTCCTTCGATAACATAACATGCCTCGTGATTGGGATGGGTAAAATAGTCTCCCTTTTTTATTCTTAAGACATTTTGTTTTTCATCTGTAACAACGAACATTTCTACACTTTTATTCAATCTCAAATCATTATGCCTGGGATTCTTTAAAAACACATCGAAATTGATTTTATCATCTTTCAATTCTGGTCGTATGTTTCCAACGCAGCCTTCAATCTGCTGATTGTCAAGCTGAACATAAACCTTTCCACCATTTCTGATTAAGTCTGAATACTTATCAGATATTTCAGCTTCAATTTTTCGTGTGGTATGCTCTGATAAACGAACCATTATAGCATCTTTTCTGATATTTTCGCCAGCCCGGGCATGAATTTCAAGCACCACTCCCTTTCCGGTAGATTTTACAACCATTTTTTCTTTTAACTCTTTATTTTCATTGAGTTCTTTTTCCTTCATAGAAATCTGGAGCAATAAACCCTGTTCGTTTGCTTCAAGTTCCTTCAACCGAATACTGTATTTCTCAGTTAAACGCTTTAGTTCTTTATTAGCCAAAACCAGTTCCTGCTCAGTCTTGTCCATCTTTGCCTGAGATATTCCACCAACATCAAATAATTCTTTTTCTTCCTCAATCTGAGAATTAAGCGAAACAATATTTAATTTCTTTAATTCAATATCGTGATCCAGATCAACCCGGGTCAACCTGGCAGATAATTGAGTTTTCAGAAGATTATTTCTCATCATTTCTAACTGATCCTCCAGTGTTTCTATTGAACGACTTATTTCTGTATCGTCCAGAATCAATATTACATCACCCTTAATAACCTGGCTTCCTGATGGTTTCAAAATTCTTTTAACAATACTGGTAGAAGGGCATAACAAAAGCACTTCATTCTCTGCTACTACTTCTCCCGAAGCTTCAACTCCTTTAAATACTAAGCCACGGCTTACCAACTCGGTATTGTATGTACCAAACTGCAAACTTGATCCTTGTGGTAAATACCTTATCAGCACAAAAAAGAGAAAAATAACAACAACACTAATTGTTGTAAAATTTACAGTTTTTGAATTCTTTTTATACCACGAAACAGAATTACCTGACACCTCAACTTTATTATTCATAAAATCACAAACTTAACAGAAAGATTAACGACCCAAGATTCAATTCTCAAAATATGACACAAAAATAATAATCAAATTTTAACCCACTAAAAAATTGATTGTTTAAATCCCTAATTTTGCTTTCAATTTAATAATTGAAAACCTTTTATTGTTTTTGCTGATGAACGTCAAAAAATAGTTTTTGTTTCGTTTTACAACAAATACCATTAAAAATCAGAAATATTTTATCTGAACTTGCAACTCATAATTCAAAATCCGACTTTTGTGCTTCATTAAAATAAAGGAATTGAACATAGCCGATTTTTCAGAACTCTTTAAAAAGCATTCCCATTATGAGCCGTTAAGGCAATTGCTTGAAAGAAACAATAATGAACGTATCAGCCTTAAAGGAATATATGGATCTTTCAATGCGTTTTTTATCAGCACCCTGCTCCGGGAAGACAACAATCAACATTTTTTCTTTTTTGAAGATAAAGACAGTGCTGCCTATTTTTTTAACGACCTTGTGAATATTTCCGGTGACAATGAAAACATTCTTTTCTTCCCCTCATCTTATAAGCGATCGGTTCAATATAAACAACCCGAAAGTGGTAATATAATTCTTAGAACAAATGTTCTGAACAAAATATTGCAGAACAAAACAGAGACAAAGCAGCGATTAATAATTGTTAGTTATCCCGAAGCTTTGTCAGAGAAAGTAGCAAGCAGTGAAAAGATAATTGAAAACACCTTACACCTGCATCAAGGTGAAAAAATATCTATCGGTTTTATACACGAGGTACTTGACGAATACGGGTTTGAACTGGTTGATTTTGTATATGAACCCGGACAATATGCACTAAGAGGCAGCCTGGTCGATATTTTTTCTTTTAGTGCAGAGAATCCCTTTCGAATAGACTTTTTTGGAGACGAAGTTGAGTCGATCCGTTCCTTTGATGTTGAAACACAACTATCAAAGAACAAGTTTAATAAAATCTCAATTCTACCAAATTTAGAAACAAGAGGCGCAGGAAATAAAATATCGGTTCTTTCGGCAGGAACTGCAGATAGCTTTGTATGGTGCGATAATATCAGTTTAATTTCAGAAAGAATTTCAGGCATTTACGATGCCATGGCAAGTAAGTCGGATACTGAATCCATCGAAAATCAGCTATGGATGGGCAGTCAGTTTTTAACCGAAATAAGCGAACATAGCGTGTTAGAATTTGCACAGCAAACCTATTTTCCAAAAAGCACTGAATTTCTGTTTGAAACAAAATCGCAACCGGCATTTAAAAAGAATTTCAACCTTTTGGGCGATAACCTTAGAATGCATCTGGCCCAGGAATATACAACCTGTATCTTTTCCGATAATGAAAAGCAAATTGAAAGACTTAAAGATATTTTTCAGGATACACATCTGGGTATAAACTTTACACCGGTAATTAAATCGATTCATGGTGGCTTTATTGAACCTGAACTTAAACTTTGCTTTTACACCGATCATGAAATATTTGATCGGTACCATAAATACCAGATTCACAACTACCAGTCGAGCAAAGCCGCACTTTCGCTCCGTGAACTTAAAGATTTAAAACCAGGAGACTATGTTGTGCATATAGATCATGGAATAGGCCGCTTTGGCGGTCTGGAGAAAATCGAACAACAGGGTAAACTCCAGGAAACCATCAGGCTGGTATATCGCGACAACGATGTTCTTTATGTAAGCATACACAACCTGCACAGAATTTCGAAATACAAAGGTAAGGATGATGCTCCGCCAAAGATGTATAAATTAGGTTCGGGGGCATGGGAAAAGCTTAAAACAAACACAAAAAAGAAAGTAAAAGACATTGCCAAGGATCTGATTGCCCTGTATGCAAAACGTAAAGCAGAACAGGGATTTAAGTTTTCTCCTGACACCTACCTGCAAGAAGAACTTGAAGCCTCTTTTATTTATGAAGACACGCCGGATCAGCTTAAAGCCACACAAGCGGTAAAAGGCGATATGGAGAAATTAATTCCTATGGATCGCCTTATATGCGGAGATGTTGGTTTCGGAAAAACAGAAGTTGCTATTCGGGCTGCGTTTAAAGCTATATCAGACAGCAAACAGGTTGCCGTTCTTGTTCCGACTACAATTCTGGCTCTGCAACACTATAAAACATTTAAAGAAAGACTACAAAATTTCCCTGCCACCATTAATTATATTAGTAGATTGAAAAAACCAGCCGACCAGAAAAAAATACTGAAAGAGGTTGCCGGGGGTAATATTGATGTGCTTATTGGCACACACAGGTTAATTGGGAAAGATGTAAAATTTAAAGATTTGGGGCTGCTAATAATCGATGAAGAACAGAAATTTGGTGTTGCAGCAAAAGAAAAATTAAAAGCCCTTAAAGTTAATGTTGATACCCTGACAATGACAGCAACACCTATACCCAGGACTTTGCAATTTTCATTAATGGGTGCAAGAGATTTGTCGGTAATAAACACCCCTCCACCCAACAGGCATCCAATAATAACTGAACTTCACAGCTTTAACGAAGATATTATTCAGGAAGGTATTAATTTCGAAGTATCAAGAGGAGGCCAGGTTTTCTTCATACATAATCGCGTTTTGAATATTCTTGAAGTTGAAGCTTTAATAAAACGTTTATGCCCCAAAGTAAAAACTGTTGTTGGTCATGGACAAATGGAAGGGCCGGTATTAGAAAAAATCATGATCGATTTTATGAATGGCGACTACGATGTTCTTATCGCAACAACCATTATTGAATCTGGTTTGGATATTCCGAATGCAAATACCATTTTTATTAATAATGCGCAAAGTTTTGGCCTTAGCGATTTACATCAACTACGGGGCCGTGTTGGTCGTTCAAACCGTAAAGCATTTTGTTATTTACTAGCTCCGCCCTTAACATCGGTCACTCCTGAAGCACGACGCCGTTTAAAAGCTATCGAAGAATTTTCCGATTTAGGAAGCGGGTTTCATATTGCCCTTCAGGATTTAGACATCAGAGGAGCAGGCAATATGATTGGCGCAGAACAAAGCGGTTTTATAGCCGATATTGGCTTTGAAACCTACAACAGGATTCTTGATGAAGCCATGCAGGAACTCAAGGAAACTGAATTTAAAGATCTTTTCGAAGAAGAAAAAATTATAGCACCTAAAGAAAAAATAAGGTATGTAACCGACTGTAATGTCGATACGGACCTCGAGATAAATATTCCTGACAGTTATGTCGAAAACATTTCGGAACGAATACGACTTTACCGTGAAATTGATAGTCTGAATAAAAATGAGGAGCTAGAAAATTTCCAGGAGAATTTGAAGGACAGGTTTGGTGATATTCCACATCCGACTGATGAACTCTTACGAGTTGTAAGATTAAGATGGCTTGCCATGGACCTGGGATTTGAAAAAATAATTTTAAGAAACAAAAAGCTGATTGCCCACTTTGTAAGCAACCAGGAATCGGCATACTATCAATCGCCCGAATTTGTGAATATTCTTACCTTCGTACAGCAAAAACCTCAACTATTCAGAATGAAAGAAGGAAATAATAAGTTAACGCTTACAATAGACAATGTTAGCAGTATAAATAAGGCTTTCCACATTCTTGAACAAATGTTGCCTGAAACAAACAAAGAATGAACCTGATAATTGATATAGGAAATACTCTATGTAAACTGGCAATATTTGAAGGCCCAGATGAAATATTCTCTGAAAGTATTAATGGTAATCTTACTGACAGAATAACGGCATTAAAACAAGTTTATAAAAATTTAGACTATTCCATCCTTTCGGCTACCGGCAAAGTCGATCCTGGGTTACCCGAATTTCTAAGCAGAAATTTTCATACCTCTATACTATTTGATCATCAAACACCATTACCTATAATTATAGACTATAACACTCCCGAAACCCTGGGACTGGATCGCATGGCTGGTGCAGCCGGAGCAAATGGTTTATTCCCCGATAAAAATGTTCTGATTATTGATGCAGGAAGCGCTATTACAATTGACATGAAAACAAAAGAAAATAAGTTTATAGGGGGAAATATTTCTCCCGGAATGTCGATGCGATTCAGAGCACTGCATGATTATACGCACCGTCTGCCACTGGTTAAGCCGGGAAAAAACAGTTTGATTGGTAAAACCACAGATGAAGCAATAAAAAATGGTGTAATAAATGGTATTGCTTTCGAAGTAGAACAATATTTTGAAAATTTAAATGCTATTTATGAAGATTTAACAATAATACTTACAGGTGGTGATGCCGAGTTTTTTGAGAATAGATTAAAAAAAACCATCTTTGTGGTTCAAAATTTAGTAAGACAAGGACTCAATATTATTTTAAACTACAATGTCGCGACTTAACAAGCTGATAATACTGTTGTTAATGGTATTATCGCAACAAGCTATTTCTCAGAACTATTATAATTCACCTTATACCAGGTTCGAGATAGGAGATTTAATTAATACCGGTTTTGCGTATAACAAAGCCATGGGCGGCAGTAGTATTGCTCTCAGACCTCAAAACCAGATTAACTATCTTAATCCGGCATCTTATACCAGTCAGGACACGAATTCATTTCTGTTCCAGACCGGATTAACGGGTAGGTATGCCAAAGTTTCGTCGGAATATGACGACGGGAAATCCCTGAACTTTAACATTGACTATGTGGCAATTGGCTTCCCGGTAACAAAATGGTGGTCTGCAAGCATAGGTGTTACGCCCTTTTCAAGAATACAATACAATCTTAGTGAAGATGTTTTTGACCCATCAATAGGTGAGTCGATGACCTATGAATATAAAGGGTTTGGGGGATTAAATGAATTTTACCTGGGTACAGCATTCGAAATAAAAAACATGCTTTCTGTGGGAGCAAATGCAGGTTATATTTTTGGCACACTTGACAGGAAACAAAGTTCGTATCTGACTGAATATACAGCCTATTCAGCTTTAATTTCTCATTCTACCAATTATATTGCCGGAGATTTTTATTTTAAACTTGGCGCTCAGTTTTATCCTGTAATAAAAGAAAAACATAAGTTTGTTTTAGGAGTTACCTACGATGTTGAATCAAACATTGATGTAAAAGAGAAAGCAAGTACAATGCGCTATAACACAACAGCTTCGATATCTACCGGACAAACACCTTATACTGATTCCTTAAATTACCGTCTTGATACTTTACAACCATTTGTTTTACCTGCAAAAATCGGCCTTGGTTTTTCTTATACTTACAACGATATTCTTACAGTAACCGGCGAATACATTAAACAAGACTGGACTGGCACGGAAATTGTTTCTTCTGCTTTCAGAACTAATATTTATGAAAGCTACCGTTTTGGAATAGAATATACACCTGCTTCTGTAGCAGAGAGAAACAGGGTAGGATATCTGAAACGAATGAATTACAGAATTGGCGGAGATTTTACAAACAACTATATAGCACACAGTTCTGGAAATATTTCATCAAAAGGACTAAGTGTTGGAGTTGGGTTTCCTGTCAAGAACTACAGAAAGATGTTTACCGGAACTACTTTTAACATTGGTTATAACTATGGACAAAGAGGAAAAACAGAAGACCGACTTATAAAAGAAAACTACCATATTATTACCTTTGGATTAACATTACACGATTTTTGGTTCCTAAAACCTAAGTATGATTAATATTCCAGTTATGAAAAAGACAATGAAATTAATTATCGGGCTGATAATACCATTTACCATGATTGTTGGTGCCTATGCACAAACTGGCAAGGAAGATGGTTCGAAATTCGGGAAAGGAGAAGATAGTGCCCGTTGTGTAAGAAACCTTTCTTTATACAGAGAATACGCAAGAAATAAAGATTTTGGTATGGCTTATAGTTATTGGGTAATTCCTTTTGACGAATGTCCGCAGTCGTCAAAAAATCTTTATATTGACGGGGCAAAGATTTATCGCGATAAACTTGATGAAGTAAAAGATGACGCCAGAAGAGCCCAGCTTAGCGATACCTTAATGCTCATTTATGACAGAAGAATTGAGTTTTTTGGTGAAAAAGGCAAAGTAAGAGGTTACCAGGGTGCCGACCTGCTAAAATACAGGCGTAATGATGGTGCCGAGTACATACTGCAAGGTTATCAATATTTAAAAGAATCGCTTGAACTTAAAGAAGAGGATGCCTCGAAAGCTGTTCTTCCTACCTTACTTAGTGCTTCATTAACCTTATATAAGCTTGGTGAAATAGATGACAAACAAGTTATTGATGACTATTTAACGGTATCTGAAATTATGGATATAATGATTGCAGAACGTCCAAGCGATGGAAGGCTTGCAGACTTGAAACTAAGTTTAGATAATAACTTTGCCCAAGAAGGACCGGGTGATTGTGACAAACTCATAGAGATATTTAAGCCCCAATTCGAAACACAAAAATCGGATCCGGCATTTCTTGAAATGCTCACAAGCTTATTAAAGAACCGCGATTGTACTGACTCGGAACTCTATTATGCTGCACTGAAAGAATTGCACAAAACAGCTCCTTCGGCAGAATCGGCTGTAAAAATTGCACTTTGGGCAAGAGATAATAACCTGTATAAAGAAACTGTTGAATACTTTGGTCAGGCAATCGATTTAGAATCCGATGCAGTTAAAAAAGCTGATTATTATTTTGGACAAGCTGTTGCTTATCAAAAACTTGGAGACAAAACCAGCTCAAGAAAAGCCTGTTATGCTGCTGCCGAATCGAAATCGGGTTATGGAGAACCTTATATTCTTATCGGCCAATTGTATGCCGACAGCAAGGATGAGTGCACAGATGCATCGGATAAAGCCAATCTGCCAAATGCCGTTTTCTGGGTAGCTGTCGACAAGTTTTTAAAAGCTAAAGCTGTTGATCCTGACTTAGCAGACAGAGTAGACAAATTAATTCAAACCTATACCCCCTATTACCCGAACAAAGAAGAAGCTTTCTTCAAGGGAGTTAATGAAGGTCAAACTTATAAAGTTGGTTGCTGGATAAATGAATCGACAACTGTTAGATTTTAATATATCCCGAATAAAAATATTCAGAATAATGTTACTCTTCGGGGGTAGTATTATTCTTGTTTTTAATATTTCGTGTAAAAACGATATCGAAAAAATAAATGCACTTGCCCTTGGCGAGGGACAACCTACTGTTTCGTATAACGATGTATCATTCGAATACACCGATACAGCAAAGCTTCAGGCAAAACTCATAACCAAATCGGTAGATTACTACCTGAATAATGAAGAACCGTACTATGAATTTCCGACAGGAATAAAGGTTCTATTTTACAACAGTGACGAGAAGGTTAAAACAATTATAACTTCGAAATACGCAATATACCGCGTAGAACCCGAACTTTTTGAGGTCAGAGACAGTGTTGTTTCGCGAAACTTACAAGACAACCAGGTAGTTGAAACCGAACAGATGTTTTGGGATCAGGCTAAAAAAATCATATATTCAAATGTATTTACAAAAATTACTGGTGAAGACGGTGTTCATTTTGGAGAAAGAGGTTTTGAAGCTGCACAGGATTTATCGTACTATCGGCTTATAGGATCATCAGGCAATGTTAAAGTAAAAGATGAAGAAACCCAATAATCTAAGAATCAGTTTTATACTTGAGATATTCTGGCTGATAATTTTTATTTTTGCCAGCATAAAAGGATTAATTGAAACTTTTAAGATGGGTTTTGAAGGCAGTTATGTTTTTTTTATTATAAGTGCCCTTGCGCTTTTTCTGTTTCTTGCCCGTCGCAACTTAAGGAGAAATACATCTGAAAACAACTCATGAGTTCATCGGCCATTATACTAATTACACTTCTATTTAGTGCATTCTTTTCAGGAATGGAAATTGCATTCATTTCTTCAAATAAACTCCGTATCGAACTAGACAGGAAACAAGGTAAATTTTCTTCAAAGATTATCTCGCTGTTTACAAACAATCCGTCCCAATATCTCACAGCCATGCTGGTAGGTAACAACATAGCCTTGGTAGTATACGGCTTAGTTATGGCAGATGAAGTGTTGGAACCTTTTCTGCAAAAATACATACAATCTGCTCTGCTGGTTTTGCTAATTCAAACGATGATATCAACTGTTTTTATCCTGGTAACTGCCGAATTTTTACCAAAAATGATTTTCCGGAACATTCCAAATGCTTCATTAAACATTATGGCCGTTCCGCTTTTCATTTTTTATTCTGTTTTTTACCCGCTTACCCTTTTTATTAATACGCTCACCGAATCGATTTTAAGAGGGATAAAAAAAGAAGGCGAGCCTGAAGTAAGCAAGAAAAATGTATTTAACAAAGTTGATTTGGTGTATTTCATTAATCAGACAAAAAATTCGGAGGAACAAGGTCCAAAAACAAACGATGAAATAAAGCTCTTTCAGAATGCACTCGATTTTTCATCGGTAAAAATAAGGGATTGCATGGTACCTCGTCCGGAAATTATTGCTCTTGAAGAAAACACTCCTTTCTCAGAAATTCAAAAAACTTTTGTAGAGTCCGGGTTCTCTAAAATTCCTATTTATAAAGATAATATCGACAATATTATTGGTTACGTTACGTCTAAATCCTTGTTTTCAACAAATAAAGACAACGAACTCCGGTTGATTGAGGTTTCTTATGTACCCGAAACCATGTCGGCCAACAGGCTCTTAAAAAAGTTAATCCAGGACAAGAAAAGCCTGGCAGTTGTGGTAGACGAATTTGGCGGAGTTTCCGGAATGCTGACCATTGAAGATATTATTGAAGAGATTTTTGGCGAAATTGAAGATGAACATGACACTTCAGCCCTAATTGAAAAACAGATTTCGGACCAGGAATTTATTTTCTCCGGCAGACTTGAAATTGACCACCTAAATGAAACCTACAATCTGAAAATACCTGAAAATGAGGAGTATGAGACAATTGCCGGATACATTATCGACCGGTATGAAAGCATTCCTAAATTACATGAACGAATTACCACAGATCAATTCGAAATAGAGATTCTTAAGGCCTCAAAAACAAAAATTGAACTCATCCATTTACGGGTAACTAAATAGTGCTGTTGTATTTTTTGTAAACAATATACTTTAGTTAGCACCAAGCAAAAAAAACACTGCTAGCTTGCATTATGACCTAATGATTTTGTATTTTTGAGAAAATATATGATTATGAGAACA
>JAFGVA010000236.1 GCA_016938235.1 Bacteroidales bacterium | reverse complement strand
GTTGTGAATTGCTTTCGATTTGTATTTTAACGATCTTTGACACAGCAGAGTGCAAAGTATCGTTCAGTGATTCAGCTTTTTGTGTCTGAAAACAGGATAAAAAAACTGTGTCGGTAAAAAGCATCGGGGAGTTTTTCCCGGTGCTTTTTTGGTTTTGGATGGGAAGTCTCAGCGAGTGGCTCGAAGTCACCCGCTCACTATTAAAATAATTCAAGTTGCTGGGGTGTTTCGGGTTTTTTTACTTCGGCAGCGCTTTTAAATATTTCGAGCATGCCGAATTGTTTGTCGGTGAGTGTAAACAGTATTACCTCGCCATGTTCGGGCAGCGATACTTTTACCCGCTTTATATGTACATCGGCATTTTCGCGGCTGTTGCAATGCCTTATATAAATCGAGAACTGCAACATGCTAAAACCATCGTTAATAAGCATTTTTCTGAAGCGTGTATAAGCACGTCTTTCCTTTTTTGTGTCGGTAGGTAAATCAAAAAAAACAAACACCCACATAATTCGGTATTGGTTTAATCGCTCCAGGTTTTTCATAAAGGAGAAAATTTCCTGTTTTTATTTGCTCTTTCAAAGCACAGGGTAAACTAGTTTACGCATTACGCCTTCGTAGCATTGTATTAGCGAAGCTGTGGTACGCCCTGCCCCAACCATTAAAGGGCTGTTTTGGCCATCGATGTTTATATCGGTAGCCGGTATAATAAGTAAGCGCCTTTTTAAATCGGTTGTTAACTCCTCTATTTCAACAGTATCTGCTAATATTTCGAGAACAATTTTGTCGGTATAGGGCCGGTAGGGTTCCATAATATCGTCGGCCAGGCAATACGGGTTGTATTTATTTTTGTGATGAATGCCCCTGAATGTCATTAATCCGCTGGCTACCAGGTTACGTGCTATTACACCACGCAGTATGGCATAGCCATAATTTAGCAGGTTGTTTGGGGGAGCTTCAAATCTTCCGCGCCTGAAAACCCGGTTATCTGCAAATAAATGCTGCCAGTAATATGCAGCGGCCCGGGCTTCGTAATTATCGGGGTCGCCCGATTTTACCTGAGAGGCCCAATAATGCATATTCTCTGAAGGTATACCAATGGAATCAAGCAGGTTTGCCTGGTTTGTTATTTTTGCCTGAACGGTTTGTTGCCACAGGTTTTTTCTTAAGGGTTCCGATGCTTCGAACTGGCTACGCACTTTTTCGGTAAATGCATGGTGTTCGGCCATGGGCAGCAATAAGCCTTCGGGCAGGTGCTGCCAGTTACTTGTAATAACTGCTGCATTGTTTTCCATAAGAGCCATTAGCAGGGCCGTGGTGAGTGTTATTTGCTGATTATCAAGCACAACCACACCAATATCTTCAATAGGTACCGATTTGGTTTCTGTATCTTTATACTCAATTGTCATTTGCTCCTGTTTCTTTTTTAGGTAACAGGGATTTCCGAAAAACAATGTTCTTTTTATCATAGCTGAATTATTTATAATTACTTTCTGTACAGAACACTGCCTGGTTGGTTTATCAGGTTATCTCATATTCTTTTGACAGTTTCTTGTTTATTAGTGAGCCATTTCTGAGCATGGCGTAATCTTGTGCCGATGAAAACTCCCAGTCGGCAGGTTTGTTAACCAATCCTGCGTTAACCGGATTCTGATGTATGTAATTGAAACATACGTTCAGGTATTCTTTTGAGCTATCGTATATATATGGGCCTTTTTGCCCGGAATGCCTGAGAAATTCCGGAACGGTCACTTCAGGGCAGCTTAAACAACTTGCTTTGGTTTCGTTTCTGAATAAACTGCCGGTTGTACCTTCTTGTTTGTTAATTGCCCGGGTGTATGAACGTAGCAAAATGCCTATTGAGTCGTTGAATGTGCGCAGCTTCTTCTTAGTCAGGGTGTGACTTTGAGTCACGCCCTGACTCGCTACCGGTTTTTGAGTCATGCCCAGACTCGCTACCGTTTGAGTCACACCCTGAATCGTTGCCGGTCTCAGAGTAACAGCCTGGCTTGCTTCCCGTACAGTCAGTTCCACCTCGTTAACCCGAACCAAAAAGTGAAAATGATTTGGCATAAGGCACCAGGCAAAAACATCGCAATAGGGGAGCATATGTGCCCGAACTTTTCTGAGAAAAAACAAGTAATTTTCCCGCTTGAAAAATATTTCCTGCCGGTTATTGCCCTGGTTGTAAATATGGTATACATGTTCTTTTTCGAAATGCATGAGTTTGGAGTTTTATTCACCGGGCAACTCATAGTAGCTCTGGTGAATAGTTTTTAGCGAATTACCTTTGTAATATTTCCTATGCGGTCTACTTCAAGTTTCCAGCAAACATCTTTTATCATTATGTCATCGATTGACTTTTCCATTTTGTTTAATGCGGAAAATTCTATTTTATTTGCTAAAGTATCAGCAACACAGCATTGAACAAAAAAGCATTGAGTCCCACTGCTACTAACAGTTTTATAAATATGTTTCAAATGTTCATCTGTTAATGAATTTTGTTTGAATAATGAAGGATTCTCTATTTCCTCTACGGTTGGCACATAAACCAAATTATTAGGCGACAATGAAAATAAAAATAAGCCTTTTTCATTGTTTAATGGAACAGGTGTTCGCTCTTCTTTAGGTAAATGAGCCACTTGTTTTTGGTGTTCAATAATTACATTTAACGGGATAGTTTCATATTCCCGTTTTTGTTTTTCTTCGTTCCAATATATTGCAAAGAAAAGATTGGTGCCTTTTGCTGCTTCAACAAACTTACTTGCTTTATTTCCAGAATATCCAACATTAAACTTATTACCTTCTTCATATAATCGTACACTATAAACTGGTTGATGTTTTTTTCCATTATTTAGTTCTTCAATATTTTCATTTAATGCAGCAATACCATCGGTACAAAAAGCTATATCGAATCTTTCATTTCCCTTTTCATCAATATAGTTCTTAATGTGATTTTCCAGAATTTTCTTAATACCACTATCTGTAACACTTTCCAGTTGTTTTCTTGTAAAGTTTTCTGTCAACATTGTTTTTGTAGCAGTAGCATTTGCAGTATAAGTATAAATTTCAACCTGTTTAACTGGGTCCCCATTTATCAGGTAAGGGTAGTCCTTAAAATGGTTAGCAATTGCTTTCGTATCCTTTCCCTCGTCAATTAACTCATTAATAATGGATTTTAAATTTTTATCAACAAGGTTTTTCCAATTTTTTATTCCGTTGGCAAAAGAAACGGTATTTCGAATTCTTATATTAACCCTACCCGATACTGTATCTTTATGCATAGGTTTCCTGATTGCCCAACTATCGCCCCTAGTTTGTTTAACAAGTTGTTTTTTTAGCTTTCCATCTTTTTCAATCCATTGCCATGTTTTATTTGTTGTTTTGTTAATCACCCTTAGGTTTTGTTTAAAACTAACTACTGTTTTTTCTAAAGCATCTTTTGCTTTGTTCGGGAAATTATGCCAGGGCATCTGAAATGTTTTGGTGTAATGATCATTTTTATTCTTTAATAATAATGAATCTCTTAAAGCAAAATTCTCCTTTTCATTATTTAATGCATTTAAATATTGTATATGCCTCCGGTCTGCACATGCAATAACCAAAGCATCCATTGCATGATGCCGGTGGTCGATACGTTTTTTATTGAAGCCTCTTTGCAATTCATCAGGAACAGTAATTCGAAACGCAGTAATTGTATCATCAAAATAGCCATAATCCTGAGATTTCGTTATTTCATTCATTCTAATAAAACGAGGTGCAACTATTTCGTTCCATTTATCGTGTAAACCCCAATCTTGTTTTAATTTATCGGTAATAGCTCCTGTAACAGGCACAACATATTTTGAGGTAGCGGCCTGCTCATCGTCGTCTTTTACGATGTTACTTAATAAGCCTTTTATCAACTTACTTATATACCGGCTATCATTCATTTGGCGTTCAATAAAACCTTCCGGTATATCTTCCGACAAAAGTTTTTTCAACTTCGTTTTATTCTTCTTAAAATATTGATTGCAATTTTCTTCATAGGTTGATAAATCAAATATCTTAACTGTTTTACCTTGCTGCAAATCAACAACACTGCCTCCTTTATCTTTAATAAATTCATAGGCGGTCATATTGCTTTTTAGTTGATTCACTTCACTCTCACAAATAATTTTATTGCTGAGCGAATCATCAAAATAGCGGGCTTGAGGAATAATATGTTCTATTTGGTATGCGGTTGTGAACAGTTTGCCAAGCGAAATCATTTCTCCTGTATATGGTGAGCGATAGCCTTGTTCAAGCCAAAGTTTATAACGGGTAATGTCCTTTGCTGAAGGTTTTGCTGTTTTGCGAATTTTTTCAATTTCATCCTGATTTACTTTTTTATAATCAGCATTTGGATTTTGATATATACCCTCTTCATAAATTTTTAAAACTTCCTGATGACTTGGGGAATGTGGTCGAACATCACCTTCTACGGCAGAATCATTCATCAACTCAGTTAAAATTTGTTTAATACGCTGGTTTGTATTTTCGTTTTCTTGTTGTCGGGCAGCAATTTGCTTTCTTTTATCTGCCGGATTTTTCATTTCGCGACCCAATTCAATATGAATTTCTTTAAAGAAATTCTTATCACCGTTTCCATAATATTGCCAAATATCACGAACTACTCGCAGGGTTTCTGTTACAACTTGCTCTACTATTGGATTTCGCAAACTATGTTGTTTAAACTTTTGTAAATAAGCATCAATATTATCAGGTATTTCCCATTTTGTAGTATCTACAGCTTCGGAATGCCTTCCATATACCAAATAACATGCTTGATAGGTATTTAACCCCTGCACCATATTTTTACCGGAAAAATCTGCAAAACTCCGTAAAACTTGTTTTTGTACTTCATCATCACTGACAGTTTCGTCAATTTTTGTTTTTTGAAAACCGACAGCATCTAAACGTTCCCGAATTGATTCTGCCTTTCGGATGACTTCTTCTGAGATATCATGTTCGTTCCAGTATTTTCCTCTTCTCATTACCGGAAGAAGTTTCTTTAATGCTTTTAAAGAATATGCTCCGTATTCACTATCAAAAGGTGGAAATTTCTGAAATGCCTCAAAAAATGAATTAACATCTAAGCAATTCTTTTCTGCAAATTTCTTTAATGCCTTTTCAAACTCTGCCTTATCCGTTATAGAATAAATAATATGCCACAAGGCTTGCTGAAAATCATCGGTTAGTATTTCATCAGCATTTACACCTTCAACTTTCTTTAAACGGGAAACAAATTGTGCTTTTGTTGTATTTGCCGGGTAAGTTTTATCTTCTACATAATTCCATCTGTAATTATCTTTTTCTTTTTTAGTAATCTTTCCTTGTTTTACAAGATGCTCTATAATATGCTTTTGTTCAACTTCCTTTCTTGTATTTAAATAATCGAATATTGCAATCCAGTCATCTTCATTTGCAAGCATTGTATCAGTTACATTATAATCTATCTGGGTTTTACCATCAATAAGAGCTTCTTTTTGATAAATTTTTAGATTTTGCAGAAACTGCCACAACCTGAACTCCTGAAATAAAGGGTGTGATTTTGGTATCGCTTTTATTGCTTCGGTTACAATTTCCTTTTTGCCATCAACATCTTTTTTAAATGTCCGTGTTTCATATGTACAGCCAGCGATATTTGATTTCTGACTTTTCAACGGTCGCTGATAAAATATTATATCATTCAGGAATAAGTATACAAAACCTTTATCGATAATACTTTGCTGATGTGCTTCATTTCTTGGATATAGTTCTTCAACGCAAGCTCTATATAGGTCTTTGTCTTTCAGTTTATCATGAAATTTAGTTTGAACCTCAAGTATTTTATTCAATTCTTGTTTATAAAACTTACGTTCAATTGTCTTAACGAGCTTTCCTCTTATTTTTTGTTTGGGGCTTTTTAGGAGAGATTCGTAGATGTAAAATCCAACAGTTTTTTCTGACTTACCTATATCTTGTTCTGTTTTCTTTTTTATTGCAATCCAATCTTTTTCAGAATCGACTGCCCTAAAACTTCTTTTCACATCACCTTCTTTATCAACTTTCGGATTACCATTCTCATCTAATTGGGTTGTAATAATAAATTCCTTTATCTTTCCGTTCCAACTTTTAAGTGATTCTTTGCTTTGTCTTCTATATATCCAACCATTTTCCAAGATTACATTATGCCATGTCCCATTAGCATTTTTATCCTCTGTTTCTTCTACGTCATATACTCTCAAAGAATAAAATTCTTCAGATTTAGTATTATCAGTTTCCTCTTCTTCGCCTCGCAATTGATAATAGCCTCGCTTTTGATTAAAATTTAGAATAATCCAGGCAAGCTCTTGTTCAGTAATTTTTTCGGTTAAAGCTTTTTTTCGCAAATAATAAATTGTCCAATCATAAGGTATTTTAGCTTCTTCGCCATTTTCTTTTTGGTGGAATAACTCAGGGTGCTTTTCCTTAAACTCAGAAACCATATCAAGAAAACTATCCTTAAAAAGAAATTCAAAAGCTAGGTTCCCATTACTTTCAAATGGCTTATAGTTTAGTTTAACCTCTCTATTATTGTAAAATTGCCCAAGTCTGTTTTCAAAGTCTATTGAATCAACGTAATGCCCAGGCAAAAAACCTAAAACATTTAAAACCCTATGTAAACGTTCTCTCCTTAAATTATCTCTTTGATAAAGACGACGAGTTCCACGATAATCAGTACGTTCTGCTGTTTGAGAGTGACTCTGGCCTGAACCAAACTTGTCCATTATATCTTTACTCATCGGAATTATGCGACTCCCCATTCCCAGAATTTTACCTTCCTTTTTATCAAAATCATGTTCAATGAGACTCCATCCAATAGAGTTTGTTCCTAAATCCAGTCCTAATATCTTTTTCATAATGTTTTGTTTATTGTAGAGTTTTCGATATATTGCAATTACAAATTGAAGCAATTCACAATAAGGATTATTCCGTTGTGAAAACATTTAGCTGCCTCGACTATCTTCGGGGCATTTTTTTTATTGGTAAGCAGTATTGTGTTTTTTTAGCTGTTATAATTCAGATATTCTATCCTTTTCTGTTTGTGTTCCCTAACTTTTCTGAATCGAAGCATAATTTATGAAAATATACCTAAACCGCAAAGAATTATGTTTTACCTTGCGATAACTAATAAAATAATTATATAACTATAAATATAGTAATACAATTAAAAAAATAGTTATATTTGTTTCATGAAAGAATTGACAAAAGCAGAAGAACAAGTAATGCAAAACCTCTGGTCGATAGGGAAGGGCTACTTAAAAGACATTGTTGAACAGTTTCCCGAACCACGACCTGCCTACACTACCATCTCTACCGTTATAAGAGTTCTGGTAAAAAAAGGCTTTATCGCACATAATACTTATGGCAAGGTTCATGAGTATTATCCGCTAATTGAAAAGGAACACTATTTTAACACACACTTTAATGGACTAATTAAAAATTTCTTTAATGGTTCTGTAGCAAAATTTGCTTCGTTTTTTGCTAACAGCAATCAAATGAGTCTTACCCAATTAGAGGCGATAAAAAAACAGATCGATAAAGAAATTGATGAATTAAAAAAGAAGGACAAATGAATCCTGGCATATATTTTATTAAGTCGGGTGCAGCTTTAGCTATCCTGTATCTTATATATGTATTGTTGTTTCAGCGTACAAGCTTTTACAGGCTAAACCGCTTGTATTTACTTTCTGCTTTTATTTTTTCTGCGGTTATACCTTTTATTCACATTTCTTTTAAAGAATATTTGATACCCATACATGCTGATTTTTATTATGGATTTATTCCTGAATACAATCCGGAGTTAGCAGGTACTCAAAATGAGCTTTCTTCTTATTCGCAATTTAGTTGGGCTAAACTATTGAAGTTTCTATATATAATTGTAACACTGGCATTTGCGGTGAGATTTATCCGGAGTGTTTTTTCGATACAAAAGCTTCTTAGAAATTGCTCAGGTAGTATTAAGAACAGAATCTTCTTTTATACCGGGAAACAGGTTAAAACTCCATTTACTTTTTACAAGTGGATTTTTATACCCGAAGAAGAAATTCAAAAGAGTTCATTTTTAGCGGTGCTTAAACACGAGTATGCACATGCCAGGCAATTACATTCAATAGACATCATTTTAGTTGAATTATTCTTTGTATTCAACTGGTTCAATCCTTTTGTCTTTCTTTTTAAACGAGCATTAATGCAAAACCACGAATACCTGGCCGATTTATCTGTTCTCAAACAGGGAGTTATAAAATCCGATTATTTGAGATTTATGGCAGAGGTTGCCGGCCGATCGGTTTATGCTGGTATTGCAAGTCATTTTTATTGGCGAACCATGAAAAAACGAATTATTATGATCACAAAAAATAAAACACATAAAAAAGTTTGCTGGATCTACATTTTGGTAGTTCCCTTAATTGCCTTGCTGGCAATGAGTTTCTCCGGATTATCTTTAACCGAAGAAGTAAAAATCGATAAAACTACTTTTTCAGATCCACCGGATATTGTTCCGATAAAGGGTGAATATAAAATTACATCAGGTTTTGGAATGCGAATTGATCCAATAAGCAAGAAGCAAATTATGCATAATGCAGTTGATCTGGCAGCAAAAGAGGGTACGCCAATAATTGCAACAGCTTCAGGAACAGTTCTTAATGCTGAATTTAAAAAGGGGCATGGAAATTTAATTGTAATTGAGCATGATGATGTTTATACAACATTTTATTCCCACCTTAAGGAATTCAAGGTGAATACAGGTGATAAAGTTTCACAAGGCGATGTAATCGGCCTTGTAGGCAGCTCAGGCCTGTCTACCGGACCGCATTTACATTACGAAGTGCTGAAAAACGGGGAAAGGGTAAATCCTGAGGATTATTTTGAAGAGTAAAAGAAAAGGGAGTGATTCACTCCCTTTTATATTATTTTTCTTTCTTTTTTAATTCTAAATTCAGTTCATCCAACGCTTCTTTTGCAACTTTCGACGGAGAATCAATCATAATATCACGTCCGTTATTATTCTTAGGGAAGGCAATAACATCGCGAATCGAATCAAGACCGGCAAATAACGATACCAGCCTGTCGAATCCAAAGGCAATGCCTCCATGAGGTGGAGCACCATATTTAAAGGCATTCATCAGGAATCCAAATTGTGCTTCAGCATCTTCGTCAGAAAAACCTAAGGTTTTAAACATCTTCTGTTGAAGTTTTTGATCGTGAATTCGAATTGAACCACCTCCAACTTCAACGCCGTTTATTACCATATCATAGGCATTTGCTCTTACATCGCCCGGATTTGAATCCAGCTTCTCAATGTCTTCGGGTTTTGGTGAAGTAAAGGGGTGATGCATAGCAAAAAAACGTTTGGCATTTTCATCCCATTCAAGTAATGGAAAATCAACTACCCAGAGTGGAGCAAAAACTTTTTTGTCTAAAAGGTTTAAAAGACTTCCCATTTCCAGCCGCAAGGTTCCCAATGCCGAAAGGGTTTGAGCTTTTGCACCGGCAAGTATTAAAATTAAATCGCCTGGTTTTGCGTTAAATTTAGCCGCCCATAGTTTAAAATCTTCTTCGGTGAAGAACTTATCAATCGTCGATTTGAAAGTTCCATCCTCGTTGTATTTTATCCAAACCAATCCTTTAGCACCAACCTGTGGTTTGGTAACAAATTTGGTAAGTTCATCGAGTTGTTTCCGACTGTATTCAGCACAGCCATTGGCATTAATGCCACCAACAAATTCCGAATTGTCAAAAACAACAAAACCCTTACCCTTTGCTACATCAGAAAGGTCACGTATTTTCATTCCAAACCTTATATCCGGCTTGTCGTTTCCGTATTTGCTCATGGCTTCGTCGTAGCTCATTCTTGGAAAAGGGCCCTCAAGTTCTACGTTCATTACAACCCTGAACATGTGTTTAATAAGGCCTTCGAAGGTATTTAAAACATCTTCCTGTTCAACAAAAGCCATCTCGCAGTCAATTTGTGTAAACTCAGGTTGTCGGTCGGCTCTTAAATCTTCATCGCGAAAGCATTTTACTATCTGGAAATAGCGGTCATAACCACCTACCATAAGCAATTGCTTAAATGTCTGCGGCGACTGTGGCAAGGCATAAAACTCACCGGGATTCATTCTTGATGGTACTACAAAGTCTCTTGCACCTTCAGGTGTAGATTTTATTAAAACAGGAGTTTCCACCTCCATGAATTCTTCATTGCTTAGGTATTTTCTGGTTTCCTGGGCCATCTTGTGCCTAAGTTTTAACGCATTGAGCATGGGAGTCCTTCTTAGGTCAAGATACCTGTATTTCATGCGGATTTCTTCGCCTCCGTCAGTATCCTCTTCAATTGTGAAAGGAGGTATTTCTGACTTATTAAGAATTATAATTTTATCAACTATGATCTCAATTTCGCCGGTTGGAATCTTAAGGTTTTTACTATGTCTTTCAGCAACTGTTCCTTCTACCTGTATCACAAACTCTCTTCCAAGTTTCCGTGCTTGTTCGCAAAGAGCACTGTTGGTGTCCATATTAAACGCCAACTGGGTTATTCCGTATCGGTCGCGCAAATCAATAAAAGTCATTCCTCCTAAATCGCGTGAACGCTGAATCCATCCACTTAATACAACTTTTGTATTAGCGTTCGAAATATTTAACTCACCACAGGTATGTGTTCTGTACATTTTATAGCTATTTTTGAATTAAGCCACGAAGATAAAAAGAAATTTACGCCTAATAACTGATAGAATTCAATTTTATGGAAGCTGAAATCTTTTCGCACGAGTATTTTATGAAAGAAGCTTTAAAAGAAGCTCAAAAAGCTTTTGATAAAAATGAAGTGCCTGTTGGTGTTGTTGTGGTTGCAAAAAACACAATAATAGCCAGAGCTCATAATTTAACCGAAACGCTGAACGATGTTACTGCTCATGCCGAAATGCAGGCAATAACAGCAGCAACAAATTATTTAGGCGCCAAATATCTCGACACATGCACCATATATGTTACTCTTGAGCCTTGTGTAATGTGTGCAGGGGCATTGTTTTGGTCACAGATTTCAGAAATTGTTTTTGGTGCTATTGATAACAAAAGGGGCTATTCTTTAATAAATCAACCCCTTTTACACCCAAAAACTTCGGTTTTATCTGGTATTATGGAGCAACAATGCAGCAAGTTGATGACAGATTTTTTTAAAAAAAAGAGATAGCCATATGAAATCGTTTTAAATGAAATACCTGATCAGTTAAAATAGTTTTGTTCAATTAACCGTTTAGATATAAATTTGATTCAAAACCAGCTTTATGATTATCGATACTCAGAAAAAAGTGATAAGCACTCAACTTCGAAGAATGATTACAATTCTTGTTTATGCAGCTATTGTAATAATTGTTTTGGTTTGGGGAAAACCCTCTGAGCTTTATTTTGGGCTAAGTAAATACAACTGGGCCTTAATTATTACAGGCTTGTATGTTATTTATCTCACCATTGAGGGTCTGATGGAATACAATTATATTTTTCTCTCCGTTCGCAAAGAATTTATAATCTTAAGATATTTTTCACTGGGGTTTTTTAATCGCAAGAAAAACTCGATTGAGATTCCAGTGAAGGAGTTTTCAAACTATGAAATTGAAAATGGCTTATTTGGTAAAAAAAAGGTTGTGCTTTATCGAAGTTATAAAGATAAAGAGGCTAAATATCCTCCGGTTAGTTTAAGCTTGTTAAGCCAAAAAGAAATAACAACTCTTAAAAAAATTCTTAATAACTACATTTCTAAAAAATAATTTCAGGGAATGAGTTCCTCCCTCTATCATATTGCATTGTCCATGATTCCTAAGGTCGGGCCAAGATTGGCACGAAATCTTGTTTCATACCTGGGCAGTCCCGAAGCAGTATTTAAAGAAAAGAAATCTACTTTAAGTAAGGTGCCGGGTATTGGAACAGCTATTCTCAACGGGATTAATATTTCTGAAGTGTTGCAAAATGCAGAGCTGGAGCTCAAATCAATAGAAGAAAAAGATATTAAGTACCTGTTTTATCTCGACAAACTTTTTCCATACAGGTTAAGGGAATGTGATGACGCTCCAATATTGCTGTTTTATAAAGGTGAAAACTGTTTTAATTCAGAAAAATTAATTAGTGTAGTCGGAACCCGGCGGGCAACAGAATATGGCGAATCACTAACAAGCAAATTAATCGAAGATTTGAAACTTTTAGCACCTGATACAATAATTGTTAGCGGATTTGCTTACGGAATTGATATTGCAGCACATAAAGCCGCAATGGATGCAAAATTGAAAACCATTGCTGTTTTTGGCCATGGTGTTGAGCAAGTTTACCCAAGCCTGCACAAGCGGTATTTGCAGGGTGTTTTGGAGAACGGATGTGTTTGTTCAGAATTTCAGCACAATAAAAAACCAGATCCGGGTAATTTTGTTAGCAGAAACAGGATTATTGCAGGTCTGACAGATGCAACTGTTGTAGTTGAATCGGGAGAAAAGGGCGGAGCACTTATAACTGCTGATATGGCTAATTCATATAACAGGGATGTGTTTGCTTTTCCGGGACGCACAAATGATAAATATTCACGAGGTTGTAACAAGCTTATAAAAAGTAATTTGGCAACCCTGATTGAATCAGCAGAAGATATGGTGAAATTTTTGAGATGGGACATTGCAGCGAAAGCGGTTCCGATTCAACGATCAATGTTTATTGATTTACCTCCCCAGGAAGATGCGCTTTTTCAATTATTAAAAGATTCGAAAAATATGAGTTTAGACGATTTGTCCCACCTGTCAAAGATGCCTGTTGCAACAGTTTCGGCTTTGTTATTGAACCTCGAATTCAAAGGAATTGTCAGATCCCTTCCGGGGAAGAATTACGTTTTAGTTTAGAACTAATTTTCCCTCTTGTCATTCGTCTAAAAGTTAAGAATAGCCTATCTTCGCTGAAAAAGCTCCGATGAATTTTATTGACACTCATTCACATTTGTATCTTTCACAATTCGATAACGATATTGATTTATGCATTAGCCGTTCGCTCGAGGCAGGTGTAAACAAGATTATACTCCCAAATATCGATTCTGAATCTGTTGAACCAATGTGTCAGTTAGCCGAGAAGGATAATGAACTGTTTAAGCCGCTGATTGGTTTGCATCCAACCCATGTTAAAGAGAATTTTGAAGATGAGTTAAACAATATATTTACTGCATTAAGCGAGAAGAGAAATTACGGTGTGGGCGAAATTGGAATTGATTTATATTGGGAAAAAACTTTTATTGAGGAACAGAAGGTGGCTTTCGAAAAACAAGTAAGGTATGCACTCGCAAAAGATTTGCCCATTGTTATTCACTCACGGGAATCTTACTGTGAGATACTGGAAGTTCTCAAAATGATAAATTGTCAGGGTTACAAAGGTATTTTTCATGCATTTCCGGGTAATTCCGAACAAGCACATCAGGTTATTGAAATGGGTTTTTATATAGGCATTGGGGGCGTGGTGACTTTTAAAAATTCACATTTGCCTGAGGTTGTTTCAAAAATTGATTTAAATCATATTGTGCTCGAAACAGATTCTCCGTATCTTGCACCTGTTCCATATAGGGGAAAACGAAACGAAAGCTGTTATATTCCCATTATCGCCGAAAAAATTGCTGAATTGTCAGGCAGCACAATAGAAGAGGTTGCCCGGCATACTACAGATAATGCAAGCAAATTATTTAAAATATGACGTTTTATCGTCCAAACATTTTAATTATTTACACAGGTGGAACCATAGGAATGGTTAGGAATTCTAAAAATGGTTCATTAAAACCATTTCCTTTTAATCATATATTGGATGAAATACCTGAGTTGGGGCGATTTAATCACCAGATTACATCACACACCTTTAATCCACCAATAGATTCATCGAATATCGACCCCGAACAATGGGTTAAGTTGGCAGAAATCATAAAAACAAATTATAAAATATTCGATGGGTTTGTTGTTTTACATGGAACCGATACCATGGCATATTCAGCCTCAGCTTTAAGTTTTATGCTGGAGAACCTTGATAAACCTGTGATTTTTACCGGTTCTCAATTGCCTATAGGTTCTATCCGTACCGATGCTAAAGAAAATCTTATTTCTGCAATTGAACTGGCTTCGGCAAGAAAAGGCAATACCCCCAATGTGCCCGAGGTTTGTATATTTTTTCAAAATAAACTGTATCGGGGAAATCGAACATCAAAGTTTAATGCTGAAGAGTTTAAAGCTTTCCAGTCATATAATTTTCCTGCACTTGCTGAAGTGGGTGTGCACATAAGATACAACACGCCTTTTATTCATATTCCGGATGGCAGAAACAAATTTAACATACACACTAAACTGTCAACCGATGTAGCTCTTTTAAAATTATTTCCCGGGATAAGTGAAAAAGTTGTTGAGTCTGTATTAAATATCAGTGAACTTCAGGCCGTTGTTTTAGAAACATATGGTTCGGGTAATGCACCAAACCACAGGTGGTTTATCGAACAGATAAAAAAAGCGTTAGATAGGGGTCTTGTAATACTTAATATTACCCAATGTGCCGAAGGTAAAGTTGAGATGGGAATGTATGAGACTGGTATTGAGTTGGAAAAGGCAGGCGTGGTGAGTGGTTATGATATGACAACCGAAGCAGCAGTGACCAAATTGATGTATTTGTTTGGTAAAAAAATGAGCCGCAATGAAATTATAATGGATTTAAATAGGTCGATACGAGGAGAAATAACCATTTGAGGCCTTGCAATTAAATTTTTTTTAGTAATTTTCGCACCAAAATTTTTAAATCAGGCAGTTGAGTTGGGAGAGTTGGCCGAGTGGTCGAAGGCGCACGCCTGGAAAGTGTGTAAGCTCCAAAAGGGCTTCCAGGGTTCGAATCCCTGACTCTCCGCAAGACCACACGGAAAGAAGATTTTATAATTGAAATTTTCGAATGGATGTTATGGAGAAGTGCAGTGAGTTTTGTATTTCATAAAAACGAAAGTTTCAGGAACGATTTTTGTTGCATTATATTAATAACTATTAAATAAAAGAAAGAAGGAAACACTAATAAATTAAAGTCATGAAAAAATTATTTGCATTTTTAGCTGTAATTGGGATACTAAGTTTTGGAGTATCAAATGTTGTTAAGGCGCAAGCTGAGGAAGGAACTGTTGATACTGTAGCTGTACAGGACTCAATTGTTGCTGATACTACTCCAGCCGTTGCTGCTGCACCACAAGTATCAGAACCCGAAACTGTTCCAGCACACCAGGCAGTAAAAGCTAAATTCATCGAAGGTGGACCCGTCTTCATGAGTTTCGTATTACTTTGTTTAATTTTCGGTTTAGCACTTGCTATCGAAAGAATTATTTACCTAAACCTTGCTACCACAAATACCGATAAATTATTGGTTAAATTAGAAGGCGCTCTTGAAGAAGGCGGAATTGAGGCTGCTAAAGAAGTTTGCCGTAACACTCGTGGACCGGTTGCAAGTATTTTCTACCAGGGGTTAGACCGTATTGACGAAGGCCTTGAAATGGTTGAAAAATCTATCATATCATATGGTAGTGTTCAGATGGGTCTTTTAGAAAAGAACCTTAGCTGGATTTCACTTTTCATCGCTATTGCTCCTATGCTTGGTTTCATGGGTACAGTACTTGGTATGATTCAAGCATTCGATAAAATTGCGGAAGCTGGTGATGTAAGCGCATCTCTTGTTGCCGATGGTATTGGTATGGCACTTATTACAACAGTGTCTGGTCTTATCGTTGCTGTATTCCTGCAAGTATTCTACAACTACCTGTTATCGAAAATTGATACTTTGGTTAACCGCATGGAAGACGCATCAATATCATTCATGGATATTTTAGTAAAATATAACCTTAAAAAGTAATTAAACTATGCAAAAGATTTCAACGATAGTATTGTATATACTTGCCGCGATTTCTGTTGTTTTAGCATTAATGTTCTTTTTAGGACCAACAGAAATTGCCGAAAACGGCGAAGCAGCTTCAGTATTTACAGGACTTAACCTGGCATGGGCAGGAGTGCTATTTATAATAGCTGTTATCATTACACTTGCATTTTCTCTGATTCAATTAATATCGCATCCAAAGGCTTTAAAAGGTGCACTTGTAGCAATTATTGCTACTGTTGTGCTTGTAGCAATTTCTTATTTCTTATCGTCAGGCGAAATTCCTGAGGGCGAAGAAGTAACTGCTACTACAGCCCGGATTGTTGATACTGGTTTAATAATGACTGCAATTTTAGCTGTAGTTTCGTTATTAGCCATTGTTGTTTCAGAAGTATACAGAGCTTTTAAATAATAATTTAGCACGCATGGCGTGTAATTATAATATTTGATTTTATGGCAAAAAGAGAAATACAGGAGATAAATGCAGGGTCGATGGCCGATATAGCATTCTTGTTACTTATCTTTTTCCTTGTAACAACCACCATGGATACAGACTCTGGTATTGTGAGGAAACTTCCTCCCATGCCGGAAGAAAATACTCAGCAAGATGATGTTCAGATTAAAGAAAGAAACATCTTTGTGGTTTTGGTTAACCGCGACAATCAACTACTTGTTGAAGGTGAGTTAATGAATATTAAGGATTTAAGAGAAGCAACAAAAGAGTTTATTATTAACCCGACAGACGATCCGGATTTACCTGCTAAGGAAATAAAAGAGTTCCCAATAGTCGGACCTATGGAAGTAACAGCTAAGCACGTTATTTCACTGAGAAACGACAGGGGTACTTCTTATGAAACATATATTGCTGTTCAGAATGAGCTTGCTGCCGCATACAATGAACTTCGTGATGAATATTCGTTGCGTAAATGGGGCAAAAAGTTCGATGATTTGGAAGCAGATCTTCAGGAAGTTGTTGAAGATATTTATCCGATGAAGATTTCTGAAGCTGAACCTAAAAACGTAGGAGGATAAATTATGGCTGGCGGAAGATTTAAAAAGAAAGGTAAAAATAAGATTCAGGCTATATCTACAGCTTCCTTACCCGATATCGTTTTTATGTTATTGTTTTTCTTTATGGTTACTACCGTAATGAAGCAGGACGATCTGAAAGTTAGTATTCATGCACCAAAAGCTACCGAAGTTAAGAAACTTGAAAACAAGTCGCTGGTAAGTTATATCTATATTGGAAAGCCTACCCAAACCAGGATTTATGGCGATGTAACTCAAATTCAGTTAAATGATGCTTTTGCAGATCCGGACCAAATTCGTGAGTTTATTGCAGCTGAACGCGAAACAATGGATGAGGCTGATCAATCAAAAATGACTGTGTCATTGAAAGTTGACGGAAAAACGGAGATGGGTATTGTTACCGATGTTAAACAGCAACTTCGTAGGGCAAGTGCCTTGAAAATTAACTACTCTACTCTTAAGGGCGATCCTTTGGGAGGCCGCTAAGTAAAGCAAATAATTTTATTTGAATATATAAAAAAGGAGTCTGATAAGGCTCCTTTTTTTTATGTTTTAAACGAAATGGCAGACATTTTGCATAACACTTTATGTTAAAACAATTAATATAAAGTGTTATGTACAATTCTTTTAAAAATGTAACCGGAAGTCTTTCCCGAGGTTCAGCAGGAGAGATTAATGCAGGCTCAATGGCAGATATTGCTTTCCTGCTGCTTATCTTCTTTTTAGTTACTACTACCATGTCAACCGATTTGGGAATTCTTAGAAAATTACCCCAGATGACTACAGATCCGGCGCCTGTTACACTTCATAAACGAGATATAATGGAGGTTTGGATAAACAGGGATAATCAGCTTATGGTTCGGGGGGAGTTATTACCCTTAAATCAGTTGAGGGGAAAAGCCAAAGAATTTATTTCAAATGCAGAAAATCTAGCCAATTTACCGAAGAAAGAAACAATAGTTCTAAAAGGTATTGGTAGTGTTGATGTAACAAGCAACCATCTTATTTCATTACAAAGCGACAGAGGTACAAGTTACAATACATATGTTGCTGTACAGAATGAATTAACTGCTGCATACAATGAATTGAGGGATGAATTTTCAAACCGGAATTACAGGAACAGCTTTAATGACCTAAGTAAAGAAAAACAGGATATAGTCAGTGAAGTATATCCTATGCGCATTTCAGAAGCTGAACCAAATCTAACGGGAGAGTGAATAAACAAAGACAGTGTAAAAGAAATACAAAACCACCGTCATTCTTGGCGTAGCAAAGCAGAAGCCGGCAATCTCCGAATTTGGCAGGAGATTCCTGGCCGATAGTTATCGGCACAAGCTGGAAATGACGCATCCTTTGGATGTACTTATTATAAAAAAAAGAGGCTGTCTTTTTTTGGACAGCCTCTTTTTTTTGCTCTCAGCATTTATATTTTTTAAATATTCTTTGCTAACCAGTCGCCAACTTCTGATGTTTTATAAGATTTTCCATCAGCGGCAATATCAATAGTAACAATACCTTCGTCAAGCGATTTGTTTACAACATCTCTTATTGCTTGTGCTTCTTCTAAAAGATCTAAAGATTCAAGAAGCATTGCTGCAGATAAGACAGTTGCTACAGGATTCGCGATATCTTTTCCGGCTGCCTGCGGATATGAACCATGAATCGGTTCAAAAACTGAAGTGTGAATTCCTACCGAAGCCGATGGAAGTAATCCTAATGAGCCTGTAATTACACTGGCTTCGTCAGAAATAATATCTCCGAACATGTTTTCGGTTACGATAACATCAAATTTTTTGGGCCATTGAATAAGTTGCATGGCAGCATTATCCACAAACATGTAGTCCACTTCCACATCTTTATTTTTGGCTTCCATTGCCTGTGCGGTTTCTCTCCAGAGTCGGGATGTAGCCAGTACATTTGCTTTGTCAACTACAGTAAGCCTTTTATTCCTTTTCCGTGCATAGGAGAATGCCAGTTCAACTATTCGTTCAATTTCTTCGGTTGTATAAGTACAGGTATCAAAAGCCTTTTTAAGGTCTTCTGAACGACCTTTATCGCCAAAATAGATACCCCCGGTAAGTTCTCTGATAACAATAAGATCTGCACCTTCAACTATGTCGGTACGCAATGGGCTTTTATTAATAAGTGAAGGGAAAGTGGCAACCGGCCGAATGTTTGCATAAAGCCCCAGTTTTTTGCGCATTGCAAGAAGACCTTGTTCGGGCCTTACTTTTGCTTTCGGATCGTTGTCGTATTTTGGGTCGCCAATTGCTCCAAACAGAACGGCATCAGAATTCATACATACCTGGTGCGTTTCTTCAGGATATGGATTACCTGTTTGATCAATAGCAGTGGCACCAACTGGTGCAGCCGTATAATTAAATGTATGCTTGTATTTCTTAGCAACAGCATCTAATACTTTTTTAGCCTGCTCAACAATTTCTGGTCCGATACCATCGCCGGCTAGTACTCCTATTTTAAAGTTCATTTTTAAAATTGTTTTATTTGTTTTCTATGATATTCAGCATTTTCATGGTCGCAATTATGGCAGCAACTGTCTGGTCGGGGTCAAGTCCCCTGGTTCGAAAATCTTTGTTTTTGAGTTTCCAGGAAATAACAGCCTGAACCAAAGCATCGGTTTTTCCACCGGGAGGGATTGAAACCACATAATCTACCAGTTTTGGCATGGTTTTATTCAGAGAAGCATATATTTTTTTCAGGGCTTTCATAAAGGCATCGTATTGCCCGTCACCAACGGAGTTTTCTTCATATGATTTTCCGTTTATCTTAATTTTTAGTGATGCTATCGGTCTTAATCCGGCTGCTGTTGAAAGCGAAAAGTTCAGTATTTTAATTTTCTCTTCGATTGATTTACTTCGAAGCACATCAGAAATAATATAAGGAAGATCTTCCTGGGTAACGGTTTCTTTTTTATCGCCCAGGTCAATAATCTTTTTGGTAACCTTTTTCATCGATTCCGAATCAAGTTCAATGCCAAGGGCTTCAAGGTTTTTGGCAATATTAGCTTTCCCCGATGTTTTACCCAGGGCGTAAACCCGTTTGCGTCCGAACCGTTCAGGGAGAAGGTCGTTAAAATAAAGGTTGTTTTTTTTGTCACCGTCGGCATGTACACCACTGGTTTGAGTAAAAACATTGTCCCCGATAAGTGGTTTATTAGGCGGTATTCTTATCCCTGAATAAGTTTCAATCATTTTACTTACCATGTTCAGCTTTTTTTCATCGACAGACATGGTGTAATTAAAATGATCTTTTACGATTCCAATAACACTGCTTACAGGCACATTTCCGGCTCTTTCACCTAAGCCGTTTACCGTTGTATGAATACAACTGATTCCGGCTTTAATAGCTGAATAAACATTGGCACTTGCCAAATCGTAGTCGTTGTGAGCATGAAAGTCAAAAGTAAGATTAGGATATCTTTCTTTCATCATGGAACAAAACCTGAAGGTATCATCAGGGTTTAAAATTCCTAGTGTGTCTGGTAACATGTAGTGATCAATAGGTTGATCTTTAAGACTATCAAGAATCTGGAAGACATATTCGGGAGAATTTCTCATTCCGTTTGACCAGTCTTCGAGGTATATATTCACACTTATACCCTGTTGCTTAGCATATTCAATTACAGACTTGATATCGGCAATATGTTCTTCAGGCGATTTTCTGAGCTGTTCAGAGACATGTTTCAGTGAGCCTTTGGTTAATAAGTTAACAACCTTACAGCCGGCACCTTTAATCCAGTCGATGGAGGTATTCCCGTCAATAAATCCCAGAACCTCAATTTTATGGATATCGTTTTGTTTGGCAGCCCATGCAGCAATTTTTTTTACCGCTTCCAATTCTCCTTCAGAAACCCTTGCTGAGGCAATTTCAAGTCGGTCAACTTTTAAATCATCGAGCAAAAGCTTGGCCATGCTGAGCTTCTCATCGAATGTAAAAGATACACCTGAGGTTTGTTCCCCGTCACGCAAGGTAGTATCCATTATTGTTATATTCATGGGATGTTCTTTGGTCAATTGATTTATTCTTTGAGAATAGTTATAGAAACTGCCCCCAGGCTCTCTTTCTTTACACTTTCTTAAGAGCTTTCGGGGTAGTTCATATTTTTTTTATAGAGCAAGCTTTCGGTTTGCCTCGAATTGTTCAATTTTCTCCTTGTTGCTTAACAGGAAGTCAATATCATCATAGCCATTAAGCAGGCAGGTTTTCTTGTAATTGTTTATATCAAAACTTTCAGTTTCTCCGGTCGAAATAAGAGTTATCTTTTGTTCTTCAAGATTAACTTCAACTTCAGCTTTATTGTCTTTCTCGATACTATCGAATATTTTCTGAAGAAATTCAGCTGAAACTTGTACCGGCAGCAGGCCATTATTAAGGGCATTGTTCTTAAAGATGTCAGCAAAAAAGCTTGAAATAACAACCTTAAATCCAAAGCCAGCAATTGCCCATGCAGCATGTTCGCGACTAGAGCCACTGCCAAAGTTTTTTCCTGCAACCAGCACCGAACCCGAATAGTTGGAGTTGTTAAGAACAAATTCAGCAATAGGTTTATTTTGTTTGTCGTATCTCCAGTCTCTGAAAAGATTATCGCCAAAGCCTTCTTTAGAAGTAGCTTTCAGAAACCTTGCAGGTATAATCTGGTCAGTATCAACGTTTTCAACAGGTAATGGCACACATGTCGAACGAAGTGTTGTAAATTTTTGTATTGCCATGTTTAATATATTTTATATCTGAGTTTCAGATTTTGTTCAACTTATAAATACTTTCTTGGATCGGTTACCACTCCATTTATTGCAGAAGCCGCTGCTGTTAATGGACTGGCAAGCATTGTACGGGAGCCTGGTCCCTGGCGTCCTTCAAAGTTCCTGTTTGTTGTTGCAACAGCATAAAGGCCTTCAGGTACTTTATCGTCGTTCATTGCAAGACAAGCAGAACAACCAGGCTGGCGAAGCTCAAAACCAGACTCTTCAAGTATCTTATCAATACCTTCTTCAATTGCCTGTTTCTCTACTTGTTTTGAGCCGGGAACTATCCAGGCAACTACATTTTCAGCTTTTTTGTGTCCTTTCACAAAATTGGCAAAAGCTCTAAGGTCTTCTATTCTGCCATTGGTGCAGCTTCCAACAAAAACGTAGTCAACTCTTTTACCGATCATTGCAGATCCTTCTTCGAAGTTCATGTACTTTAAAGATTTAGCAAAGCTGGTTTTTGTAGCCGGTTCAATAGAGTCGAGCGTTGGAATACTTTGAGTAATACCCAGGCCCATACCCGGATTTGTACCGTAGGTAATCATCGGCTCAATATCCTCTGCTTTATAGTTAAGTTCCCAGTCAAATCTGGCATCGTCATCCGACTTCAGGGTTTTCCAGTACTCAACAAGTTTATCCCAGTCTTCTCCCTTTGGTGCAAACTCTCTTCCTTGGATATAATTAAGAGTAACTTCATCTGGCGCAATAAGACCTCCACGAGCCCCCATTTCAATGCTCATGTTACAAACAGTCATTCTTCCTTCCATAGAAAGATTTCTGATTGCAGAACCGGTATATTCAATAAAATATCCAGTGCCACCGCTTGCAGAAATTTGCGCAATAATATAAAGAATAATATCCTTGGCGGTAACTCCTTTACCAAGTTCACCATCGATATTGATTCGCATTCTTTTAGGTTTTGGCTGAAGAATACATTGCGATGCAAGTACCATTTCAACCTCGCTTGTTCCAATACCAAATGCAACACTTCCAAATGCACCGTGTGTAGCCGTATGTGAGTCTCCACAAACTATTGTCATTCCAGGTAGCGTTAAACCCAACTCCGGACCAACAACATGAACCACTCCCTGGTAAGGGTGATTAAGTCCAAAATGACGAATGCCATACTTTTCGGTATTCATTTTAAGCGTTTCGACCTGGGTAGCAGATAAAACGTCTTTAATTGGCAGATGTTGATTAATTGTAGGCACATTGTGGTCAGGAGTTGCAATTGTGCGCTCCGGACGAGAAACCGATATACCTCTTTCGCTTAGTCCGGCAAATGCCTGTGGACTTGTTACTTCATGAATAAGGTGCCTGTCGATATATAAAACACTTGGTCCACCTTCAATCTCGGATACGACATGCGCATCCCACACTTTGTCAAATAATGTCTTTCCCAATGTATTTGATTTTTTGATTAGACAATTTTGTTTATCGCATCGATAAATGCTTCAACCGATGCTGTAATAATATCTGTATTTCCAGAAAATCCATAGTAAATTCTTCCCTGGTTCTCAATCTGAACATGAACTTTCCCTAAATCATCAGAGCCTTTTGTAATCGCCTGAACAAGGAATTCTTCAAGCCTTATTTTATGCATAACCAGCTTTTTAATTGCTTTATAGGCTGCATCAACTGGCCCATTGCCGTGCTCAGTAGCGGTAAACGATTCTCCCTTAATCTCAAGCGATACCGTAGCCATTGGAATTATTGAGGCTCCTGAAAGTACTTGAAGGTGTTTAAGTACAATTGCATTTTTTTTACCTAAATGTTTACTTCCTACTAAAACCTGTAAGTCTTCATCATTAATTGATTTCTTTTTATCAGCTAATTCCAGAAAAGCTTCATAGATTTTGTTTAACTGTTCGGGTTCAAAAGTAAACCCAAGAATTTGCAGTCTGTGTTTTAATGCAGCTCTTCCGCTTCTTGCCGTAAGGTCAATGCTTGATTCGCTGATACCAACTTCTACCGGATCGATAATCTCGTAGTTTTCACGATTCTTCAAAACACCATCCTGGTGAATTCCTGAGGAATGTGCAAACGCATTACGACCAACAATTGCTTTGTTTGGCTGAACCGGCATATTCATTAATGATGAAACTAGTCGGCTTGTTTTATAAATATTTCTGGTATTAATATGGCTTGTATCAATGCCAATATTCTTGCGCGATCTGATGGCCATAACAACTTCTTCAAGAGAAGTATTTCCGGCTCTTTCACCTATACCGTTAATGGTAACTTCAACCTGGCGGGCTCCGTTCAGCACTCCCGAAAGTGTGTTTGATGTAGCCATGCCCAAATCGTTGTGGCAATGTGTTGAAATAATAGCCTTGTCAACGTTTGAAACATTATCCATCAGGTATTTTATTTTTTCTCCAAATTCATGAGGAAAACAATATCCGGTGGTGTCAGGAATGTTGATTACTGTTGCTCCTGCTTTGATGACAGCTTCCACTACTCTTGCAAGGTATGCGTTTTCAGTACGACCGGCATCTTCAGCATAGAATTCAACATCTTCGACATATTTTTTTGCGTACTTAACTGCAGCAATAGCTCTTTCAACGATTTCATCTTCGTTAGAATTGAGTTTGTACTTAATATGATAGAATGAGGTTCCGATTCCGGTGTGTATTCTGCCTTTTTTTGCATATTTAAGTGCATCGGCAGCAACATCGATGTCTTTTTCAACTGCACGTGTAAGTGCACAAATTGTTGGATTTTTAACTGCCTTTGAAATTTCAACAACAGATTTAAAATCACCCGGGCTTGATATAGGAAATCCGGCTTCAATAATGTCAACTCCCAGTTCTTCAAGAGCCTTGGCAACTTCAATTTTTTCTACCGTGTTTAATTGGCAACCGGGAACCTGTTCCCCGTCACGAAGTGTTGTATCGAATACGAATAATTTATCGCTCATTGTTTTAAATTTTGTGTAGATAATAGAATTACTTAAAATCGTTTTGCCAATAGAAAATTATCCCCCCACGGGGGAGCAGCGTATTCGAGTTAAGTAACAATGTTTTTATTAGTCGGTTCATTCTAATTTGTTATAAAAACGTGAGGGCCATCCTTTGTGAGAATGGCCCCCTATAATTTTACAATTACATGCACACCATTCTCACCCCTGTAAAATAATAATACCGAGTAAGAGAATAATAGATAGTATGCTTGTGTAATTCTTCATATCAAATTATGAGCATGCAAATTTACTGATAAAAATCATTTATCAAAGCTTTATATCATAAAAAAAGTGCTGTATCAATCCTTTTTAAGGTAAAAACAGATTAAGTAACCTCTTATTCAGTAAGTTAAGAAGGGAGGGGTAGCTGTATTGACTTTCTAATTTTTGTTGAAACGTGTATATCAGTTAAATTTTTAATAATTTCTACAATTATTTTCGAAATAAATAAGGGAAGTTAAGTACCTGGTTGTCTTTATTTAAATGGGAAATTAATATGTGTTAATCGGTTATGAAACGGACTAAATGGTTAATAATACTCCTCTTTTTGAGTTTTTTGCTACCTGCACAGCAAGGAGTTCAAGGTCCTTTTGAAACAATTAAGAAAGGAGCCGAATGGTATAATGAGAACAGGCCTAAACAAAAAGTGTATCTTCATATTGATAAAGACACCTACCAGACCGGCGAATATATCTGGATGAAAGCTTATATTTTTAGTGGAGATTTACCTGGTTTAGATACCATCAGTCAGAATTTATATATAGAAGTATGGTCCCCTTCCAGAATTCGAGCTGATATTTTCAGGGTTAAAATTAATGAAGGTTATGCCGAAGCTTCGTTTGAACTCTTAGATTCATTAGAGCAGGGGATATACCAGCTTAGAGCATTTACCGATTTAATGACAAGAGAAAATCCGGGTTTTTTTTACAGCCAAAACCTCTCGGTATATAATCCTAAACATAGCTATAATATTTCGAGCCAAACAGCCCGAAAAAACAGGAGCAAACTAAGAAAAATACAAAAAGAAAAAAAGAAACTTTTTGTGGAACTTTTTATAAGCAGCAGTAAGCCGGTTGCGGGCATTTCGAACGAGGTGTTTTACAGGGCTTCAAACCCTTTTGGTGAACCGATTGATGTTACTGCAAAAATAAAAAAAACCGATGGTAAAAAATATTTATTGCTTGGAGAGAGCCGACATGGCTATGGAAGTTTTAAATATACTCCCTTAGAAAATGAAAAACACAAAGTGAGCTTCATAGCAGCTGATGGTGAAAAGTGGACAGGAACTTTACCACCGGCAGAAAAGGAGGGTTTGCTTTCAGAAATACAACAAACAAAAGACTCTATTATTTTATCAATTCAGAAACCATATATTATTAGCAATGATCCGAGTGCAAACCGGTATTACATTATTGCTTTTGCGAATAACCGAATTTATTATTCAGGGATGACCGATTTAAGGGATAAATCTGATATATCCTTTTCTAAAGAACAATTCCCCGATGGTATTATACAGTTTGCAGTTTTATCGAACAGATTGGAATTAGAAACAAAAATTAGTACCCTTAAGTTACCGGAAATATTACCCACTGTTAGCATTAATTCAAGGATGACCTCCGATTCGGTTTTTATTGAAATTAGAAAGGAACATGGGGTTGAATTAAAAAATGCTTCCTTGTCGGTAATAACAAGTAATAATGAGTATAACCCGGACAGGTACAATTTTTATGAAGATTACTTTTTTAATTCTGAATTGGATAACTTTTGTTTAGATGCCCTGCCATTTGAAGAACTATTTTCAGATAGTCTGAATGAATTAATTGTTCGCGCCGGCAACCTGTCAGAACCGGATTGGGATATAATTGCAGGCGAATTTTCAGATGCTCCGGGTCTTAGACCTGAAAACGGGATTGAAGTTAAAGGTCAGGTTGTTTCAGAAATATTGTCGATACCTGTTAGAAAGGCAAAAGTAACACTTGAAGTGAAAGATAGATATAATGATGTTTATGAAATTGAAACAGGAGATGATGGGCGCTTTCATTTTGTCGGGTTTAATTTTTATGACACCTTACAAATGAAAATTATTGCGCGGAAAAGCAGTGGTAGAAAAGGTGTTTTGATTAATCTGGAAGGTGATAAAACACCAAAACTTACCGAATATTACGGGGATTTCTTTCTAACCGAAAAGTCGTTGCGTGATAATAAAGCCTATCGTATTGAGCAAAATAAAAAGGCAAGAAAAGAAATGTTAGAAAAGGAAAGGGAGCTTAATGCGTATTACGCAACCCAAATACATGGTCGGCCCGATTTTATACTTTACGGTGAAGAAGTTCCCTCAGACATGACTGTACTCGATGCCATGCGTGGGAGGGTTGCTGGAGTTGCAATTACAGGGAACAATATTATTATTAGAGGGATTAGTACAATTCTTGGCAGCACCGATCCCCTGGTATTGGTTGATGATGTACCTACAGATGTTTCAGTGCTTAACCAGATTATGATGAACGACGTTGACCGGGTAGAGATTTTAAAAGGACCTTCAACAACAGCTTATGGGGTTAGAGGCGGAAACGGAGTAATTGCCGTATATACAAAACGGGGGATGTATATGACACATGGCGAAATAGAATTTACGCTTTTTGGCTACCAGCGCAAAAGAAATTTCTTTATAAACAACAGCGTTAATATTATGCAAACCGGGCTACCCCGTACTTTGCTCTGGATTCCGGAGTTTAATTTCTCAGATAATGAAATGGTGAAAATTAGTTTTTCAAAGGGAATTACAGGCGAAAAGTTAGTTTTAAAGCTTGAAGGAGTTAAATCGGATGGCAGCCCCTTTTCTCAAAGTTTTGAAACAGGCTTAAATTAAACAGCTTTATTCATTCTGTAAGTTTTCAGAATAATAGAGGGTTTGATGTATTTTAAAACTAAAGGTACGGTATTAAGCAAGTCGCTGAGTTTGTTTTCAATATGAATAAATTCGAGCCTCACATTTCTACTTTCAGCAAGCTTAACCAAGTGTTCAATTACTAATAAAGACTTAGATTCAATGTGCTGAATACCTTTGAAATCGATTATAATTTTTCGGCTGGGATTGTTCATTAATTGTATAAAAAGCCTGCGTAACTCCTCAACATTTTGAATGTCAATGTTACTCAGATTAACTGGACTAATCATCATCGAACTTCTTTTATATCCCGCTTGAAACATATATTTTCTTTATATAACTACAAAGCTAAAGATATTAAAAGGCAAAAGTTACCTTTATTTGATAAACAGGACAATACTGTTTATAAATTGGCTATTGCTAATGATTTGATATTTTTATTCGGCTCTGTCTATTAATTTAAAACCTTTTCCGTGGATATTCATAATCTCAATTGCAGGATCTTCTTTCAGGTATTTTCTGAGTTTTGCAATGTATACATCCATGCTTCTGGCATTGAAATAGTTATCGTCAATCCAGATGGTTTTAAGTGCAAAGTTCCTTTCGAGCACCATATTTTTATTCAGGCAGAGGAGTTTCAAAAGTTCAGATTCCTTTGTAGTCAGTTTTTGTTCACTATTTCCTGTTTTGAGCAGCTGTTTGTCGGCATCAAAATGGTATTTGCCAATAGTAAACTCACTTTGTTTTGAAGGTTGGCGGAGTGTCCTTCTCAGAATAGCCTCAATTCTAAACACCAATTCCTCCATGCTGAATGGTTTTGTTATATAGTCGTCACAACCCGCTTTAAAACCTTCCAGGATATCCTCTTTTTGCGATTTTGCGGTAAGGAAAATTATAGGGAGGGTTGAATTTAACATCCGAATATCTTTTGCCAGTGAAATTCCGTCTTTTATTGGCATCATTACATCTAATATACAGATGTCGTAATGGTTTTTTATGAAGTGTTTGTATGCAATATCTCCATTAACATACCAGTCGGTATTATAACCCTTTGCAATAAGGTATTCCTTTAATAAAGAACCCAGGTTCTCGTCATCTTCAGCAAGCAAAATGTTTAATTGTTCCATATTAATTGTTGTTTGTTTTTATTAGTGGTAGTTTAAAAGTGATGGTAGTTCCTACTCCAGGTTCACTTTCAATATCAATTGTGCCATTGTGGTCTTCAATTACTTTTTTTACATAGCTTAACCCCAGTCCAAATCCTTTTACATCGTGAACATTACCGGTAGGTACCCTGTAAAATTTTTCAAAAACTCTTTTTTGGTTTGCCTTACTTACACCAATACCATTATCTTTTACAGATACCTCGAGATATCCATCTCTTGATATGGTTTCTATAAAAATTTCAGGGGTGTTTTTTGTGTATTTTATTGCATTATCGAGCAGGTTCGATATCACATTTGTCATGTGGGTGTTGTCTATCATCACAAGGCTTTCTTCGGCATGTAAAGAAGGAATAAGTAATCCACCTCTGTTTTCAACAATAAGTATAAAATTGCTCGCTACAGATTCTATCAGATCGTGCATATCGGCTTCTTTATCTCTCAGAACCAGTTTTCCTTTATCGATTGTAGCCATTTGAAGCACTTTTTCTACCAAAAAACCAAGTCTTTTACTTTCTTGTTTTATAATATCCGAAATTTTCGAAATGTTCTTAGCACTGTCTGGAATGCCTTTATCAGCGAGCATCTGAGAAGCCAGAGAGATTGTTGAAATGGGCGTTTTTAATTCATGGGTCATATTATTTACGAAGTCGCTTTTTACCTCCGAAACTCTTTTTTCTTTAAAAATCAGAACCAGTGTAATAGCAAAAGTAACAGCTATGATAAGCGTAATAATGCCTGTTGAAAGGCCCATAAAGCCCAGTGATTTAATAATATAGTTTCTTCTGTTTGGGAAATGCAGGTAAAGAAAATTCTCCTGGTTGTAAAAATCTTCGGGGTATAACTTTACACGATAGGTCGATTGCGGATTCTCCGGGTCAAACTCTTTAGATTTATAAACAATAACTGAACTCCATTTTGCTACAGCATACTGGTATTGAATATCAATTTCGTAATCCCGGAGTGTTTCATCCAAAACAGCTTCCAGTTCGTTTGACGATAATCTTTTTTCGATGTCTTTTTTATGTGAGAACATGCGCAATAACACCCTGGTTAGGTAGTTTTGTTTATTAATTAGTTCAGGGTTATTCGAATTTTGACCCGGTAAACTGGCAATTTGTTTTTTAATTAACTCTAAAAGGCTGTCGTTGTTGTTAACAGATTTTATTGAATGGTAATTTATAATAGTATCTCGTGCCGATAAGGTGGAGTCTGCTGGTATATTACGAGTGTCGTTAATAGGTGAGGGCACACTTTGTTGTTGCTCCGGATTAGTGTATACCTCATCAATGATCAGATTGTAGGTTTCTTCCTGTTCAATTTTTAAAGCTACATCGGAAAGGGCTTTAAGAACTAACTGGTCGAACTGCTTTTCTTTGATTGTATATGCTTCTTTAAGCCAGTAAAGCTGAACGCCCACCAGGCACAAAATAACTCCGCCAAAAAGCATACTTAATAATATAATTGTTTTCTTCTGCATATCAACACAAAAATAAAGGTAGAGATATTATTTCAGGTACTGATTAACAAACTTTAACAATGCTTGAGACTTGTTAACATAGTTAAACTTTACCTTTGTTAAGGAAGAAACAATCAAAAAAAATGAAATTTGAAAGAGTGGTATGATTATTGTGAATACGATTATAAGATATATCAGATTAAATTCTGATTCTTTTCATAGGTTTTTAATAGGTTAGGGTAAGAAGAGGGCAATGGCCCTCTTTTTCATTTATAAAAGAATTACAAACAATGGATAAATGCCTTAATGGCTAATACTTTTATGGTAATCTACTTCTCTCGATTTCAGAGCTTTAATAATAATATCAATCAGTTTATCTCTCTTTATCGGCTTACTTATATAATCAAAACAACCTGCGTCTAAACAGGTTTTTTTGTCATTATCCATGGCAAAGGCTGTTTGAGCAACAATGGGCAGGTTTGGTTTAATGTGCGAGATATATCTTGAAGCTTCAATACCATTAACTTCCGGCATTTTAATGTCCATCAATATCAGGTCGATGTTGTTGGTGTTTTCTGCCAGGTTTATCGCTTCTAGTCCGTTGGTTGCCCGAATGATATTAATTCCTGTTTTTTTAAGCGATTCCTTTAAGAAAAAGAAATTTGCTTCTTCATCTTCAGCAACCAGTATTGTGTAATTACTCAGATCCAGGTTTTCATTCCGGATTAAATCAACCGGACTTTTCAGAACAGTATGTTGAATAGCTTTTAAATAGGGTAGATAGAAGTAAAAATTGGAACCTTTAGCCGGTTTTGATGAAACCCAGATATTTCCTCCCATGAGGTTAATAATGTTTTTGCTAATCGCCAGGCCTAATCCGGTACCATTTATATTTTTATCAAACGATTCTTCAACCTGAATAAACCTGTTGAAAATTTTTGTCTGCATTTCTTTTGGTATCCCAATACCAGTGTCTTTTACATAAAAGTAAACTATTTTATTTTCTGCAAGTTTATATCCAAATTCGATATGACCCTCCTCAGTAAATTTTATTGCATTGCCAATAAGGTTCGATAAAACCTGTTTCAGGCGTTTGGGGTCTGTATGTATTATTAAATTTTTCTCAGCTTCCGGAATCCTCAGGGTCAGTTTAATATTGGTTTTATCGTGTTTGTATAATATCTCATCGTAAATTCGTTTCAGATCCGAAAACAAATCATACAATTTGAGGTTCTTATGTACAATTTTAAGTTGTTGCGATTCTATTTTGGCAATATCAATTACATCTTCAATTATTGTTAAGAGGTCATTGCTGCTTTTCTTTATCAGGTTCAGGTATTCTTCCCGTTCTTCTTTTGAAGGATTTGACATAGACAATAATTCTGCAAATCCAACAATAGCATTCATGGGTGTTCTTATTTCATGACTCATGTTTGCCAGAAAAGTTGTTTTTAGTTTATCTGAGTTCTCGGCTTTTACCTTGGCATTCCTAAGGTTTGTTTCTACCTGTTTCCATTTGGTAAGATCGAGGAAACATACCATGATGTGGTCTGACAGGTTGTATTTTCTGAAATTTACAAGGAAGTATCCGGTTTTGTTGTTATAGTTCAGAGTTGCCTCAATGGAAGTGTCTTTTTGCTCCGAAATAAAAAATTCGTCGATTTTTGTACTTAATGTATCACCACCTTCGAACTGAATAGAACCATTCAGGCTGTTATTTTTGCCTGAAACCAGGAATGGAAATGTATTTTCGGCTTCCTTGTTGTATCTGACAATTTTGTGAAATGAATCAATTATTAATAGCGGGGTAGGAAGATTGTCGTAAATGGTTTTAAATTTTTTTAGTTCGTTTCGGGGTTCTTTTTTAATTTCTGAATGAGCAAATACTGTCTGAAGCTTATAATAGCTTTCGATATAGGCAATTTCGAAATTATCGAAACATGAATACAGAAAATTATTATACTTATTTTTTTCGCTTGAATTGATTCTTGAATCCTGAACAAGTTCGTTAAGTATATTACGGATAATCTTTAGTAAAGCCATGAAAACCTGGGGAGCTATTCCCCTGTCTAAACATCGGCTTGCCTCCTCACGAGCCAGCCCCTGAAATTTATTCTCTTCAAAATTCGAATATTTTTCGTGCGATAACCCTTCTGTGTTTTTAAATTCGAATTGAGAAATAATTTGTGAAAATCCTGATACGGTTTGTCGCCATGAATGATTAATCAGAGTAGAATAAATAGAGTGATTAAATTCCCTGGCATAGTATAAAATACGGGAGAGAATCCAATCTTCGTTACGGTTTAATAGGGTGATTAGGTTTTTTACTTGCAGCATATGCAGCTATTTTTAGGTAATCTTTAAAGATAGCTGATAGGAACTGTAAATATTTACAGTCAAAGAGTGATATGAGCAACCATTTGTGAGTGATATATATCACTCATAAGAACAGTAAATGAAATCTATTGGCTTTTTAAAATTTCTTTGAGTTTTGTTAGTTTCTTAATCTCAACTGGCACAACAAGTGGAATATTTTTCAAAAATTTCAATTTCTTTGAAAGCTCCGATGTTGTTTTCTCTGCAATTTCACCTGTGCAGACAATAATGTAGTCGAATGTTTTTACCGAAGGAAAAAGAAATTGTCCCTCGTGCTTGATTTTAATCAGGCGAAGTTTTGTTGATTCATCTAAAAATGAAATTGCGTGAGGGAAAGAAAACGCCGATTTTGGACTTTGAACTGATTTTTCAATTATAAATGTATAATCCTGGAGCGAATTTATTTCAAGTATCAGTGAGAGTATTGATTCAGAAGTTGTTATTCCCAATGCAGATATTTCTTCGGAATAATTGTCGATTAATATATGTTTTTTCTTGCTCAATTACTTGTTGTGTCTAAATCGTTAAGCGCCTGTCTGGCAGCATTTTGTTCAGCTTCTTTTTTTGATGTTCCCGAACCCATACCGATTATTTTATCGGCAATTAGCAGGTGTGAAATAAATTGAGGGTTCCGGTTATCTTTATTTGATTCCTCCTGACAGGTAAAATTAATATCTTTTTTGTTTTTCTGTCCCCATTCAATTATTCTGCTTTTAAAGTCAATTTCAGTTTCAGCAAGCTTTTTTAGATTGATATGGTGGTCTATTATTCTTTCAAGAATGAATTTTTTTGTTTTCTTATATCCCTTGTCAAGGTAAATTGCCCCTATAATAGCTTCAAGAGCATCGCCATATACCGATTTGTGGTTATCGTTTGCTACTTTGGCTTCAACCATGTTTGCCAGTCCAAGCTTGATAGAGATGCGTTTAAGGGTTTCGCGGTTTACAATTTTTGATCGTAGTTGAGTAAGAAAACCTTCGTCCCGATCGGGATATTTATAGTAAAGGTGTTCGGCCACAATGCTATCAAGTATGGCATCGCCAAGGAATTCAAGGCGTTCGTTATTTAATTTAGGGTTATGATATACTTTGCTCGCTGCTGATTTATGAATTACAGCAAGATGATACAATTCTGTATGACGTGGTTTAAAACCAATAATCTTTTTGAATTGTTGAACTGTCTTCTTTTCTGGTTTTAGAATTTTCTTTTCCGAATTCTCTAAGAGGAGTTGCAAAGTTTATTCAGATAATTTTTTGTAAACGGCGCAGGTATTATGTCCACCAAAACCAAATGTGTTACAAAGAGCGACATTTACCTCACGGTTTTGGCTTGAACCTATAGTAAGGTTAAGTTTTGAGTCGATCTCAGGATCAAGCTCTTTCAGATTAATTGTTGGAGGAACAATTCCATAGTTTATTGCTTTAATACAAGCAATGGATTCAACGGCACCTGCAGCACCCAATAAGTGACCTGTCATCGATTTTGTTGAACTAATATTCAATTTATAGGCATGATCGCCAAAGACATCTTTAATTGCCAATGTTTCTGCTATATCTCCACGAGGGGTTGCTGTACCATGAACATTAATGTAATCAACTTCCTCAGGTTTAATATTTGCATCTTCGAGAGCGACTCTCATAACATTAGCTGCTCCAATACCATCGGGATGAGGTGCAGTTAAATGGTAAGCATCTGCAGTCAGGCCTCCACCAACAACTTCGCAGTATATTTTAGCTCCACGCTTCTTAGCGTGTTCATATTCTTCAAGAATAAGTGTTCCGGCACCTTCGCCCATCACAAAACCATCGCGCGAAACATCGAAAGGTCGCGAGGCGGTTTCATATTCCTCATTGTTGGTTGACATGGCCTGCATGGCATTAAAACCACCAATTCCGGGTTCGTTAATAGCAGCCTCGGAGCCTCCAGTGATAAATACGTTTGCTTTGCCTAAACGAATGTAATTGTAGGCATCGATTATTGCATTTGTAGAAGTAGCACATGCTGATACTGTAGCATAATTAGGTCCGCGAAATCCATATTTCATAGATATTTGACCTGCCGCAATATCAATAATGAGTTTTGGAATAAAGAAGGGGTTGAAACGGGGTACTGTTGGATTTTGTGCAAATTCCATCAATTCCTGTTTAATTGTACCAAAACCTCCAATACCCGAGCCAAAGATCACTCCGGCCTTATCAAGGTCAATAGCCTCAAGATCAAGTCCTGAATCTTTAATTGCTTCTTCACTTGCTACCAAGGCATACATGGCAAACAAGTCAAGTTTCCTTGCTTCTTTCCGGTCGAAGTGATCCTGGGGGTTGAAGTTTTTAACCTCACAAGCAAATTTTGTCTTAAAATTAGTGGTATCGAAACGTGTAATTAAACCAACACCACTGATTCCAGCTTTAAGGTTTTCCCAATAATCCTGAATATTGTTTCCTAAGGGATTAATGGTACCCATGCCGGTTACAACAACGCGTTTTAATTCCATATTTTAAGAATAAAATTTGTAAAGAGATTAATTACTTACTTTGCATTTTCTTCGATGTAGCTTATAGCATCACCTACAGTGCCAATCTTTTCTGCTTGATCATCAGGAATTCCAATATTGAATTCTTTCTCGAACTCCATAATAAGTTCAACTGTGTCTAAAGAGTCAGCACCTAAGTCGTTTGTGAAACTTGCTTCAGGTGTTACTTCACTTTCGTCAACACCAAGCTTGTCAACGATAATTGCTTGTACTCTAGATGCAATGTCAGACATAATTCTAGATTTTAATTTATACTTAGGTTAAAAAATTATCGCTGCAAAGAAATGCAATATCTCAAAAAAAACAAACAAAAAATGTGAATTAATAATTCTAAATTAGTTTTTTTTGTACTGTCATATCACTTAATGTCGTATATCAACATATACTAAAGACTCAATAAATGAGTAACATAGCTATTTTTGCATCGGGTTCGGGAAGTAACGCTCAGAACATCATTGAATATTTTCAAAACAGTAAAAACACACATGTTAAATGCATATTATGCAATAGTTTGAAGGCATTTGTGCTGGAAAGAGCAAGAAATTTGAATGTAAATTCTTTTGTTTTTGACCGTAAGGGTTTTTATAACGAGAATAAAGTTTTGGATTACCTAAAATCGCAGGAAATTGATATTGTTGTTTTAGCCGGTTTTTTATGGCTTATTCCTGAAAATCTAATTAAGGCCTACCCGAATAAAATTATCAATATTCATCCTGCATTGTTGCCAAAATATGGTGGTAAAGGAATGTACGGCATGCATGTTCATCAGGCGGTTGTAGATAATAATGAACAGGAATCGGGTATTACCATACATTATGTTAATGAAAGATATGATGAGGGTGATATTATTTTTCAGGCTAAATGTAAAGTCGATTCCACCGATACACCGGATGATGTTGCACGGAAAGTTCATGAGCTTGAGTACAAGCATTTTCCAAGGGTTATTGAGCAGGTAATATTAAAAAGCAACTAGTCTGTGCTTATGTAGTTTTTGAATTATAAGACCACTAATAAGCACGTGCATTAATACCCTCAATAAAGTTTATAAACGATTGATTTACTACTTTGTTTCCGCCGGGAGTGGGGTAATTACCCGTAAAATACCAATCTCCTTTATGATCGGGGCAAGCTTCATGTAAACCCTCAATAGTCTGGTAAACAATCTGAACTTCAGCATTTATTTCAGGAGTTTTGAGCATGCTGCCAATTTTATTCGAAATCTCTTGTTGGGTAAAAGGGTTGTAAATTTCTTTAACGTAGTTTTTAATGTTTTCTTTTGGCAGAGACTCCTGTTCCTTCGATTTCTTATATACTTCGTTAATAATATGTTCTTTCCCGTTTTCTTTCAATAGTTCGATGGCAGCCCGGAAGGCAACAAAGTCGCCAAGTCTGGCCATGTCTATGCCATAACAATCGGGATATCTAATCTGAGGGGATGAGGATACTATTACAATTCGTTTTGGTTTTAACCTGTCGAGAATACGAATAATACTATACTTTAGGGTAGTACCCCGAACAATTGAATCGTCAATAACCACAAGGTTGTCCAATCCTTTGCGGATAGTTCGGTAGGTAATATCATATACGTGACCAACAAGGTCGTCTCTGCCCTCGTCCTGTGAAATAAATGTTCGGAGTTTTATGTCTTTAAGGGCAACCTTTTCAATTCGTGGTTTAACCGAAATTATCTTGTCAATTTCTTCTTCTGTTATTTCTTTGCCACATTCAAGAATTCTTCTTTTTGCCCTGTTTTGCATGTGTCGTTCAACTCCGTTTACCATTCCGTAAAATGCAGTCTCGGCTGTATTTGGGATAAAGGAGAAAACGGTATCTTCCATTTCGTCTTTTACGGCATCTACGATAGCAGGTGTAAGCAACTCTCCAAGTTTTTTACGTTCGCGATAAATGTCTTTATCGCTACCACGGCTAAAATAGATGCGTTCAAATGAACAGGCTTTTCTTTCGTATGGGCCCCTTATGTTTTCAAGACTAACTTTACCGTCACGTTTAACAATGAGGGCACTGCCAGCATCGAGTTCATTAACATCCTCAACAGACAGATTCATAACGGTCTGAATTACTGGCCGTTCAGAAGCGGCAACAACAATTTCGTCGTCGTAATAATAAAAAGCTGGCCTGATAGCCCAGGGATCGCGCATAACAAAACCATCGCCATGACCAATCGCTCCCATTATGGCATAACCACCGTCCCATTTTTTACTTGACTCACGCAAAATTGATGTGATATCAAGATTGGTTTCAATAAGCCTGGAAATTTCACGGTTACTATAGCCTTGTTTTTTGTATATGTTAAATTGTTTCTGGTTTTCAGCATCAAGAAAGTGACCAACATTCTCGAGCATTGTAACAGTATCAATTTTTCCCCTGGGATGCTGACCCAGGTCAACAAGGTGGCTGAAAATTTCATCAACGTTTGTAAGGTTGAAGTTGCCGGCCATTAAAAGGGTTCTTGATCTCCAGTTATTTTGCCTTACTACAGGGTGGGCGTTCTCAATGTTATTTTTTCCGTAAGTACCATACCGCAGATGCCCCAACAAAAGTTCAGATGCAAACGGAAGATTAAGCTTAAGCCAGGGAATATCTTTTACTAATCCCGGGTTTTTATCCTCAATGTCGCTTATATTTTTTCTTATTCCCTGGAAAATGTCGTTAATTGCTGATGGATTTATCGATCTCAGGCGGTTAAGGTACTCGTATCCGGGTTGAACATCAATTTTTATTCCTGCTATTCCGGCGCCGTCCTGTCCCCTGTTGTGCTGTTTTTCCATCAGGAGATACAATTTGTTTAAACCGTAACGCCATGTACCATATTTTAACTGATAATATTCAAGGGGCTTAAGTAAGCGTATGAAAGCTATCCCACATTCGTGCTTAATCGCATCACTCATTAAATTTTAATTTTGGATAGTTTATTTTTGTTTGAACTATAAATGCATCAGGAAATTGCTTCTCGATTCTTACTAAAACTTTCATTGCATCAGAGCGTGTCCTGAAATCACCAACATAGATTTTATAAAATGGATAATCAAAGCTTTGATGAATCTCAACATCGTCATAGGAACTTGTAAACCTTGCTTTTGTCTGTTCAAACTCGGAGCTGGCATTTGGGCCTGACTGGGAAAAAATACGAATACGGTACCCAAGAATTCCATTTTGTTTACTTTGGGCCCACTGGTATCTTTCAATTAGTTTTGAGATATTTTCATCCTGGATAATTTTAACATGTCCTTCATCTTTTTTCACAGACTCTACCTCTTCAATAATATTTTTCACTTGTCCTAAAACAGGTAAAGAGCTGAAGAAAAACAAAGTCAATATGATACCGACAAGCTTCATTTAATGTGGATGAGAAATACGCTGCAAAATTAGTTTTTTTTTTCTTTTTACAAATCTATAAACCCCCTATCGCTTCTTAATTTTAAAGGAACAGATAAATTAGTTCCTATTCTCAAAAAAATATTAAATTTGCCACCTATTCCATAGTTCTCCCGATAACTATCGGGAGGATAGAATATCAGATTCTGGTTCTAATGATCTGGGTTCGCTCCGATTATTAAATGAATATGATAAAATGTAGAAAGAAATGCTGTAAAATATATTATTTAAATATTAGGTCCCATAGTTCAATGGATAGAATGTCAGATTCCGGTTCTGATGATCTGGGTTCGAATCCCGGTGGGATCACTTTAATAAACTATAAAACAAGCAATTGAAGTGAAGTTATTAGTGAGATAACAAAACTCAATTGCTTTTTTATTTTTCAATATACAGATGGTGTTTTTTAACTTTTCCATCTTAGTTAGATTCATTGAATCCACTCGATTTCTTATTGACATTTTATCTCATTTGACATCTACAATTTAATATTTTACATTTGGTACTAAATTGTATATTTTGTTAACCAATTTGCAAGTTAGGTGTAAGCGTGGGAAACATTCTGCAAAGATTTCGAATCATCAAAAAGAGAGTTATCTTTGATTTATGAGAACAAAAAAGGAACATATAGATTTTTGGTTAACACAAGCTGAAGATGATTGGACTGCGGTAGATACTTTATTCAAAGGCAAGAATTATTTGCAATCTTTATTTTTTGCTCATCTGGTGATTGAGAAGATATGTAAAGCATTATGGATTCTTCATAATGAGTCAAATGTTCCTCCCAGATCTCACAACCTGATTTATTTGCTTTCTTTTACCCCGATTAAACTTGATGACGAAAAGAGTGAATTCCTGTTAAACTTAAACCGATTTCAATTAGAAGGTCGGTATCCTGATTATCTGACTAAGATGCATAATATTTGTAATGAGTAGTTTACTGTCTCGATTCTTGATTCAACACAAAATTTAAGATTATGGTTACTAGAGAATCTGCAATAAATACAGCTAATTCATTTCTAAATGACTGCAAAGCTAATGGATTGACTTTTCATAAAGTACTACTATTTGGATCAGCAGCGAGAGACATGACACATGAGTGGTCTGATATTGATTTATTGCTTATATCTGATCAGTTTGGTGATAATGTTTTTGACAACTTGAAATTATACTCAAAGATTAATATTAAATACCCAATAATTGAGACACATCCATATCCGACTAGATACTATTATGAGGGCGATGATTTTATTCAAGAAATAAGTAAGGATAGCATTGAACTCATAACGCCTACACCTAACACGCGGATATAAAACACTGGGGGTTAGATGGTTATTCGAGACTCAGTTCTCACATCTAAGTTCATTGTAACTTCTATGTTGTAATCCAAATTTTTTAAGTAATTAATTTTTATAAAGTTTTTTAAATAAGATTTTTAGCTTAAATAATCGT
>JAFGVA010000235.1 GCA_016938235.1 Bacteroidales bacterium | reverse complement strand
TTTTTCAAAGCGTCATGAAAACCTTTAGGTTTTCAAACTTTCCTCTATACCCCGAGGCAGAGCCTCGAGGAATTCTTTAGATTAAAAGGTTTTTTGCTCTTCCTCCTGTTCCTAAGCTAAACATTTTATGAAACAACTTGTTTTATCTTCATACTGGTAAACAGAATTTATCAGATTACTTAAACTTTGCTTGTTTTATTTGCCCGTTTAAAACTGGTAGATACAACAAGAAAACAATAGCTAAAAATGAAACTTTACTTTATAATTCTATTATTATTAGGAAATATTACCTACAACTTAAATGCACAATCGGTGCTTAATGTGCCTGTTAAAGATATCGACGGTAATATAACAACAATTGAAAATCAGGCTGATGGAGACATTATTGTGCTTGATTTTTGGACAACATGGTGCAAACCATGTTTAAAATCAGTGCCAAAGCTTGCTGAATTATCTGAAAAATATAAGACACATGGTGTTAGCTTTATTGGAGTTAATGAAGATAGCCCAAGAAACCTGGTAAAAGTAAAACCCATGTCAAAAGCCCTGGGATTTAATTACCCTATAATTCTCGATACCGATCAGTCTATCATGTCATCCCTTCTTATTACTTCTTTTCCAACACTGGTGATCTTAGATAAAAACGAAAAAGTATTATACCTGCATGAAGGTTATATTTCGGGAGATGAAGAAATAATTGAGAGTAAAATTAAAATCATCATTGATTCAGCAAAGGATGAGAAATAAACATTTCATTATATTATTTCTTTCATTTCTCATGCCAGGTTCTGTTTTTGCCCAGCTTAGACTAAACAGTATGGCAGAATATCAGTTGGGAAATATTCCCGGATTGGAACCAAAAAATCAAAGCTCACTGTATAACCAGATAAACCTGACATATAAATATAAAAATTTAAGTTTGTTTTCGCGGGTTGAACAATTCTACCCCCGGATCGATGGAGAAGACAAAAACTATACCGAACTAAGTCAGTACAAAGTTCAATATTCTTCGGAAAAGTTAACTCTTGAAGCCGGTAATATTTACACCACCCTGGGCCGGGGATTGTTATTACGAAATTACGAAATCCCATCCTCGATATATGAAAGCAGAGGCTATCGAATTCGTTACGGTTTTTACAAAGATCTACAAGGCATTTCTGTTAAATATCGTTCTAAATATTTTGGAATTAAACTTTTACGAGGAAAGGTCTTATCTGTAGAACTTCCCCCGACAATTCCTGAAAATGATAGAAGAGCTGATAATGTTGAGGCAGGAGAATTAGACTTTCGCCTAAAAAACCATACAATCGGTTTAATTCTGATGAGTCACAATCTCACATCAACCATAAACAACTATAATTCTGTTTATTACAACGGAAAAATAAAGAGTTTTAACCTTTATGCAGAATTAGCACAACAAGCCGATTCAATAGAGAATATGTTAAATTTCAGTGCTGGTGAATCGTATGGAGCATATGCAGCTCTTAGTTATGCAGGCTCCAAAACAGGTTTTACTTTTGAGCTTAAAGATTATCAGAATTTCATACTCGGAAGAGGAATTAACGACCCTCCAACCTTGATTAAGGAACATAGCTCGCGATTGCTGAACCGTTCGACCCATGTACCACTTATAAATGATGAGATTGGCTACCAGGCTGAATTTTGGTATGTTTTTCCAAATCTGAATATGTTAACTGTTAACCATAGTTTTGCACAAAACAGTACAACAAATAGCAAGTATAACTATATAGAGTTTTATGCCGATTTTTTATTAAACATTTTCTCCGATCATCAATTACGTTTTTTAGCAGATTATACCGAAGATCCGCTTAAAAGAGAACCAAACAGGTATACTGCAGGAATCTTATTAGACCTTTATCATAATAAATATACCTCAACATTTGATATCGAAACACAATATGTATTAAGTGAATCAGGTTCAATAAATTCTAAATTCTTTAATCACCTTTTTTCCTATACACTATCAAAATCAGGTAGCTTCAGTATAACAGGATTCATTGAAACTACAGCAGATCCTAATTTTATTGAGAACAGCGAAAAAAATATAAATATCTATCCTTCTGTAAGCATATCACATGAAATTGATAAGCATAATAAAGCCCAGCTATTTGTTGGAAAAAGAAGAGGAGGCCCCTCATGTACCTCTGGCGTTTGCTATGATGTTCTTGATTTTCAGGGATTTGAAATGAGATTAACAACAAGATTTTAATTAAACCAAGAAGTTATGAAACTAAAAATGAAACATCTGGGAATTACATTCATATTTATTGTAATAATGAGTCTATCAATTAGCGCACAGGAAATAGGCTCACAAGCTCCTGATTTTACTTTAAAAGATTTACAAGGACAGGATTTCAAATTATCTGATCAAATAGGTAAAGTAGTAGTAATCTTTTTCTTTGGGTATGATTGTGCGCATTGTCATTCAAATTCCAAAAATGTTCAAAAAGAAATCTATAAATATTTTAGTAATAGAGATGATTTTGTGGTAATAGGTATTGATGGTTGGAACGGTACTACTTCGCAGGTTTCAGATTTTAAAGACCAAAATAATCTTGGCTTTAAAATGCTTGTTGATGGAGCCATAGCGATGACTGACTATAGAACTTCTCCAGATCACCTATTTGTTATCGATCAATCCGGAACTATCAGATATATCAGTATAGGCTTTGCGACTGAGGAATATTCCGTTGAAGCACGAGGCGTTATAAACTCTTTGTTCGGTATTACCCCAGTCGAGGAACATCTGCATTCAGAAATTATCCTTTATCCGAATCCGGCAAAGGACATTCTAACCATTCAAAATCCTTTTAGTAATACAGAAAAAAACACAATTGAACTTATTGATATTACTGGCAGGCAGGTACTAAAGAAAGAAATAGTATTTAATAAATCATCTCTATCTCAAATTAATGTATCAGATTTCCCAAATGGCTTGTATATAATGCGAATAAGCAACGATACATACAGCAGTGTGACAAAAATTTTAGTGGAAAAATAAATCCCGTTAACTGAAGTTTTTTTACAAACATTATTGAAGCTCAAAAATCAGTGATATAATTAAAACAAACTTTAGTTACAAACTACGCTGTATTAACAATTCTTAAATTATATTGAAAACGAAATTTTTTGAAAATATATCTCATCTAACAAACTTAAAACCTCCTATTTACTAAAACTTATACATATACTCAACTACCATTGAATCGGGGCGATTGTCAGATGTCAATTCAAAACCTATTCTTCCATCTTTAGTAACAGGATAATTATCTTCGAGGTATTTCAGGTCCTTAAGTAAAATGGTCCAATTTTTATTATTCCTGATTATCGTATTTTCTTCGGGAGCATAAATCAAATCGAGGTATTTCATGTTGTTATTAAAATATACTTTCGTGTAATTAAAATCACAGGTATGCCAAATACCGTCAATATCGCATATCTCTGCCCACTGGTGATGGTAATCGTATATTCCATCGTCTTCATGGCCGTATACAATACCCCAGATTGTTCTGGCAGGTACTCCTGCAGCCCGGCATAATGCCACATACAATCTTGAAAAGTTCATGCATGTACCTTGGGCCTCATCGAGCGTTTTTGAAGCTATAATTTCGAACGAACGATTGTATAAAGGATCGAATTTTAAATGAGCAATTACAAATTGCTGAATTTCCTGTGCTTTTTCAAAATTGGTACTTAATCCTTCTGTAATTTCCTGCGCTTTGCTTAGTATTTTGTCGTTGTCAGAATCAATGTAGTAAGACGATTTAGTCCATTTTTCCAGCTCCCTATCATCAAAGAATTTAACCGGCTGCCGGTTTGTTCTTGTAAAATCAACGACTAATTCTGATTTCTTAGAAAACAGTGAAGAATTAAATTTATACCAATATCCTCCACAGTCATCATAAATTATTTCATAATCCTGGTCAGAGATACCAGCATCAATATTTACAGTATTATTTAAAGCACTTACCCTACCAATAGGGAAAAACAAATCGCGATTATTGGGAATAATCAGCGGTTCTTCACAACTCATTGTAAATATCATTACTATCATCAACAAGCTGGCAACGCTCAAAAATCCTCGGTTAAAATTTGAAATAAACTTCATGATTTCCAGGGTATTAAACTTTAGTTTCCGGGTTTCAGATTCAAAGATTATTATTATGATTTATTAATACGTCCAACTTTTTACATTTACGGAAAATAGGACCATTTTTTAATTAATAAAAAAGATACGTGTAGTAAACCTATTAAATTGGCCATTTACACGTATCAGACAAACAATTGCCCTAACTATTATTTACAAACGCTAACAAACCCCGACAGAAATACATATCATTTGGTGCTACAACAATTTTGTGAATGATATTTTATTCACCAAGAATTTCATTAAGTTTTAATAAGTCATCATCGCTCATTATACAAGCACCGTTCCAACAAATAATTTTCCATTCTTTTTTTTGCTTTACCAGGTGGTATGCATTTCTGAAGACAACATTTGAAAAGGTATCTTCAGGCATGTTGTATTGTTCTACCGCAGTTGCCGAATGACCGTCAGCAGATATAACTATCTGCCTTTCTGTTACGGGAATTAATATTAAGGGAGTCTGTTCAAGAATATAACTCCAACCGGCAGCTATTTGATCTTTATTAAATACCTGCTCCGGGTCCGAACCCAATACTATAACATCATCAGAAAGCATTGAAATTAGCGTTGAAGCATCCTGGTTTTTAAAGGATGAAATAATTCCGTCCAGAATTACATTAATAGCGTTTTCTTCTGCCACAAAGTCAACAAGGCCATGTTTGTTTTGATGTTTACACAAATTTGGCCCGTTAATATCACCTTCACCATTACCGAAACATTCAGAAGTAATGGGCTCATCATGTTCACAAAATGAAAAGAAAGTGATTAAAACAATAAAAAGTACGATTGATTTTACAGTTTTCATATTAATTAATTTTAATGGTTAATGTTGGATTAATAATTTGCTAACAGAGGCAGAACCTCCTGTTTCGATTACAACATAATACAGCCCTTCGTTGTAGTTTTTTACATTCCATTCAAAGCTGTGGACTCCAGCGGTATTTTTACCCAAATCAATCTGTTCCACTTTCTGTCCAAGCAGATTGTATATTTTTAAAATAACTTGTGCTGTGTGGGTAATTTCAAAATTTATAGAAACCATGTTTGATGCCGGATTGGGATAGACCCTTAGTTGATGTGCATTTTCAAAATGAATCTGACTGTTTCCGGGTAATTCAATAGTAAACACGTTTGAACTAACAGTATCGAGCGAATTAAAAACATTTACCGATAGTTCAGTATTGCCTTCTGTTGAACTTAACTTATCTATTGTTAGTGTTGAATTTTCTAAGGATACATCTATCATCTCCTCGTCATATCCGTCACAAATACTGTATTGAATCACATCGTCAAGCGTAGATGAAAAAAAATCGTCAAAATCAAGTTCAATACTTTCTGTTACTAGATTAGAATCCTGTATTTCTTTCACTTGGGAAATACTTTTTAAGGTATAGGACCATGCGTTCCCCATAATATCAGCGGCACCTCCACCAAAAAAATAAAGTTTATCATCTAGAACAGTAGAAGCTGATAATCTTCTTCCCTCAGGCATATTGTCACCCTCATGAAAAAAGTTGAACCAGGTATCTGAAGCAATATCATATCGTGAAATTATTTTAGTCTGATTGCTGGTGGATGACTCATAACCTCCCATTACAAAAAGCTGCCCATTAAATAGATACATTACCATACTAGTTCTTTGGATGGTCGAACCAGTGAGTTCAGTCCATTCGTTAGTTACAGGATCGTATACTTCTAAACTTTTTGTGATTGTCCAATTTGATCCGGTATAGCCACCAAAAAGATAAAGTTTTCCATTCCAGGAGCGTGCGGATGCTCCCCATCGCTCTGCGCTCAATGAAGCTTTTTGAGTCCACTCGTCCAATTCGGGATCGTACAAATACAAGGTGCTTTTCATAACATATCCGGAACCCCCACCACCAACAACATAGATTTTTCCGTTTAATGTATCAGCGGCAAAATAAGCCAATGCCTCCGGTAAACATTGCCCTCTTTCCCAGGTATTTGATTTTATATTGTATATATGTAAACTGTCGTAGGCAGTATAACTTTCACCACCTCCACTTATTCGTGAACCGCCAAATGCATAAATTTTATCTCGAATCAGGCATGCATTCATACATCCCCGCGGAAAAGGAAATTCAGTTACTCCTGTTAACCAGGTATTGCTTGCAGGAATATAAACATCAACAGAGCTTACATTTTCCGGTGCAGCCAGATTTCGAAAACCACCAAGAACATAAATTGAATCGTGATAGGCAATAGCTGAAAAACTTGATCGTGCACTCGGCATTGCAGAATGCGTAGTATTCCATTTCCCAAAAGCATAATCGCACTGCGAATATGCCAGGATTGAAAAAAGTAATAAGCTTATTAATAAAATACGTTTTTTCATGGCAATTGATTTTATTAAGTATTTAATAACCATTTTGTTATAGGAAAGTAAAATTACAGTGGACAGGAGGGCAGAATAAAACAATCATGTTGCAAAAGCTTTCAAGTTTTTTGCATCAGATGTTGCATACATCTATTTATGTTGTAAGTAAGAATAATATAGTAAAAGGAAGATGGAAGAAAATTTATGAGCTTATGATTAATTTGGAATAGCAGGTAACCCCAATTTAATTCGTAATTCATTGTACCTGGGATCAATTTTTTGTTCTATATTATAATGAATAAAAGAATGCAAAGCTTCAGGATGAATTTGTTTCTTGTCTACAGCAAGACTAAGATTTTCAATAGCCTTCTCATTTTCTCCCAGCATAGCATGCAGGAAAGCCTTCTTAACATTTCCAGATTCAATTTTTAATTCAAGGTGTAAAAGCCCTTGAATACCGGAATGATTATATGAACTATCTATTTCTTCTTCGGTAAATGTACCTGTGATTTCATTTAATCTTTTGTATGCATAATATGCTGACTCTTCATCTTTTAACCCCAGGTATAATTCAAATTGACGGCTCCAGGATGTAATATGCTCAGGAAAAAGCTCCAGACATATTTTATTCTCAGCAAAAGCTTCATCGTATTTTCCTTCATCTTCATATAGGATGCAACTTATATTTCTAATGTTCCACCTTAAGGGATCTAGTGTTAACGCTTTATTAATATTTTCCCGCGCCTCAACAGTTCTCAAATTAATATTTAAAAACTGAGCATATTCTTTATAAGATTGTGCACTGTTTGGATTGATTTCAATTGCTTTTAGGAATTCCTTTTCAGCAGCCGACATATTAAAGTCAATGTCCTGATATATAGTTCCTAAAACGGCATGTGCCTCCCCAATAGTTTTATCAATTTCAAGTGCTTTATTAGCAAGAAAAACTGCGGTGTCTCTTCCTCTTTTTTCGTCTTCAATCCAATAAGATTGAGTCATCCAGGTATATGAGCCAGCCAACCCGGCATAAGCTAATGCAAAATTACTATCAGCTTTAATGGCCTTTTTATAATATTCAATACTTTTAAGTGCTTTTTCTTTTGAACAATTACAATACTGGTGAAATCCTATAAGGTAGTAATTTAAAGCTTCCATATTTGTTGTTGGAACCTTATGCAACTCAGAAACCTGCTCTTCAGTAAGATACACTGATAACTCATTAATAATCTGATTGGCTATGTCGCCCTGTAACTTAAAAATATCTTTCAGTTTTCTTTCATATTGTTCTGATAAGATATGATTATCAGTATTCACATCAATTAACTGCACATTAATCTTAATTTTGTCGTTTTCCCGCTGAACAGAACCTTCAAGAATATAGCTTACTCCCAAAATAGAAGCTATCTCGGGTATAGATTTACTACCTTTATTCCTGAACATTTCGGAAGAAGTTCTTGAAATAACCTTAAGATTCTGAATCCTGGAAAGCCGGGTTAACAAATCTTCCACAATACCATCAGCAAAATATTGGTTTTCCGGATCAGAACTTAAATTGTCAAATGGCAGAATAGCAATGGACTTATCAGATACAGAGTTATCTTTACTAAAATGAGTGTAAATACCTAAAACGATAGCCACAATAAGCATTAATACCGCAATAGAAATAACATGTTGCTTTTTTCTTTTATAAGTTTTCTTTTTAGTCTGCTGGTCATTAAATGATTCTGCTTCGCTATCATGAAATCCCTTCCTAAATTCGCCTGGTGAGAATCCATAATATTTGGTAAAACAGGTGTTGAAATACGAGGGATTATTAAATCCTACTGAATAAGCTGCTTCAGATACGGTAATCCCTTTTTCATCGATTAGTTTATAGGCTGATTTGAGTCTGATCTCACAAATAAACTGGCTAACAGATTTATTAATTATCTGCTTAAGTCGCCTGTGTAATTGTGAACGACTTATGCCTGCAATCTTTGCCAATTCGCTTACACCAAATTGTTCGTTTTGAAAATTGTCGGTAACAATTTGTGACAGCTTTCTAATAAATGCATCATTTTGGTTCGATTGCCCGGAGACTTGCATATTCTCTGATTGGATTTGTTGGTCGTAAACGCAAAAATAAAGTTATGGAATTCAAAGACTTAAATCAAGTCTTACAAGTGATAAAACAATTACATCGTTTTAAAAATTAAGTACTGACTTGGTTACGATACTCTGTGGGAGTTAAGCCGGTCTTCTCCTTAAAAACCCTATTAAAAGCTGATTTGTTATTAAAACCAACCTCGTATAAAATTTCGAGAATTGTATCTTTATTATTGGGATCCGACAACATCTCTTTTGCCTCCTCGATGCGAAGATTATTAATGAAATTGAAAAAAGAAAGTTTGAATTGATTGTTTAAAACCGCTGATAGTTCCCTTGCCGATACTTTTAATCTATCGGCTAAATCGGTAAGTGTTATGCCAGAATCCATATAGTATTTCTCCTCTTTCATAAGTTGGGAAAGCTTTTCCTGGATAGCTAAATTGACTCCCATCTTTTGAGATTTTTGTTCAAAACGTATGGTCTGCAAAAATAGTTCAGGTTGACGGTATGCTATATAAATAATTAAGACTGCATAAACCACAAGTATATAATCAATCTGAATGGAAATATTCAGGTTGAATAGTATTGCAATCATATCCGGAATTCGCAATAAAATACCAGCAAGAGGAATTAAATAAAGTATTGAAATTTGTATCGAGTTGTAATTCGAATAAGAATCTTTAATGTGTTTCAGATAATTTTTAATTAGGAATATTATTGCGAAGAGATATAGAGTCTGAAGGATATGAAAACCAAATAAAACATAAAGTTGATAATCTTTCATGTAAAATGGTTCTGCATCGCGAAGCCTGTCGTATTTTATTTCTATCGGTTGTATATAGTAATTAATAAACAGGTTCAGAAAAACAACAATGGCAGGGAAAAAATGCCACAAATACCGCAAGCTGAGTTTAAAACCCGGAGAAGTAAACGACTTTATATATAAGTATAAAGCAGGCAGGTATACCAGCATAAATGTATCGCCGCTGTTATAGAAATGTGGAAACTGATTTTGAAACAAAAACGCCCTGTAAAAGAATTGAATTCGATCGGCTAAACAAATACCTATTGAAACCAGAAAAATGATTAAAAATAAACGGGAGGAATCTTTCATTTTCTTCCTCCTCGAAAGAATAATTATAAAAACAAGTATCTGAAATACAGCAATAACATCTATGATTTTGAAAAATTCTTCCGGCATATTTTCTGTACTTCACATTGAAATAAACAAATAAACTAATTTTCTGATTTAATCCGAAATAATGGAGTTATTATTGGACTTATGCCATTTGATTTCCAAACGATAATTATAATATGTTCTCTCTTTTATTTCAGCCATTAAAACCGTAAATTTAGCTAAAGAACATCGCAAAATAGACCGGTATTAAAACACTATGCTATGAAAACCATTTTCTCAGCATTGCTGTTTTTATTATTGCCTGCCTCCTCAAGTACAATCTTACTCCAGGAAAAGATACCCTATTATCCGAATGAATCTTTCGATTTTAACTTGTATTATGGATTACTAAAAATTGGGGTTGCACACCTTGAATTCAATACTCAAATAAATACATGCGATGCATATATTATTGCTGAAGCAAAAAGCACCGGCATTGTAAAATATTTTAAAGACATTCAATATCGCTACGAAGCTTGCATGGATACAAGTACTGGTCTTCCTGTTTCCGATTCAAGAACCTTAATTGAAGGTAACTATAAGGATATTAATACAACCTATTATAACCACACATTCCGGGAAGATTCCTCTTTGGTTTACAGTGCAAACATCGATTCTTTTATCGTACCAAAAAACATTTATGACCTGTTAACAGGATTTTATATGTACAGGGTAAATTATATTCCTTTTAAGCTTGATAAAAACAAAAGTGTTCACATCACCTCGTTTTTTAATGATGAAGTCTGGGATTTAAATATCAGTTACCACGGAATACAAAAAATTTATACAAGATACGGTATACTTGAATGCTATGTTGTTAAACCCGAAACTGTAATTGGTTATTTTTTCAAATCATCGGATGCCATGAGTATCTGGATAACAAAAGGGCATATAAACATTCCTGTTCGCTTTTCGCTTGACCTTAAAATTGGCTTATTACATGGTGAATTGGTAGACTTTAAACGAGCTACCCAATCCTGAAAACAAAAAATTACTCTTTATTAATTTTGTGGTTATAAAACTTAAATACCCCTTTCTCCCCTGTTTTCTGAATATGAAATTGTAATTCTCCCCGCACAGTATCTTCAATTTCTATTTTATCAAAATCGGGTGGCAGGGTAAAGGAGATATCGTATAAGCCTGGTCCATCGAGCAACTGTTGTAAGGGGGTATCAGTAAAATGCAAATTGTTGTACTTTATGGTAATTCTGTCAACCACCACATTTCCCCTGTAAGATGAAGAAACAAAAAATGTAATGGTGCGGTTGTTTTTAACAACAATATCGGTATTGCTCATTTTTACCTCTGCTTTGGCCTGGTTAACCGGAACTTCAAATTTTTGGGTAATCTTTTTATACGATGTTTCAAATTCTGTTTCGATTTCAATCGATTTTGATGCCTGACAAGAACTATAGTCGTAAAAAATAGACCATTGATCTCTGAAATGCTCGGTTTTTATTGATGAAGCACAACCTGATCTAAATACAGGTTTTTTTGAGATTTCCAAACCCCTTTCGTTGTAAGTCAGGGTCACTATAATTTTGCCCGGAATATTCATCATCTCCTTTATTTCAATCTTGTCAATATTTCCTTCCGTTTTTAATAAAAGCTCCTCACATCGTGTTTTTCGCTCATCCGAATCTTCGAAACGGGAATTTAAAGACATCAGCTCCTTCCAGATACTGTCCAGGTCATCCACCGATTTAAAGTTTTCAATGCGTGTATTTAGCGTATCTAATTTTAGCGATAATTCCAAATTGCTTGCAAAAGCATCTATTTTTACGCCAAGCTCAGATACAGTCATCGGGTATTTAATAAAATACTGAAAACTCTCTTTCCGGGTATTTTTGTTTAGTTGATTTTCCCAGTAAAAGTCGTGAAGCTCGACTTCATTCACTTGTTGATAATATTCAGAGCTTTTAAAAAAATCAGTAAGACTCACCAAATCAAATCCGGCATCCTTGAAATAGGTATTATTCTTTAATATTCGGTCGATTGCAAAATATTCCATCCGGCGTTTTAAAGAATCATAAGCGATTTTTTTTGATTCTTCGAGTGTAGAACTAATTCCCTGGCATACAATATTCTTATCCTCCTGCTGGAGTACCCAATGAGGTTTCTCTTTTGAACTGAAATCTTTTACCTTTACTTGGGAATATAATAATGTTGGTATGCTTGAAATAAAAATGATTAACAAATAGCCCAGGCTTTTCATTTTACTGAATTTTAGCGTTTCCTTATACAATTTAGCAATAAATTAACTTAATGTCCAGATTAGAGGTGCTGTTTTTTTAAATTTGAAAAAACAAAAATGGCTCAAAAAACTGAGCCCGTTTAATGTCAAATAATCGATTAGCTAATGCCTAAGCCTGAGGGAATACCCCGATCGTTGCCAATCAATCAAACCATACTGAAGCTTTACAATCTCTTTAATACCTAATTGCTGTAATAATGCTACTGTTTTAGAAGTGCGGCTACCAGAGCGACAATAGATGTAGATGGGCATTTCTTTGTTTAGTTCAAAAAAATACCCCGCAAAAAAACTGCAGGGCATCATTTACTTTGTCTCAGGATTTTATACTATGCTTAGATATACCATGGTTTGATTTACAAGCACATAAGCAATTTCTCCGAAAGTAATCGGGCCGGTTATACCTCCGGTTTGTTTACCTTCCAACTCAGAATACAAGTAGTTTAGTATACAGTTGCAGGACATGACAATATCTTTACTGCTATCGCCTGCAGGAACAATTTTTGTGAATTGAGAAATGTAATTTTCTACGGGCCGGGCAAGTTTGTATTCAACATTTTTTCGTACCGGAGCATAAAACTTAACTTCTTTATTGTCCTCACTAACTTCCTGGAAGCTAATATTAATCATGGCTCCGGAGTAATTTGCAACAAGCGGAAACCTTGTATCAATCTTCTTCTCCAGCAGATATTCGGCAAAATTCTTAACGTTTCCGTTTACTAAACAGTTTTTGCAGGCAAAACCATCTTCCTCGAAAACAATTGTATCGCCGTCTGCCTGCTCAAAAATATTCAGTATTTCAAGGTTGGCCATTTTACCCTCCTCAAGCTCAACGTGTAAAGCAACAGCAAGATTATCGTCAATAGTCATGTCTTCACCGTTTACAACCTTAGGAGAATCTTTGCCTAAGTCGTTTAAGTCAATTCCAGTAATCCAGCCAACAATAGGTGCATCAAACAAGCCTTCGGTATTTTCGGCACCCATGCCATATTTTTGATGCATCTCACTAAAGCCCGGTATTAAAACATAGGTAAAGCCATTATCAAACCTGTCGGTAATAATATCATTTAATGTATTAGTGGTATAGGCTTTTATCGAATACGATTTCAAAGAATCTGTCAAATCAGTGACAAATACCTGATCCTTTGAAAAAGTTCCACCTTTCAAATCCATAAAATAGGGAATAGTTCCTCCAATCCAGTTTCCGGCAGGTAGTTTCTTTAATGCAGCTTCGCTTCCGGCAAGAACAAGTATTTTGCCCGCGGATATCAATTGTTTAACCTCATCGATTGAGCACAGTTTATTTATTGCTTTTATATTCATGGCTTAATGGTTTTTGCGGTGAATACTTTTTCAAGATCGGCGGCATAAATTTTTTCGTATTTTACGCAAAGTTCATGTAGTTCCTTAACAGCATCTTCGAGTTTCAGACGACCCATTTTGTAGAATTGTCTTGATGAATTAATTTTCATTTTAAGCGAGAAGCTGGAAAGATCGGGATTTATTTCCCCTTTTATCAGCTTCCCCCATTCGGGTCTGTTTATATCTGGTAACATAAAATTTGGTTTTATATTAATAAACTAATTATTATCAATATTTAAGTTAGCGAATTTTTTAAAAACCACTTTGAATAAATATTAAATTAATCGAAAGAAATTTGTGCGATTGCCTATTGAATTATTCCTGGTAGTATAGGAATGATTGGATTTGTTTTATTTATCCGTCAAATTCTTAAAGTAAAGCCTGGTAAGTACTTTTTTTAACTCCCGGTCGAGAATCAGCTCAGTTACAACTACAGCTAATGATTTTTCGGGCTGGTTTTGTGATTCCACCTGAATTTTTTTTTCAGAAACATCTATCTGGTATAGCAAGGCCAACAGTTTTTTATCGTCAAGAGATAACATACGATCAATATGAGCTAATAACTGGTGGTAGAGTTCATCGTATGCCCAATGTATATTTTCAGGAAAATTTACATCAAGCCCAAACAAATAAAAATCTTTAATTACCTGTTCTGCTGTTTCCCTGACAATTTGTTCATTGTTGCGAAATTGTTGGAGTTCATTCGCCGAGAATTTTAAATCCATAATTCCAATTAAGTTTTTCTCTGAATAAAAATTGAACAATTTTATTCAGGAGTCCATATCTTAAGACTATTCTACAACTTAGAAATCTGTTTGTTATATATTAAACACAACAAAAAGGTAATTAAAGTATTCTTCCGATATATTTGCATTATTCCTGTAACCAGTTTTCTGCCTTTTCTACAGAATCAAAAAATTGTGTAGTAACCGGATTTTCTGTTTCTTTAATTTTCTTTGAATAGTTCTCAACCGAAAATTGAGAAAACACATCTTTGGGTACAATAATCGCTTCTTTTAAACTACCATGAGCTTTTGCATAATTACCTATGGTTTCGGCAGCCAGTTTTTGCGAATCAGGCCCTAAGCCTTTATGTTCCCTGGCATCAAGCAATAAACCATTTGCATTATTCGTCTTTAACTCCTTAACAATTATATCCAATAGTTTCTTGAAAGTTTCTCCAGGGGTTCTTCCCCACCAGGTTTCATGCAGATAACGACCCTTTTCAACAAATTCTAATCGTAAATTTTCATCTTCATAAACTGTTTTTCTTTCCATAAAAATATGAATTAAAGTATTTAACAAAACTTCTTTATTAAAGATAAAAATATTTTTATTCATATTACACTGTTCAATAAATTACTATTCAAACCAGTGTCAATTTTATATTTCTTTAAAATTCAACTTTATAATTTGTTCAAAAATGTATACTTTTCCTGTACATTAGAAATCTTATGGTAAGTAATCCTCAACTTGAATTAGCGCATAAGTTTGTTGAAAACACCAACAAAAACATTTTTCTTACAGGTAAAGCGGGTACAGGCAAAACTACTTTTCTAAAACATTTACAAACCAACAGTCCGAAAAGATGTATTGTGGTTGCCCCCACAGGTGTTGCTGCTATCAATGCAGGCGGGGTTACTATACATTCGTTTTTTCAAATGCCTTTCGGACCTCATTTGCCAAGGGAAGCAATTACTGGTTCAACAACACAATTTGCATCCGGACATACAAAAATTTCAAAAACAAAAATAGACATCATCAAATCAATCGACCTGCTGATTATCGATGAAATAAGTATGGTTCGCGCTGACCTTTTAGACGGAATTGACGATGTGCTTAGAAAATACCGCGACAGATACAAACCTTTTGGCGGAGTTCAGCTCCTCATGATTGGCGATATTCAACAACTGGCACCTGTAGTAAAAGACGAAGACTGGAATATACTACGCCCCTATTATAAAACCCTTTATTTTTACGGTAGCCGGGCACTGCAACAAACCGATTATATAAGCATTGAACTCAAACACATTTTCCGCCAAAGCGATAATAAATTTATTGACCTCCTTAATAAAATTAGAGAAAACAATATTGATGAAAAGACCCTGGACGAACTAAATTCGAGATGTATACCAGGCTTTGAAGGTAACCAGCAAGAAGGGTATATTACACTCACTACGCACAATAACAAAGCAAGGGAATTAAACCTCAGGAAATTATCGTCTCTTAAAACACCTTCTTTTACATTTGAAGCCGGCATTAACGGCGATTTCCCGGAATACTCTTACCCCACTGACTATGAACTGTTACTGAAACCGGGAGCTCAGGTAATGTTTGTGAAAAATGATCCTTCGCCCGAAAAAGCCTATTATAATGGCAAAATAGGCATTATTGAAGAAATTGACGACGAAGATGATCGAATACTTGTAAAATGTACCGAAGACAACGAATACATAGCCGTTGGTAGAACCGAATGGGAAAATTGTAAGTATTCCATTAATCCCGAGAGCAAGGAGATTCAGGAAACAGTAGTAGGCAAGTTCTTTCAGTTTCCGTTAAAGTTAGCCTGGGCCATAACCATCCATAAAAGCCAGGGATTAACATTCGAAAAAGCAATCATTGATGCCCAGGCATCTTTTGCTCACGGACAGGTGTATGTGGCTCTTAGCAGATGCCGGACATTAGAAGGTCTTGTTCTTAGTACACCTATCAGAGAGTTTAGCATAAAAACCGATAACGAAGTACATCAGTTTTCTAAAGATATTTCCAGAAATACTCCCAATCAGGACAAACTGAAACAGGCTGAAATTGATTTTCAGAGAGAAATAATTCTGGATTTATTCGATTTTAAAAAACTTCTGTCAAGAATATTCGGATGCATAAAAATTGCCAACGAACATGCATCATCCCTTTTAACAGATTTAAATCCAGTGTTTCAGGAAATGCAAAAACGGGTTAAAACGGAATTACAGGATGTAGCAGAAAAATTTCATCCTCAAATAAACTTTTTGTTTAGTAATTTAGAAGAGAAAAATAACAAAGCCCTCCTTCAGGAAAGAATTGCTAAAGCCTCGGCATATTTTAATGAAAAAATTCAAACTCGCATTTTTTCAATCATTACATCTCTGCGTATTGATACAGATAACAAAAACGTTAAAAAAGATTTTAAAAAATACATTGAAAATCTTTACCAGGAAGCCTGTGTAAAAACGGCTTGTATGAAATCGGTTCTGAATGATTTTGACTTAAAAAAATTTCTGGAGGTAAGAGCTCTGGCTTCGATAGAAAATCTACCAACAAATACCTCAAAAACAAAAGATGCTCCTGTTAATGAAAGTACCCTGGAAAATAAAGCTCTGTTTGATGTGCTTCGTTCCTGGCGAAATAACCTGGCCCGGGAACAAAATGTGCCTGCATACAGAATCTTAACTCAAAAAGCTATTGCTGCCCTTGCAGAAGAAATGCCTGCTTCGCTTTCAGAACTATTGAAAATTAAGGGCATTGGTAAAGCAAAAGTTAAGACTTTTGGTGCTGAGATTCTTGAGCTAATAGAAGGATATTGTACTAAAAACAATGTTGATTACCACCCGGACTATAAACTTGAACTTGAACCCAAAAAAGAAAAAAAACCCAAAGTTGATACCAAAAAACTAACATTTGATTTATACAATCAGGGCAAAAGCATTGAAGAAATATCGAGGGAAAGATCTTTAACTCTACAAACAATAGAAGGCCATATAGCTCATTATATTGAAAAGGGGGAACTTGAAATAATAAGGTTCTTGGCCAAAGAAGACCTGGAGAAAATACTATCTGCTATTGACGAAGTAGGAACAACACAGCTTTCTGCGCTCAAAGAATTCCTGGAAGATGAATACGACTTTGGAAAACTCAAATTAGCAGTCGCCTATTCAAAATCTATAACATCTGATTAACAAAATACTCGGAAATTCTTTGTAGATTTGACTAACAAGCTCTACACAAAGTATTTATGAAACATTCCCTTCTTTTTGTATTAACTTTTCTTTTTTTTCTAAATCCGGAATCTATGTTTTCGCAAGAATATAATCTGGAAGTTTTGCTTCCTGATACTCCCACGGGATGGACAACCGAGGGTGAATTGAAGTTTTACAACACCGAAACACTTTATGACTACATTGATGGAGGTGCGGAGCTTTATATTTCTTTTAATATGGATTCTGTAATAAGTCGACTTTTTATAAATAATAAGGGAAGTGAAATAAGGGTTGAAATATTTGATATGCAAAAAGATAAAGATGCTTTTGGCGTTTTTGCTCATACCCGAACTACTGATGAACATGAATTTGGACAGGGATCACAATATTTCACCGGAGCCCAGATTTTCTGGAAAGGGCCATACTTTATTTCAGTAGTTGCAAATGATGAAAACGCTGATATTAAAAAAGCTATTAAAGCCATCTCAGAAAATATTGACCGCAAAATCACAGCTTCAGGAAATACCCCACAGATACTGGAAATACTACCACAGGAAGGTCTTTTAAAAGATGGATATGTTTATTTTCATCACTACATCTGGCTTAATTCTTATTACTTTATTAGTGCTGAAAACATCCTGAACATAGATGAAAGTACAGATGCTGTTTTAGCCAAATATGGAACTAAAGAAAGCCGTTTTTATCTGTTACTGATTCAATACCCTGAAAAAGAGGATGCCGAACAGGCAGAAAAAGCCTTTTCCGATGCCTTTTCAAATAATTTAGAAGATGATGATTTTTTTTCGGAGAACAAGACTGAAAAGAGTATGGGATGGCAAACAAAAGAAAACTATTTCTTTGCTGTATTTAATGCCGAATCAGACCTGCAAGTCGATGACTTACTCACCAAAGTTGAAAACAATATCAAGTAAAAACTATAAAACCAACCGTAATGACTACAAAAAAAATCTCTCGCCGAAAACTAATAAAAGACACAACAGCAGCAACTTTTGGTGCAGCATTGTTTTTAAATTCCCCTATCCGGCTTTTTGGACATAGCAGTGAAAATTTAACCAAAGTAGTTCTTATCCGAAACAAATCTATTCTGAATTCAGAGGGAGAAGCAAACAAAGAGGTATTACAAACCATGCTTAACGAAGCTATTGTTAAACTTACCAATGCCAACAATGCACAAGAAGCCTGGAAAAAAATCCTTACTAAAGACGATATTTTAGGCATAAAGACAAATGTGTGGAACAAATTGCGAACTCCTGTTGAACTGGAACAAGTAATAAAAGAAAATGCCCTGCAGGTGGGAATTTCAGAAGATAATATCGGAATAGATGATCGCGGCATCCGTGATAATCCGGTATTCAAAAAATCTACCGCCTTAATAAATGTTCGTCCCATGAGAACCCATGCCTGGTCGGGAGTTGGCAGCCTGCTTAAAAACTACATTATGTTTGTCGACAGGCCTTCGGCATACCACAGTGACTCTTGTGCCGATCTGGCAGCTATCTGGAAACTCGACAACCGGATAGAAAAAACCCGGTTAAACATTTTGGTTATGTTAACACCGCTTTTTCATGGTGTAGGTCCGCATCATTTCAATAAACAATTTACCTGGAAATACAACGGATTAATTGTTGGTTTTGACCCGGTAGCTGTTGACTCTGTTGGGTTAAAAATTATTGAAGCTAAACGAACAGTTCATTTTGGCGAGGAAACTCCGCTAAATCCTCCTGCAAAACATATTCCTTTGGCTGATGCACGACATAAATTAGGTACAGCAGATCCTGCTAAAATAAATCTTTTAAGATTGGGAGATAATGAAGATATTTTAATCTAATCTGTTGTATTGATATAAGATATAACCCGGATAAAGAGCTTTAATCTCCTCTAACTAGAGCTTTGGCGAAAATACTTAATTACTATTTATCCAACTCCTGGCGTGAAATACCTATACCCTTTTCTTCTATATGATCGCCATAAGGTTCGATGTGTATCACCACATCAAAAACATCATCGAGTTCTCTTTTTAGAGTGTCTTCAACATCGTGGGCTATTCTGTGACCTTCAGAAATGGTTTTATTTCCATCTACCTCTATGTCAACACTTATCATTTTCTTAGGCCCTATTTTTCTAATTCTCATACGGTGTGGGTTGCTAACACCTGTTACCGATTCAGTAATTCTGAAAACCTTTTCATAAACCACTTTATCCACATTCCCGTCCATAAGTTCCAGGTTTGTTTCGAGAAATATTTTAACAGCCACCCATACAATCCACATGCTAACAAGCAATGCAGCAATGGCATCGAGAATTGGTAGTTTAAAAACATAGGTACAAATAAGCCCAACCAAAACGGCCGAAGAAATTAAAACATCATTCTGCATGTTTTTAGCATTGGCAATAAGCATTGAACTTTTAACTTTCCTGCCAACAAAATTCTGTTGCCATGCCAAAAATAATTTTCCGCTTATCGAAATAAACATTATCACTATGGCAAACTTATCAGGCATTTCGGGAATATCTCCCGAAATTAATTTCTTTAAGGCAGTAATTCCTAGTTGAATACCTGCAACAAAAATTATAAAGGATAAAGCGCTAGTGGCATTGGTCTCGGCTTTTGCATAACCGTATGGAAATTTTATACTTGGGGGTTTGGCCAACAGGCTGGCAATATAAAGAGTAATAACCGATGTCAACACATCGCTGCTAGAGTCTATACCATCGGCTAAAACAGCCAGACTATCTGCAAAAAAACCGGTGAATAGTTTTAAAAGCGCCAGAATCGCATTCCCTCCAATTCCTATCCAGGATGCTGTTTTAATTGCTTTAACTCTATCTTCTGTCGACATCTGCTGCAAAATTTGATTTCGAAGTTAATCAGATTTTAAATTAACATAAAAATTGTTTTGGTGCTTATAAAATCATTTAGCAAAAACAGAATAACAACAATAATAATTTGGTATTATGGTTAAATAGAATTGAATTCCTTATTTTAGTATATCAAACAAAACAAATGAATAACTATGAAACAATTCCCTAATTTATCTACCAACCCTGGTTGGATTATTATTCTTACTTTTTTCTTAGCTTTCGGTTGTACTACCGGTTCTGACAAAAGCGCTAAGCTATCCATCGATTACGAGAAGTACACCCTTGAAAATGGGCTGGATGTAGTTTTACACCAGGACAGCTCAGATCCGCTGGTTGCCGTAGCCATATTATACCATGTTGGTTCTTGTCGAGAAATACCGGGCAAAACCGGTTTTGCTCATCTTTTTGAACATATTCTCTTTCAGGAATCTGAGAACGTACCACAAGACGAGTTCTTCAAGAAAATTCAGGATGTTGGAGGTACTCTGAATGGAGGCACAAGTTACGATTACACTGTTTATTACGAAGTTGTTCCTAAAAATGCCTTGGAAAAAGTGCTGTGGATGGAATCTGACAGAATGGGCTTCATGATCAACACTTTAACTCCTTCTGCTTTTGTAAATCAACAAAATGTAGTGTTAAACGAAAAAAGAGAAAGAGTTGATAATCAGCCTTACGGTCACACAAGTTACCTGATTAATAAAAACATCTATCCTGAAGGACATCCATACAGCTGGACAGTTATTGGTGAAATGGATGACCTGAAAAATGCCAGTCTTGAAGATGTAAAGGAATTTTATGATAAATTCTATGGCCCAAATAATGCCACTCTAGTAATTGCAGGCGACATCACCAAAGAAGAAGTAAAACCTCTTGTTGAAAAATACTTTGGTGAGATTAAAAAGCGCCAGGAAGTTGTGGATCGCGAGCCTTTGAATATTAAGCTT